>NZ_CP060139.1:0-600000 GCF_014524565.1 Croceimicrobium hydrocarbonivorans | reverse complement strand
GATAGATTCAACATTGATTTATGGTCAGGAGGATACAACAGTAGGAGTGCGTTGGGATATTACCGCTTCGGGGGACTATATTTTAGAGGCCACTGAAATTAAGCCTCCCTACAATACCACTTCTTATAGTGTTGAATATAATTTGCATGTGCTGCCGGCACCTACATTAAGTTGGAGTATAGACTCGGTCTGTCAAGGCGATATGCATACTGCTACTTTAACTTTTGGTGGGGCAACAGGCCCTTGGGAGGTAACATTTTTTGATGGTGACAGTACTTTTAGCCAAAGCTTTACGGATAGTATAAGCCTGTTTAACTTAGGCGTATATGATACAACCCGAACCCTGCAAATACAATCGATAATTGCAGGCAATGGTTGTGCTGGTGATACTACCGGTTTGCAAGCAGTTTCATGGGTGAGAGGGAGGCCCACCTTAGGCCCTATCTGGCATTATTAAGCCATTTCCTCTTTGTTTTCCCGCATCTTATCCAAGAGATTACTCAGCTGATTAGCTTCTTCTTCACTAAGATTGCTAAAGGTTTCTTCAATTCGAAATTCTCTTTGATCGATGCTTTCCAATTTAGCCAAGCCAGCTTCGGTAATAATCACATCAACCAGGCGCTTGTCATTGGGGCAGGTTTGTTTGGAAACAAACTCTTTCTTGATTAAGCGATCTACAATACGAGAAGTATCGCTCATTTTATCCAGCATACGCTCTCGAATCTGTAAGGTACTCAAGGGCTCTGGATAGCTACCTCTTAAAATTCGTAAAACATTAAACTGCTGTTTAGTGAGGTCTTCTCCACTAAGCATGCCTCGGACTTTTTCGTCGAGCCAGTTATTAGTGTACATAATATTTAAAAAAGCCTTTTGATAAGCGTTTCTAAAATGGCTTTGCTTAATCTCTTCTTGAATACCCATGGTGCTAAAATATAACTTGCTCTTAACCTGTGAAAAGTTTTAATGTTCAAACATTGAAAAAAATCTATGACTGAAGATTTTCTGCATTATCTCTGGCGATTTCGACAATTGAAACCGGATCCTTGGTTTATGAAAAATGGAGGGAGGATTGAGGTTCTTCATCCGGGTTATCCGAACGCCAATAGCGGGCCCGATTTTGAACAAGCGCGAATAAGGATCAATGGTCAATTATGGGTGGGAAGTGTGGAAATTCATATCCGAAGTTCGGATTGGAATCGACATCAGCACCAATTAGATCCTGGCTACAATAATGTAATTCTTCATGTGGTTCAGGAAGAGGACCAATTGATCTACACGGAAAAGGGCTGGGCACCTCCATGCTTAAGTTTGGATGGGCTTTACGATACTCAGCTTTATTGGCGTTTTGAACAACGATTACAGGGAACTAAAAGCCTGGCTTGCGCCGAAAGCTTCCGAGAGGTAGATGCTATAAAGAAGCATCAAATGTTGGAACGCGCATGTATACTAAGACTAGAGCAAAAATCTGAAAGTCTAAATCTGGCTTTGGAGGAATTAGGGGGAAATTGGGATGCCCTACTTTATCGTAGTCTGGCTAAAGCATTAGGAGCCCCAGTTAACAGTCCAGCGATGGAATCCTTAAGTCGCGTTCTGAAACTAGAACTTTGGCGAAAGTATCAAGACAAGGATTTGCAACGTGATGCTCTCTTTTTGGGGATGGCGGGCCTATTGACAAACGGAGGGTCAGGGGATAATCCCTGGTTCTCGGAGTTTCAATTTTTAAGGCATAAGCACAAATTGGAAGAATTGGATTTTTCGATTTGGAAGTATTCCAGAATGCGCCCCGCCAATTTTCCGGATCGACGAATTGCTCAATTAAGTCAGTTATTACCTTACGCTTTACAATGGTTTGCTTCGATTCGAGAAGGTCGGGGCCTGGAAATGCAAGCCCTTTATTGGCCTGAGCTACCGCAATTTTGGTGCAATCACTACCGCCTGAAAAATACAAGTAAATCAAATATTGGTTTACATTGGTCAGAGGCTCTAAAGCAGAGTTTATTAATCAATGCACTTATCCCACTTCAATTTTTCTATGCTAAAAAAACGGGGCGGTATGAACTGCAAGATGCGGCATTGGATTCTTTGATGAAATTACCCGCCGAAGCAAACCGGCTTACTCGGATTTATGAACAATTGGGCTTGAAGCTACGTTCTGCCTTCGATAGTCAGGCTTGCATTGCTTGGTATAAGAACTATTGTCAGCCTAAAAAATGTTTAACTTGCACTCTCGGGAATGAGTTGCTAAATCGATAGCGAAGATGGAAAGATTACGGAATTTTCTGGAGAAGTGGGGATTTGAAGTTTGCACCCGATCAGGTGAGCGAATGGGAATTGCCCCGGGAGTGGTACGTAGATATTTTATTTATACCTCCTTTTTAACCTTTGGTTCACCAGTTATCTTATACCTCATTCTGGCTTTTTGGATTCAGATTAAAGATCATTTGCGGAGTAAAAGACATTCCGTGCTTGATATATAAACCGCCTTGTACCAGACCAACGTCCTTGCCCGCTTTAGAACCATAGTTAGTTTACTGGGAACCCTTATTCTGATTGGAGTCTCGGGCTATATGCTCATTGAAGACTATCATTTCTCCGAGGCCTTTTACATGACCATCATTACGGTAAGCACCGTAGGTTTTGGCGAAGTACAGGCTTTAAGTACCGCCGGACAGTGGTTTACTTCTTTCCTCATCATAGCTAGTTTTGGTACTTTCGCTTACGGTCTCACTCTGCTTACTCAGGTCTTGATTAGTGGAGAATTGGCAGAAGATATTAAACGACGCAATTTGAATCGCAGCATCAGTACAATTAAGGGTCACGTGATCCTTTGTGGCTTTGGCCGAAATGGTCGGAGAGCTCTCCGAAAATTGGTGGCTTATGGTCAGGAAGTTTTGGTCATTGAAAACGATCCTCAGATCATTGAGCAGTATTTGAAATCAGCCAATGTTCTATACCTGGAGGCTGATGCTACAGATGATGATGTGCTTCGACAAGCAGGAGTAGATAGAGCCAATGCCTTGGTTACCACTCTTAGCAAGGATGCAGATAATCTCTTTGTAGTTATCTCTGCCCGTACCTTATCACCATCCATACGCTTAATCAGTCGTGCCTCTTCAGAAAGTACCGAGCGCAAGCTTCGAGCCGTGGGTGTCGATTCGGTGGTTATGCCCGAAGGTGTTGGAGGTGGACATATGGCCAGTTTGGTGATGAACCCCAATATTGTAGAATTTTTGGAGCACCTTTCGGTGGAAGGATCATCAGATAGTAATCTCGAAGAAATTGAATTGAGCGATCTATTAGGCGAGAAGCGCTCTTGCAATCTCAATGAATTGCATATTCGTCAAAGGACAGGATGTACCATTATCGGTATCAAAGATCCGGAGGGAAACTATATGATCAATCCCAGTAGTGAAATCATCCTTCGCCCCAAATCTCGTCTCTTTGTATTGGGCAATGCTAGGCAAATCAAAGCCTTGAATGATTTGTTAGCTGAAATTCACACTCAGAATAGTAATACCTAATTATGAAAATATTGGTAACCGGTTCTAACGGATTACTTGGACAAAAATTAGTTCATCAATTAAGTGCCGACCCGGAAGTTGAATTGGTGGCTACCGCAAGAGGAACCAATCGACTAAACAAGCAAGAAGGCTATGTTTACCATTCCATGGACATTTCAAATCTCGCTGAGGTATTTGCGGTATTTGAGCAGGAAAAGCCCGAGGTTGTGATACACACCGCAGCCATGACTCATGTAGATCAATGTGAGGAAGATAAGGCCGGTTGCGAGAAATTGAATGTAGAAGCAGTTCAATATATCATTGCTGCTTGTAGTACCTTTAATTGTCATCTGGTACATCTCAGTACAGACTTCATTTTTAATGGAGAGGAGGGACCTTTAACCGAGGAGGCTATTCCTGATCCACTATCTTTTTACGGTGAATCTAAATTGAGGGCAGAGCAATTGATACAGGCGTCCACTGTATCGGCTGCTATATTACGTACTGTTTTAGTTTATGGGGTGGCCGAAAATATGAGCCGCAGCAATATTGTATTATGGGCTAAAGGAGCTTTGGAAAAGGGTGATCCGATTAAGGTGGTAGATGATCAGTTCCGTACGCCCACTTTGGCAGAGGATCTGGCCCAGGGTTGTATTCTCGCTGCCAAGCAAAAGGCCCAGGGAGTTTACAACATATCAGGCGCTGACTTTTTCTGTATTATCGATATGGTGAGAGAGATTGCTCGCTTTTGGAACTTGGATGAAAGCTTGATCAATCCCCTTGATTCTTCTACCTTAAATCAAGCTGCTAAGAGACCACCTAAGACTGGGTTTGTAATTGAAAAGGCACAAAAAGAATTGGGATATACACCTCATAGTTTTAAAGAGGGTTTAGCTTTGGTCAGTCAACAAATTGAAGCGCAGTCAAAGCTCTAATTCTAGTATGATTTCGAAGAAGGATAAGCGTTTATTAGTTGTTAGTTATTATTGGTTACCTGATGAGGGAACCGGTTCTTTCAGGATTAGCAAATTTGTAAAATACCTCCTTCAAGCTGGCTGGGAGATAACCATACTCACGGCTAGTCGTTCTCGTGGTGATGATCAACAAGTGCCTGGTCTTAAGGTTGTCCGGACGGATGAAAGCCTATTGCAGGGAGAATCCTCCAAGGTCAACCCATCTATATTTTATGCTGCCAAATCGAATTGGCGCGCTCGAATTAAAGTTTGGCTGCGTTTAAATATTATCATTCCAGACGCTAAGATTTTTTGGTATCCCAAAGCTCTTTCATTTGGAAAAAAGCTTATTAAAGAGAATCATTACAGTGCAGTACTTTCTACTGCCCCGCCACCAACCACGGCATTGGTTGCAAAGGCGATTGCCAGCAGTGGAGATCTGCCTTTGATTAGTGATTTTAGAGATCCTTGGACTAATATCTATTATTATGAGGATTTTCCATTGGGAAGAATAGCCCGCTATTTTAATAATCGCTTAGAAAAATCAGTCCTTAAAGCCTCCTCGGATATTATCTGTGTAAACAAGGGTTTTTTCCCAGGCTTTGAAGAAGAGGAAACAAAAGTGCATTATATCTCCAATGGCTTTGATCCCGACGATTTTGGGAAACATCAATCTGATCAATCTGAGCGAAGCAAAAAGTTCACGGTATCATATTTCGGAAGTTTAAAAATGAATCAGGTCTCACCGGGCTTTTTGGCTTTCATCCAGAATATACCGGAGGGTCAATTGGCAAATTTGCGATTTCATTTTTATGGAAATGTAGATCAAATAGCCAGAGACTCTGTTTTAAAGGTGCTTCCTGAAAATTTAGAATTAGTTTTCAAGGGAACGGTGCCCCATGATATGGCTGTTCAAGAAATGCAGAAATCCGATTTACTCCTGCTTTTAGTGGGGATGGCTGATCGCAGCAAATTGGTGTATAGTACTAAATTATTTGAATACTTAAATAGTGCTGTTCCTTGTTTGGCATTCGGTCATCAGGATGGGGCTGCTGCACATGTAATTAAAGAGACCAATGCCGGTCATTTATCATCTCATCAAGAGTATCTCCCAGCCCTTCAGTTTTTAGAAGAACGCTTGGCGGATTGGAAGGCAGGACTTGAGATTAAAGGGGCTTCAGTAGAAGCTTTGGATCGCTTTAATTTTAAAAAGCTCAGCACCCAATTGGAGAATGTAATTCTTTCTAGGATATGAAAAATTTGAAGGACCTGGCCGCCGATAGAATTGGTGCATATCGCAAAGATGCCCAAAGTGAAGGATTCATTCAAGAGCTTAATTCCTACTTAAAGGACTTTGAGGCGCAACTTTACCAGAAAGTAGAAGAGCAGGAGCATCCCATTTTCATGGTGATTGGCGCTCCGAGAAGTGGTACTACGCTCTGCACTCAGTTTTTAGCTAATGCCTATCAATTGTCTTATGTCAATAATCTGGTAGCGAGGTTTTATCTTAATCCTTTAACCGGAATTCAATTAAGTGATCAGGTATTGGGCAGAGATAATTTACCGGGTTTTAAGAGTGAATATGCCAGAACCACAGATTTAACGGATATCCATGAATTTGGCTATTACTGGCGATACTGGTTAAAGAAGGATTCCCTTACTGCAATGGAAACTATTGCGAAGGATGAGCAAAACATAGATTGGAAAGGTTTGAAATCCAGTATTTTGAATATGCAACATCTTTGGGGGAATGCGGCCGTGTTTAAGAACATATTTGGCTCCTATCATATGCAAAAGCTAAGCGAGGTTCTTCCCAAGGTGGTATTTGTGCATATTGAAAGAAATAATCTTGATGCGGCAGAATCCATTTATAAAGCTCGATTAAATCAGTATGGCGAAAAGGGGCTATCTAAGTGGTGGAGTTATAGTCCTCCTAATGTGAGTGAACTTCTTTCCAAAAACGTATACGAGCAGATTGCAGGTCAAGTACACTTTTTGAAAAACTATTATCAGCAAGAGAGCCAAAAGCTGGATAAGCGTCATTTCTTAAGTCTGCGCTACGAAGATTTGCTATTAAAACCTCAGGAAGAAGCAGAAAGGATAGCACAACATGTCCGGAAATACTTTGACTATACTTTAGAAGTAAACCCTAATCTCGATCAGAATTTTAAAAGGGTAAAGAAGGCCCAACAAGATAGTTCCGTTCGCCAAAGGCTAACCGAAGAATTTAAAAAACTCCAAACACAAATATGATTCTAGCAGTACATCAACCGAATTTTATGCCCTGGCAAGGTTATTTTAAGAAGATGAAGGATTGCGACCAATATATCTTGATGGATACGGTGCAATATGTTCATCGTCATATTTGTAATCGAAACAAGTTTAAGAATAGCCAAGGTGAGGCACAATGGTTGGGTGTTTCTGTGAGTCATTCAAAAGGCAGAGATGTGTCCTTTATTGACCTTGCCATCGACTATTCTCAGAAATGGCAAAGTAAGGCTCTGAATAGCCTTAAGCACGCCTATGGAAAGGCCCCGTATTTTGATCAATATTATCCTCAAATAGAGAAGATACTTTTAACCGAGTACTCCAATTTGGCAGACTTGAATATTGATCTTATTGAATTTTTCAGAGGGGTTTTAAAGATTGACACTCCTATGCAGCGGATGAGTGATTTACCAGGAAATCTAGGCACAAAGAGTGAACAGATTATTAATCTCTGTAAAATAGTAGGGGCAGATCAGTATTTATCTGGACAAGGAGCTAAAAAATACAATGACCTGGAAGCCTACCAGGCTGCTGGTATCGAACTCCTTTATCAGGAGTATGAGCCACCAGTATATAAGCAAATGGGAGATGAATTCATCTCCCATTTATCAGTTATTGATCTTATTATGTGTGAAGGCGATAATGCCGGTGACTTTATCTGAAATCACCGTAAATTTCCTTTTTAACTTTATTGAATCAAGACTTTACCTGCTCCTACCTTATTTCCAGAGGAGCTAAGAATAAGGTAATAATGTAGGCCTGATTCAAGTTCGCCCTGTACATCGATTTTTGAATTTGGGTCTGTTAAGCTTCGTCGAGTAATTTCCTGGCCCATAGTATTAAAAAATCGGATGGAATAAGTACCACCGGAAAAAGCAGGTATAAATACATTTAGTTTGCCCTGGCTTGGATTGGGATATACAGCTGTTTCAAAAACCGAATTTTCCTCCATGAGCTCAAATCCTTGAGGAAGGTATAATATCAATTTGGGGCGTGCGGTACTATCCGGATTTTCACGACTTGCAAATACCATTCGGCGATCCGGCGATTCAAACTGCAGCTGAATATAAAAGCCATGGTTTTGGCTTGGATAACGCAACATATCAAAAACCAAATTGGTTACATCGAGGCGATAATCTTGAAAGGCTCGCACTGAAGAAGCCATGTATATTGTATTCTGAAAGGCAACACTGGGTTGATTGAACCAATTTACTGTGGATTCTTGCCAGGGATTTATAATACGTCTTACAATGCAGCTGTTTGCTCCATTTGAGAATATATGGCCGCTTGTGTAGAGCGGGGCAGTTAGATCGCGGTCCATGCTTAGCTCAAGAATGGCGGAGTCTAAAGGGGCAGTAGCAGGAATTCCACTTAAATCAAATTGGATTAATGATCGTTGTTTTTCTAGGGTTCCATTGAGGTTCATCATCTGAATATTATTCCAGCGATAATTGCCATAATTGCTACTGTCGCCAACCTGATTGTATTCTCTAATCATCGCATCTTGAAGCGCGCTAATTTCGATGCTGTTTCCGGTGGGCGGCGGCGGTGGTGGCGGGATAGTTTGCTTTACCACCAAAATAGGCGCTAAATGGCTGTATGGACTTTCTTTAGAAGCAAAGACCATTCTGCGATAGGAGGACTCATTAAGCAGCTTTAAATAAAATCCATGTGTTGCTGTAGGCGAATTCAGCATATTCTGAACCATGGAAGTAACATCTAATCTATAAGCTTGATAGGCACTATCAGAACGTGGGATAATAATCTTGTTGCTCGTATCCGTACTGGGTTGGTTAACCCAGCTAACTTGAAATTCGTTCCAAGGTGCAGTAATCGTAGTTACCTCACAAGAGTTATCAGTAGCCATATGATGACCTGAAGAATATTGCACACCACTAGGGGGTACCTGAAGTACTAAGAAAGCAGAGTCAATCAAGCTCGGATTTGAGATCCCATTTAAATTAAAATCAATTAAAGATCGATGAACTACAGCTTGGCCATTGTTTGTCCAGGCATGCATGTTTTCCCAGGGATAAGATCCATAGTTTAGAGGATCTGGGGTATTCCCCAATTTTCGAATCATCGCATCTTTAGAAGTGTTTAGCGTATCGATGATCAGCGTTTGAGCGGAAAGCATATATCCGCAAAGCAAAAAGAATAAGGTCAGTTTTTTCATGCAAATTATTTTACCAACGTGTCCGAATCACTTCGTAAGCTTCAGCAAATGGCGCACGTACCTGAGTGCCACGCACTGTTGCCAAGCCCCGAATAAATTCTTCGGTGAAATACTGTCGTTGTTTAACAAATTGGGATTTATAATGCAGTAAGGCGTCCCATTTCTTTTGGATATGTCTTTCTTCTAAGGTAACAAAGGCCTGTGCAGAAAAGCTAATATGGTTCCAAGGCAATTCATAACCCCAAACTGTGATTTCTTTAAAGGCCCTTAATCCTTCGGCATAAAGAACCTGATGATCTTGATGCAGGTCAGATCCACTGGGAACTAAAACCATATCTGGGGCAATTTCTTGACGCAGCTTTACCAATTCTTCCAGTACTTCCTGGCGCGAGTAATTCAGTTTGCGCACTTCATAATCATAGATTCGAAGTTGCTCTCTTGGAATTTCAAAGAAATCCATGGCAGAGATAAATTCATTTTTCAATAAATCCGGATCACTTCCATCGGGTAGGGACGCTCTGGCGGTACTAAAAGCGGCAACATGCACTTCAATGCCATGTTCCAGAAACTTAGCCATGGTTCCACCGCAGCCCAATTCGGCATCATCTGTATGGGGAGCAAGAAGCAGGACTTTCTTTATATGATTCATCATGGTTCTTAAGAGATCTTATTTTGATAGTAAATGCTGAATGGTAGAAGAAGTAAGATGAGGATGCTTGAAACCAGGCTTACCGATTCAATTCCTTTATAATCTTCAACAGCAGTAAATTCCATTTTAATAGTATGCTTTCCAGCGGGTACTTTAAGAGCCCGTAGTACGTAGTTCGCACGAAGTAATTCAGCTGGTTCTCCGTCAATTGTAACTTTCCAATGTTCTGGGTACCAAATCTCAGAAAACACCACCAAATTTTCGGTGGCACTTTGATAGCTGTATTCTAAAATTTCTGGATCATAGCTGCTCAGCTTAATGTCTGCGTTTCCTGCCTTGGCTGGTAAAGACCCTGCTTTGTCAGCATATTCTTTACGCATTATTGCGGTTTCAGCCGGATCGAGATTCTTTAATCCAAACAATTCATCATTGGCACTTTCAACACTTTTGATGTTTTTTACGGCCCATGCATTTCCTAATCTATGGGTATTCTCAACCGGTTGGGAATTTGGGTTGATGATGGCATAACGCATGTTGAGCATACGCATAGCCGGAGTTTGTAAGAACAGATTAGGACTGAATTGTTGATTGTTTAAGGCATTGCGGAATATGTCAATCTCATTAGTTAATTGATGTTCAATCAACTCTTGATATATCTTGAGCTTAGCCCCGTGATATCCACCTAAGCTATAGTGGTAGAAGGATGTAGTGGCATCATTAAATGGAGATACAGTTAGATTTAAAGTTCGGAAATAAGGATCATTAGCATATTCTCGAATTATATATTGATCCGCAACCGTGGGATTTACACCATAGTTTTTATCCAACTTTTGCTCATTTACGAAGTTGTCGCTGTTTAAATAGCGCTTGTCAACAACGAAAAGGTCGATCACTATTAATAATCCTAATCCAAGGATGTAGATGTTTTTTCTTAACTGTCCCTGAGCGAAAAGCCAGGTTAATGCGGAACCTACTAAAATAAAGAACAAACTGCGTAAAACATCCGCTTTGAAAATACCCATGCGAGCACCTTCTAAGGATTCCATAAAGAGATTGGATTGATCGCTATTAAAGCCGGCCTCGCTAAGAGCCTTGGGTAAGGTCTCTGCTTCTTGATTACTCAAAAAGGTGTTAAACAGACTTGGACTAACATAATTTAAGGCTAGGAATAGCAATAGCGCTCCACTACCGATGTAGAATACCTTCAGCTTACTTCGTTTGCCAAGAATTGGAATTTTTAATTCTTGATTCCAATCTGATTTAGACCATTGACTAATGGTGGATAATCCTAAAATCGCCAATAAAGGCAGAATAAACTCAGGAACCACCAACATAGAAGATACCGCTCTAAATTTGTTGTAGTAAGGGAAGTGATCAACAAAGAAGTCGGTAAGAGGCATAAAGTTTTTACCCCAGGAAAGTGCCAAGGTTAAAAAGAAGACTCCAAGAAAGAGATACTTTAATTTTCCTTTGTAAAAGATCAATGCCATAAGGGCAAGGAAAACTAAAATAGCCCCAGCATATACCGGTCCAGAAGTAAAAGGCTGGTCTCCATAATAGGAGTTTTGTTGAGATATAGCTTGTTTAAAACGACTGTCGACCGCGTCTAATGCCGTTTCGTTTTCGCCAATCCTTCCTGTTTTTCCTCCTTTGAAATTGGGGATTAACAGAGTCCAGCTTTCATCAATACCATAGGACCAATTGGTGATATAGTCCTTATCTAAACCTCGAGTTGCATTTCCGGTGTTTAGCTGTAATTCAGATTTACCACGAATGGTGTGCTTACTGAAATCAAGGGTACTCTTAAGGTATGGATAGTTTGTGGCCAATGCCAAGAGGCCACCCACAATTAAAAAGCCGGTAGCTTTAATCCATTGATTTAAAGTTTTGTTCATCAAGGCTTTAACTCCTTGATAAATCCCGAAAGGAACGGCTATAAATAGGAAATAATAAAACATCTGAGGATGTCTCGCACTTAATTCCAACGAAAGGAAAAAAGCAAATATGCCTGCTCCTAAGAAGATTTTGGAACGGCGGTACGACCAAACCATCCCCGCTAAAATGGCCGGTAAATAGGCCATTGCGTGAATCTTAGCATTATGGCCAGCCTCTAAAAGGATGATAAAGTAGCTGGAAAAGCCATAAGCCAGGGCACCAATCATGGCTACTCTCGGATCTGCATTTAAGGAGATTCCTAGCAAGTAAAAGCCTAGCATTAGCATAAAAATGTAACCAACAGAGTGATCCAGGAGCACAGTATTAATTATGGTCGGGATCTTTTTAAGAATTTCTCCATCATGAATTACACTGGTCATGTAGGAAGGCATTCCGCTAAAAATCACATTGGTCCAAAGAATCTGACGATCTTCTTTATCCCGATATTCCTTTATTTCACGGGAAGAACCTTGATATTGCATAATATCATTTTGCTCAATGGTCTTTCCGGATAAAACAGGGGCGTTGAAAATTGCGGCTAAGGCAATGAATATGCCAACCGCAATAAGATGGATTCCGTATTTTTTTAACATCAAAGTAAGATTGTTGCCCAAATATAGGGTCTTAGACTTGATTTTCTCTTAAGCTATGACTAAGAAAGAGAGGGAAGGGATTCAATAAATTCTCGAATCTTTTTTGCGATAGAAATTGCCGCTTTTCCGTCTCCATACAAAGAAGGATATTTTAGAGATTTGGATTGCAGTTCCAAGAAATGGTTTTCCAGATTTTCCGGCTCACAAAGCATATTGCTGCCTCCCTCCACCAATTCGGTCCATTCAGTTGCCTCCCTCAGTGTTAAACAAGGGCGCTCAGAGAAATAGGCCTCCTTTTGTAAACCACCGCTATCCGTGAGTACCATACTTGAGGCCTCCGTTAAAGCTAAGATTTCCGCATGGCCACAAGGAGGGATTATCTGTGCAGGTAAGCTTAATCCCAATTTATCCAAACGAGCTTGCGTGCGTGGGTGAAGGGGACATACGATGGAAATATGCTTCGCTACTTTTTCCAAAGCTTCTATCCATGCCTTTAAACGAGCGGGCTCATCTACATTTTCCTGTCTATGGAGGGTAAGTAACGCAAAATGGGAGGGAAGCTCAAGACCTGCAGGTAACCGTCTATGTGTTTTTTGCCAATTAAACAGATCAAGACTTAGGTCGCCGCTAACCACAATTTTGGCTTCCGAAATTCCTTCTTTCAAGAGGTGCTCTTTCGCCTCTTCATTGGAAGTTAACAGCAAGCTACTGAGGTGATCAGTTAAGATGCGATTGATTTCCTCCGGCTGAAAATCCAAGCCGCTGCGCATTCCCGCTTCGATATGTGCTACCGGAATGCCCGCTTTTTTGGCAGCCAAGGCTCCAGCCAAGGTGCTGTTTGTATCTCCAAAGACTACTACCATATCGGGCTTTTCATCCAGCAGAATGCTTTCAATTTGTTCGAGCATTCTTCCGGTCATGGCACCGTGGGGAAGGTTATTGATAGAAAGTTGGTAGCGTGGCTCAGCTAATCCCAATTCAGCGAAAAAGCTCCCACTCATATTGGCGTCTTGATGCTGCCCAGTATGAATGATGAACTCTTCTATATGGGCTGCTTTTAAGGCTCTACTTAGCGGTGCAGCTTTAATAAATTGGGGTCTGGCGCCTACTACTGTTGCAACTTTCATGAGGCCTTATCATCATCTTCTACCTCTTCGTAATCTACGTATTCACCAATTTGGTGATTATCGTGAGTACGACCTTGACCATTCGTGTTCAGGCTGGTTTTGCCTTCATTTTGACGGGCCCGGTTGGCTTGAGAAGATTGGTCTCTTTCCTGATATCCTTGGCGAAAAGGACGCACAAAGAAATTCCTAACCACAAAGGATATCAGGTAGATAAATACAACTACAAATAAGAGTCGAAATAAAAACACTATTTACTTAAATAGAGGTTTCGTTCGGCGTAAATCTTTTTAAATACAGGATCGCGAAGGCTATCGATGAAGTAAATCTTCTCACCGGTAGATTTCATCTCCGGACCCAGATTCTTGTTTACGTTCGGGAACTTGTTAAACGAGAAGACCGGTTGTTTGATTGCCCAACCTTTACGCTTAGGCTCAAACTTGAAGTCCTTAATTTTCTTCTCACCCAACATTACCTTGGTGGCAAAGTTCACATAAGGCTCATCGTATGCTTTCGCGATGAAAGGAACGGTACGAGAAGCTCTGGGGTTTGCTTCGATGATATATACTTTATCATCTTTCACCGCAAACTGAATATTAATCAAACCAACGGTATTAAGAGCCAGGGCAATTTTGCGGGTATGGTCCTCAATTTGTTGGATGATTAAATCTCCCAGGTTAAAGGGAGGTAAAGTGGCATTACTATCACCGGAATGGATTCCGCAAGGTTCAACGTGCTCCATGATTCCCATGATGTACACATCCTCACCATCGCAAATTGCATCCGCTTCTGCTTCAATTGCACCTTCTAAATAGTGGTCCAGTAAAACGCGGTTTCCGGGGAAGGTTTTGAACAGATCCACCACATGGTGCTCTAACTCATCCTGATTGATCACAATTTTCATCCCTTGGCCACCTAATACATAGCTAGGGCGCACCAAAATAGGGAAGCCTAATTGCTCGGCTAATTCGCGGGCTTCATCAGCATTGGTGATTACACCAAATTCGGGATAAGGTATTTCATTATCTCTAAGCAGTTCAGAGAAACGTCCGCGGTCTTCGGCTAAATCTAAACTTTGGTAACTGGTTCCGGCAATTGGAATTCCGAAGCGATCTAATTTCTCCGCAAGCTTAAGAGCGGTTTGTCCACCTAATTGTACGATTACACCATCAGGCTTTTCGTGGAGGATGATATCATAAATATGCTCCCAGAATACGGGTTCGAAGTAAAGCTTGTCGGCCGTATCAAAGTCTGTAGAAACGGTCTCAGGATTACAGTTAATCATGATCGTTTCGTAGTCGCATTCCTTTGCGGCAAGTACACCGTGAACGCAGCTGTAATCGAATTCAATACCTTGACCAATACGGTTTGGACCGGATCCGAGCACGATAATTTTACGACGATCGCTGGCTTCCGATTCGTTTTCAACGCCTAATTCCCCATCTGCAGTTTGGAAATCGTACTCGAAGGTAGAGTAGTAATAAGGTGTTTGGGCAGGGAATTCTGCAGCACAGGTATCTACCAGTTTCCAAACGCGCTTAATATTGAGCTCTTCACGTTTTTGGTGTACCTCACTTTCCAATACTCCAATCATGTGCGCAATCTGACGATCCGCAAAACCTTTGGTCTTGGCTTCGAGTAAGAGCTCACGGGGAAGGTTAGCTAAATTGTGGTTTTCAATTTCGGCTTGTAATTGGACCAGATCATAAATCTGGCGCAAGAACCACATGTCGATTTTAGTGATATCGTGAATACGACGCAATGGAATACCCAATTGCATGGCATCATAAATCATGAAAACGCGGTTCCAGGAAGCTTTTTCCAAGGCCTCAAGAACTTTATTCTGATCCGTTTCTCCTTTACCATCGGCTCCCAAGCCATTACGCTTAATCTCCAAGGATTGAGCAGCTTTATGCAGGGCTTCCTGGAAGGAACGACCGATACCCATTACTTCACCTACCGACTTCATTTGTAAGCCCAAACGACGATCGGCACCTTCGAATTTATCAAAGTTCCAGCGTGGGATTTTTACAATAACATAGTCGAGAGTAGGCTCGAAATAGGCGGAAGTAGTTTGAGTGATTTGGTTATCCAATTCCGTTAGGTGATAACCAATAGCCAATTTAGCAGCAATCTTAGCAATCGGATATCCGGTTGCTTTAGAGGCCAAGGCCGAAGAACGAGAAACACGAGGGTTAATCTCAATTGCTACAATGTCTTCTTTTTCATCCGGACTAACCGCGAACTGCACATTACAACCACCGGCAAAGTTGCCAATAGAACGCATCATATGGATGGCCATATCACGCATGCGTTGATAGGTGGTGTCGGAAAGTGTCATCGCCGGAGCTACCGTAATGGAGTCACCGGTGTGGATACCCATAGGGTCCATGTTCTCGATAGAACAGATGATGATCACATTATCATTGGAGTCGCGCAGTAATTCTAATTCGAATTCCTTCCATCCTAAGAGGGCTTTGTCAATCATCACCTCGTGTATCGGCGAGATTTCCAATCCGCGGCTCAGCGACTCTTCAAATTCGTCTTTATTAAAAACGAAGGTTGCACCCGATCCCCCTAGGGTATAAGAAGCACGAATACAAAGAGGGAAGCCAAATTCCTGGGCAATTTCTTTACCCTTAAGGTAGGAGGTCGCAGTTTTGGCCGGAGCCATCCCCACTCCAATTTTGGTCATTAATTTCCGAAACTCTTCGCGGTCTTCGGTAATGTTAATGGCATCGATGTCTACCCCGATGATACGCACATTGTGTTCTTCCCAGAGTCCGTCTTTATCGGCCTCAATACAGAGGTTTAGTGCAGTTTGCCCTCCCATGGTGGGGAGTACGGCATCAATATTTTGCTCCTTGAGGATTTTCTCTAAGGAAGCTACTTCGAGGGGGAGTAAATAAACATGGTCGGCAACCACATTATCGGTCATAATAGTGGCCGGATTGCTGTTTATCAAGGACACTTCTATTCCTTCTTCTCGCAATGACCGGGCCGCTTGTGAGCCGGAGTAGTCGAATTCGCAGGCCTGTCCAATAACGATGGGGCCGCTTCCAATAATCAATACATGTTTAATTGAAGTATCCTTTGGCATGATCTGAATTTGGTGTTTAATCTACGAAGCTATAATCGAGCAGGCAAAAAAAAAGGTGCTGCCTGGCAACACCTTAATAAATATATTATGAATACAAAGACATCTTAGCCTTTGTAGTTTCCTTCGCTAGATACAGATAATTTCTTGCGACCTTTCGCGCGACGAGAGGCCAAAACCTTACGACCATTCGCAGTAGACATTCTTTCACGAAAACCGTGCTTGTTTCTTCTCTTACGGTTTGAAGGTTGATAAGTACGTTTCATATCTCTTTATTTAGGTCGGCTTCTCGCCGTGGTCCATTCGTTTTTCGGGCTGCAAATATAAATGGAAAATCTGAATTCAAAAAAAGACTTAGCTGAAAAAATTTCAAGCTTTTTTTGGCTCCTCCATTAGTTCTTTTTGTTCCTCCTCAAATCGCTCCAATTTTAAACTGGCAATACTGGCATTTAGTTCGAATCCAATAATCAAAACCAGGGCATTAACATATATCCACAGCATGATTACCATTAGAGTTCCTATGGAGCCGTAGAGGGTGTTGTACTGATTGAAATTGGCTACATAAAAACTAAAGAGGTATGAGGTTACTAATATGAGTACCGTGGCCAATATGGCTCCCGGGGAAAAGAAGCGCCATTTTCGTTTGCCGGAAGGGGCGAAATTGTAAATCAACACTATCCCGATAAAGATCAGGAATACCAATAAGAGGTAGCGGACCAATTCTACTGCAAAGGAAGAAATCGCTTCGAGGCCGAAGAAATCCAAGAGACCATTTAATACATCTGAACTAAAGATGATCACTATTATTCCTACCAGAAAATTAACGGTGATAACAACGGTAAGTCCAAGGCTTACCAATAGTTGTTGCCAGAGCGAACGTTCTTCAATCTTATGGATGGTTTGATTAAAATTGGAGATAATCGCATTGATGCCATTGGTAGAGAATAGCATAGCCAGGAAGAAACCTACCGACAATAATCCTCCACGTTTGTGATTTAGGACATCGGCGATGGTGCTCTGAACGGCATCGAAGGTGTCTGGAGGCAGTATGCGTTGAAAAACCTTAAAAACTTCCGTTTCGAGGGAGTCAACCGGGAAAAAGGGAATCAAGGTGAAGAAGAAGATGATTCCGGGGAAGAGAGCTAAAAAGAAGGAGTAAGCAATAGAACCTGCTCTGCTGGTAACACTTCCTTTAATAATTCCACGGAAAAAGAATTTGGAAACATCGTACAAACTCAGCCCGTCAAACAGGGGCAAGGTAATACGTTTGGTATAGCGCGCTACCTTTTTATTAAGCCAGCGCCACTGTTCTTTAAACCACTTCCACATAGGGCAAAATTACTGCGCCTTTATTTATTAAGGGCACAATCAGTTTTTAGACTTAGAATTTATTCCTGGAATTCGGATTTGTTTGAAATCATCAAGGGTATCAGTGAACTTGAAAAGAACAATAAACAGGATGAAGATTAGCAGGTTGCCAATGGCTAAAAATCCTAAAAGAGGTAATGCGAGCATCTTTAATAAGCTTAGTCCTATAATACTTAAGCTGATTACAGTTAACAATTTCCAGAAGGTTTTGCTGTAGGGTACAAGCTGGAAAAAACGATGTGCCAAAATTAACTTGATGATGTTGTAACTGGTGAGGGCAATTAAGCTACCCAAGGCTGCGCCGAGGAGGCCCATACTTGGAATGAGTGCTAGATTTCCTAATAGAGTAACAACAATCAAGAATAGGCCCGTGTAGAAATTATAGGCCTGTCGATTGGAGATACTTAGGATTAAGCCATTTGATCCGGTGGCACTATTAACCATTTCACTAATCCCTATACACAGCACTACCCCAGCAAAAGCATCAAACTGAAAGCTTTCGGGAATTACAAAAAGGCTAAGATCGAGATTTACCCAAATCAACATGAATATGAAGCCCGATATAGCCAATTGAGTGAGCGCTGATTTGCGATATAATTGCGAAACTTCATTCATGTCGTTTCGGGCCCAAGCCTTAGATAAATAAGGACGAATACTTACCATTAATGCTTTGGGAGGGACGGAGACTATGGTGCCGGTAAAGAAGGCAATATTGTAAAAAGCTACTGGTGCTTTTCCGAGGAAACTTCGAATCATTAAAATATCAAGGCGACTCACTAATAGCATGGAACCGGAGGCGAGCATGATGAGCATACCGTAGCCTAAAATTTCTTTGAGATTTAAATTGCCCCAATTAAAGCTGAAGCCTGGCAATTGCGGAATGCTGTATAGGATCACGGCCAGTAATTGAAGCAGGTAACCTATACTTAGTATCAGATAAAATAATTCCTGACTTTGCTCATTGAGAGCGGCAAAGATCAAGGCCACTAAAATGATTATTCTCCGAAAGGTGTTTTTGATGAACTGAGGGAATACAACCTTATTAGAATATTGACTTAAGGCAGCAAAGAGCTCAAAGAATAGCATGCTGATACTTAAGAGGAGAACGTAGCCAATGGGACCTAATAAAAAGGAGTTAAGCTGATAAAGGCTAAAGCCAGCAACCAGCATAATGAGGCTGGCTCCTATACACGCAAATAGAGCGAGGCTCCAAAAGCTTTGCTGTTGTTCTTTGCTGAGTCGAGGAAAAAAGGTGACCAAGGAAACCGGGAAGCCCAAGTGGGCGAAGGTGGAAACAACGGTAGCCGCAGCTAAAAGGGTCGTGATTTCTCCAACAAATTCGGGTTGATCAATAAATACCCGAGGGAAAAAGAACATGGTGTTAAAAGCTCCGAGAACAACCCCGAGGTAAGAGTTGATGGAATTGAAGAAAGATTGTTTCGCAACTTTACCCATAGTGTAAGCAAATCAGCATCTGATCTAAATAAGGCTGGCTCAAAATTAGTTTTTTAATAGTTCCGCAAGGCAAACCCATGGAACGCGTAAATATTGTTTCGGGCATTATAAGCTAATGCCACCGAAATTTTACTTTAGCCCCAGTTTCTTAGAAAAACCAACATGGCCACTCGAAAAGAGGTTTTATTTATTGCGCCCTTCTACAATGCATTCATTTGTGGCGATCTTCAAACCTTACAAGCAGTTTATCCAGTAAAGCAAAGTGTTCGAAACTGGAAGGTGAGGGCCTTAATCCCCTGGCGATGGTTGGAACAGTTTTTCATGATTATAAGTCGGGCTCGTAAAACGCAATTCATTTTTATTGAGTTTGGCGGCTTCTGGTCTTTGGTTCCAGCCTATTTAGGCGCTATTTTGAAGATTCCTGTATATATCGTTCTACATGGTACAGATGCAGCTAGTTTGCCCCATTATAAATACGGGAGTCTCCGAAAGCAATGGATTCGTAAGATTTGCGGAGCTTCTTATCGCAAAGCAACATGCTTATTACCAGTAAGCGAATCATTGATTCATACGGATAATAGCTACAACGAATATGATCAGCTTCAAGGCCTCAAGCAGTTTTATCCGAATTTGAAAACCCCGATTCGGGTAATTCCCAATGGCCTAGATTTCAGTAAATGGGAGCGTGACCAGGATTATGTTCGTAATAATTATCGTTTCACCGCGGTTTTTAATGACTCGCAATTTCTACTGAAAGGAGGTGATTTGATTGAACAGTTAGCCCTCGAATTCCCAAACTGCGAATTTGTGGTTATTGGAACGGATGGTCCAAAGAATCCTGAATGGAGAAAGGGCAAGGTTAAATACCTGGGCAGGTTAAGTCAAGCTGAATTAAAGGCAGAGTTTTATCAATCCAGCTTTCACTTTCAATTATCCCGTTTCGAGGGATTTGGTCTTTCGCTCTGTGAGGCCATGCTTTGCGGATGTGTTCCTATTGTATCATCAGTTAACATCCTACCTGAAATTGTAGGTAATAGCGGTTTTGTAGTTGAGAAGGCAGAAGTTTTAAGTCTTAAAATGCAGGTTAAATTGGCTCTGGAAAGTTTAGATCTTGAAAAGCGACGCAAAGAGGCCAGGTTTTTAATTCAGGATCGATATGCTGCTGATTTGAGAAAACAGCAGCTTTTAAAACTCCTCGAAGAATTTAGTTAATTCCTATTTGCAGGCTTTACTTGCCTTGCAGGTACTCCAATTACTGTGGCATTGGCAGGAACATCTTTGGTTACCACGGCTCCAGCGCCTACGATTGCATTTTCACCAATAGTTAGGTTCGGAAGAACTACCGAATTTGAACCTAAATAGGCCCCTTTTTGAATGTGAGTATCACCGCTTAATCGCACTCCTGGCATTAAAGAGGTGAAGTCATCTATTTTACATCCATGACCAATGCTGCAATGTAAATTTATAATAACAAAGTCGCCAATCTGAATATCGGTAGTGCAGATAGAGCCAGCAGCAATTAAAGTTCCCTTGCCAATTTGGGTGGTGCTAGGCTCCATTAATAGAACTGAATTGTGAATCAAAGTCGGATATAATAATCCAGGGGGGAGCTTGCTCTTAATTTTAAGTCGCAACTGTGAAGAACCTGCGGCTATAATTGCCATTCCTTCTTTGGGGAGCTCGGATAAGTTTTTCAAGTATGCTATTCCATCGTCATAGAATTCAAATCTATTGTAACCCAAACTTTTAGCCAGGGCCTTGACTTCTGATGAAAAACCGCCACCGGGAAGGATATGTAAGATTTCTGAATGCGATGGATTCATGGCCTAAAATTAGAAATTGCCTTGAAGCAGGAGCAAATATTTAGAGATAGCTTTCTAGATAATGTAGATTTTGTTTGAAATAGAATAGGCCAAGTTCTATTCAGCATTTATTATTGAATTAAGGATTGGGAGTCTTTCCGTTTTTCGAATTTTGTACCGACCTAAGTTTAGAAACATGGACAGCGAGAAATACCATTCTTTAATTAAAGCTGCTTTAGCAGAGGATATCGGCGATGGCGATCATAGCTCAAATTGTGCTTTCCCTCAGGGTATGCAAGGCAGAATGAAGCTTCTTGTTAAAGAAGAAGGTGTTTTAGCAGGCGTGGCCGTGGCCCGTGAAGTTTTTAAAATAGTGGACCCTCAAATAAAGATGGAGGTCCTAATCGAAGATGGCAGTAGGATAAAGCCGGGGGATTTGGCCTTTCATCTGGAGGGACCGGCACATAGTTTATTACAGGCAGAAAGATTGGCTTTAAACCTAATGCAAAGGATGAGTGGCATTGCTACTAAAACCAGAGCTCTGGTAGATACCATATCGCATACCCAGGCGCGTTTGTTGGATACGCGTAAAACTACCCCGCATTTACGTGTTTTTGAAAAAGAGGCTGTTCGCTGGGGAGGAGGTTATAATCATCGCTTTGGTTTATTTGATATGATCATGCTCAAGGATAATCATATCGACTTCGCTGGTGGCGTGCCCCAAGCGATTCAAAAGGCTTTGGATTATAAAGCTAAGCATGGATTAGATATTCCCATTGAAGTTGAGGTGCGTGATTTTAAGGAATTGGATCAAGTTCTCGAATCGGAAGGAGTGCTTAGGGTGATGTTTGACAATTTCTCAGTTGAGGATACCTATCGCGCCGTAGAGCTGGTTGCATCTAAAATTGAAACAGAATCTTCAGGGGGAATAACCGGTGAAACTCTGGTGGCTTATGCTGAGACTGGTGTAGACTTCATTTCGATGGGGGCTTTAACGCATAGTGTCTCTGGTTTAGACATGAGTTTAAAGGCGGAATTAGCTTAGATTTTTGCTGAAAAATGGAGTGCAAGGGCTGGCAATTATAAGCCTTAGAATCATTCAAAAAAATCGCTAAAGTGTAAATTCTACACTTTATTCTTTAATTCTTTCATCCCTTTTAATATTTTTGGTGGAATCAAAATGTTAATGCCTGCAAATTAGTCGGATGATTGATTTGTTTTTCTACTAATAATTAAATGTCTTAGAATGGTGCATAAGTACTTTAAGGCCAAATTTACATTGGGTCTCTTGGCCTCATTATTATTTGGTGTTTCCCCCTCATTCGGGCAATTTACCACACCAACTATCGATGGAACAATCGGAGCAAGCGAATATGGTAGTTCACATAGTGTAACTGTCGATTCGCGGGTGTGGAACCTTACCTGGGATGATAGCAATTTATACATCGGTGTATCCGGGCATACCAATTTCGGCGATGCTATTGTGATTTACATTGATGTGGATAATTTGAGTCCTATTAATTCAGGCTCTAATTCCAATGGTACTGCCAGCGGAACGGGCTATGATGGGGTAACTCCTAATTTTCCATTCCGAGCCGACTTTTTCGCTTTCATCAAGGATAGCTATGATGATTACAAAACGGATGATGGTGCAGGAAGCTGGGGAGCCTCAACAACCGGTACATTGACCAAAAACTTTAGCGATGCCAATGATGTGGCTGAATTTGCCATTCCATGGTCGGCTATCACCGGATCAGGTCGTCCTTCTGCCTTTAACTTCGTTGGTTTTATGTCCTACTCCGGTGGTGGCGGTGGAACCTTCGCTCGCATTCCTGCAAACAATCCATCTGGGGTTAGTGCCGACTATGTTCGCTATTATAATGTAAGCAATACCGCTGATGGATCTTCAACCACGCCATTTTCTCAAGAGTCTTATTGCTTTGTAGGTAGCTCTGATGCTACTGGCTTTGGTTCGATTTCAGTTTATGACTTTACCATGAATAGTACCGGTCGATCTATTACTAGAGCGGCATCAGGTGCTTGGACCATTGCGAATGACATGATTGTGAATGATGGTACTATTGATTATGGTGCTTCTTCGGATGTGATTGATGTTGCTGGTGATGTAACCATTGGCAGTTCCGGTACCTTGAGCTTATCCAGCACCGCTGGAGGTGACTTATATGTTGGAGGCGATTTCAATCTCAATGGAGGAACTTTAACTAATAATAGTCGTGCAGTGTTTTTTGATGGTACTGCAGCACAAAGTGTGGGGGGCACTAGTGATCCTGTCACTTTTGATTATGTGGTTGTAAGCAATACCTCAGCTACAGTGGGTATGGCCCAAAATGTAACTGCTAATAATGATCTTACTGTTAATGCTTCAGCAACCCTTAATACCAATAGCAATACCTTGACGGTAAGTGGAACAACCACATTGGAATCAGACAATAGTGGGAATTATGGCCAAATTATCGGAGCTGTTTCTGGGGGCAACACTATTAATGTTGAACGCACCTTTACGGGTAGCGGTAGATGGTTTTACGCTGCATCCCCAATTTCCAGCGGAACTGTATCCGGTTGGTCTGTGAGTGATGGTAGTATTATAACCAGTGCTGGAGGTACTAGCAATCAGGTGAATATTTATTATTACGATCCTAGCACTGCAAACAGTGGAGAAGGAACTTGGACTGCAGTTCCTAATACCTCTTTCTCAACTACTGATAATGGTTTTGGACTTTATTTAGGAGATGGTACTTATTTCGGGACCTTACCCATTACCTTAACAGCCAGTGGTACGGCCTTAAATGATGGTGCGATCAATATCGCCTTGGACAATAGTAATAGCGGTTGGAATTTGGTTCCCAATCCTTATCCATCAGCAATAGATTGGAATACTTACCATGATGCTAATAGTACAGATTTAACTTCTACCTACTATATCTATAATGGTAGTCAGTGGATTGGTTACGATGCCAATACCGACAGTCCTCTAAACTCCGGTTCTCAGTATATCGCGCCAATGCAAGCCTTTTTTGTGCAGAACACCGGAAGTGGAAGTATCAATCTGGCTTTAGATAATGCCGATCGCATTCTAACTGAAAGTCCATCGCAAAATAAAACCAATAGCACTGCTCAAGTGCTGAAATTGAAGGTGGCTTCTGCTGATGGTATTAGTGATGAAACCCTTTTGGCTTTCAGTAGCCAGTACACTGATGGATGGGATAATGGTCTGGATGCTGTAAAGCGTATGAACACTACTTTATACCCCAGCTTGTATACCACTTCTGCGAATGGAGATCAATTCTTTGCTAATAAGTTGAATGAATCTTTTAGCAGCAAATCAGTAGATCTATCCTTTAAATCAGGATTAGAGCAGTCCTATACTATCAGCATCAATGATTTACGCTTACCAGCTTCTTGGTTAGTGGAGTTGGAGGATAAATTAACCGGCACTCGAGTTGATTTAAAAACCAGCAGCTATCAGTTTATGCATGTTCCTGGGAACCTGGCGGATCGATTTGTGATTCACATCAATCAAACCGGAGTAAGTGTAAAGGAGCAGGCGCTAAACAACAACTACGCTTACAATACCGAGAATGGTTTCAAAGTAGTTTGCGGTCAAACTCTTCCTCAGGTAGATATGTATCTGTTTAATCAGGCCGGTCAATTAGTGTGGCAAGGTCATTTTGATGAAGTTCAGGAGCAAGAAGTCCTGACCACAGCCTTAAGTGCTGGAGTGTATATCCTTAAGGTGGAGTCTAAGAAAGCCCCCGTGTTTACTCAAAAACTGATTAAGTAAAGAATTTTGGAGATGAAAAAGCGAATTGTAATTATTGCCTTTTTTGTGATGGGAGCTTTGGCCCTTAATGCACAACCCTCAGAACCTACTCCGGGAGGTAGCTTTCCGACCCCAATTCCAGGCTTAGCAATTTTGGCTGCAGCCGGAGCTTTGGTGGGAGCAAAAGCGGTTCACTCGAAGAGCAGGGAAAATTGATAATTCCATTTTATAGGAAATTGAAAAGGAGCGCATTGCGCTCCTTTTTTTAGGGGTAACAAAAAATTAATTTTAAAGAACCTATTAATTTCTAAGCACTCTATATATTTGCTTCTTGAGTAGAATTTCTACTCAATTTCAATTGTGAGGCCATTTTCTGTGGGACTCACCAGGCGAAGCCGTATTATAGCTATGCTCGAAACGCTCATTTCTTCTCGAACTCGAATTAAGTTATTACTGAAATTCTTCTTGAATGCTCAGTCAAAAGGTTATTTAAGAAGCCTAGAACAAGAATTTGGGGAAAGCACCAATGCCATACGTTTGGAGCTAAATAAATTTGAAGAAGCGGGTATGCTTTCTTCAGAAACGGAAGGAAATAAAAAGGTTTATCGCGCTAATCCAAAACATCCACTGTTTGATAACCTGCACGGTTTGGTGATGAAGTATGTAGGATTGGATAAAATTGTAGATAATATTACCGAGCGATTAGGCAAGGTAGAAGCGGTTTATTTAGTAGGGGATTATGCAGAAGGTCGGGATAGTGGTATCATCGACCTTTTTGTTTTGAGTTCAGAGCTAAATATGGATTACCTCCTAACATTATTGGAAAAGGCGGAAAAACAGATAGAGCGTAAGATTCGTTACGTACATTTTAAAACGAGAGTAGAAATTGAAAAATTACTGGATCGTCAGAGCCATCTGCTGATCTGGGAGAGTTAAATACTAATAAGATGAAGGATCTGAAAGATTCAAAAATTGCCTTAATTGGATTAGGCTACGTTGGTTTGCCATTGGCGGTAGAGTTTGCTAAAAAATTCCCAACTGTTGGTTTTGACATCAATAAGTCGAGAGTTGAGGAATTAACGAAGGGTTTTGATAGAACGCTGGAAGTTAGCGACGAAGACCTCCAATCTGTTATTTTAAAAAGCTCAGAGGAGTTTAATGGTTCCTCAAAAGGACTTCTTTGCAGTGATTCAATTGCGGACATTAGTGATTGTAATATCTACATCGTAACTGTGCCTACTCCAACGGATGAGCATAATCGTCCGGTATTAACTCCCTTAACCAAGTCTAGTGAGACTGTAGCTAAGGTTTTGTCCAAAGGAGACGTGGTGATTTATGAATCCACTGTTTATCCAGGTGTAACTGAAGACCACTGTGTGCCTATTTTGGAGCGCGACAGTGCTTTGAAATACAATGAGGACTTTTTTGTGGGTTACTCGCCTGAGCGAATTAATCCAGGAGATAAAAACCATACCGTTACCAAAATCTTAAAAGTAACCAGTGGCTCTACTCCAGAGGTAGCTGATTATGTAGATAATTTATATAAGTCGATTATTACCGCTGGTACCTTTAAGGCATCTGGCTTAAAAGTAGCAGAGGCCGCCAAGGTAATTGAGAACTCTCAGCGCGACATCAACATTGCCTTTGTAAACGAACTGGCAAAGATTTTCAACCTGATGAATATTGATACCCACGAGGTATTAGAAGCCGCAGGAACCAAATGGAATTTCTTGCCTTTCAAGCCAGGCCTGGTTGGTGGTCACTGTATTGGAGTAGATCCTTATTATTTAGCACAGAAAGCACAGGAAGTGGGATACCATCCAGAAATTATTTTAGCGGGTCGCCGCTTGAATGATAGTATGGGACAGTATGTTGCATCTCAGGTCGTGAAACTTATGATCCAAAATGAGCTTAAGGTACTGGGTGCTAAAATCTTGATGCTAGGGATCACCTTTAAGGAGGATTGTCCTGATATCCGAAATACTCGTGCAATCGACATTTATCGAGAATTACGCACTTACGATATTCAGGTAGATGTATACGATCCTTGGGCAGATCCTGCTGAGGTGAAAGAAGAATATGGTATTAACTTGATTTCAGAAATTTCCGGTGAGTATGAGGCTTGCGTATTAGCTGTGGCCCATAAGCAATACCTGGAATTGGATTTAAAAAGTATTATTGGGAAGAACAGCCTCATCTATGATGTAAAAGGAGTTCTTCCAAAAGAGAGTGTTAACGCCCGTCTTTAATTATTTAAAAACAAGATATGCAGAGCCCGGATAAGAAGATCAATTTATTAATTACCGGTGGTGCTGGCTTTATTGGTTCCAATCTGGTAAAGCACTTTCTCAATGACGATCGCGTAGCTTTGGTTCGGGTCCTTGATGACCTGAGCAATGGATATTTTGAGAATATTCAAGAATTTACCGAGCACCCCAAATTTGAGTTTATCAAAGGTGATATAACCGATTATCAAACTTGCTTGAAAGCATGCGAGGGCATTGATAAAATATCACATCAAGCGGCATTGGGCTCAGTACCTAGAAGCATTGAAAACCCAATGCGAACCAATGAGGTTAATGTTGGCGGTACGGTAAATATGTTATATGCTGCCAAAGAACAAGGAGTAGAGCGCATAATATTAGCTTTTTCAAGCAGCACTTATGGCGATCACCCCGGTTTACCTAAGGTAGAAGGAAAAGAAGGAAAGCCACTTTCTCCCTATGCTGTAAGTAAAGCAGCCATTGAGCAATATGCTGATGTATTCGGTAAAACATACGGTCTAAATTGGATTGGATTTAGGTACTTCAATATTTTCGGCCCTAAGCAGAATCCCGATAATCCTTATGCTGCAGTAATTCCAATTTTCTGCAAAGCCTTTATTGAAAATGGAGCGATTACCATTAATGGTGACGGAGAAACCAGTCGTGACTTCACCTATGTGGATAATGCTGTTTTGTTAAACCAATTAGGCCTCTTCACTGAAAATCCAGATGCCTTAAACCAAGTGTATAATGGTGCCTGCGGAGATCAGATTAGTCTTAACGATATGGTTTCAATGCTAGAGGAAATCGCTGGCAAGAAAGTTCCTGTTACCCATGGCCCTGAAAGAGCAGGGGATGTAAAACACAGCAAGGCCAATATCGGAAAGGCAGAGGAGCTTTTGGGTTATGCACCTCAAGTACGCTTTGAAGAAGGTTTAAAAGAGGTTTTTAATTGGTATAAAGAAAACTTTTTCAATGACTAAGGCAAAAGTACTAGTCACTGGTTCAGCTGGTTTTATCGGCATGCATACCGCCCTCAGATTAGCTGAAAAAGGCTTCGATGTGGTGGGTATTGATAATCTAAATACCTATTACAGTGTGGACCTGAAATTGGCGCGTTTGCGCGAACAGGGTATCGAGACCAATAATATACAGTACAATCGAATGCTTCAAGGTGTAGAGGGAATTCGATTTTCTCAAATGGATTTGGCAGATGCCTACCTAATTGAAGAACTTTTCGAAAAAGAGTGCTTTGACTATGTTATTCACCTGGCGGCTCAGGCAGGTGTTCGCTATTCTATCGAAAATCCACATGCTTATATAGATGCCAATGTTAAGGGCTTCCTCGACATTCTGGAGAGCTGCGTAAAAAATGATGTTAAGCATTTGGTATACGCTAGTAGTTCTTCAGTTTATGGTCTAAACAAGGAAGTGCCTTTTAAGGAAACAGATCAAACGGAAACTCAGGTTAGTTTGTATGCTGCCACTAAAAAAGCAAACGAGGCTATGGCTCATAGCTATGCCTGTGTGCATAAACTTCCGGTTACCGGACTTCGCTTTTTCACGGTCTATGGTCCTTTTGGCAGACCCGATATGGCCTTGTTTAAATTCACCAAAAGAATTTTGGCAAATGAGCCAATCGATGTCTACAACAATGGTGATCTCAGTCGTGATTTCACTTATGTAGACGATATCGTTGATGGCATATTAAGCTTGGTGAAGAAAAAGCCAGAATCTGAAATTCCTTATGGGATATACAATATTGGAAGGGGTGAACCGGTAGCCCTGGACGACTTTATAAAGGCCATAGAAAAGGCCACCGGAAAAACGGCAAAACGAAATAATCTTCCAATGCAACCGGGAGATGTATTAAGAACTTCCGCGGATACCACGGAACTAGGTTCTTATGTTGGATATTCACCCGTAACATCTATTGAAGAAGGGGTTGAGAACTTTGTTAGCTGGTATAAAAAGTATTATAAAATTCACTAAGACATGAAAGGGATTATACTCGCAGGCGGATCTGGAACCCGATTATATCCGCTCACACAAGGACTAAGTAAACAGTTGCTTCCTGTTTACGACAAACCGATGATTTATTATCCTTTATCAGTATTAATGCTCTCTGGTATTCGCGAGATTTTAATTATTTCGACTCCCAGAGATCTGCCTAGTTTTAAAAGCTTATTGGGCGATGGTTCCAAATTGGGAATAAAACTGGAGTATAAGGAGCAGCCTTCTCCAGATGGATTAGCTCAAGCCTTCTTAATTGGCGAGGAGTTTATTGGAGATGATGATGTTTGCCTTGTCTTGGGTGATAATATATTTTACGGCGCCGGATTACAATCTTTATTGAGGTCTGCTGTTAAGTCGGTTGAAGAGAATAAAGAAGCCGTGATTTTCGGTTATTATGTCCATGATCCCGAACGCTATGGTGTGGCTAGCTTCGACGAAGAGGGTAAGGTGATGGATATTGAAGAAAAACCTGATGAGCCTAAATCTAATTTTGCCGTGGTGGGTCTTTATTACTACCCAAATAATGTGGTAGAAATCGCTAAACTAATTAAGCCATCCAAAAGAGGGGAACTGGAAATCACCTCAGTAAACCAAGAGTACCTGGCTCAAGATGTATTAAGACTCCAAAAGATGAGCAGAGGTTTTGCCTGGTTAGATACAGGTACTCATGAAGCACTTGCTGAGGCTACTGAATTTGTAAAGGCAGTAGAAAAACGAACGAGCTTGAAGATTGCCTGTCTAGAAGAGATCGCCTTTAAATTGGGCTATATCAATGCGGAACATTTTGAAGAGATTGCTCTGGGATTCGGTAAAAGCTCTTATGGGGACTACCTAAAAAGTTTATTATGAAAATCGAATTGTTGAAATTCCCTAAGATTCAAGACCCAAGGGGAAACCTCACCTTCTTGCAAAACAATGATCAATTTCCATTCGAAATTGAAAGAGTTTTCTGGACTTATGATGTTCCAGGAGGCGGACAAAGAGGTGGTCATGCCTATAAATCTCAGCAAGAAATAATAATAGCTCTTTCAGGAGCATTTGATGTGATCGTTGAGAATAGTTCGGGAGAAATCACAAAGTTTCATCTCAATCGAAGCTATTACGGACTTTATTTACCTCCTAATTCATGGCGTCACATGGAGAATTTCAGCACTAATTCTTTAGGACTTCATTTGAGTAGTAGCAAATTCAATGAGGAGGATTACATCCGATCGAAAGAAGAATTTAAAAAAGCTTAATATGATTTTCAATTCTGTATACGATTGTGAGTTAATCCATTTACCCAAAGTGGGTGATAGAAATGGGCACATCAGTGCGATTAATAACAGCACTGAGATTCCCTTTGATGTTAAAAGAGTATTTTACTTATACGATATCCCCGGCGGGGAATCGCGCGGAGCTCATGCTCACAAAGAATGCCATCAATTTCTAATTGCAGCCAGTGGGGCTTTCGAGGTTTTATTGGATGATGGAAATATTCAAAGAGTAATCATGTTAAATCGACCCGATCTTGGATTGCACATACCGCCCGGAATTTGGGCTTCAGAAATAAACTTTTCATCAGGTTCGATTTGTCTTGTATTAGCCTCTCATGGTTACTCGGAAGGAGATTATATACGAGATTATGATGAATTTAAAGCATTTAGAAGTTGATACATCCTCTTGCAGACTGTCAGTCTAAAAACATAGGAAAAGGTACTACTATTTGGCAGTTTTCCGTGATCCTTGAACAAGCTGTAATTGGCGAGGATTGCAATGTGAACTGCCATACCTTTATTGAAAATGATGTGATTCTCGGAGATAGAGTAACCGTAAAAAGCGGGGTTTACCTATGGGATGGATTGCGTGTAGGGAATGACGTATTTATTGGTCCCTCGGTAGTATTTACCAATGATTTAATGCCTCGATCTAAAAGACGGGTGACTTTCGTACCGACCATCTTGGAAGAGGGCTGTTCGATTGGTGCGGGATCAAACATTTTAGCAGGTACCAAAATTGGTGCCTATGCAATGATAGGAATGGGCTCTAATGTAGTGAAGGATGTGCCTGCCTTTGCTATTGTTTACGGGAACCCAGCGAAAGTTATGGGCTGGCTTGACGAATCCGGTGAGAAATTAGTACAAGTGGAAGGCCCTATATGGCGTTCCAAAGAAGGGCAGGAGTTTAAGGTAATCGATAATGTTTTGAATAAGCTATAAGTATGGAAATTCCATTTTTTTCTTTCGATAAAAGAAATCAAGATGTTCGAGAAGAAAGTATCAAAGCTTTCGAGAAATTCTTCGATAGCAAATGGTATGTTTTAGGCAATAACACCAGCGAATTCGAACAGAATTTCGCTCGATTCAATCAAGTTCAACACGCCATTGGTGTAAGTAGTGGATTAGATGCTTTACATTTAAGTTTACTTGCATTGGGTATTGGGAAGGGGGATGAGGTTATTGTGCCTTCCAATACCTATATCGCTTCAGTTTTATCAATATCATTTACAGGTGCAACTCCCGTTTTTGTGGAGCCTCGTTACGAAACTGCGAATCTCAATCCAGAATTGATTAAAGCAGCCATCACCTCAAAAACAAAAGCCATTATGCCAGTCCATTTGTATGGTCAGGCTTGTGAAATGGACGCCATTATGGCCATTGCCAAAGAACATGGATTGTATGTTGTAGAGGATAATGCACAATCTCAAGGAGCGCTTCATAATGGCAGGATAACCGGATCATTTGGGGATATTAATGCTACCAGTTTTTATCCAACAAAGAATTTGGGTGCACTGGGAGAAGCTGGCGCCATTACCACAAATAGTGAAAGTTTAGCGCAGGCTGTTAAGAGCTTACGGAATTATGGTTCTTCGGAACGCTACTACAATGAAGTAAAGGGCTATAACAATCGCATTGACGAGTTCGAGGCAGCCTATCTGAATATAGCATTAAACCATTTGAATTCTTGGAACGAAGAACGAAGCTTTTTGGCAGCTGAATATCAAAAGCGACTTAAAGACGTGAAAAGAGTGGAATTGTTTGAATGCGCTCCAGGATCAACTTCGGTTAATCACTTATATGTGGTTAAAGCTTCAAATCGCGATGCTTTAAGAAAAGAGTTGGCAGACAAAGGTATAGGAACTCAGATCCATTATCCGGTTCCTCCACATTTGCAAAAAGCTTATAGTGAACTTGGCTTTAAAGCAGGTTATCTAAAAATTGCCGAAAAACTCTCGCAGGAAGTGATCAGTCTCCCTCTTTGGCTTGGGATGGAAGTAAAAATGATCGATGAAGTTTGTCGAGTGATAGAAAGCTCCAAATCATGAATAAACCGAATCTGTTCATAGCCGGTTTCCCCAAATGTGGGTCGAGTGCTTTGCACAAAATGATCAGTCAACATTCCGAAATTTACGGAGATTCATTTAAGGAGATTCAAACCTATACCGTCGACAGGAAATATAAAGATCGCTTTAATCCTAATTTTAAATTTTCCTATCCTAATCTCTATTCCCAAGCAAATGGAGAGAAGTATCTCCTGGATTCAAGCACTAGTTATTCTGTCAATTTTAAGGCTATTGAACGAATAATCCAGGATACACCTGAAGCTAAGTTCATTTATATACTAAGAGATCCCTTGGATCGATTAATCTCGCATTACTTGTGGATGTGCAGCTTGGGCTTTGTGGAAAAAGAATTTAAAGCTGAAATCGAATCAGATCTCAAGAACAGCTACGATTACCGAGTTCAATATTGGGGAAATTATAAGAACTATGTTTACCATGGTAATTACAGTTTCCATCTTCAGAACTTATTCTCTATTGTAGACCGTGCTAATGTTTTAATCATTGACTATCAAGATCTAAAGCATGATTATTCCACAGTTGTTAGGAAGATTTTCGATTTTTTAGGCTTGGAGCAAGAAGCGGTTAAGCAAATAATTTCTAATGCTACTAAAAAGGGTTACAATCCCAAAACAAGAAGCAGGTTACAAGTGGCTAAATACCGGGCTTCCAGATTAAGAGATAAGCTCAAAGGCCTTCCGGTGTCACCTCAAATTAATCATCCCTTGAAAAAGGTAGTGGAAGTGCAGCTCGATCAAGCTGTCTTTCTAAAAGATATAATGGCTGAGGAGATCCAAAAGACTCAAGACTTGGGCATTTCTACCGATTCTTGGAGAAGTACCCATGCTTTGGTAAACGGGTAGATTCTTACTGACTAGATTTTTACAATACTTGTGAGTACTAAAGGCGACTTAAGAAGCCAGGCAATTGGAGGGGTAAAATGGAATGGCCTCTCCCAAGCTCTAATGCAGGTTTCATCTTTTGGCTTGGCCATTGTTTTGATGAATCTGCTGGATCCTGAAGATTTTGGCCTCGTGGCCATGGTGACCGTGGTATCTAATTTTTTTGGTGTATTAACTAAATCTGGATTAGGGATTTCCTTAATTCATAAAGATGAGATTGATGCTAGAGATCATAGCACGGTCTTTTTTGCTAGTCTCTCCTTTGGTATCATCCTAGCCGCAATACTTTTTTTCTCTGGTCCTTTTTTGGCCGACTTCTATGGTGAAGCCGAGGTTTCGACCATTTCGAAATGGCTATCGATACCGATAATTTTTATATCGATTGGGACCATACCAGGTAACTTGATCTTGCGGGATATGGAGTATCACAAATCTTTTTATGTGACTCTTGCCGCGATAGTAATTTCGTATCCTGTAGCCTTTATTCTGGCCTACAAAGGCTTTGGCCTCTACAGCTTGGTTATCCAAAAGGTTTTAGAATCAATGATCTATGCCTTAGGTAATTTTATTGCTGCGAAATTGAGGTTAAAGGCTTTCTTTTCATCCCAGTTGCTGAAAGAACATTTGAGTTTTGGCCTACCATTATTAGGATCTAAAACTTCGATATATTGGGTAAATAGCTTCGATAATTTAATCATAGGGTCCATTATGGGGCCAGTGAGCTTAGGAATCTATAGCCGAGGCTTTGCCTTAGCTGTAATACCCTCTCAAAAAATTGGATTTACTCTCTCAAGTGTGATACTTTCCTCTTTTGCCAGAATTAAAAAGGAAAAAGGAAGGGTTGAAAAGAATTACCTGCTTTTGATAAATTTAATTTTATTAGTGGTAGTTCCCTTTTTCATGGTGATTGCGGCAGGTTCCTCAGAAATCATCGCTATAATCGCAGATGAGGAAAAATGGAAAGGGACCGCTCCTATTTTAAGTGCCCTCACTATGGTGGGCTTTGCAAAATTGCTCTTGCAAGTCACTCATAATTTTTTGAACTCTCAGGGCCACTCGAAATTTGATTTTAATTTAAATCTCAGCTATTCCGCACTAATCATTCTAACCTTTATAAGTCTGGTTAATTTCGATCTAATTACTTTTTCCTTTGGTTATGGTATTGTGTCTGTTCTAGGGGCAGTAGTTTGGCTTATTCTGGCATTAAGGCATTTGAAGTTTAATTCATTTCAGGTTCTCTTTAACTTGACCATCAAAGTGCTATTGGCGATTGCGATGAGCATTTCCATCTACTATTTAAAAAATTGGTTGGATTTAATGGATTGGCTGAATTTCCTACTTACCATCGTCTTGGTAGTAGTACTATGGTTTCCCCTGAATTATTTATTGATGGCCAATGATCGCATCTTAACCAGAATGATAATCGATTCACTTTTATCGAAATGGAGAAAGTAGTTATAAATATCGGCGGTTGCATTAGAAGCGGTACCACTCTGTTGAATCTGGTTCTGGGGAATCAAGCCAATGTTTTGGCCTTGGGTGAAATCAAAGCTTTTTTTCAGCCCAATCGCAAGCAACATCTCTTTGACCGAAAAAACTTAATTGCTTCCGATGATCGCTGGCAAAAAATTTACGATGGGGGGCTAGAGAATTTTTACGACAACCTTTTTCAATATTTTAAGGAGTACGATGTCTTTATTGATAGCTCTAAGGATCCTCTGTGGTATTCGAGAATGGAAGCAGCCAATCCTCAGGTAAGCTTCAAGAGTGTTCTTATTTACAAACATCCAAAAGATATGGTGCGCTCCCTGCAAAAACGAGGAGTGAGTAACTATAAGAAGCTGGTAAAGAATTACTACAGCGATTATTTCCAGATTTACCAGGGTACATTCTTCGTGCTCTCATTATACGAATTGTTACAGGATGATTCGGTATTAAAAGCGTTGTGTGAATACACCGGATTGGAGTACAGAGAAGATCGACGCAGTTATTGGCTCAATAAGAATTCTGTGAATTTCCATGGCAGCGATACAGCACGGTCCAGTACAAAGCTTCTTCCAGAAGGCACTCCTTTTAGCCAGGAGGATTTAGAAAGCCTGCGTAATTCAGACTTAAAAGACTGGTACAGATTGTATAAGACTCTATCGTCTAATCGAATAATTGATAATCAAAAGCTGGATGGCCTGCAAATCCTAAATCGTTTCCTTTGCATAGCGCGAAAACAACTCAGTGAAGGGATATTTAAGTTGAGATTATGGGTACGAGATTACATCATGGATCGCAAATGGATCGAAGCTTATGAAAGATAGACCCTACTTTACGATTTTTACCCCTTGCTATAATTCGGAGCGCTTTATTCAAAGGGTATACGATAGTTTAAGTGAGCAGGAATTTCAAGATTTTGAATGGCTTTTAGTAGAGGATTGTTCTACAGATAACACCCTCGAAATCCTAAATGGATTTCAGCAAAAGGCTAATTTGAAGGTTACAATCATCAAAAACGAAAGCAATAAGTTTATAAGTGAAAACTTCAATATTGCTCTAAAGCACGCTCATGGAAAGTTTTTTATTCCTTTAGGTCATGACGATCGCTTTTACGATGAAAAAGGATTGCAATTGATTTGGGAGGAATGTGAGAGAATCATCGACAATGATAAAGTTGCTGGAGTTTGGACTAAGTGCATGACGCAAAGCGGGAAGCTCGTGGGGAAAAATGCCCCGGCAGATTATGAAATTGCCAATTTCTTCGAGGTTTTTGAGAAGTACGTTTGGCAAGTAGAATGGTTCCCATGCTACAAAACTGATATTCTAAAAGACTACCCATTTTACACAGATCAATTGCGTTATTACCCAGAAGGATTGGTTTGGGGACGGATTGCTAAGAAGTATGATCTTTTATTTAGCAGCAAGGTAACTCGCACCTATTTTGTAAATGAAAATGCCAATGCACTTACCAAGCGGTCCAGAACACAGGTAGCACAAGCGGTAGTGGAGCAACAGAAAGTATGGATTAATGACTTCTTCAAAGAAGCCCGTTTTTCAATTAAGTTCAGAATGCGCATTTTGCTTAGTTATATTCTACATAGTATTATCCTTAATAGTAATTATAATAAAGTAGTGGCGGGAATAAAGCCCCTTTTATATAAAGTGGCTACCTTAATTTTGTATCCTCTGATAATGATAGCATATCGCCTGAAATTAGTGAAGGCCTGATAGTAATTTCTGAATGAATAAGGACAGCAAAAAGCAAGGACTTCTGGAAGTGCTACTATACATTATAGCGCCATTTATTGGTTTCTATAATTTCATGGTAAGATTGAAAATGCCCAGCAAATTGGGCTTTTTGGTTTTGGCTGTTCAACTTGGGGCCTCTTTTTACAGTTTTTCAGAAACAGCGGATTTCAACACCTATTTTTTAAGATTGGATCGATTTGATGGCTCATTATCAACGGTGATTATGGGTCTTTTGAGCGGCAAGGATGTGGATATATTGGAAAACCTGGTCTACCTCTTTGTGACCGAGCTTGGCGGCAATCATCAATTTATGATACTGGTATTTATCTTTATAAATGCCTTGCTCTACTACAATCTAGCAAAATTTGTGTTGCCAAAGGTGTCTTACGATGTTTGGTGGACCTATGTTTTATTGTTGCTATTAGTTTTTAGCATTCAACCCATGATGTATATCAACCAATTCAGGTTCTATACCGGCTCCTTATTATTGGTTTATGGGGCTTATCGATATATCAAGAGCGGGAAAATGCGAGATATGTGGTTGTTTATCGTCTTGGCCGGATTAACTCACTTCTCCTTATTTCTCTTTTTGGCGGTACCCATCTTTATCAAGTTAATTCAAAAACAAAATCGTTTCGCCTATATAATTTTACTTAGTTGTTTGGCTTTGGGCCAAAGCTTTGATTCTATTTTGGGGTCTTTGGATTTAGGGCACTCGGCATTTAATGATAGAATTTATGATTATACCGGTGAGATTGGAGTGAATTTACGTGAGCGACTTACCAATCGTGTGTGGTATGCTGTTTATCTTAAAAAGGGAATATTATTGGTCCTAACCTGGATTGCTTTACGTTCGCTTAGCAAAGTTCATGATCTTAAGCAAAGGTTACCTTTGGTAATAGCCATCGCTTTTGTATCGGTAATTGTGCTCACCTTCAGATTTGCATTATCCTTTAGATTTGATCATCTAGGAATCTTTTTACTATCCTTCATCCTCTTGCAGGTAAATTTGGTACATAGCTATAGAGTATGGAAGCTTGCTCTCCTGCCTTTGATCGCTATCTTCTTGGGGATTCAGATTAAGTCATTTCTAGGGATGTTGGATACTTACTGGTTATTTTCCAATCCGATATATGAGCTATTGATACCAAAGGATGGTACCTTAAGTGAAATGATTAATAAAACCTAAGAACTTAAGAAATGTCGGTGGTCAATAAAGTGCGAAAATTACTTCCACTTCAGATCAAATTTGGTTCAAAAACTCCGGTGGTGGTGTTTCATTCGGATGATTGGGGCTCGATCCGAATGCCATCAAATGAGGTGCGAAATGCACTGCATGGTCGAAATGGAATTTCCGCAGACAGCCCTTATGCCTTGTATGATACACTCGCTTCCAAAAATGATTTGGAGCATTTGTTTGAAACATTGGCGGCTAATAGGGACTCAATTGGCAGGCCAGCGATTCTTACTGCCAATGTGATTATGGCTAATCCGGACTTTGAAAAAATCGAAGCATCGGATTTTAAGGAATACCATTTTAAAGGCCTCCGCGAGACTTTCGAAGAATACGGTACATCAGACGCTCTTCAACTTTGGGCGAATGGAATAAAGGAACAAGTTTTTCAGCCTCAATATCATGGTCGTGAACATGTTAATGTTCCATATTGGCTTCAGAAATTACAAGAAGGACACGAAGGAGTACGAAGGGCCTTTGATGCCAGAGTATTCGGCGTGGATTTCGCAGAGTTAAAGCTTCGAAAGAACAATTTTCAAGCTGCGTGGGATTTTGACAATGCAGAACAGGAAGCTTACCTCTTAAAAAGCATTAAGGAAGGTTATCAGGCTTTCACTCAGTTTTTCGGATTTAAATCACTAACGGCAATCGCACCATCTTATACATGGTCTCCGGCAATGGAGAGAATGTTAAGGAAGGAAGGAGTAAAATCCATGCAAAGCATCATTATGCATAAAGTACCAAACGGCGGTAGTGATGTCTACAAAAGAAAAAGGCACTTGATTTATACCGATAAGTATCAAGTTCGCATGGCTTTTTTCGAACCTTCTTTAATGGCCTCAAACTATGATAATGTTGGCGCAGCGTTGGCTAGAATTAAACAGCAAATTTCGAGAGGGAAGCCGGCTTTTATTAGTAGTCACCGACTCAATTTCGTGGGTACTTTGGATGAGTCCAATCGAGAAAGGAACTTGACACAATTAGCTAAACTCCTAGCTGCGATTCGGAAAGAGTATCCTAATGTATTGTTTAAATCAGCGGATGAGCTCTTGCAATCCTAAATGGTATTGCTTGAATTCTAGAATGTAGTAATTCGGAATGTCTGAATTTATGAATACGGATAAAAAAGGGAAATCACTTAGTCTGGTTATTGCCTCATTAAGCTCCGGGGGAGCGGAACGAGTGATCTCCTTATTAGCGAATAATCTGGCGGATCAGGTGGCACAAATCAATTTGATTGTCTTAACCCAGGGGCCGAGGTTTTATGAGCTTGATCCCCGTATAAAGGTCTACGAACCGGATTTTAAAATTGAAGATTTAGGCAGACTCAAGTTTACCATTCGCAATTTTCTGTGGCTGCGTTCCTTATGGAAGAAGTTAAATGCCAGTGCCGCTCTTTCTTTCGGAGGGAAATACAATGCCTTTGTGTTGTTAAGTGCTCTTGGTAAGGGGCAGAAAATATTTGTTTCCGATCGCAGTAGACCCTCTATTAGCTATGGAAAATTTCTTGATAAAGTAAATCCAATAATTTACCGTCGTGCTGCCGGAATCGTGGCTCAAACTGAAAGAGCTAAAACCCTGATGGCACGAGCAACTGGACACAAGAACATTAAAGTAATTCCTAACCCCGTGCCACAGATTCCAGAAGGAACTGAAATGCGCGAAAAGGTTATTTTAAATGCAGGGCGATTTATAGGCTCTAAGCATCAAGATTGGCTGATTCAATATTTCGAACAAATTGAAGATCAAGATTGGATCTTGCGATTTTTAGGTGAAGGTCCGCTCTGGGATAAGGTTAAAGCCAAAGCAGCTCAAAGTCCCAAGAAGGAGCAAATAGAGTTCTTAGGTAATGTAAATCCTATTGTACCTTATTATCAAAAGGCTGGAATTTTCGCCTTCACTTCTACATCGGAGGGTTTTCCCAACGCACTTGGAGAAGCTATGAGTGCTGGATGTCCAGTGATAAGCTTTGATTGCGAAGCCGGACCAGCAGATCTAATTGAGAATGAGGTTAGCGGCTATTTGATTGATGAGGGAAATCATGAAGATTATATAAATAAACTAAAACTGTTGGTTGCGGAATTTAATAAGCGTGAAGAACTTGGAGCAGCGGCTCGGGAACATATGAAGCGCTTTGAGGAGACCGAAATCTGCATGAACTACCTTAATTTTATGCTTGCCTCATGAAATTGATGATTAATACTGCACATCAGCGATTTGGCGGAGCTGTGCAAGTAGCGCTGTCTTTTATCAATGAATGTCGTGCCTTTCCTGAACATGAATATTTTGTGATGCTCGGTCCGGGCTTGCAAAAATTAGTGAACGTGGAAGAGTTTCCTGAAAATTTCCATTTTGAAAAATTTGATTTCGGTGCCATAAACTTTCGCAAGTCCTTTGCTATTCATAAGGCAATGAAAGCCATGGAAATTAAGTATAAGCCTGATGTAGTTATTTCCACTACCGGACCAACTTATTTTCATTCCAAGGCACCTCAAATTATCGGCTTTAACCTACCGCTCTATCTTTATCCGGAGTCGCCCTATGTGCAGACATACACCGGGATGCGAAAGCTGAAATTTGCCTTCAAAAAGAAGCTTCATTATTATTTCTTCAAGCGTGATGCTTCCGCCTTTGTTACTCAAACCGATGATGTAAATCAGAGAGTACGCAAAGAACTGGGATTTGATAAGGTTTATACAGTTACTAATACTGCAAGTACTTACTATAATCAACCAGAGACCTTCGCCAATAAATTAGCACCGAAGGCTGAGTCGCTTTACCGTTTCGTAACCATATCCGCTTTTTACCAGCACAAAAACCTGGAGCTAATTGGCGATGTGGCTAAAGTTTTGGAACAAAGAGGTCGAAAAAACTTTGAATTTGTTTTAACCATAAAGCCAGAGGAATTAGAGCGGGTTTTTAAAGGACAAGCACATATCACTACAGTTGGCCCGGTTCCTCCTAAAGAATGTCCATCTCTGTACCGTGAGTGTGATGCCATGTTTCTGCCTACCCTCGCAGAGTGTTTTTCGGCCTCATACCCAGAAGCTATGATTATGGACAAACCCATTATCACAACAGATTTAGGCTTTGCCCGCAGTATTTGTGGAGATGCAGCGCTCTATTTCAAAGCAAAAGATGCCGAAGCAGCTGCTGATCAAATCGAAAGATTGTTAGATGATAAAGAATTAGAGGCGACCTTGATAGCCCAAGGCCATGAAGAATTAAAAAAGTTTGACAGTCCGCAGGAACGGGCTAAAAAATATATCGAGCTTTGTGCCTCAATGGCGAAGGCGCAAGCATAATTTATAGACCCCTGATTTATGAAGATTTACATTGCCGGACATCGCGGAATGGTTGGATCAGCAATTTGGCGACATTTTGAAAATAGCGATCAAGAAACAGAACTCATCGGCAAAAGCAGCAAAGAACTGGATTTACGCAATCAGGCTGCTGTAGCTGATTTTATTGCAAGTGAAAAGCCGGATGTTATCATTGATGCCGCTGCTAGAGTAGGAGGTATCCTGGCAAATAACGATTATCCCTATCAGTTTTTAATGGAGAATATGCAGATTCAGAATAATCTGATCAGTGCTTCCATTGCTAACAATATTCAAAAGTTTGTATTTCTAGGCAGTTCTTGCATTTATCCAAAATTGGCTCCTCAACCCTTAAAGGAAGAGCATCTCTTAACCGGATCTTTGGAACCCACCAATGAATGGTATGCAATAGCAAAAATTAGTGGCGTAAAAGTGACAGAGTCTATCCGCAAGCAGTTTGGTTATGATTACGTAAGCCTAATGCCCACCAATTTGTACGGGCCTTTCGATAATTTCGATTTGCAAACTTCGCATGTACTTCCGGCTATGATCCGCAAGTTTCATGAGGCCAAAGAAAATGGCCATGCTCCAGTAGGCTTGTGGGGCAGCGGTTCTCCAATGCGTGAGTTCCTGCATGTTGACGATCTAGCCAAGGCAGTAGGTTTTGCTGTGCGCAATCGTTTAGAGCATAACCTCTATAATGTGGGCAGTGGAAGTGATTTGTCCATTAAAGAATTGGCCGAAAATATTCAGAAGGTAGTAGGCCATCAGGGCGAAATTCAATGGGATACCACTAAGCCAGATGGTACACCTCGTAAGTGGATGGATAGCTCCCTTTTAAGAGCAATGGGATGGGCCCCTGAAATTGGCCTAGAAGAAGGCATTCGTGATACCTACCAATGGTTTCAACAAAATATCAATCAAATTAAGGAAGTTAAACTTACCTAATCATGAAGACAGCTTTAATCACCGGAATCACCGGACAGGATGGTTCCTATCTTGCTGAGTTATTATTAGAGAAAGGGTACATGGTTCATGGAATCAAGAGAAGATCATCCCTATTCAATACGGATAGAATTGATCATCTATACCAAGATCCTCATGATCCAAAACAGAGACTTAAACTTCACTACGGAGATTTAACGGACTCCATGAACTTGACTCGAATTATTCAAGAGGTACAGCCCGATGAAATCTACAATCTTGGGGCTATGTCTCATGTTAAGGTTTCTTTCGACTCTCCTGAATATGTAGGTAATGTTGATGGCCTTGGAACCCTACGAATTTTAGAAGCGGTTAGACTGCTGGGTTTAACCGAGAAGACTAAAATTTATCAGGCTTCTACTTCAGAATTATATGGCGGAATGCCCGAGAATAAGAATGAAAATGGTTTTTACGATGAAAACTCTCCGTTCTATCCTCGTTCTCCTTATGGCGTAGCAAAAATTTATGGATTTTGGATTACCAAGAACTATCGTGAAGCTTACAATATGTATGCCTGCAACGGTATCTTGTTTAACCACGAATCCCCTAGAAGGGGCGAGACCTTTGTAACTCGTAAAATTACCAGAGCGGTGGCAAAAATTGCCTTAGGTCTTCAAGAGAAGGTTTACTTAGGTAATCTTGATGCCAAGCGCGATTGGGGTCATGCCAAGGATTATGTTCGCATGATGTGGATGATCCTTCAGGCTGATAAAGCGGAAGATTGGGTGATTGCAACCGGAATTACCACCACTGTGCGCGATTTTGTGAAAATGGCCTTTGCACAAGTAGGTATTAGCTTGCGTTTTGAGGGTACTGGAGTAGATGAAAAGGCTTTTGTTTTGGCATGCAGCAACCCGGCTTACCAATTAGAAGTTGGTAAAGAAGTACTTTCTGTAGATCCTTCATATTTCAGACCCACTGAGGTAGATTTATTAATTGGTGATCCCTCAAAAGCTAAGAATAAATTGGGCTGGGTTCCAGAATATGATCTCCAGGGACTGGTTGAGGATATGATGGAAAGCGATATTAAATTGATGAAGAAAGACATTGATTTATTAAAGGCAGGTCATGAAGTCTTAAAACAAGAAGAATAAAGGACCTATGCCTACTAACCGAAAGTTAGTTATACTCAATCAAGCTTCAAATTACCTGACTATTGGCTTTGCCAATGCCTTTAAAAAGGAGTTTGATGAGGTAGTTTTAATGACAGGCAGTGTCCACGTTCAAGGCGAGGAGCTCGATAGTCAGATAAAAATTCAATCCATTAATCGTTGGTATGAGAGCCCGGCTTCAAAAAAAATGAAGTCTTACCTCTTGGCCATGTTTAAGATGTGGTGGCTTTTAATGACTAAGTACCGCAAACACGAAGTCTATTTTGTGTCGGTACCCCCTATGGGTTACCTCTTGAACATTTTCCTGCCTCATCGTTTTAGCATGGTAATTTGGGATGTATATCCTGATATCTTCAAAATTACCGGAATGCAGGAAAGTCATCCTGTATACCGAATTTGGGCGTGGTTAAACCGTAGATCCTTTAAAAAGGCCTACCGGATTTTTACGATCAGCGAAAAAATGGCTGAACTGCTCTATCAGTATGTAAGTCCCTCCAAAGTCTTGGTTCAGCCAATTTGGTCCATATTTCAGGATAACAAGAAAGTCTCTAAGTCTGAAAACCCTTTTATCCAGGAGCACAATCTCCAGGGTAAATTTATCATTCAGTATTCTGGTAACATAGGATTGACTCATAATGTGGAGGCTTTGGTTGATATTGCTGAGCTTTTACAAAACGAAACCAATATCCTAGTTCAGATTATTGGAAGAGGTCCTCGCAAGGCAGTATTGGAGCGCGTGGTTAATGAACGCCAATTGCCCAATTGCCAGTTTTTACCTTTTCAATCGGATGAGATGTTTCCTTATTCATTAGGAGCAGCCGATATGGGTGTGGTGATTCTTGATGAATCTACTAGTAAAGGTAGTGTACCCAGTAAATCGTATAATTTGATGTCCTACGGTATACCTTCCTTGTATATCGCTTCGGAGGATTCTCAACTAGCTTTATATGCGGATAAGTATGAGCATGGAAAATGCTTCAAGAAATCAGATTTACAGGCCGCTGCAGATTGGATAGTGGAAGTAGCCAAAAAGCCGGAAGAAATGAAACGAATGAGTGAGAATGCGGTAGCAGCCAGTTCTGACTTTAAACGGGCTAATGCGGATAAGTTTGTAGCAGCCTATTGCCAAGAATCCAATTAAGATGAAAGCCTTAATCAGTAATCATATTAAGAATATCGGCGGGTGGACCAGCTCTCGAAAAATTCTGGTTTTCGCTGTGGATGACTATGGCAATGTTAGATTGAACTCCAAAGCGGATCGCGACGCGTTGCTTGCCGATGGGATGCAAACAAAATCGCGTTTTGACTTATACGACAGCTTGGAGTCCAAACAAGATTTGGAGGCACTTTATGAAGTCTTAAACAGTGTTAAAGATAAACATGGTAAGGCCGCCGTATTTACACCATTTGCGGTTTGTGCTAATATGAATTTCGAAAGGCTTATCGAAAGTAATTTTGAGGAGCTTGAAATTGAAGATCTGCCAACAACTTATTCTAAACTGGCTAATCTCATGCCTACTTCTTATGATGGCGCCTGGGATAGCTGGAAACAAGGGATAGCTGAAGGTTTTCTTCAACCACAGTATCACGGAAGGGAGCATTTCAATCAATTCTTTTTAAAATCGGAATTGGCAAAGGCAAATCCCGCTGTGCATAAGGTCATTGCTAGACGCAGCTATTCCTTCCAAAATGATAAAGAATACCCTTCGATCTCCTATACTGCCACTTTTGATTTTTCGGATAAAGATCAGCTTCCGAAACTCAAGGAGATTGCTGTAGATGGCGTAAATCGCTTTGAAGCGGTTTATGGTTATCGTCCCATTCATTTTATGGCGCCTACTTCCAAGGCTCATCCAATGGTATTGGAAGCATTAAAGAAGGAGGGGATCGAATTTGTAGACCAAGGGAGAGTGCATGTTCAACATCAGGGGGATGGAGTATACAGTAAGGATCGAAATGTAATAGGCAAGAAAAATCCTCAGGGGCAAACTGTTTTAGTTCGCAATGTGGTATTTGAACCTAATGCAAACTCAAAAGCGGTGGCCATTGCTTTAAAGCAAGTGGAAGCTGCTTTCAGAATGCGAAAGCCTGCCATAATAAGTTCTCATAGGGTGAATTTCTGTGGACATATTGAAGAGTCGAATCGGAGCCAGAGTTTGGCCGATTTAAATAGTCTTTTAAAGCTAGTGGTTCAAAAGTACCCGGAAGTAGAATTTATGGGTACGGGTGATTTGTGTAGGATAATGGCAAATTCATAAAGGTGGCAAGGATTGTACTTTTTAAAGCAGAAAAAGTGGACCTTAAAAAAGAGGAAGTTCCATCTGATTTCGCTTTAAGATACTGGCGACCTGGTATATTTAACTGGAAGCCCAAAGGAAAGCCCCTCAAATATTACCTCTACACAGTTTTTCATTTTACGGGTATATTTAAGAATAGGTCCTTTGCTTATATCGAGCTCTTGGATGTGAAAACCGGAATTTCTGCAGCATCCCTATTAGTTGTTCCGGCGCATTTTAAATATCCTTTCATGAAGAAGAATGACATCCAGTTCACTTATGTAATGACCAAATCGGAGTTTCGAGGCAAGAGATTGGCAATTTTGCTTTTGCAAGAGGCCTGGACTCGCAGAACTGACAAATCCGGAATGGCTTGGTATGTTACCAATACAGATAATACTGCATCAATCCGAGTAGCTGAAAAAGCCGGTTTTGCTTTGGATGGATATGGAAAACGAGAAGGTGGTTTGTTAAACAGGTTAAAAAAAATTGAGAGCTAGGCCATGAAAAAAGCGGTAATGAGAGTCATTTACCTGGGCTATTATTTTAAACAGTTAGACTGGGAAAAATATCGGCACTTCATTAAGTATACCAGTAAGGAGACTAAGATTCCAGGTCCAGTTTTGGTTTGGAAATCGATGTGGAACTCAATGCTTTATAATATTTCACTTCTGGAATATTTTCAATTTCACTTCTATCGGAAAACGAAAGAAGAAAAGGAAAAATGGGCCGGAACTGGCTATATGTACGAGTTTCAACGCGTAATGAACCCCATGTCTTCTCGGGATATTTTGGATGATAAGCGGCTCTTTTTTCAGCGTTATCGCAAGTTCTTTGTACATGAAGTGTATTCCGACAAAGAGTTTTATGAGGATCCTCAGATTTTCGAGAAGCTTAAAAATGCGGTCTCTGGAAAGATTGTAATCAAGGCCTCTGATGGGAAGTGTGGAGCACAGGTGAAAATTTTAAATACCGATGGACTTACCAGAGAAAAGGTTATTTCTCAGTTGAAGGAGGATAAGTATGATATGGTGGAGGAGTTTATTATCCAACATTCTGAATTGACCCGTTTAGCTCCAAAAGCAGTGAACACGGTTCGAATTTTCACCCAATTGAATGATAAGGATGAGGTCGAAATTTTAGGTTGTCGCCAAAGGCTCTCTGTCTATTCCAATGTAGATAACCTGGCCGCGGGTAATATTGCGGCTCCTATTGATGAAAAGACCGGTAAAATTATTGGACCGGGAGTATATAGTGATATTAGCAAGGAGCCTGAAACTGTCCACCCGGTTAGCGGTGTTGAAATTGTTGGTTTTCAGGTTCCATTATGGAAGGAATGCTTGGCTTTGGCTAAAGAAGCAGCCTTATTTGATAAAACCAATCGTTCTATTGGTTGGGATATTGTTGTTACAGAATCAGGACCCGGGCTAATTGAAGGAAACCACGATTGGTGTAAATTGGTATGGCAGTTGCCGGTTGATACTGGCATGAAGAGCACGCTTCAAGCACATTGGGATCAATATCAAAAATAGCCTGGAGATGTACAAACTGTTTCTTAAGCGCACGGTTGATATTCTGGTATCATTTATCCTATTGACGCTTCTTTCTCCCATTTTAATTCTTTCTGCTCTACTCATTGTTTTAAGCTCTAAAGGACCCATCTTTTTTCGCCAACTTAGGGTTGGCAAGAACTTGAACACCTTTAGCATATTGAAGTTTAGAACCATGACTCACGAAAAGCGTGAGGTTGGTGATAAACCTTTAATTGGAAAAGCCGCAGGGGTAACCCCGGTAGGTTATGTCTTAAGAAGATTGAAAATCGACGAGCTACCTCAATTAATTCATGTGTTAACGGGCCAAATGAGTTTGGTTGGGCCTCGTCCCAGTATCCCAGCTCAGTTAGAAAATATGAATGAGGAGCAAAAGCGCCGTTATTCCATTCGCCCAGGATTAACTGGCTTGGCTCAAGTATCTGGAAACATCCATTTAAGTTGGCCACAGCGCTATGAGTTTGACCTTCGCTATGTGGACAATATTAGTCTTCCCAATGACCTCCGAATTTTGCTGAGAACCGCATTTTTAATTGTGAGAGGGGAGGAATACTATTTGAACAAACCTTTAAAAATTCACACTCATGCCTAATCTTTCTCTTCCCAAGAATCCGCGTATCGCCATAGCTGGAAGCGTTAATAGTAGCGCTCGAGTATTACGAAAGCTCATAGAACATAATATGAATGTTCAGTGGGTTTTAGGTCTAGATCCTGCGGTTTCCAAAAACGTAAGTGGTTTCAATGATTTAGGACCAATAGCTGAATCAGCCTCTTTGGACTTCAGTTATTTTCAAAAATTGAATGATGATTGGATTCTCCAGGGAATCAAGGATCGTGAAATCGATTTGTTCTTCGTTATAGGCTTATCGCAGTTGGTTCGCAAAGATTTACTGGATGCACCTAAGGTTTCTTGTATAGGTTATCATCCTACTCATTTACCGAAGGGCAGAGGCAGGGCTGCGATTGCCTGGATTATCATGGAGAAAGTAAATGCGGCGGCGTCATTTTTCTTATTGGATGAGGGAACAGATAGCGGGCATATCATTGCTCAAAAGCCAACTAAACTGGATGGCACAGAATATCCTCAGGAAGTAATTGACAAGATTATGGTTTCGATAGATGAAGCCATGGATGAGGTGCTTCCAGATATGAAAGAAGGTATATTGGCATATCAGGAGCAAGATGAAACACAAGCAAGCTATCTGGGTAAAAGGGCACCGAGTGATGGATATCTTGATTTTGAACTCCCCGCTGTAGATTTGCAACGCTTAATTCGAGCTGTATCTCATCCCTTACCGGGTGGAATCACTTTTTTAGGTGATAAGGAGATTAAAGTATGGCGCGCAGAAGTTTGGAATTCGGAAGATATTGTTGGAGTTCCTGGACGAATTGTAAAGCTCTTGGAAAATAGCTTTGTGGTATGCACCGGAGACAAGCATCTGGAAATTATTGATTGGGAAGGAGTGGAGCTTTCAGAATTAATTGAAGGTCAAAAACTAGGAATTAACTGGGTCGTATTATATAGAAAATTGTTTGTAAATGGCTAAAGTATTAGTAGTTGCACCTCATTGTGATGATGAGGTATTGGGCTGTGGAGGCGTCATAGAGAAACATGCTAAAGCAGGAGATGAGGTATATGTTCTGATGATCACGAATGGACATATTGGTGCTCCAGAGCTTTTTAAAGCTGAAGACACTGCTCAAAACCGGGTAGAAGCTCAAGTAGCCAATGACTTCCTGGGTGTTAAAGAAGTAATCTTCTTTGATTTCCCCGCGCCAAGATTGGATAGTATTCCATCTTATACTCTTTCCCTAGCGATTAGTAAGGTTATTCGCGGAAAAGAAATTGAAATTATGTATATCCCACACAAGGGAGATATCCACCGTGATCACTTTGTTACCCATGAGTGTTCTTTGGTAGCAGCCAGACCAATTAATAATTGTCCGGTTAAAACCATTTATGCTTATGAAACTCTTTCCGAAACGGAATGGGCCATGCCATCACAGAATGAAGCATTTATCCCAACGGTATTTGTAAACATTACCGATCATATCGATAGCAAAATCGAGAGTTTCGCTAAGTACGAAGGTCAGGTCAAACAATTCCCGCATCCTCGCTCAGCGGAATCGATTCGTGCACTGGCAATGCATCGTGGAGCTACCGTAGGCTTCCATTATGCCGAGGCTTTTATGTTAATAAGAGATATTAAAAACTAAGTATGCGAATTTTAATCACCGGAGTTGGTGGACCAACCCCAAGATCCATTGCCCTTCATTTAAGAAGAATTTATCCGGAGGCAGTTCTCATTGGAACTGACATTCATGAAAAGGCTATCGGATTCCATTTGAATGGACTTTTAGATGAGTATGAGCAAGTACCTCGTGCCAGCAATAAAGCAGCCTATTTCGAAGCCATTCATGGATTAATAGCCAAGCATAAAGTTGAATTAGCCTTCGTTCAACCCGAGTATGAAGTATTGGCTTGGGGCCATTATTTCAATGAGAAGGGTGAGTATCCATGTCCAACTATTATTCCACCAATAGAACATGTGGAGCAATTAATGGATAAGGCCATGATGGCGGATCTTTTTAAGGAAACCAACTTTATTCCTAAAACAGTGAAGTTGATTAATGGTGAAGCCGTTGATTACGATCTGGTAGAAAGAGAAATCGGATATCCATGTTGGATTAGAGCATCGGTAGGTTCCGGAGGTTTAGGTTCCCTTCGCTTGAACAGTAAATCTGAATTAGAAGCCTGGTTATTTATCCATAAAGACGTTCCTGTATTTACGGTAAGCGAATTTTTAACGGGCCGACACTTAGCTAATCAAATGCTGTATTCGAATGGCAAATGTGTGGCAAATGCTGGATTGCACTGTGCAGAATATGTAATGGCCGATATCGCTCCATCAAAGGTTACTGGGAATACATCCTACGGACTAATGTTGAATGAAGAGGATTTATTAGCACGTTGCGAAGAGGTAATGGCCTATGTGCAGGAAAGTACAGGCGTAAAAGCAAATGGAGTGTATAGCTTCGACTTTAAAGAGGATGATCAAGGCCGTTTATTGGTTACTGAAATCAATATTCGTCATATGGCCTATACGGGCATTATGGCACAATGTGGCTTTGATTTGATTAAGGCTAGTGTAGAGCTGATTCAAGGCAATTACGAGGCACCGGCAAGCAGTTACCACCAATTTGATAAGGATTATGTGTTCTTGCGTGATGTTGACATTGAGCCCATCATTCTAGACAAGCCTTTTTAAATCCAAAAACCAATTAGAAGCGTAAGGCTCTCGATTTTCTGAGGTGAGCTTAATTCATAGCTTACCTTAAACCCATAAATACATTGGAATTTATTGAAAGGTCATCCAGAGAATTCTGGATGACTTTTTTTTGTTTAATACAGCCCTAACCAAATTAAGGAGCAAAAAAAAGCCGCACTGATTATGCGGCTTTTTTAATGATGTGCGCTCAACAATGTGAGTATAATGTATTGGATTAGGAGCGGAATCGACGCTTTTTGCCCGATTCTTTATCATCCTCACCATAATAGGCAGAGCCATAACCATAGCCGTAGCCATAACCATAGCCGTATCCATAACCATAGCCATAACCGTAGCCATAACCATAGCCATAAGATTTAGATATGGTAAAGTCATTGATCGTAATGGCGATGTTTTGCACCGACTTGTTTTCATAGCGATCATTGATAAAACTCAACAATTGCTTATCCGTATAACCCTGACGAATCACATAAAAGCTATAATCCACTTTCTTGATCAATTCGAAGGTATCAGCTACCAAGCCTACTGGAGGTGTGTCGAAAATGATGTAGTCAAAATCTTGTTTTAAGATTTCATGCATCTCATCAAAGCGCTCGCTAAGGATTAATTCTGAAGGGTTTGGAGGAATAGGACCTGCAGATAAAATGTACAGATTATCCAGCATACTGGTTTTCTGAATAGCGTCTTTGCATTCCATTTGTCCGGCTAAAACCGTACTTACCCCAAAATCATTACTTAACTTAAAGTCATTATAGATTTTTGGCTTACGTAAATCGAGACCTACCAATACGGTTTTCTTCCCACTGGCCGCCAGAATAGAAGCCATATTGATCGAAATAAAGGTCTTTCCTTCACCACCAATGGATGAAGTAAAGAGCATGGTTTGGATTTTCTTTTCGCCAGCCAGGAAGGAAATATTACTCCTTAGGGCACGGAAAGATTCCGCAATGCTAGATTTAGGGAATTCGGCAACAATTAGGTTGGTACTGCGATCGCTATGACCAATCATCGCCACAATGGGCATATTGGTTATGGATTCCACATCTTCTTTAGAGCGAATTTTAGTATCCAGTAAATCGGTGATTACTATAAATCCAATCGGGATAAAGAGTGAAATAATTATTGCAATGGCAAAGGTGCGCTTTGGATTAGGACTTACCGGGTCTTTATCTACGGTGGCTGAATCTACTACACGTGAGTCTGGAGTGTTACCTGCTAATACAATAGCTGTCTCAGCCTTTTTCTGCATCAAGAAGAGATAGAGGTTCTCCAAAATTTCATAGCGACGCTTAATACGGATTAATTCAATCTCTGTTTTTGGTAATTCGCTTACTTCAGATTCTACTTTCGCTCTTTTGTCTTCCATCATTTTGATCTGATAGGACAATTGATTGGAAACAGAACTGATATTTTGCTTCAAATTATTACGCAGTTTAAAGATCTGCTGGTCGAGCTGACGGAGGCGGGGGTTGTTTTCCAACTGGCCGTAGCTAAGTCGAGAGCGCTCTTGAATTAAGGTGTTTAAATCGCGGATAGCAACGGAAATACCTTCTTCCAAACCTTGCACTCCTAAAGGACTTAAGAGAGCTTCCGTTAATTCAAGCTCGTTATTTTTCTTGGTGATATAGTTTAGATAGCGTTCTTGCGATTTTAACTGAGAAATAGCAGCATCAAGTTCAAAGATTTGCGTAAATAATTGAACTCCTTTGGCGCTCAGGTTTATAGCTTGATTTTCGGATTGGAAGGTTTTTAATATTCCTTCTACGATTTCTAGAGAGTCTTGAAGGCCTATTAATTCTTTAGTGATAAAATTTAAGGCATTTTCAGTGGTGCGGTTTTTACTCTCTAAATTGAAATTCTGGTATTCAGTGATCAATTGATTTATATAATCCTGAATTTTATCACCAACCGGACCTTGCATGCGAATATTGATGGCCGCTGAACCCTCGGAGGTTGGCTCTACTTTTAGTTTTTCAAAGTAGTTAGCAATAAGGTTCTGCTTAGAATTCCAGATTACTTTAACCTTGGGGATTTCCTCAAAATACTTATTGAGCTCTCTGGTAGTAACAATGCGAAATTTTGCGAGTGAATTACTATACCATTGACCTACTTTAAGATCAATAAACTCTGTTTCACCATCTTCATCCATAAAGTCTTCTGGCAGTTCAACTTTAAAGTTGTCGCCATCACGTTCCACGAAATACTCCCCATAAACTTGAGGGTGTAAAGTATCGTATTCAAATTTCCAACCTGGATCCGGGTAAATTTCGGAGCTTTTAATTTTACCTTCTCCGAAATAGCTTATTTCAAAAGGAAGGCTTTCTAAGGTGCGTTCGGTAAGGGTTCGACTTTGAAGAATAACAACTTCATTTTCAAATTCGAGTCGTGGATTGTAGTATCCTACTGCAGACATCAAAGATTCCATGCTGCCTTTTTGGTCGGAGTCGACCATCACCGTTGCTTTCACCTCATAGATACGAGTGGAATAACGATTAATGAAGATCGCAATAACAATCCCAATTAAGAGAGAGCTAATGATAATGGGCCAGGAACCTAAAATACGGTTAAGAATTCGTCTTATATCAAACGAATCGTCTGCTGTAACTTGTTGGACGGGCTGATGCAGTTCCGAAGGGTATCCAGGCTGCTGAAAACGTGCATTTGAATCTTGCATCCTAATTGTTCAAACTGTTTATCGCGATGATTAAGGTGATGGTCGAAGCTAAGACCGAGAGTAATTGGGAAAAGGTTTGGAATCCGGTAGTTCCTATACCAAATGATTTTTGCGGTAAGGGCTTCACGTTGATTACATCATTGGGTTGAATGAAATAACGTGAATCGTTAATCACATTGGCATCAGTAAGATCTAATACAAAGGTTTTAACCCCATCCGGGTTTTGACGAACGATCATTACTTCTTTGCGATCACCAACAATGGTAATATCTCCGGCGGAAGCCAGTGCCTCGAAAATGTTTACCTGATTTTGGTAAACTACATATTTGCCTGGGCGCGCTACTTCGCCAACTATGGAGAAGCGAATTCCCGCTAATTGTACCGTAACATTAATGGATTCTTCGGTAAAGTACTTTTCCAATTCAGTTTCGACCATCGTTTGAATTTCTTCAATGGTATAGTCAACCACCTTCAAATTACCAACAATCGGAATACTGATTTCACCATTTAAATCGATGGAATAGCCTTGTAAGTAAAAAAGGATATCACCGGCTTGCAAAGCATTAGGCTGCCCCATATTGGCGATATTAAATAGCTGAGAAGTTTCAGCATCATAGGTACGAATAGTAATGCTTAAGATGTCATTAGGCTGCACGCGATAGGCATTGCGCTCCAATTTGTATTCTTTGGAAGAACCCTCTTCTTGCTGCAGGTAGGTGAGTCTCTTAGTGGGAACACAACCTATAGCCCCAATTAGCAATAATGAATACAAGGTCACCTTTAGAAAGTGCGACCACAATTTAGACTTGGTTCTTGTCATGAGAAGAATGATTCAATTTTGGTTTCGATTCGTGCCCAGTCGTCCTCGCTTAAATTACTACCGGAAGGCAGACATAAGCCGATTTCGAAAAGTTTGGCAGCTACATCTCCGCCATAGTACTTAGCATTTTGGAAAACGGGTTGCATGTGCATGGGTTTCCATAAAGGTCTAGCCTCTATATTTTCTTCCTGGAGGAAGTTACGCAATCCTTCGCGGTCTTTCCCTTTGTTTTCTGCCGGATCCATAATAATGGAACTCAACCAACGATTACTAAAGGAATTTTCCAGACCCGGCTGCAGTTTAACGGCATAGCCTTTTTGATTAATCCGAGAAAAAAGGTTTTGGTAACGCTCAAAGTTTTTGCGTCGAGCTTCAATATGTTGATCCAGAATTAACATCTGGCCCCTGCCAATACCAGCTAAAACATTGCTTAAACGATAGTTATAGCCAATTTGGGTATGCTGATAGTGTGGAGCATCATCTCTGGCTTGAGTGGCCAGGAAACGAGCTTTATCAATCCATTCTTTGTTGGAAGAAACCAAAGCTCCACCGCCACTCGTCGTTATAATTTTATTTCCATTGAAGGAATAAACTCCCATGTCGCCAATAGCACCAGTAAATGTGCCTTTATAAGTAGAGCCTAAACTTTCAGCAGCATCTTCAAGAATAGGAATGTTATAGGAACTTGCAACAGCTTTAATTTCATCCATCTTAGCCGGCATTCCGTAAAGGTGAACAGGAATTATGGCTTTTACCTTCGCAATTAATCCTTTTTGAGATAGGTCCTCTAAAGCATTATTAAGTGCTATAGGACACATATTCCAGGTCTCTTCTTCCGAATCAATAAATACAGGTTCAGCTCCCCGATAAATAACCGGATTTGCCGAACCGCAAAAAGTGAAACTTTGTACTATGACAATGTCACTTGGACCTACATTTAAAATGTCCAAGGCAATATGCAGTGCGGCTGTTCCACTACTTAGGGCTGCGGCATGCGCAACGCCATTGTATTTTTCAAGATCGGCTTCAAAACCATTTACATGGGGCCCCAGAGGAGCTATCCAGTTGGTTTCAAAGGCTTCATTTACGAATTCCTGCTCTTTACCACCCATATGTGGTGAGGAAAGCCAGATCTTGGTTTTATCGCTCATTGAGGGCTTTTATTTGATCGGACAAAGAAAGTAAATGATTTGAAAACTTTGGGTTATCCCGCAGAGCCTAACTATAATTTAATTCACATTTAATCTAGCTAAAGCCAACTCTTCTAAACGATAACCATTAATTTTGGGCTGTTTTTGAGATAAAGAAACAGAATGCGTTATACATTAACCCACCTTAAGGAATTGGAGGCAGAAGCAATCTACGTGATTCGTGAGGTCTTCGCCCAATTCGAAAACCCAGCCATCCTCTTTAGTGGAGGTAAAGATTCAATCGTTTTAACCCACCTGGCAAAGAAGGCCTTTTGGCCTGCGAAAATTCCTTTTCCATTAGTACACATTGATACTGGACACAACTTTCCAGAGACAATGGAATTTAGGGATAATCTTGTTCAGGAATTAGGCGTGCGCCTGATTGTAGGTTCTGTACAGAAGTCCATCGACGATGGGGCAGTTCAAGAAGAAACTGGTAAGAATGCGAGCCGGAATGCTTTGCAAACAGTTACCTTATTGGACAGCATCGAAAGTAATGGAATTGATGCAGCTATGGGAGGCGCCCGTAGGGATGAAGAAAAAGCTCGCGCTAAAGAACGTTTCTTTTCACACCGCGATGATTTCGGTCAATGGGATCCTAAAAACCAACGTCCGGAACTTTGGAATCTTTTTAATGGTAAGAAGAATATGGGAGAGCACTTCCGGGTTTTCCCAATTAGTAACTGGACTGAAATGGATGTTTGGCAATACATTCTACTTGAGAATATTGCTATTCCTAGCCTATATATTGCACACGAACGTAAAGTAGTATGGCGCAATAATACCTGGTTACCTGTTTCCGAGTACATCACTTTGGAGGATAATGAAAAGGTGGAAACTAAAATGATCCGCTTCAGAACCCTGGGAGATATTACTATCACCGGAGGGGTTGAATCCGAAGCAGATACCTTAGAGAAAATTGTACAGGAAGTAGCTTCCGCCCGTCAAACAGAACGTGGCAACCGTGCTGATGACAAGCGTGGCGAAACGGCCATGGAAGATCGTAAGAAGCAAGGTTATTTCTAATCCCCCAAGCCAAAAAACATGAGTGATAATTCGTATTTAGATATGCAACTTCTCCGTTTTACCACTGCAGGAAGCGTGGATGACGGAAAAAGTACTTTGATAGGCCGTTTGCTTTTTGATTCGAAATCAATTTTCGAGGATCAATTAGAATCGGTAGAAAGCAGCAGTAGTAAAAGAGGCTTGGATCACATTGACCTTGCCCTTTTAACAGATGGTCTTAAAGATGAGCGCGAACAAGGAATTACAATCGATGTAGCTTACCGCTACTTTGCAACACCCAAGCGTAAATTTATCATTGCTGATACCCCGGGACACATCCAGTATACCCGTAATATGGTTACTGGTGCATCTACCGCTAACTTAGCATTGATTCTTTTAGATGCTCGTCATGGTGTAGTGGAGCAAACTTGTCGCCATTCCTTTATTGCCAGTTTACTACAGATTCCTCATTTGGTGGTTTGTGTAAACAAAATGGACTTGGTAGACTATAGTGAAGAGCGTTTCAATGAAATCGTAGCTGAGTATAAAGAGTTCGCCTCTAAACTTAATGTTAACGATATCCGCTTTGTTCCTATCTCAGCTTTACATGGGGATAATGTGGTTAATCGCAGCGAGCATACTGATTGGTATAATGGAGAAACTCTTTTACACACTTTAGAGAATATTCATATTGATAGTGATCAGGATCATGTAAATGCACGTTTCCCGGTTCAAACTGTGATTCGTCCTAAGAATGACGCTTATCACGATTACCGTGGTTATGCTGGTAGAATTGCCGGTGGTATTTATAAGCCTGGGGATGATGTATTGGTATTACCAAGTGGCTTTAGCTCGAAAATTAAATCCATTGATACTTTGGATGGTCCGGTAGATGAGGCATTCTCACCCATGTCGGTGACTATTACTTTGGAGGATGATATCGACATCAGCCGTGGTGATATGATTGTTCGTCCGAATAATCAACCTGAAGTAAGCCAGGATTTAGATGTAATGCTTTGCTGGTTAAATAACCGTCCGGCTCAACCTCGTGCGAAGTATATAATCCGTCATACTACCAATGAGGCGCGTTGTATGATTAAAGAAGTATTGTACAAAGTGAACATCAATACTTTGCATCGTGTAGAGGATGATAAGAATATTTCAATGAATGATATCGTTCGTGTGAAACTGCGCTCTACTAAGCCCTTGTTTATTGATGAGTATAATGATAACCGCAATACCGGCTCTATTATCTTAGTTGATGAGAGCACTAATGAAACGGTTGCAGCGGGAATGATCCGTTTGTAAGACCAATTTAATCTTATAAAAGAAGCCCCTTGAATCTGATTCAAGGGGCTTTTATTTTTTAGGTTGTTCAGGAAGGAAGGCCTGGTGCTTTATAAGCGATCCTTAAGTTGGCTTAAGATTAAATCTACCCCTTCAGCAACTGTCATTTGATGGGTAGGAACTTTTAAGTCAGGATTTATGGGCTCCTCGAAGGGAGAGCTAATTCCGGTAAAGTTTGAAATTTCGCCAGCTCGAGCTTTGGCGTATAAACCTTTCACATCGCGTTTCTCGCATTCCTCAATGGGACAATTCACAAAAATTTCAAAGTAGTTTTCTGCACCAATCAAGTTTTTCACCTTTTGGCGTTCTTCTTCGAATGGAGTGATAAATGCCGTTAAGACGATTAGGCCGGCATCAACCATTAACTTGGCTACTTCACTAATCCTGCGAATGTTCTCTACTCGAGACTGATCAGAAAAGTCTAAATCTGAGTTTAGGCCAGAGCGAATATTATCGCCATCCAAAATATAGGTGTGGTTTCCTTGCTCGTAAAGACGTCTTTCCAGTTCTGAAGCTAAGGTTGATTTACCGGAACCACTGAGGCCCACAAACCAAATAACCATGCCTTTGTGTCCCATTAGTTCATTCCGATCCTTAGATTGAATTTGATGTTGATGGGGAATAATGTGAAGCTTTTCAGTATTCATTTTTAGAGGTAAAAAACTTTAATGTAAAATAGAAATACAGCTACGTAAATTAGACTGATAATTGAACCAATTCGAAAGAAGTCACGAAATCGATATTTTCCTAATTCCATAACCATCAAATTGGTTTGATAAGCAAATGGAGTAATGAAGCTACAAGAGGCACCAAATGCAGTGCTTAAAAACAGAGCTTCATAGCTAATACCTGAACTCATGGCCAGGCTGTAGGCAATCGGAAACATAATGGATACCGCAGCCACATTGGTAATAAATGAAGTTAGTAACCAGGTGGTTATAAAAACAATAGTTATTAAAGTGAAGTGATCCCAGTGATTAGCCCCACTAAAGAGATGATCAGTTAGGATCTGAGCTCCTCCAGAACTAATCAGGCTATCCCCTAAGGCCAATGAAACCATCAGTATTATTAAAAGATCGAGGCTAAGGACTCTGTTGATCAAATCCAGATTTACCATTTTGGTAGCCACCTGAAGGGCCAAGATTAAAAGCAAGGCTTCTAAGAAGCTGAGCACCCCAAAGCTGGATAATAAAATAGAGAGGGCAGTCCCGATTCCAAAGGCCCATTTCGAGTTATTGGATTTTTCGGCTATTTTATGATGTTCTTCTAAAATAATCAGGTCACCAGTATTTGAGCTTCGTTCAATGAAGCGAGGGCCGGCAACCATAAGAAGGACATCACCTACATGCAGGTCAATAGAGCCGATTTTTCCGGATAACTTTTCACCTCTGCGGTGAATGCCAATGATGGCGGCATCATAACGTTGGCGGAATCCCATTTCCTTGGCATTGCGGCGATCCATTTGGGAGTTCTGAGCGACAATGGCCTCAACATAACTGGTGTTTTCAATCAGCTGAAATTCATTGGTTTTAGCTAATTCTAAACCCGGGAACCGATTCACCAGATTATTGATTTGGCCGGTATCTCCAGCAAAGAGTAATACATCATCTTGACGCAGTATCTCTGATGGTGGCACAGGGGCAATTTCGCGGTTTTCACGAATAATTTGGGTGAGGAAAAAGCCTTCCAGATTACGCAGTCCAACCGCTTCAACCGATTGGCCGGTATACTGACTGTTTTCAATCAGTCGCAGTTCAATGAGATACTCGCGACGATTATCCTTTATTTCACTAACCAGGTCTTCTTTATCGCCTAAAAGCTTGGGAGCCAAAATAGCCATGGCTAATATGCCTAATACTGTAATTCCAATTCCTGGCAGGGTGAAGTCAAAAAAGCTCAAAGGTTGCAAACCCGCATCTTGAATTAATCCATTAAGCAAGAGATTAGTGGACGTGCCAATTAAGGTGATAACTCCACCCATGATTGCGGCGAAGGAGAGAGGTATTAATAGTTTGGAAGGAGAGATGCGATTACTTTTACCCCATTGATGCACAAAGGGAATCATCACACTTACCACCGGGGTATTATTCATGAAAGCAGAAAGAATGGCTACAGAAGAGCCCATCCTGACTATAAAGCCTTGGGGAGTTTTTACGCCTTTGAAAATCCGGTTAAGCCCGCCAATTAAATCAAAGGATTCATTGATCCCAGCAGTGATAATGATCAGTAAAAAAATCTTGATAATCGATGGATTGCTTAAGCCTTCTAAGAAATCTGGGGCACTTATAGCACCGCTAATCATCAAGGCTGCTCCTCCAAAAAGGAATACCAGTGAGGTTTTAAATCGATCGGTGATTAAAACCAAAACCAATAAGCCGATAATGATCAGGCTGGCTATGCTATGGTATTCGGGGCTTAGCAAGAGCTAAATTATTCACTAACTGCTTGATACATTCGCTCAATGATGTCAACCACTTTAAGACCTTCCAGGGCATTGGTGGTGATGGGGGCTCTACCTTTCAAAACGTCAATTACATTTTCAATCAAGTAGACATGGTTGGCGGCACTTCCTTTATAGGGACCATAATCATTAGGAGGATTTGAAGCTTTTAGAACCGGCATTTCATAATCCTTTACGTGGCAGTATTCCACTTCATTCATGTATTGACCGCCAATTTTAATGGTGCCATTTTCAGCCAATATGGTGATGCTGCTTTCGAAGTTTTTATCCCAGCAGGAAGTACTGAAGTTTAGAACCCCCATGCCTCCATCGGTAAATTTGAAGCTGAGAATACCTGAATCTTCAAAGTCAGTAGTGCCGCTATGGTTAAAATCAACCATACGTCCTTTGATATCTTCAATATCTCCAAACAACCAGTACATTACATCAATAAAGTGCGAGAATTGGGTAAAGAGGGTACCTCCGTCTAAAGCCTTATTGCCATGCCAATTATCAGGTTTATAATAGCGTGCGTCACGATTCCAATAGCAATTGATTTGCACCATATTGATACGACCCAGCTTTCCACTGCCCACCATATCCTTGATCCAAATGGAAGGAGGGGAGTAGCGGTTTTGCATCACAGCAAAGACATGGCGATTTTTATGTAAAGCCGTGAAAATTACTTTCTCCGCATCGGTTTTCTTTAAGCTGAGTGGCTTTTCAACCACTACATGGTATCCAGCATTTAAACAAGCAACGGCTTGTTCGGCATGTAAACCATTGGGAGTAGCAATGTTAATCGCGTCAATTTCCAGATTGGCCTTCAGCAAGTCTTCCAAAGAAGAAAAAAGAACCACATCCTTCATTTTGGGATCAATACCCAATTCACTGGCAGGGCGAGTATCACAAAAGGCGATTAACTCTGCTTCGGGGTTTTGCCAAATCATTTCAGCATGTCTTTTGCCGATGTGACCACAGCCAACAACAGCAAATTTTATGGGCTTATTTTCAGTCAAGGATTAATTCTATTTGATCTTCATTCAGTTTATAGCCTTGTCCACTTTCAGGACACCGGGCTTCTTGATTTTCATTAAAATGGAGACGATGACCATATTGACTCATCCATCCAATTTGTCGAGCGGGATTTCCAACAAGCAAAGCGTAGGGTTTTACCGTTTTGGTTACTACTGCTCCAGCGCCGATAAAAGCGTACTCTCCAATATCGTGTCCACAAACTATGGTAGCATTGGCCCCAATAGTTGCTCCTTTCCCTACATGCGTTTTCTCGTAGGCATTTCGGCGGTTTACACCGGATCTAGGATTGCTTACATTGGTGAATACCATGGATGGTCCAAGGAATACATCATCATCGCAGCTAACTCCGGTGTAGATCGAAACATTGTTTTGAACTTTAACATTTCTACCAAGCACCACTTCTGGGCTAACCACCACATTTTGTCCGATATTACATTTTTCACCTAAAACTGCTTGAGGCATAATATGGGAGAAATGCCAGATTTTGGTGCCCTTGCCAATTTGGGCACCTTCGTCTATAACAGCAGTGGGATGTGCAAAGTATTCCTTTTCCATTTTGATAAAGATAAGGGCGAAATTAAGAAAGCTCAGGCAGCCTGTAACTTTCTACCTTTCTTTTAATGCATATTTCTATTTTGCAGCATCATTTAGTAAGAATTGCCGACCTATAGGGAAGAATTATAAGATGATGCCTTGAGAAACGTTTAATAATTGCCTTCCCACTTCAGACTAAGTGTGGGTTTTTATATTTTAGCCAATCAGAGAGATTTGTCACCCTTTATGGGGATTATATATGAAGAAGCTAACCCTATTGTTTTTAACTCTCTTGAGCGGAAGCCTGTTCGCGCAGAATTTGGTGCGTAATGGTTCCCTTGAGAACACTGGTAATTGTCCTATCACTGATACTGTTTTTAGTAATTATGTGAACCCTTGGACATTTTACAAAGGTGACCCTGACTTCTATCATCCTTGTGGTTTTCCGGGCAGTGATTCTGCAACTAATAATGCCTTACCCTTTGATGGGGACGGTTTTGCTGGAATCGATGTTTATGGCCTTGAAGGCGTAAATTACAATCGCGAGTATCTTCATGGTGAATTGAAAAAGCCTTTGGAAGAAGGTAAATTTTACCGAGTTAGCTTTTATGTTTTGCCGCGTAACAATGACGATAAAGGCGATTCTTACGGAATCAACAATATCGGAATGTTGCTTACGGATACAGTAATTGACTCTGTTCCTCCGGGAAATGTGATCATGGCCAGTCCTCAAGTAGTAGCGAAAGATGCAATTACTCAGGTGAACTACTGGACTCCAATCTGCGGAATTATCAAAGCAAAAGGTGGAGAGCGTTATATTACCATTGGTAATTTCACCCAAGATGCTGAAACCGATGCAGTCCCTCTAGAAAATGCAGCTAATCCATCCACTGCATACTATATGATTGATTATGTTGAGGTTTTAGAGAATGACTTACCTCAATTGCCTTCTGATACCGTAATCTGCCAGGAAGGTCGTATAGACTTAAGAGTGGCAGGGCCCAATATTTCAGTGCTTTGGAGTGATGAAACCACCACTTCTAATTTCATTATTACTAAACCAGGATTATATACCGCTGAAATTTCTAATGGCATTTGCACCTTTACTGATTCCATTCAGGTGGATGGCGTAAACTGTGAAGAGTGCGTTACCTATGCCCCTAATGCATTTACCCCTAATGGCGATGGTCGTAATGATGAGTTTATTATTACACCAATCTGTGATTCGGATGGCTATTTAGAGCACTATGATTTGCGGATTTTCGATAAATGGGGTCGCAAAGTGTTCGAAACCCAGAGTCCTGACGTAGGTTGGACCGGTAAAAACGCAGAGCATAAAGGAGTATATACCTATACTCTGGAATATCGTTTCAGCAGCGAAAGAGAAACTAAAACCCGAATTAAACGCGGTTTTGTTACTATTCTCAAGTAGATTGATTTTCCGTTAGCACGGAATCTTAATTATCTCAAATACATCCTCTATAAGCTTATTAGTAATTGCGGGATAAAAGTCTATTTTGGTCCCGTTAATCTACTCACTGCTTGCTAAATGGAACAGTACATCTGGAAAAAACTCGGAATTAGCTCGAGCTTCAGTATTGAAGAGCGACTATTCATGAGTACCAGCTTCCTCAGTGCTTGCTTTTTAATCCTCCTGACCTTACCGCTCTATATTCAACAAGCAGGGCGGGCTGCTTTTTATTTACTGGTTTTAGGGCTTAGCTTAATTTCTTGTTATTTATTGGTGCGATTGTGGCGAAGGCTTGGTTTAGCCAAGGTACTTCTCACCTTAGTGGTACTGTTTTTCTCGCATCTCATTTTTCCATTAACCGGTTTCTTCAAGGGGCCCGTGGTTTATGGTATAGTGATGTTTTTTGTTTTAAGCCTAGTTGTTTCCAAAACCAGTTTAGAGCAACGGATCAATTTTATAGTAGTATTGATATTTGGTTTAGACCTAATATTTTATCTGGCCCCGATGCCAGATTCTCAAACCACTTGGGTTTATTTCTTAACCTATTTTGCTTTTACCTGTATTTTCTACCTCGGTACTGTGTATTTAAAGATGATGTACGATCAATCCACAGCTTTGGTAGGCAAACAAAAGCGCGAGCTGGAGCAGATTAGCCAGAAGATGGAAAAGCAAATGGTGGAGACCAAAGAGCTTTCCGCCCAGAAGGATCGCTTATTCTCAATCATTGGTCATGATTTGCGTAGCCCTCTTTCAGGAATTGAAGGCTTTCTGAATGTGATGGACCATGGTGGTGTTCCCGATGAAGAGCGTAAAATTATGCAGAATGAATTGCTGCGATTAACGCGTAATAGTCGGGCTCTTCTAGATAATCTTTTACGCTGGGCCAAAAGAGATACTAAAGCCTATCAAGCATCCAGGATAGACTATCCTAAGCTTATAAAGATGGTAGGGGAGCATTTACGTCCCTTATCGGACGCCAAAGGAATTAGCCTACAGATTTTGATTGATGAAGGGGAAGGTGCGGTTACAGGCGATGCAGATATGCTAGAGATGATTATCCGAAACCTAATTAGCAATGCCATTAAGTTCACACCTAAGGGTGGATGGATTAAGGTTCGCGCTTATGAGATGGAGTCTGAGCTTAGGTTGGAAGTAGAGGACAATGGCATTGGTATGACCGAGGAGCAACGCAAAAAATTATTTTCACCGCATCGAGAGGTTGGATTAGGTACTAATAAAGAGAAGGGGGTAGGCTTAGGCTTAATGTTATGCGCTGAGTTTCTGAATTATATGAATGGCACAATTGAGGTGCGCAGTGTTAAGGATAAAGGAACTTGCTTTACCGTCCGTATCCCGCGTGTCTGGGGCGAAAGCTACAATGTTTAATTTTTTTTAATTTTTTTTCTTGAAGGGCTTGCGTCACTAAAATCTACCCTTATATTTGCACCCGCGTTTGAGAAAACGATGTTCTTAAAAAATCTGGTCCGGTAGTTCAGTTGGTTAGAATACATGCCTGTCACGCATGGGGTCGCGAGTTCGAGTCTCGTCCGGACCGCCAACAATCCAAACCCCCTCAAAGCAATTTGTGGGGGTTTTTTGTTTTCTAAGCTTTCGTAAGTGAGTTGGTTTAAGGAAGAGGTGTCATTCTGCTTTATAGTCACTTAATTGAGGAAAGTCTTGATCAACCAATTTCATTGATTGCCCTTTGGTTATGGGGATGGAAGGATTCTATACCTATATGATTTACTCAGAAAAGTCTGATATAATGTATAAAGGTTATAGCCAAAATGTGGAATTGCGCTTAAGAGCCCATAATGAAGGTCGAAGTCGGTATACTAGGAATAAAGGCCCATGGGTATTGGTGTATTTAAGAAAGTTTGCAAGCAAGGAAGAAGCATTGCGGCATGAGAAGTATTTAAAAGTTCAAAACCGACCTTATTTAAAGTGGCTGGTAAAAACGCCCCAAAATGAACTACTCTGAATACATGCCAGTCATCTCGGCTAGGCCGAGACGAGTTCGAGTCTTGTCCGGACTGCCAGCAATCCCAATCCCATTACTAAAAATTGAGGGCATTTCTAATTCCTAAGAATAAAGGAACGGAACTTCTGAACAAGTACTTAGATCATTTTACTATTAGCATTCGAACTTAGCTTGCATTCAATTCTCAAATCATCTTATATTTGAGGAACTTGAAAGCTTAAAAGCTTATCAAGTACTATAACTCTGCGTCGCTAATTATCAGCTCAATTTATCTGTTCTATAAGCTTATTGTCGATTGTACTAAAACACTATATTTGCGACAGTAAATACTTAGTGTACTTAGTACGCTTAATGAGGGGGCAAATAACACAGGATTAATATGATGGCAACAAAAAATGGCGTAATTGCGGAGGAAGAACGAATACAGCTTGTAAATCGATCCATGAGTCATTTTTTAGAAGGAAAAAGAGTATTACTAGCCGGTGCCAATGAGGTAGACGAAATGTTACTTCGGTATATGGTGGTAGAAAGTGGTGGCGTTTTAAACGTAGCTAAAAGCATTGAAGAAATGCGTAAGACCCTAAGTAAAAGTCGTTATGACTTAATACTGATGAACTCGCGTCTCGACAATGAAAATGCTATGGGCATCTTACAGCAATTGCGTAAAGAGGGCCTGGTAAAATCCCCAGTGGTAGCTATTAGTAGTAATGATTTAGTAGGTAGAGCAATTCACAATGGATTTGCCTATGTGCTGCGTCGTCCGCTAGAGAAACGTAAGATTTTAGCAGCGCTAAGCGCAATCTTCCAGAACTAAGGTATTGTTAGGTAGCCTTTACGGCAACTTCTAAAGGATATATTCAAAGCCTGGCAATAGGATTGCCAGGCTTTTTCTTTTTCTAGTGAGAACCCGGTGTAAACTACCAGAGCAGAATCTTTAACTTCCATCTGGGTCTGATCATTCACCAGTATTAGGCTATTAACAGATAAAGGAGAAGTGAGAATTATCTGGTCTTTCTCCTCCTTAATATTTAGGTTTTGATCTATATAGGGCAATGAACTTAGCTTTCGCTGAGAAGTTTTGACTTCACCTGCATTTAGATGATACTCTGTTGAGCCAGTTCTGTAGACCAATTCCCTGTCATTTCCAGAGTAGATCACCAAGCTTTGAGCGGTCACCATCTTTTGATAAAGACTTTGACCATAGCTAATGATTCCCAAACACATTATTAAAGCGATGAACTTTTTCAAGCTAAGCCTGGAATGAATTAGCCAATAGGCTAAAAGGATATAGCTCAGGGTACAATTGAACCAGGAAATATTCCACTGGATCTGGGCATTAGGGAAGCTGCTTATCCAGGCGCTAATCTTGCTCATGTACTCCAAGGCTATCGGAAAGCTGTCGCGGAAAAATGAAAAGATGGGGAATGGGTCCAATAGAAGAACCAATAAACCTGCGTACATAATTAGGCTCATTAGGGGTAGTACCAAAAGGTTGGCCAACAAAAAATAAAGGGGAAAACTTCCGAAGGTATTTAGGCTGATGGGAGCCGTAAATAATTGCGCTGCAATGGAAACATAAATAAGCTCTTGAACAGATTTCAAAGGCTGAAATTTGAAGCTGTGCCAGGCTTTCATTTTAGGAACCAAGAAAAGTATTCCAATTACGGCAGAATAGCTTAAGAGAAAGCCCAATTGTCGTATTAATAAGGGTTGAAACCAGAGCAGAACCAGAGCGGAGGCCCAAACTGAGCTTAAACCACTACCGGGTCTGTTAATGGCTTTACCAATAGCTAAAAAACTAAAAAGAGTAGCTGCACGAAGTACGGAGGGACCAGCTCCGCTTAAAAAGCTAAAAGCCCATATCCCTATAATGCTTAAAATGCAATTCAGGATTCGGAAGTAGGGCAATGCCTTAAGTGGTTTTAAGAGGAATTGAAGTAAAAGATATATCATTCCCAAATGCAGCCCGCTAACCGCTAATACATGCATTAAACCTGCGGCTCCAAAGTCTTGTCGCATCTCAGAGTCTAGGTCTCCTTTTAAGCCCAGAAATAAGGCCTTATAGAGTGCTTTGTGCTTTTCTGCCCAGGGCCAGGAATCTATCCTTTGGGCTAGTGAATTTCGATAGTTTACCAGAAGATCCTTGAAAGTGGCTTCCGACTTTATTTTAGCAATTCGCTTCCAATGGAGACGAGCAATAAGATTTTGATTCTGGAGATAGGCTTTAAAATTAAATTGATCAGGACGGGAAGGGCCGGAGATAGGTATTAGATCTCCATCCATCCAAAATAGATCACCAGCTTTCCAACGGGCGCAGATACTATCCGAACTCAGACAATAGTAATTTTCTGATGATTGCGAAAAATGGATTTGATACTTTTCTCCTTTCTTTTCAATATAGTTCAAGCGGATTACTGCTTCCAAGCTCTTTCTATCCTCCAACATTTTTGGGGGAGCCAAGAGCAATCTTTGCAGCATTAAAAAGCTCAAAATTAGTAGAGCCAAATAGCCCTTCCAGGCTTTTCTCAGATATGAAATTCGAGCATCCATAGAGAGCCTAAAAAGACCCCAGCAAGGATGAGAAGGATTGTTATAGAATTGGAGAGATAATCCACCCTACTGAGGTCTGTTTACAGACTTCTCGAAAGTAGGAGCCGCTTATCTTTTCGAAAGTGCAGGATATGCCTTTTAGGACCTAATAAAAGCGCATTTTGAAATGAGCTTTATTGATCTTCAAAACTATCGAAGCGACGAATAAAACGATTCATTTTTCCCTTGGTACTTATACTGTACATAAATGGTGGCATACCACGCACTTCATTGCGACGGTCTTTGATATCCATTTCCTTGAGTAGGGTCATAAACTCATCATTGGTGGTATATATCCCCATTTGATTTCGCTTATAGTCGATATATATTTCATCCGAACCCAAATCAAGATAAATGTAAATCTCATCTCCACGGCGTTTTCGCTGGATTTCCACATAACCTTCCACCTTAGCATTAACGAAGCTTTCTCCAAAGCCTGCAATTCCGATGGGCCCCTCACTTAGGAAGGATATAGACTCCGGAGTCCAGTTCATGGTTAGCTCCCCGAATAATAAGGTTTGTCTTAAATCATCCGGAACTTTTTCAGGAGCACCAAAAGCATTTACTTCTTCACGGAATTTTTCCAAATCCTTGGGCTCTAAGCGATATTCCGTAGCGATTTCAAATGCTTTACGACCAATGTTCACTCCTTCACCATCAGCATTATCAGTTACTATCTGAGCAAATTTTTCCAAGAGATCTTTAGCAAAGAAGAACTCCATACCCATAGTTAGGTCCAATTGCATTTTATCCGTATTCAAATCATAGCTGATCAGTCCATAGGAATTAATATTCAGCTGACTTTTACCATCCCCTAAACTCATGGCACCTTCCCCTTCCATGGTACAGTTCAAATTATTGAAGCGAAGGATATTGATAGGCAGATCTGGATTCTCGATCTTTTCTCGCTCAGTGATTACATAACTGCTTATCGCCTCATCATAGTAAAGCACCCCATTGGCAAAGAACATTTGCTTATCGGTAGGGCGTACCTCCTGACTAAGGAAGGCAGCGTATCCACTAATCGTGTCGGAGGCCAAGTAAATACCATTGGCCAGTAACTTGGTCTTGTCTTCCGAATCTACTTCGGGTAATTCAATAAGAATATTAGCTGGATCAATTAAACTTTCGAAGTTGAACCAGTTGGTACTGATCGCATCACAATCCGCTTCAATATGGGTGTATCCTCTAAAGAGCAATTCCTTACGATCGGCCCGCATTCGCACATTGCCATAATAGGCAAAGAATGGACTGAGGTAGAAAAAGTCTTCCTGACTAACTTGAGCGAAACCAACGGTGGTACCGGTATCTACCTTTAATTCTTTAAAGTGAATGGGCCAGGGAGTACCATCTTTATCCACATACTCATAGTCTCCTTTACCATGGTAGTAATTAGCAGACTTAATGTCGATCGATGCTCCATAGATATTATGGAATTGATCCACTAAATCAGCGCTAATTGCAGCATTAGTAAGGGTACGCATAACCGCATTGCTATCAATGGCCACATAACCGGTATCGGGATATATATAAGCGTCCGCAACAATAATTTCAGGAACCTTAAAGGACTCTAGCAGGGTGTTTTCCAAATAGAATTTAGAGTGATCTGCCAAGAAGCGCAGCGAATCTTGATGCGGATGTACGGAAATCATTTCCGATAAGCCAGCACCACTTTCTTTACTAAGGTCGATGGCCTTTTGTGGAATCTGCCATAGAGCAAAATCCATATAGGCTATATATTTATTTGCTGTTAAGCTGAAATATTGGTCGGTATTAAGCAATCGGAATTCTCCTTTTTGCTTGTTGAAATCAATATCTGCTTGAGCACTGTCTACCCCAAAACCCCAATCAGCATCTGGATTTGCTCGAACACGGAAGGCAGTATTAGGGGATAGCAATTTTCTACTTTCGAAGGTATAATCCTTAGAGCGTGTTTCGGCATCTAAAAATTCATTTAGGCCTCTCCCTTTTAATCCGGTAGGAGAGTGGGCCAGGGTTCCGCTAGTACGCATTCCCATCGCATCATACAAAGCAAAAGGTTGTTCCATACTACTGGTATAGAGCACATCATTATAGGGTTCCCAATGCAGTTTACTTTGATCTATGGTAACATGGGGATTAGATCCTGCACCCCCAGTTTTTTCAGTTATCTCATAAGAGCTCGTAATTCCATCTGTACTATCCGGAAAGAAGAAAAATTCTTCAGAATAAGCGACAGAATTCAAATAATCGAGCTTTCCGTTTCCACGTAAGCCACGGTTGCTTAGACTTAACTCTGCTGTATATTGACCTTTGCCGCCATAAGTTGGGAATCCACCCGCCGGAGTTTGACGGGTAAAGCCTAAAGAGTAGTCCTCCTGAACCTTGATAAATTCTTCAAATTCGGGGAAGATATTAGCAGAGGTTAAAGTACCATCGAATGATAAACCGGTGGTGGAGGTATTGTCCAAGCTATCAATTTCGAAGGGCTCCAAGGTTACATAAAAGTCCTCTCTATTGTAGACCCCATCGAAAATGCTGGGTTTATCATAATAGATATACGAATCCTTCGCGGAGGTGAAAATGGGATATTCGGAGAAGTAGCCTTTACCGGATTTATTATTGGGCTTATCAATTTGTAGGTCTCCAGTAAGATCTTGTAATACGGTTTTAACATCCACTAAGTATCGCTGCCCTAAGGCATTGGGTTCAAAGCTTAATACCTTAAAGCGCATGGAGTCGATATCAACCATGGCAATTCGGAATTGCTCATAATTGAACTTGAATTGATTTCCCCAGAAATTAAAACGTCCGGCACTAATCTGCCCGTCGAAGTCAAAGTTCAGGTCCTTGTGAATTATGATCTTTTCATTAGCAGGGAAGAGTCCTACCCTTTGAGAATCGGAAAGAGTGATGGCCTTAATACCTTCTACTTGCATGGCATAGTCTTCCAGGCTTAAGGTAGCATTGGTACCGTTTTCTAGACGGGATACAAACTGAATTACATCAAAGTCTCGCAGGCCTTTGGCGTTCAAAATGTATTCAAAAGTTTTATCCTTGATATAGGCTTCACGGGTTTGCACACTGTAATCGATAAAGCCCAGTACCGAAAAGCGCATCAGAAATCTGTGGGCATCGCTACGATCCATTTTAAGGTGGTAGGCAATGTCTTCATCGGTAAAGCTGCGGGTGCCTCCCATTTTTTGGGAAAGTCTTTGTAGCATAACCAAGGGATGGCTACTGCTCATTCCCCGCAGGTCATCAAAGCGCCTACCCCGATAGTAGTTTTTACTTTCAAAAACCACCGGAGAGGTAGAGCCCATATTTAAACTCGAAATCCTCATTCGTGGACTACCCACGTCCCAGGTTATGATGTCGAACAACATATCCAGATTATGATAGGTATCTGAGAAGATGGCTGAGCCCATGCCTTCATCATTACGGATAAAGCTAAATTGCTTTTTCTCTGGCAGGTAGCGCATGGTAACCTTAGGATGGAAAATACTGTCGCCATTGCCAAGGTAAATTACGGCCTCAACATCTTCAGAATAGACCTTATCTCTGCGCAGCCAGAAACGACGTGAAGTAGCCTTAATAAGAACCGTATCCTTATAATCCAACATAATGGTAGCCCGGCTGTTACTGTCATTTCCTCCCCCATAAAAGCGATCGCCAATTATCGAGAAACCACCCTTGAATTGAGCATAAGGCAGGATATAAGGAACGTATAAGTCGTTGCGATAGGATCGGAAACGCGGAAAAGTGGCATGGCCTGTTTCACTTTGACTGGTTAATTTTTCATGCCAACTGCCTTCTACGGCTTGGTCTAGGTAAAAGTTGGTATGCAGAGTAACCGAGTCAATTTCCAGTTCGGCTTTGGTAACATCGAAAGAGTACTTCACAATATCCACATAGGCGGAGTCTTGTGTTAAACCGGCCCGGGTGAAATATCCGGTACCCCCTAGGCCATCAAATTGATATTGGCGAGGTCTGAATTCACCTTGTGTTCCTTCAATTAGGGTACTGTCATTTTTATAAAAGCCCACTAAATCGGCAATGTCAAAGCTAAATACTGGTCCGTTTTCAAAACGATATTGGCCGATTCCACCCACTATTTCCCAGCGTATTCTCCCATCATCATAGAGTACCTTGCGATGGATGACATTGTAAAAGGTGGCGAGGTAAACCGAAGATTGCTTCGCGGGTCTCTTGCTAACTTCTTCAAAATCCTTGTAAAAGCGTTCCAATTCGCCTTCAGCCTGCTCCTGCTTAAACCAAACACTAATGCGCAGTAAATGGGCCCAGTCCTCAAAATCGCGCATTCGCTTGCGCAATAGACCATTGCTCAAATCATAAAGAAGGGCGGCTTCTTCATCCGTAAATTGATCAATGAAGAGGCTGTCAAAGTCTCTACTGAGGTGTTCTATGGCTGTATCCTCAAGATTAGAATTCTCATCTTCCCAAAACTGCTTCAACTCTTGTAAATAAGTGGTCTTTTCAGGCGTAAAGCGTTTAAGGCTCTGACCTTGAAGGGTCATAAATGAGCTGCAGAGAAAAATAAAAATGAGGCGTAATCGCATCGGCAGAGGGTATTTGGGAATTAGGGCTTTTGATAATGAACGCATTGCCAGCGTTCTTCTTCTATACGATGTCGAAATTCTAGTCCTTGTTTGCGAGCTTCTTCATCAATTAGCTCAAAATCGTGGGCGAAAAATCCACTGAATAAAATCGATCCACCGGAGGCCAGGGTGTCAACATAGGCCTTCATATCTTCCAATAAGACATTACGATTGATATTCGCTAAGATCATATCGTAGGCTCTGCCAGTTAATAATCCAGCATCGCCCCATTCTGCTTTTACTTTATCGGCATTATTGCGTTCGGCATTTTCGGCGGTATTCTCTACTGCCCATTCGAAATTGTCAATAGCATCTATTTCCGTAGCACCCAATTGTTGAGCAAGGATGGCTAAAATTCCGGTTCCAGTACCCATGTCTAAGACCTTCTTTCCTTTGAAATCAAGGTCGAACATAGCTTTGGCCATTAATCGAGTGGTATGATGATGTCCCGTTCCAAAGGACATTTTAGGCTCAATCACGATTTCATGGTCGTAGCTTCCGCTGATGCTATGGAAGGGGGCACGAATTAAGAGACGTTGCTCTAAACTTACCGGTTCATAATTACGCTCCCATTCTTCATTCCAGTTAATGGTTTCGAGTTTTTCGGAGCTGTAGCTGATTTCAAATTCGTCGCCACTAAAGAGAGGAAGGGCTTCCAATTCTTCTGCATCGAAATCCTCTTCCAGAATATAGGCCTTCAGTCCTTTCGGACTCTCTTCAAAGCTGTCGTATCCCAAATTGTCTAAAAGAGCTAAGAGGATATCACGACCGGGTTCTACCGGGCTAATCTGGAAATCGAGGACCAGGTAATTTTTCATCGTAAAATAGATTCACCGATTTTAATAAGCTCTAGGAAGGAGTCAATTTGGATGGAGGCACCACCAATTAGGCCACCGTCAATATCAGGTTGACTAAACAAATCCTTGGCATTGGATGGCTTTACCGATCCACCATAAAGAATGGAAGTTTCATCGGCTACCGTTGCAGAGAACTTGCCAGTTAAGAATTTACGGATAAAGGCATGCATTTCCTGAGCTTGCTCTGGACTGGCCGTTTCACCAGTTCCAATCGCCCAAATGGGTTCATAAGCCAAAATGATATGTGGAATTTGATCAGCATTGAAATTCTTAAGACCGGCTTCTAACTGCTTCTCAATATGTTTAAAGTGAATACCGGCCTGACGTTGTTCCAGGCTTTCTCCTACACAGAAAATAGGGTAGAGGTCGTATTCCAATGCCTTGTGAAGTTTGGCCTCCAAAAGGGCATCATCTTCACCAAAAATTTCCCGACGCTCAGAATGACCAACTATTACTAATTCTACCCCAGCATCTACCAGCATACTGGCACTAATTTCACCGGTATAGGCTCCATTTTCATGTGCACACATATTTTGGGCTACCACCGAAAGTTTGGTGTTCGTAGAAAGCTTTACCGTTTGCACCAATTGGTGAGCGGGTGGAGCAACAATTACATCTATGTGTTTGGCCGGATTTGCATTTAAATAGTCATCACTGGCTTTAACCAAAGCGGCTCCCTGAGCCAGGTTGAGGTTCATTTTCCAGTTGCCGGCAATAATTTTACGTGCCATTTTATTTCAATTAATTACGTACTCTGGGGTCGACCCAAGCGTACAATAAATCTACAATTATACTGATCACCACAAAGGTAATCGCAATCAGTAGTACTGCCCCCATCACAAGAGGTAAATCCAATTGATTTAGAGCGTCTACAATTTGTTTCCCTAAGCCATTCCAACCAAAGATGTACTCCACAAAAACGGCTCCAGCCAACATCGATGCAAACCAACCCGAAGCGGCAGTAATAACCGGATTAAGGGCATTACGAAGGGCATGTTTTCTCAAGATAGCGGCCATGCTTAATCCCTTAGCCCGAGCGGTTCGGATATAATCCTGCCCCAATTCTTCTAGGATTGAGGACCGACTCAATTGAATGATTACCGCCAAAGGACGAATGCCCAGGGTTATAGCCGGTAATATCAAATTAGACCAAGCAATGTAGCGCCCTTCACCATAGAGGTCGGCTTCGTAAAGACTGCCGGTCATATTGAGACCCGTCCAGGATGATAGGAGGTAACCAAATATCCAAGCCATTAAAATGGCAGAAAAGAAGGAGGGAACGGACATACCTAGAGTCCCGAAAAAATTGATGCCGCTATCAATCCAGGTACCTTTAAAACGAGCGGCCAGCATACCTAGGCTCAGGCCCAGGAGCAAAGCCAGGGTCATCGCTGCTATTGCTAATACTAAGGTATTGGGGAAGGTTTCACTTAAAATGGTACTCACTTCTTTACCTTGAGATCGGAAGGAGGTCCGTAAATAGGGGGCTTTCAAACAAAGGGCTCCACCACCTATTTTAAAAAGCACGATGGGCTCTTTTTGATAACGCTGATAATTACTGAAATCTTCAGGATTGGCACTATGCCATGAAAGTGGGCTCAGGTCATTTAAATAGTGAAGATACTGCTGGCTAATGGGCAGGTCAAAACCGTACTTGGCTTTAATTCGCGCCAATTGCTCACTGTCTTCTCTTTGATCTAGCATCATCCTCGAGGGATCGCCTGGTAATACATTAAAAAGAAAAAAGACAACGGTAATTACACCCCACATCACCAGGAGGCCATACCAGGTTTTATTCCAGATAAAACGCAGCAATTATTTCCAGCTTTGGGCCAGGTCTTCAAAAGCTGGCAAGTCCTGAGCATGCCATTTTTTAACGATCACACCTTTCTCCAGCATCACTATACCTGGATTAGCCCGAATAATGGTTTTGGCGGTGGTGCCATCGATAATGCCGAAACTAAAGCGCAAAGACCAAGCTTCACTTTTTTCAGCGGCCAAAGAAGGTAAGCTGCCCGTAATACCAATAAATGGAATTTCTTGATCGGCGGCAGCTAAGGCAAACTCGTTTAAAGGAGCATAGGCACTGCTGTCGCTTTTATTAAGATCATAAGCTACCAGCACAAAAATGCGCTCGGCTGCCAATACTTGATCCGTAACATCATTGCCATTCATTTCAATGCTGAAGTCGTGGATAGGAGGTTCATAACCTTCGCTTAAAAGCACGGTTTCACTCTCATCACTTTGAATTTCCCATTCTTTTTTCTGCCACCAGCCCTCACTGATATAATTTTGGGAATTCACCTTCATGCTCTCTTCGGTATTGGCATTTTTTAAGGTGTAGATGGTAGCGTATTTAGGTGGCTCCAAATTCAATTCCTCGGCAGATTTCATGCCTTCCACAATGCTTTTTCCTTCGGCATAGGGACGGAAGTCTTTAAGCGGTAGATGCTCTAAAACATAGTAGCCTAAGGCAATACATCCCGCCAAGGAAAGGCTCAGTACCACATTTTGGCCACCGGGGCCTAATAGAGGTTTTATGTATTGACGATTAAAGAAGATCAAGCTTATTAATACAGTAAGAACGATATCCTTACCAAAAGACTGCCAGGGGGTTAAGGGAATGGCATCACCAAAGCAACCGCAATCCGTTACCTTATTAAAATAAGCGGAATAGAAGGTTAGGAAGGTGAAGAAGACAATCATTAAAAGCAAAAGCCAGCTGGTAAGGTTTACCCATTTACCAAGCAGTAATGCAACGCCAAGGATCACTTCTAAAATAACAATGAAGAGCGCCAAAGGCAGGGTATAATCACTTAGGAAGGTGAGGTTTAGAACATCGGGAGCAAAATAATCGCCCAACTTAAAGGCGAAACCCATAGGGTCATTGAGTTTGATCAATCCTGAAAAAATAAATAGGGCACCCACCAAGAGGCGCGATATCTGAGTGATCAATTTCATAGTGCTTTAATTTTCATTCATTTTAATGAGCGCGAATACTGCATAGTTTACCATATCCAAGTAATTCGCGTCGATCCCTTCCGAAGCGATGGTCTTACCGGCATTATCTTCAATTTGCTTGATTCGAAGAATTTTTTGCAAAATCAAATCGGTGAGAGAAGATATTCGCATATCGCGCCAAGCTTCGCCATAATCATGGTTTTTACGCTCCATCAAACTTTTGGCCACAGTAGCCTGAGCATTAAAAACCTCCAGGGCTTCGGCTTCATTTAAATCCGGTTCTTGGGCAATGCCTCTTTCTATCTGTACCAGAGCCATCAAACTATAATTGATGATTCCAATAAATTCACCATCCATATGGTCATCTACCAATTGCACTCCTTTATCTTGGATACTTCGCAGGCGATTGGCCTTAATGAAGATTTGATCCGTTAAAGAAGGTAATCGTAAAATGCGCCAGGCTGCCCCGTAGTCGCGATGTTTTTTCAAGTATAAACTGCGGCAATGTTCAATTACCGAATCGTACTGTTCAGAAGTATTCGCCATTTGATAATTTCGCTGCGATTAAAGATAGCGGAAAGGTGGCGAAAGATAAGGCATTTTACCAGAAGGGAAGTCTCAATTTAAGAGGCAAAATCTACTCATTGGATCAGGCTATGATCATGGGTATTTTAAATATAAATCCAGACTCTTTCTTTGATGGCGGGGCTTATACCAGCGTAGAGAAGGCTCTGAGTCAAGCTCGAAAAATGCAGGCTGAAGGAGCGGATATCATTGATTTGGGGCCGGCCAGTTCCAAGCCAGGATCCGCTTTAATTGAGCCGGAAAAAGAATGGCAAATTTTGGCTCCGGTAATCCAAGCCTTAAGAAGCGATATGCCAGAAATGCCTCTTTCGGTGGATACCTATAATGCTAAAACCGCGGAACGTTCCTTTGCGAATGGAGTTGCTCTGATAAATGATATTTCGGGAGGACTAATCGATCCGGCAATGATACCTTTCATCGGCGAAAGCCAAGCGCCTTATGTGATGATGCATATGCAGGGCTTGCCAGAAACGATGCAGCAGAATCCCCGGTATGAGAATGTGGTAAAGGAAGTCGCCCGTTTTTTTAGTGAACAGTTGGAAAAGCTGGTGGCGGCAGGTGCTACGGATATCATTCTGGATCCCGGCTTTGGTTTCGGGAAAAGTCAGGTTGATAATTATAGGCTCTTTCAACATATCGACTACTTCAAACAGATATTTGAGCTCCCCCTTTTGGTGGGGATTAGTCGTAAATCCATGATTTATAAAAGTCTGGGTTTAAATGCGCAAGAAGCTTTAAATGCCACTACTGTAATGCATACTTTAGCCCTGCAGCAAGGGGCCGATATCCTTCGGGTACACGATGTGAAGGAAGCGGTGGAAGTGCGCAAAATCCTTAACTTGAACCAAAATTTCGCCTAAATGTCGTTTCTCGACTTCAGCTTCCTGGATCTTATCGACATCCTCCTGGTTGCTTTCTTACTCTATCAATTGTATCGCCTCATTAAAGACACGGTGGCCATAAATGTGTTGATTGGAGTAGCAGCTATCTATTTGGTGTGGAAATTAGTGCAGGCCCTGCAAATGGAATTGCTGAGTGAGATTTTAGGTCAGTTTATCGGAGTGGGAGTTATCGCTCTGGTAATTGTTTTTCAGCAGGAGATTCGACGCTTTTTATTGATGATTGGTTCTACCAACTTCACCCGTCGCAAAGCCCTTTTGCGCTTTTGGCGTATCCAAGGTGATGATGATACTTCCCTGATTGATTACAGCGATTTAATTAAAGCTTGTGGATCGATGGCCCGCAGTAAAATTGGGGCCTTGATTGTGATTGAAGGGGATTCTAAACTGGGTTTTTATGCTAGTACCGGTACTCCTATTGGCGCCCAAATTAGTGCCGGATTATTGGAAAGTATTTTTGCCAAGAACTCTCCATTGCATGATGGCGCAGTGATCGTGAGTGGCAGTAAGATTGTGGCAGCAGGTTGTATTTTGCCCTTAACGGAGAAAACCAATTTGCCTTCTCGTTTTGGTTTAAGGCACCGCGCCGCTTTAGGTATTTCTGAAAAGGCTAATGCTTTGGCTATCGTAGTTTCGGAAGAAACCGGTGAAATCAGTGTGGTTCGCAACGATCACTTTCAAAATAAGGTAAGCCTAGATGAATTGAAGCTCGCTCTAAGCGATGATTAATATTCAGCTTTGTAGCTAATTACCTGATCATTAACAAAATCGTACAAGCACAAACGACGTAAGGTGTAATAAGCCACCCAAAAACGTTGAAGCTCTTGCAGATAGCTTTGCTTGGCACCGTCTTTTTCACTCTGTGCAATATTGATATCGGTGATGCTAATTTTCCCGGTAAGGTAACGTTGACGGGCAACTTCATAGCGTTTTTGAGCTACGGTATCTGCTTTGGCCGCAATGTTTAATCGCTGGTATTGGGCATTAAACTGCATCACCTGCAGGAAGATTTCTTGTTCAAAATTTATTTCATCCTGCTCAATATTCACTTCCTGTAATTGGCGGTTGGCCTCAGCCCTGCGAATTTGGGAACGAGCTTGACCCCAATCAACAATAGGGATATTAATGCCAATAGAGATATTCTGCTGCTGGGCGTAGGGATTGGCATAAGCCGCATTATAATTATCCGCTTGGCGGTTTAAACCGAAATTGGCGCTGAGGTTAAAATTGTAATTGGTATTTCCTCGTGCTTGAGCTACAGACTGTTCCGCTTCCAAACGGCGGCGGCGGAAATCCAAAACCGCAGCACGATTCTTTCGGGCTTCTCCCAAGGCCTTATCCAAATTAACTTCCATTTGGGGCACTTCAGAAGGGATGCCTAATTCCAATTCTTCTTCGGAGGGGATGCCTAAATAGCGCTTCAATTCTTGGGCCGCCACCTCATAATTAAGTCGGGCATTGGTGAGTGAATTTTCAGCATTGAGCAAGTTTAGCTCGATCTGTAAAAGGTCGTTTTCAGCAATCTTTCCCAGATTATAACGCCCTTGTGAAATCTTATAAATGGTATCGTTGTTCTTAACGTTTTGCTCGGCAATACGCATGCTGATTTTAGAGGTTAGAGCAACGAAATACAATTGGGTGGTTTCATTGGCAATGTCTTCCAAATCCTCCGAGTAAGCCCGGCGCGAGGCTTCGTAGGCCAGAGGCTGAATTTTATTCTCCCATTTCAAGGAATTATAGAGAAACATCGGTTGGAAATAACTCACCGAAATAGGGGTGCTGAAATAGTTAATCCTTCGATCCGGACGGTATACATCGGTTCTTTGCAAACTGCTGATTAGCGATAAGCGACCACCGGTCCAAACGACATTTTGGTCGAGAGAGAGATTTCCGCTTAAAAACAATTGCTCGCGCTCGGGGAAGTCATAAGTTCCATCCGGTTGGGTTACCCGATCAATCGCACTGGAGTAATTGGGTAGGCTGCCACTTAAGTTTAGTTGAGGCAATAAGCTTGCTCTAAACTGACGGTAATTCCAATAGCGGTTTTCTGCGGTATTGATAGCCCGAAAATAGGAGGGCGATTGTTTTTGCGCTCTTAGGATTGCCCCTTTTAGGTCGAGCATTTGGCTTTGCGCCGATGCGCTTCCCATAATGAGGAAGGCCAGTATCAGGCGATACATTTTATTCATAGCGTAAAGATTCAACAGGGTTTTTCTCCGCAGCTTGGCGGGCAGGGGATAATCCGAATACCAATCCGGTAATGGAGGCTACGCCAAAGGAAATGATGATAGATATCGGGCTTACAATGGTTTCTATATCGGCAAATTCACTAATCACGTAGGAAGCCAAAACCCCTAAGATTACTCCGATTATACCACCACTTAGACTGATCAATAAGGCTTCAAAGAGGAATTGAGTTATAATGTCTTTTTTCTTAGCTCCAATTGCCAAGCGAGTACCAATCTCCTTGGTGCGCTCCAATACTGAGGCCAGCATAATATTCATAATGCCAATACCTCCCACTAAAAGGGAAATTCCAGCAATGGCACTCAATACCAGATTAAAGATGTCCTTGGTGCGTTGTTGTTGCTCCAGTAATTGTTGGGGAATGATAATCTCGAAATCGACCATTCCATTATGAGTTCTTTTCAAAAGTCTGCTGATCACATCCGCGCTGCTGGCTAAATACTCACTATTATCAATTTGCACTAAAAGGCGATCCAGTTGATTGTAATTATTGCTGGTGCTGGCTTTTTCTTCCTCCTCATCATCATCAAAGCGTCCACTCGATTCCCGCAGTTTAGCCCGATCGCGATAACGACTAAGCACTGTGTTAATAGGCGCGTAGATATCCATATTATAATCACGAATACCCAAATTTTCTTGAGCTTGGGTGGTGATGTTCAAGGTTTGAGAAACACCGATAATGGTAAGCCATTGGTTCCCCACCTTAATTTTATCGCCTAAGGGTCGCTTGCCGGGGAAGAGCTTTTTAGCCATGCCACTGCCAATAATACATACCGGTTCTTGCATTTCTAAATGCTCGGGGGAGAACATTTGCCCATAGCGCAGCGGAATATTTGATACCGGGAAAAAGCTGGGTTCAACACCAATCAATTTAGTGCTTCGACGTCGACCTCCGGAAATCACGGAAGTTTCAATAACAACCTCCGGACTAACCGCGGCGGCGGTGGGTAAAACCCGACTAATGCTGCGTGCGTCTTTAAGGTCTAGTCCTTTGGAAAATCGTTTAGGCTCTTTGGCTGATAAATCTTCTTCTATCTTCTCGTCCTTTTGCTCAACTATGGGTTTGATTTCGATATTATTCACCCCCACCAATTCTATCTGACGTAGAATTTCGGCCTGGGCTCCTTCGCCAATGGCCAGCATGGTAATTACCGCTGCCACCCCGAAAATAATTCCCAATGCGGTGAGGATAGAGCGCAGGGTATTGGCCAGAATGGCGTCGAGCGCGATATTTAAATTAGTGAGCAGTCGATCCATTAAGAATCACTTAAAGTCCGAATGCTATTATCACTGGCTGAAGCGGGCTCAGTGAGGTAGACTTCAACATCGGCTTCCAGGCCGGCTTCAATCACAGCAAATTCATCATTTCGCGAACCAATGCGTACTTCCTGCTTTTCGATGGAAGCCCCATCTTTCATGTATACAAAGGTGATATCATCTTCACTGAAAATGGCTTCCAATGGAACTTGAACTACCGATTCTAATGTTTTGGTGATGATAGCATTGGAGGTAGTCATACCCGGACGGTAGGTGCTATCTGCCTCATTTACTTCGATAATAATTTCGAATACCTTACTTTCAGAGTTTTCGCGATCTACACCTACATTGGCCACTTCGGTAACCGTTCCACTGAGCTTTACATCCGGAAAAGCATCTAGGCCAATTTCAACTTCCTGGCCCGTTTTTACTTTGCGGATATCCACCTCATTAATATAGGTTTTGCTCTCCATTTGGCTGAGGTCGGGGAGGGTAGCCACACCCGGATCCCAAGGTGAAATAGTTGATCCTGTTTTACGCTTTTCGCCGCTCCATTCGCGGATGTAGATTACCATTCCAGGTTTAGGGGCGGTAATTACGAATTCCTTTTCCAGTTCTTGGAGGCTTTCATATTTATTGCGGGTTTGAGCCAAGGTGGCACCCGCTTCACGCATTTTAGCCCGACTTTGTTCCTTCTTAATCTTGTAGTTTTCTTTACTCTGCTGTAGGTTTTGCTCCAGTTTAATCAAATCCAGATTTAACCTTTGAATGGTTGCCGGGGGCTCAAATTCACTTTGTTCAATTTCCACCTTTTTCTGACGGATATCGAATTCCAGGCTTTCGATACCACTGCGTTCCTGGCGCAGTTCGAGGGTAGTGTCTAATTCAGTTTGGGTGTATTGGCTTTGCGCTTTTTCCAACTCATTGTACAGTTCACTAAGTCGGCCACTGAGTTCGGTTTTATCCAATTCAGCTACCATATCACCTTTTTCAACATAGGTGCCTTCTGCTACCAGGTCGGAGATTTTAATATTGTAAAGTCCAAAGCGACGTGCATTTTGGGGACCGCTGATATCTTCAGAATTCTTAGCCATCAGCTCACCGGAGCTGGTTACTACATCTTTAAATTCTCCCAGAAAGGATTTGGCGGTTATGTCTCGACTAATTTCTTCTTCACCACTTAAGGCCCAAAAAGAAAGGATTAACACCAGTACACCGGCACCAATCCATAGATTGCGGTTTTTCTTCAAGATAGTTCCACTTAGGTTTATACAGAGCGTTACGAAAGTAGGAAAATTGTGTGTGAATGCGACTTTCGGCGGGATTAGTCCAAATTTTCCTTAGAAGTTCGCTATATGGATAGCTTAATAGGGGGCTTTATCAGGCCAGGCGGCCACGCCCATCACGTAATTATTGATTACATCTAGCTTTTCAGCATAAGTGTCGCCCATGAAGCCTTTTAATTGAGAATAGTCAATTTCTAATCGATAGGCCCTTTGAATACGAGCGGCCGTAGGAAAATAAGACCAATGCCATTTTTCTTCGCGATAGCCTGCATCTCGATAAGGGTTAAAGCGGGTATAAGGTTGGTAAAAGCCAAAATCAGCAGCGTGGGCTTGAAGCCAGGCGTAAATTTGGGCACCTTCTCCGCTTTCGAAATAGCTATTTTCCAAAGCATTTAAATCGAGGTCGGTACCCCAATGATGTCGGCTGGTACCAGGCATGGAACTATATTGTAGAATGCGCTCCGCTCGATCAGACTCATCACCACCAAAGCTTAACCATTTCCGGTTCCAAATTCCTTTCTGATAGCTGCGATTGCGAGTAGCAGAAATAATTGTCAGGGAAATTCCATCCGCTTGGGCAGCAGCCCACATATCCTTAAAAGCATCATATACTTCCTCGCGGAGGTAGGATTCTTTATTGCAATATTTGGAGCGGACTTTGTCGAAATCGCGGTGCCTACTGGGATCGATATCACCCAGCAGGTCCGCTTTTTCAAATTGTGGAATTCGTAAAAAACTACTGTTCACCGTCCAGCTAAGGAGCAGGAACAGGAATATTTTGCCCTTTTGCTTCACCTAGCCAATAATGGCATTTAAGCTAGCACTAGGACGCATCGCATCGCTTACCAATTTCTCGGTAGGATGGAAATATCCAGCGATGTTAACTGCTTTGCCTTGTACTTCGGTTAATTCTTTGATAATCTGCGCTTCCTGCGCCTCTAATTTATCTGCAACCGGAGTAAAGATGGCTTTCAGCTCGGCATCTTTATCTTGATTGGCCAAAGCACGTGCCCAGTATTGCGCCAGGTAAAAATGACTACCACGGTTGTCAATTTCATTCACCTTACGGGAAGGGCCTTTATTATTGTTGAGGTAATGGGTATTAGCAACATCCAAAGCTTCAGCAATAACTTTAGCTTTAGGATTAGATCCTACTTCTGCTAAATGCTCTAAAGAAGCAGCCAAAGCGAGGAACTCACCCAATGAATCCCAACGAAGGTGATTTTCTTCTACAAATTGCTCCACATGTTTAGGGGCAGAACCACCGGCTCCGGTTTCAAATAAACCGCCACCATTCATTAAGGGAACAATGCTGAGCATTTTAGCACTGGTACCTACTTCCAAAATAGGGAAGAGGTCAGTAAGGTAATCGCGTAAAACATTACCAGTAACAGAAATGGTATCTAAACCATCCTTGGTACGTTGACAGCTATAACGAGTGGCTTCAGTTACACTCATAATGGGTAGTTCTAAGCCAGTAGTATCGTGATCTTTCAAATAGGTATTTACCTTTTTAATCAACTCACGGTCGTGGGCACGCTCTTCATCTAACCAGAATACCGCAGGGTTTCCAGTAGCACGAGCACGGTTAACAGCTAATTTCACCCAATCACGCACCGGGGCATCTTTAACCTGGCACATACGCCAAATATCACCGGCTTCAACTTCATGACTTAATAAGGTATTGCCATCGGCATCTACCACCATCATGGTTCCGGCTTGATCTAAAATAAAGGTCTTATCATGAGAACCGTATTCTTCAGCTTTCTGAGCCATTAAGCCCACATTGCTCACACTACCCATGGTAGTAGGATCGAAGGCACCATTTTCCTTGCAGAAGTTGATGGTTTCTTCATAAAGACGAGCATAGCTGCGATCTGGAATACAAGCTTTAGTATCCTGAGTTTCGTCTTGCTTGTTCCACATGCGGCCGGAAGTGCGAATCATCGCAGGCATAGAAGCATCGATAATCACATCGTTAGGCATATGAAGATTGGTGATACCACGATGAGAATTCACCATAGCTAGGTCGGGACCATTTGCATAGCAGGCCTCGATATCTGCTTCAATTGCTTTGCGCTCAGCTTCGGGCAAAGTGGCAATTTTATCCAGAATTGGTGTCATACCACTGCTGGGGCTAATGCCTAATTGAGCGAAGATTTCTTCATATTTTTCAAAAACAGGCTTGAAGAAGGCTTTCACGAAAAATCCGAAAATCACTGGATCCGAAACCTTCATCATAGTAGCTTTCATATGCACTGAAAAGAGAACGCCTTTGGCTTTAGCATCGGCAATTTCCTTATCGATAAATGCTTCCAAAGATTTAGCACTCATAAAGGAGGCGTCAATTACTTCGCCTTCTTGAAGGGCTAAGCCTGACTTCCATACTTTCTCAGAACCATCCGCTAATTTCTGAACGATTTTAACAGTGGTGGCAGCTGGCAGGGTAGTTGATTTTTCACTACCAAAGAAGTCACCTTCATCCATGCTGGCAACGTGGGAAAGCGAATCGGCAGACCAAGCACCCATGGAGTGGGGATGTTTGCGAGCAAATTCTTTAACGGCTTTGGGAGCACGACGATCGGAGTTTCCTTCGCGTAATACGGGGTTTACCGCACTACCTTTTACTTTGTCGTAACGCGCTTGAATATCACGCTCTTCATCGGTATTTGCTTGATCCGGATAATCAGGAATGGCATAGCCTTGCTCCTGTAATTCTTTGATGGCCGCTTTAAGCTGAGGTAAAGAAGCACTGATATTCGGCAATTTGATGATATTGGCTTCTGGAGTTTTGGCAATGGCACCTAATTCTGCCAGGGTATCCGAAATTTTTTGCTCTTCACTTAAGTATTCTGGAACCACGGCTAAGATCCTTGCTGCAAGTGAAATATCTCTGGTTTCCACCTCAATACCCGCAGGTTGGGTAAAGCTTTGTACAATGGGTAAAAAGGAGCGGGTGGCTAGGGCCGGAGCCTCATCGGTGAGGGTGTAGAGGATCTTGTGTGGATTACTCATATAATTGAATTTATATCTTAATGTTTGATATTAAGCGAGTTAGAACTTGGTGGTTGAGAATACAACTAGCTCAAATTCTTAAGGGCCACAAAAATAGGAAATTGGAGATCATTTAAGACCTGTAATGACTGTATACTGCGCTAATTTAGAATAGTTTTTAGGCAGAAATTTTGGGTCTGGCTTGTAATGCTTGACTGTGGTGAGATTTGGAATTATTCAATATCCAATCCTAAATCTTCACGCAACTTAGCGAGGTGAGGATTTTTCTCGAGCAGGTATTGATATTTCTCAGGGGCGGAATAGGGATCTAGTTTTTGACTGCCTTTTTCAATCCTTAAACTAAAGAATAAACCAAAGTTTTGAAGCTTCTCCCGACAATGGTAGAGCAGGTCTCTTTTTATTTCCTGGAATTTTTGAGCCTGAATATTATTGTCCAGAGTTACCTCCACTTCAAAGTTATCCTTGATTTTCAGCTCTTTTTCAGCTAAGGTGGCCACCACTACCTTTTGACCTTCGGCCCGTACTTTTTCTACAAAGGCATTCCATACTTGCTGTAGCTGCTCCTGATTAAATGCTTGTTGTGGTTTGCCATCAACGGGACGATCCAGATCTTCTTCTTCCTCTTCCTCATTTTGCTGTTGATCCGGCCCTTCGCCTTTTAAAGCTTGAGAAATGGAGAAGGAGGAGCCTCTTTTTTTCTGAAGTTTATTAGGTCTTGCAGGAGCAGGTTCTGGAGTCGACGGCTCAGGGTTTACAATGGCTTTTGGAGTTTCTGGCGCTGGATCAGAAGGTGGGCTGGCGATTTTATTATCCAGTGGTCTGGAGGGCTCTTCCGACTGAGGAACTGGCATGTCGGGTGCTGGAGCAGCTTTTTGAACTTCAATAGGTTTTGAAGGAGCAGGCTCTGGCCGCGGGACTGCTTGGCTGCTTAAATCAGGCTTTTTTTTTTCACCGCCTGCTGCGGTGTGGGCTTCGGCTTTATGCCAGATTTGCATAATATCCATTAAAGCCAATTCCACTAATAAGCGACTGTTATTGCTGTTTTTGTAGCGGACATCGGCTTCAGCTAGCACTTTAAGGGCCGCTAATAAAAAGCGACTGTTTACTTCTTGTGCTTGTTGTTGATAGCGCTGCTGCACTTCGGCCCCCACTTCTAAAAGGGAGAAGGTTGCGGGATCCTGGCAAACCAGTAAATCACGACAATGAGAAGCTAAGCCATTAATATAGAGGTGACCATCAAAACCATTTTCGAGAATCTCATTAAAGAGATTCAATAAACCCGCTTGATTTCCGGCCCGAACCAAATCGATTGTGCGGAAGTAATAATCATAATCAAGGATGCGCAGGTTTTCGATTACATCCTGATAGCTCACATGCTCACCAGAGAAGGATACGATGCGATCAAAAATGGAAAGAGCATCTCGCAGGGCGCCGTCGGCTTTTTGGGCGATAATCCGCAAAGCTGAATCATCGGCAGTAACCCCTTCTTTAGCGGCTACATTTTGCAAATGAGCGGCGATATCTTCTACCGAAATTCGCTTGAAGTCATAAATCTGACAACGGCTGAGAATGGTAGGGATAATTTTATGCTTTTCGGTGGTAGCTAGGATAAAGATGGCATGCTTGGGGGGTTCTTCCAAGGTCTTCAGAAAAGCATTGAAGGCCTGTTGAGAGAGCATGTGCACCTCATCGATAATGTACACCTTATAGCGACCAACCTGAGGAGCAAAGCGTACCTGATCAATTAGGTTACGAATGTCATCTACCGAGTTATTGGAGGCAGCATCGAGTTCGAAGATATTAAAGGAGAAATCTTGATCAGCCGTCGTTTCCGCATCGGAATTAATCATTCGAGCCAGAATCCGCGCCGAGGTTGTTTTTCCTACACCACGAGGACCGGTGAATAATAAGGCTTGAGCCAGATGATTACTTTCAATCGCTTTATGCAAAGTATTGGTCACATGGGACTGGCCCACCACCTCCTCAAAAGCCTGAGGGCGGTATTTTCGTGCCGATACAATGTAATTCTCCATAGGGGGCAAAGATAGCAGCTTGAAGATTTTGGTTGCAACTTGGATTCAGATTTCTTCTCGGATTGTGATCAAGGCTGGACAGAGCTTAGATTTGCATCATTATATAGGGTCGGGAAAACCAATTTCCGCTGAGCAGAATTAGCATCTATAATTAATTTGAGCTTAGTTCCTAATATTTACCTCCTTTTCCTTACTTTTGCCGTCCTTTTTAACGAAGGTTTTAAAGGTTTAATTTTTAATTGTTTAACAGATGAATCAATACGAATCCGTTTTCATCATGCATCCCGTCTTATCTGAAGAACAGGTAAGGGAAACGGTAGAAAAATTCAAAGGCTTTATTGAAGCCAAGGGTGGTAAGGTCCTGCACCTAGAAAACTGGGGCCTTAAGAAACTCGCTTATCCAATTCAGAGCAAGCGCAGTGGTTTCTACCATTTGATGGAATTCCAAGCTGAGGGTGAAATTATCACTCCACTTGAAGTAGAGATGAAACGTGATGAACGCATTATCCGTTTTTTGAATGTTAGAATGGACAAGCACCATGTGGATTATGCCAAGGTGCGTCGTCAGAAATTGCAAAACGCTTAAAAGATTTAGATCATGGCAGAATTGGATACCGGATCAAACCAATCCGAAATTCGTTACTTACAACCCCTGAAAATTGATACTGGCAAGCGCGAAAAGTTTTGTCGTTTCCGTCGTTACGGTATCAAATACGTGGATTATAAGGATCCCGATTTCCTCGCTCAGTTTTTGAATGAGCAAGGTAAAATCCTTCCTCGTCGTATTACCGGTACTTCTTTGAAGTATCAGCGTAAAGTTTCTACCGCTATTAAGCGTGCCCGTCACTTGGCCATCTTGCCATACGTTACCGATAACCTTAAATAAGCCGGAACCATGGATGTAATTCTGAAACAAGACGTAGAGCATTTAGGTTATAAAGACGATGTAGTAACTGTGAAAAACGGTTACGGTCGTAATTTCCTAATTCCTCAAGGATATGCCGAATTAGCTACTCCATCTGCAAAGAAGGTTTTAGCTGAGAACATTAAGCAGCGCATGCACAAAGAAGCTAAGGCTATCGAAGATGCGAAGAAAACTGCTGAAGGCCTGAACGGCTTAGAGATCAAAATGATCGCTAAAGTTGGTAAGGGTAACAAATTGTTCGGTTCCTTGAACAATGCAGACCTGGCTGATGAATTGGCTAAAAATGGTCATAGCATCGATCGTAAATACATTCAAATCCAAGGTGGTACTGTTAAGGCTACCGGTCCTTATATTGCACACATCCGTTTGCATCGTGAGGTGAATGTAGAATTCAACTTCGAAGTTGTAGCTGAACAAGCTTAAGATATAGATTCGAACTTCATATTTGACCCCGATTTCCACTTGGAAGTCGGGGTTTTTCTTTGTTCATACTTGCTTAAATGGGAGCTGATCAGCAAACTGATTCCCTATGCACCGGAAATTATTACGGAAAATCGCCACTTTTTTTAATTTATTCCTATTACGATATCAGTAATTCATCACGTCTCATTGTAAACTAAATGTTAAGGAGGGCTAGGAGCTTAGTAATCAGTAAGCTAGATGGGTTTTTTACCTGAAGTTTATTATTGGCGATTTTTAATTGTTGTTATATTTCTGTGTTTAATGACTTTTTTAATTTCTCTAATGCCTTCAATTATTTGGATTAAGCAAAATCTCTAAGGCACTCAATTTCAGGAAAGGTGAGTTTGAAATGCTGATTTGTTGGTGTGAAATTCAAAAAGGTTGGGTAAATCGACAATAGAGCAAGAAATGACAAATTCAAGTTATTCTTGAAAAAGCGCGGTTTAATTCCTTTTGATCCTTGGTTTTTATTGTGTTAGTTTACCAATTACTAACCCTTATTTACTAACCAAGAATCCTAAGATGAAGAACAAACTACGTTTGGTCTGGGCCTTTTTATTTTTTACGCCTGGATTGATTTGGTCGCAACAAGCGGCTAATTATTCGTTTTCGGTTTCTAGTTCCACTTATCAGGAACTAGGACCTTCAGCAAATTCCCTATCGGCAATTCTCGCTGATAACGCTAGTGCCGATGTACCCATCGGTTTCAATTTTACCTTTGAAGGTGTAAGCTACGATACTGTATCGGCTGCTTCAGATGGTTTCATTTCCTTTATTAAAGGTGCTGCCTCTACCTCCGGAAATGATTTGGATAATGGCTCTTCTTCCCGAAGACCATTAGTAGCGCCATTATGGGATGATCATGATGGAAAGGCAAGTACATCTGCCGCATTATATGAAACCACGGGTTCCGCTCCTAATCGGGTTTTTACCTTTGAATGGAGAGATTGGGAGTGGAGCTGGAATGCATCCGATTCTGTTGTTTCCTTTCAAGTAAAGTTATATGAATCAACTAATGTGGTTGAATTTCATTATCGTTGGGAATGTGACTCTTGTATCACCGGACCAGATGCCTCAATCGGGCTTTCAGGAGCCAGCAGCTTTTTATCCGTATATGATGTAGGTACTGCAAATCCAAAAGTTTCAAATTCTAGCGAGTATGCCAGTTTAGATACTGTGGTAACAGATGAAGTTTATAGCTTTACTCCTCCAGCTTGCCCGTCTCCTGTTTTAGATTCTATTCATAACATTACAACCGCTGGTTTTGATGTTTATTGGAGTGGTGTTACCGGCGATGATGTAATTATCAATTGGGGACCTGCAGGTTTTAATCAAGCTACGTCAACAGCACAGAATTTAGACACCTCTAATACTGGTATGTACGGTATTAGCGGTTTAACAGCTGGTGCACTTTACGATGTTTATTTACGTCGTATTTGCAGTGGTGGTAATAGTCAATGGCTTGGTCCAATAAAAGTGCAATTACCCTGTTTAGCACAATCATTACCATATTCAGAGGACTTTAACGGCAGTTTAGGTTGCTTTACCGTAGCAGATAGTGCGGGTAGCGCTGATACTTGGACCTGGACCGCAGACTACTCTGGTAGTGATTTGGATGGAAATCCAGGATTTGCCTTTGTTAATAGCGATGGTGCAGGTAGTACATCAATGGATGAATATCTTATTTCTCCGGTTATTGATGCTTCTGCAATTACAGGAAGCTTAATATTAGAATTTGATCAATACTACCTTTGGTACAGTAGTGATAATGGATATGTAGAAGTTTATGATGGAACCAATTGGGTAACCGTTTTATCTCAAAATTCTACGATTGGGGCCTGGTCCAATCCTAACCACCAACGTATCGATTTAACTTCTTACGCCAATGCCAATCTGCAAGTTCGATTCCATTATACCGCCTATTATGATTGGTACTGGGCAGTTGATAATTTTTCCATTCAAGAGGAGCTTTGCAACACTAGTTCAAATCTTGGTCTAATTGCAGCTTATTCAGATAGTATCACTATCAATTGGGATGCAGGTCAAGGTACCAGCTTTGGCATTGAATATGGTCCAGCAGGATTTAGCCCCGGAAGTGGAACATTTGCTAGCACTACCGATACTTTCTATACTGCTACTGGATTAAACACCAATTCTCCGTATGAGTTTTATCTAACCGATACCTGTGCCGGTGGTTCTTTTAGTCAAACTATTGGACCATTTGCTGCAAATACTACCTGTACTTCCGCTTCTTTACCCTATATAGAGGACTTTGAAGTTTGGCCCTTAAGCTGCTGGGATTCAACAGCAAGTGCAGGTTTCAATTGGGAGCCATCAGGATCTAGTCCAGATCGTTACGCTTATGCTAACTTCTATTGGAATTCTACCGGTAGGGCTGTTATCAGCTCCCGTCCAATTAATATTAGTCAGGATGCTCAAGTGCGATTCTATTGGTCTCATAGTTATGATTCTTTCTATCCTGATGACCAGCTTTTAGTGCGTGCATTAAGCTTAAACGGATCAGGAGTTTGGGATACTATATTAAACTTGAAGGGTTCGACTTTTGATGATCCAACTGCTGGTGGTACTACTGCAGGTAACTTTATTGAGGAAATTCTTCTTTTAGATCCTGCTGTATATACAGGAAATGATGTGGTAATCGAAATTCAAGGTATTACTGATTTTGGCCCCGACCTATTCATTAATGACTTCAATGTTGAAGCGGTACCTCCTTGTCCTCAAGTACAAAACCTACGTGATAGTGCTACTACTGCCTGGGAAAGTATTTTGAAGTGGGATGATGTATCAGGAAACGGTAGCTCTTATCAAGTTTGGTTTGGCCCTCAAGGTTTTTACCAGGGAACGCAAACTACCGCAGGATCTCAAGTTATACTAAGCTCAGACACCTTATTGGTTGATACTTTAAGCGGATTGAGCTGCTATGAATATTTAGTACGATCCATTTGTGGTCCTGGTGACTCAAGTGTTTGGACTGGACCCTACTCATTCTGTACTCCACCCACTTGTCCTGATCCATCCGCTTTGAATGCGTCTAATAGTCAATTAAGCCAAGTAGATTTAGATTGGACCGGTGGTGGTGCCAGCAACTTTAATTTAGCGATTGGTGCTCCTGGCTTTAGCCCAGCCCCAAGTAATATTGTGAATGTTAGCACCAACTCCTATACAGCTACTAGTCTTAATGCAGGAACAACCTATGAGGCCTACGTTCGAGATAGTTGTGGATTAGGTGATGTAAGTGATTGGGTAGGACCTATTTCTTTCACTACCGCTTACAATACCAATTTCCTCGATAATTTCGATGCCTTCTCATTTAACAATGGTGGTTGGCAAGAGGCTGATGGTCAACTAAGCAGTACTACAAACTTTACCAGCACTTCATCCTCATGGGGCGCTGATGACTATGGTAATAATACCAGCAATAGCAGTAGTCAAAGAGTGAATATTTTTTATGATGGTCAGTACGAATGGTTAATCAGCCCAAGTATTTACTTGGATCCAGCTATCACCAACCTTCAAGTTGAATTTGATGCTGCGGTAACTGATTATGCAAGTACTGCTCAAGGCTATTTTGGTTCAGATGATTCCCTAGCCTTAGTTATTTCCACTGATAATGGTCTAAGTTGGTCTGATGCCAATATTATTTGGCTGAAAACAGCCAATGATACTATTGATAGCACGGGCGAGCACATTATCCTTCCCTTAAGCGGGTATTCTGGCTATGTGAAGTTTGGCTTCTATGCGGGATCTACCGTTGATGACCCTGAGGATACCGATTGGTTTATTGATAACTTCGAAGTACGTACCCCTCGTGCTTGTGCTAATCCAACAGGTTTAGCTGTAAATGGTATTTCTACCACTGGCGCCGTTGGGCATTGGACTCCTGGTAGTGCAGTAATCCTAAGTACAGATATAATTCTAACTACCGCAGGACAGTCTCCAGCAAATGGTACTGTCTTAAATCCGACAGCTGCTGATTCCATTATCTTCTCGAATCTCACTCCTTCTACCAGGTATTGTTTCTATATCGTAGAGGAATGTGCAAATGGTTTCTCAGATACTATCGGACCAGAATGCTTTACTACTCAATGTTTGCCTATGACCGCGCCTTACAGTCAAAACTTTGATTCGGCGCCTGCGCAAGATCCATTTGATGGTATTCCTTGTTGGACGGTAATTGGCCCTGGGGCAAGTGATATTGAATTAGTGGATGTACCAGACTTTGGTGTAGCCAATGCCCCTAGTGCTCCAAATGCCGTAGAGTTAAATGATGGTAATTTTACTGCCGGTGATACAGCGATTTTAGTAAGTCCAACCTTTAGTGATTTAGGTACAGGTTTAAATCGCATTTCTTTCGAAGTAGCTTTTGAAAGTACAGTTGAAAGCTTATTCGTAGGATTACTCGACAATCCTTATGATGCCGGAAGCTTACGAATCGTAGATACAATCACAACTACTACTGCCGGAGTATATCAATCTTATACTTATGATTTTAATGATCCTGCCTTAATTGGATCAGCGCAAAACATTGCATTGGTGCATGGCACCGACATCTATGAGGTGTATGTAGATAATTTTGTTTACGAGGCAATTACAGTTGCATGTCAGGTACCTACTGCCTTAAATGTTACAGCAACTGGCTGTGATACTTTATCAGTAGACTGGACCTCTAATAGCGGTGGATCTATCATCCAATACGGTCCTAGTGGATTTACACCTGGTCAGGGAAGCTTTACAGGCATCGTTACTTCACCATTCGATATTACTGGTTTACCATTAAATACCGAGTTCGATGTGTGGGTAGCTGATACTTGTGGTTCTGATACTAGTGCTTATGCTGGTCCATTTACCCTTAAGACTGATTCTGTAGGTCCTATTTGGGCGTCTTTCACCGCTCAGATTACTAATGTTACCATGACCAGTGCCGATGTGAGCTTTGATGCTTCTGCATCGACCAATGCAGTGTCTTACGACTGGACTTTCGACAATGGCTCTACAGGTACTGGTGTAAATACCAATACTAGTTATGCAGCTAATGGTACTTACAATGTAACCCTTACGGTTACCGACCGTTGTGGTGCTACTGATGATACTACTGTAGCAGTAGTAGTTCAGGGGATTTCTTTGGAAGAGGAGATGTTAAACTCTAAAATTGCAATCTATCCTAACCCTAACAAGGGTCAGTTTAATTTGGAGCTTCCAAATACTGGATCTTCATTTGATCTTACCGTGACTGATCTTGCTGGTAAAGTGATTTATGAGCAAGCTGAACTCCGCTCCGACAGCGAACATCAAATCAGCTTACCTTCTGTAGCGAAGGGAGTTTATATGGTGATTCTCCGTAGCGAAGGCAAGCGCATCAGTCGCCGCTTAATTATTGAATAAACAGAGATAGTTAATACGGGAAAGTCCCGGTTCTTCATTGAGCCGGGGCTTTTTTTATGCTTTTAATCTGAGCTTAGAGCTCCAATTCCATTCGGTAATTGATCAAGGTCTGATCAGCCCGCGGGTTTTCATTCATCCGAATTACCTTCCATCCTTGCGCTTCCATAAAGGGTCTGGCCGTGATACTGATATCGGAGCTTATTTTAGTATTCCCCAGCTTTCTGGTTTCATCAATAGCAGCAGCAACTAATTGCTTGGCAATGCCTAATCCTTGATGATCGGGTAATACATAAAGGAAGTCCAAATAATGTCCATCTTTTAAACTGCAAAAACCGGCTAAATCAGCTTCGACTAGAGCCAGCCAAACTATTTGGTTTTGGATAAGCTCCTCCCAGCGTTGCTTGTTCTTTAAGCTTAAAAGCCAAGCCTCAATTTCTTCAGGACTGTAGTCTTGGTTGCAGGTTTGGCGAATACTGGCCTCAAATAAACTTTTCATGGCCGGGAGGTCCTCCATCTTAGCCAAGGCTAATCTACTTTTCATTGGGAATTTTTAGGGCTGAAATAGCTACGCATGAAAACGAAAATATCATGCTCGGGAGGGTATTCCTCAAGGTAAATTTCGCGAGCCAAAGCCAGTTCCTTCTGCATGGCGTCTGCCTCTTCAAAGTCCTTTAAAAGTACTGCACTAAAGAGGTGTAAATTCGCCAGGACTACGGGCTCCTGCTCAGTTTTTAATTGTTCTTGATAGAAAGCGAGCAAGGCTTTTTTCTCCTTTAAACTGGGATGTAGACTGTATAAGTCTTTGAAGGTAGTGGTACTTTTTGGCTCCTTTTTGAAATAAATGAATCGGCTTTGCTTAAAACTGTTGCTATCCAGTTTTCTCTCCAATTGTAAGATATTCCGAAGACTGAGCATTTCATCCGGATTGGTGGCATAAGCCTGTCGGAAATAGTTGAGGGCTAAGCTGTCTTTTCCCGATTGTAAAAAAGAGAGTGCCATCATGGAGGCAGCTTCGGCCTTTAATATTGGATCCTCGAAATATTTCTGGGCCAGGTCGGCATGCAGGCGTGCTTCTTCCTGTCTGTTTAATTGCAATAGGGCATAGGCCAGGTTTGCCTGCGATTCTGCATGATCGGGCTTTAGTTCTATAGCCTTTTGCAAATAGGGTAGGGCTGATTGAAAATCGAGGCCTTTCATGGCTAATATTCCCAGGCTGTACATCGACTGATAATTGCGGCTGCCTTGCCGATCGGCCAATTCATAGTGCATTTGCATGCGGCTTTGTGCCGCGGAGCTTGGCATATAGTCCTTTTGATTGGCCTCCAATAATTTCTGATAGAAATAGCCCATGGCTAAATGCAGCTGCATATTGCCGGGTTCTTTGATCAATAGTTCCTTCCCAATAGAGTCGGCTTTGAAATAGATGAGTCCATCTTCTTTAGGAATGCTTCGTAAGGAATCCATTTTTTCGCCACTGTGTAAATCGCAAAGGGCAAAATGAAGATAGTCCTTTGTATAGCAGTGGAAATCCAAGATCAAATGCAGTTTGGCTACAAATATGTCGCTGTTCTGATTCTTAGAATCCGCTTGATCGAGCACTGCAAATGCTTGAGCATATAGGTTTTGATAGATCAGTGCCTGACTTTTTTTCAATACCGTGCCTTGGGCAGAAAGCCCAGAATGGAAGCCGCCGATAATTAAGAGCAGTATTAATGTCGATTGTCGCATAATATAGGAAGCGGCATTTGTCCAGGTACCAGAAACTCTAAATTTACACAGCTAAAGGACTGGTAGCTGAAACCAAATAGGATGGGACCATGGCCTTTAATTAAGGGGCCTACCCATTGGTTGGCACCAAAATTACGACCTTGAATACTAAGGGGCGCTACTGAACTACCTTCGGAGTCGAAATACTCGCGGCTATTGATATAAACGCCGCGTCTTAGATCATAGACCAAAAGTCGACGGTAATGCGGGCGGAACTTTTCGCCTCTATCCATGGCAATAATTTGAAGTGGGCCATATTTATATTTAAAGAAGAAGAGGGAAGTGCTGTCCTTGGGGCTTAAGCTATCCACAAAGGGAACATGCTCATAGGGCATTTCGGTGAATTGCATGATTTCAGTATTGGCTTTTTCAAAGGGGTTCTCTGAGGCTATGATGGCAAAATTATTTTGATGCACATTATAGCTTAAGGGCAGGAAATTGGAGTCTATTTCCAAACCTATCACATAGTCATATTCATGAAAGGGCTGATCATTTTCGCCTGAGTAAAGACTGAGGAAGGCCGATACTTTGAGTTTCCTAAGCGGGAATTTTAATGTGATATTGGAATCCAGATCATAAACAAAAAGAAAGTCTTTTTCATTGAAACCACAACGATCCAGGAAAAGCTTGCGATTAGTAGCACTAAGCACATGGTAGTTCTGCTCCTTGAACCCAGCATATTCTAAATAGTCCTCCGCAATAACTGGAGGTTCTTTTTCTAAATGGGAGAAATAGGCCTCACTTAATGAAACAAAGTGAAAATTGGGCATCCGCTCATAGCCTTGATAGTACATCTGAAAAAGCATAGGAGGCTGATTCTGTGCATGAAGGCCTATGAAGAGCAGTGATAGGCAAAGGCTTATTTTCAAGCGCATACTATTAATCTTTAAGGCCAATTTCATGTTTGCATTTCTTGCAGAGCTCAAAACCAACCTGGTCTACTGTACTAAGGCTTTCGGCGGCATCCGCCATAACACAGTTGAGCTCTGCACAGTGTTTCAAGCCTAAATTATGACCTACTTCATGGATGCTGACCTTTTTTAATCGATCCAGGAAAAGCTCTTTGGGAGGCCGCATCAAGCGAAAGCTGGAAACAATAGCCGCAACTCCCGGGCGCTGACCTAGTCCAAAAACACCCCAGTCTGCGTAGCGTGATTCAGGCTTCTTTACCTGACCTTGACGATCTCTTTTGGTGGTGGAAATATCTCGAGTGCATAAGCCAAGGATGTGGTCCAAGGTATCCGCTTTAATGCGAGCTAAATCCCGAAGCAGGGAATCTGCTCGGTAGCGAGGACTCTTGATATTTACAAAGGCCGTTTCCGGTAAATCTCTAGACTCTAAAAGATGAAATCGCATAGGGTAAGTGGCCTCCAAGCTTCTTTTAATTTCGGCTGACCATTCAGGAACAAAATTGCCATAAGGTTGCAGGGCTAAGCTCCGTTTTTCAATCTTTTTAGGAAAGATATTTCCTAACCAATCTCGTACCGGTCGCAGACTTAAACTTAGAGCTAAGATTAAAACAATGGGGATAAGGTTGCGTAGTACTTTCATCGCCAGTAAATTAAGCAAGTCTACCTCGGTATGCAAGCCAGATCCAAAAGCCGATAGGTCCCATTAGGATAAGTACCAGGCTGCCACTGATCTTTTGTTTTACGGAGTATTCGGGCCGCCATTGCTGGCGAAGGAAAAGAAGCAGCAGGATAAAGTGAATTCCAGTCAAGATATAGTTTAAAGGATCGTAGACTGAGCTAGTTCCTAATTGCGGAGCAATCCATGTAAAAGTTGCATAAAATGCCAAAAGGAGCACGGAATAGGGAATCAGTAGAATTTTAAAGCGTTTAAAACTAACTTCCCCCATTATTGTCGTTTTTTAATTTGCTCTAAAACTACTTCCCTGGCTAAATCCTTTTCCATTAATCGATCTTCTAATCTATATCTCACCGGGATGTGTGGGATCACACCTTGATTGCTATTTTCTTGATTCAGGTTTAATCCATAGAAAAGATAATAACGGGGAATGCCTATCTGCAATCCGCTGTTCTGCAAGGTAATTTGTTCTTGGGATCCAGCTGCAAAGCCAGTATAACGAGAACCACTTTCCTCACCAATTATCATGGCATTACTATATTCTTTGAGATGTCTGGCCAAGACACTCCCATTGGAAAAACTCAAACCATCAATAAGCACATAGATTTGACCCTGAAAAGCGTTTTTATCGCGCTTTGGAAAACGATACTTCTTCTCTTTTCCTTTCCAGGAAATGGATTTGCGCAAGAAGTCAACATTCAGCTCGCCATGGATGAGATAAGGTAAAATCTCATCTACCATTTCATTCCGGCCCCCGGTGTTAGCCCTTAGGTCGATTACCAGATGTTCGCTTTGGGCGGTTCTAATGCTATCAAAAATGGCTTCATAAAAGTCATCCGGATCAATATTAAATTGCTCCATGCGATTTCGATCGAAAGTGGGAAGTTCTAGCCAGGCGGTGTTGGATTCAAATTTCAAAGAGTAAAATCGGTCCTCAGCGCTGGATTCTGCCGGTGGATTTAGGCGATTCACCTGGGCAAAAAGACTATCCCTACAAAGGGCCTTTATCTGGCAGCTTTGGATACTATCATTATCCAGATATTGAATCTTAGCCAGGCTGGACGTATCTACATAAAGATAGTATTGCCAATTAAACCCGGATTCAATCACCCGATCTTTATAGCTTAGGATATTGGCATCAGCGGGGTTGCATTTACGCAGTTTATCTACTATTTCAGAGCTGCTTAAGCCATTGATTGAGAGGATTTCACTGCCACGTATTAAGCATTGTTCTTTAGAGTAATCCTTTCGCAGATATAATCGGCCATCGATTATCCAAACTGCAATTGGGAGGTATAGATAACGATTGGCCAGAAAGCCGGAGTGCACGGTATCCTGCCAGTTCCCAAGCCTATAATGACCTTCATTTGCCAAACTAGTCAAGCGACTTATCCAATAAAAGGCTTTTTGATGTGAGTAGCTTTGAGCGGAATCTTCTTTGATTTGACTGAAGAGCTCTGTACAGTTCTGATTCCAGACATCAGGGCTCTGGAATTCAAATAAGGTAACCTGGTATTCCTCTATCGAAGATTTTAGCTGCAGCAGATCGGTTAGGAGTTCATCCTTGCTTAAGGCCTGAGCCATGATAGTATTTGCTCCCAAACTAAGGAGCAGTAAGCTGAAATATAAAATTAAGGGCTTTCGCATCGGTCTAAAATCCATTCAATCAAATAGTTTTCATCCACAATGGTCCAGGAATGGCAATTGCGATTCCCTTCGCTATCGAAGCCTTTTCCACTGCTGCTGATAATTTCAAGGTCCGAATGCCCTTGGTTTATTAAACAGGTGTATAAGCCTTGCAAGTCGAAGGAATTAATATCAAAATAAGAGGCCCCTCTTTCATTCGACCACCAATCCATATCCGGCTCATGGATAAGTAAGAGGCTGGTTCCCAGAAGAAGTTGATCACGGCTGCAAGTACTATCACTATAGGAATGCACCGAAGCATTGCGATAGTGCTCCCTACATTCAGCAGGACTGCAGCCCATTTCTCGAGCATAATGCTCCTGCATAAGATTCGCCTCCCACAGCATACCCGCTTTAAACTTATTTTTATTCCAATGAGCCGATTGATAAAAGCGCTCCATATCTAAAGGCGCATCTACCGCAAAGGCAGCGCGTATTCGAATGTTGAATGCCGATTTTCCTTCTGCACAATATTGAACATATCGTAAGGCTCGTGCACCGCTAGCGGATATACCACCGATAAACAGGGCGTTTTCAGGAAAGGAGTAGCTGGCAAGCACTTTTCCCAGCAAACTGTCTAGCACCTCCAAACCACGGTCTTTGAGATAAAGCTCGGGGAATACTTGCGTGCTGCTGGTGTAGAGGATGGCCAATCCACTATTTAGGGCCAGGTCGCGCCATTGGTAGGGACTATCTTTTAAGGAATCTAATGTGGGTAGGCGGGTATAGTCTCGAATGAGTAAACCCTTAATAACAGGCCTTTCGGGCAGGATTAAGAGCGCTGAATTTTTAGTAGTATCACTAGCATCAAGATAAAAGAACTGAGTTTTTTGTGCGAAACCGGAAAATAGGCTTCCCATCCAAATCAGGATAATAAACAGCGGGGATTTAGGCATCCCTAAACATAGCATTTTCCTTGCTAATTAGCGCAGGGCGAAGTCAATATGGTAGTGGTCATCATGTAGATTATCTACCACCGGACTTAGAGCCTGGGCAAAGTAAATGCCTCTTCTTTTTATTTCTTTTCCGGTGGGACTGCGGAAGAAATCATCTTTTAGATTAATCTTGAGAATCACTTTTTTAATCTTTAATCCGTTCTTTTTAGCGGCATTATCCAGGGCTAGAATATGCTTAGCCATGGTTTCGAAATCAATCTCCACCTTGGAGTTCAGATTTAATTTTCCGGATGAATCGAAATTCAAGAGGTAATGCCAGACTCCCCAATGATCGTAAAAGGTAGCTGCTTTGTTGCCCTTTTTTAAGGGGACCATAAAATCAACGCTCATACCATTGCGATGCGTGCGATGCACTAGTTGTTTGCCTCCTTTACGGGAGGAACATTCCATATAGTAGAATTTGCGCTCTGGACAAGTTTTCTCGCAGGCGGCATAAGCATCTTTTAAGGTGTAATAAACTTTGGAGTTGAGGTAGCCATTGCCTAAAACATAGTAGCTGGTTAAACTGAAATACTTGGCATTTTTAAGGCGGTAGTCTATTAGGTATCCATTTTCTAAACTACCCTTTCCTGGACTGCCATGTGATATGCTCTTCCCCTTGTTTCGATGAAAGAACTGTGGCATGCAAGAGCCGGTTAAAAGCAGGAAGACCATTAGCAGCGTTCCCTTCACAATTTTCCCTTTTCGCATAAACCTGTTTCTAGGGAAACGGGAAGAAGGGGAGGATATTTGAGGAAGCTGGTTGTTGGTAGTGAGTAGTTGGCAGTTGGTAGTTCGTTTGAGCCGTAAAGAAAACCTATTCGTAGCGTAAGCTTTCGATCGGGTCGAGGCGACTGGCTTTAAGGGCAGGGTAGAAGCCCGATAAAAGTCCCACTAGGAAACAAATGATGGCCGAAAGGCTCATCCAAGCCCAGGGGATAATAAAGGCTCCTCCTACTAACATAGAAATGCCATTACCAATTAGGATTCCGAAAATGATGCCGGCTAATCCACCCAATAGACAAATGGCAATGGCCTCAGTTAAAAACTGACTAAGGATGGCATTGGATTTGGCCCCGATAGCTTTGCGAATTCCGATTTCACTGGTTCTTTCTGTAACCGAAACCAGCATGATGTTCATCAAAGCGATAGCGGCTCCCAATAAGGTAATGGCGGCAATAATGATCGCGGCCATACTTACATAGCTCAGGTTTTCGATCAAGCTTTCACTTATGCTATCACTTTTAATGATATTGAAATTGGTTTCTTCCTTGGGTTTTAATTTCCGAACAGCGCGCATGGTGGCAGTAGCTTCATCTACCACCGACTCCAGCTCCGTGCTTTCCAAAGCCATTACATTAACTGCAAAACTCCGATTGGCGGTGGCATATTTGGTGCGGGCCTTTGTTATGGGGATGAATAAGGATTTATCACCACCAAAGCCAAAAGAGTTTCCTTTGGGAGCCAGTACCCCAACAATGCGATAACGAGCATCTCCTATACTAATGAACTTGCCAAGGGGATCTTCTTTAGCGAATAAATTGCTCACAATATCCTGACCAATCAGCGCCACAGCTGCGGCATCTTTAATATCGTTTAAGCTGAGGTTTCGACCGCTTTCCAATTCATAACCACCGGTATGTAAGTAGTTTTCATCGGCAGCCATTACCGATACATTCGGATTGGTTTTTAGATTTTTGTATTTCGCTTCAGCAGCACCAGTTGCCTGGAAAGAAACACTGGTACGCGCACGCTTGGCAGGCATCTGTTCCTTAAATTTCATCGCCTCATAATAGGTGATGGAGGGATAAGTTTTAGGTCTCTCGCCACTGCGACCAATACGAATATTGGGACCTCGGTTTTGGATGGTAAAGGTATTGGCACCCAAAAGAGCGAATTGCCCGGTTAGGGAAGACTTAATAGCGTCTATCGCGGTAAGTATTCCAACCAGAGCAGTAATACCAATGGCAATAATTAATGCCGTCAATATGGTACGCAGCGCTTGGCTTTTTATACTTTGCAGCGCAATTTTTAAGTACTCGAAAAAGATATTCTTTCCCATGCCCCTAAATTACGATTATAGCCGTGATTGGAGGCTTGAAAAGCATGACAGATCCAAAAAAGCATAATCAAAGCGCTCCAATACTTCTTTTAGGCTGGGATGGCGCGGAGTGGTCGGTGATCCGAAGCCTGATAGAACAAGGAGAAATGCCCCAATTCCAAATGCTATTAGCCAATGGGAGTGATGGGGCACTGGCCAGCTTACAGCCTATGATTAGTCCATTATTATGGACTTCGGTGGCTAGCGGGAAAAGGGCCCACGAACATGGCATTTTAGGATTTGTAGAAGAAAGCTTGGAGGGCCCTCGAGCTATTTCGAGTTTGCAACGCCAAGTGCCGGCAATTTGGAATATCCTTTCGGAAGCCGGGATTTCTTGCCAGGTTTTAAACTGGTGGCCTTCCAATCCGGTGGAAGCGATCCGAGGTGATATGATTTCCAATTTGGCTTTCGCCGAAGGTGATTTGCAAGGGCAATTCTATCCCGAAGACTGGGGTGACTTTTTAAGTTCCGAAAGAGAAAAGGCCCAAGATTTAAGTCCCGAAATTCTGGCGGGCTTTTTCCCCGAAATGCCTGCCGAGCTTTTACTGGATGATCCCTTAGTTCAAAAAGTAGGACGCATATTAATGCGAAGCAGAATGCAGTTCCATTGTGCCATGGCGATGTTGCAAAAGGAAGCCCAATGCCGAATGTTCTACTTCGAAGCCCTGGATCAATTACAGCATTTAGGCGCCGCTTATTATCCTCCTCAGCAAGCGCAGATTTCGGATACAGATTTCAAACACTATCATTATATAATTAGAGCTGCCTATCGCTGGCATGACGCTATGCTGGGAAGTATGCTCAATAAAGCTAAGGATCATAATTTGATCTTGATTTCAGATCATGGCTTTGAGCTTTCCGCCGGAAGGCAAAAGGAACTCCCGAATATACCGGCAGCCCCCGCTTCAGAACACCGCGCATTTGGCGTCTTTGCCGCTACTGGACCTGATTTTATAGCGAATCAAAAGCTTTATGGCATAAGCCTGCTGGATATCGTACCTACTATTTTGCATCATTTCCAATTACCACTGGCAAAGGATATGGAAGGGCGAATTATTAAGGAGCTATTTCGAAATAAGCGTGCCGCCAGTTGGCTACCCACCTGGGATCTTATTAATAATGCACAGTTTTTAGAAGTTCATCCCCAGCAAGGTCAAAATGATGCTTTGCGCGATTTGGAGGAATTGCAATACATCGATTTAGCTAATACTCAACAAAAGGGCATTCGTGAAGAACAGGATTACAATAAGGCGATTAGCCTGAGAGAAGTGGGAGCCTATGCTGAAGCCTTGCAAATTTGTGATCAGCATTGGTTGAACAGTAATCAGGCGTATCGCTGGTATATATTAAAGGCGCGATTAATTCTTAATGGTGGAGATTCGGCTCTTTGGGAGCGCTTTTGGACTGGATTGAAACCAGAATTTCAGGCCGATTTACAATTGCGTTTTTGCCATGCCCTGGCCATACTGCAAGCTGGGCAAGCCGAAAAGTCCTTGGTGGAAATGCAGGCCCTAGAACAAAGTGGCTTGCAAAGTCCTGCTCTGTATCAGGAAATGGGGCATGCCTTATTCCTGGCTGGTCAATGGGAGGGAGCAGACCAACAATTTGATCGCGCATTAGCCCTAAATCAGGAATACAGTCCGGCTTTAAATGGAAAAGCTCAGGTGGCCTTTGCCAAAGGGGCTTATGAGGATTTTGAAATATGGGCCAATCAGGCCTTGAGCCTAAAGATGCATCAACCCCATTTGCATTATCTATGGGCCTTACACTATCATCAATCGGGGGATAGCGTATCCTGCCGGAAGGCATTGCAACTGTGTTTACGGAAGGCACCCAAACATCAAAAGGCCTTGGCTTTAAGAGATGAATTAATCGGCAAAAGCCCCAAAGCCAGTAGTATCATAGTAAGTGGATTCCCTAGGTCGGGTACCAGTTTTATGATGGCCCTTTTGGAAGCCAGTGGTTTGGAATTGTTGAAAGATGAGGTGCGTGAGGCAGATGGTCACAATCCCAAAGGCTACTACGAATGGGAAGCCTTGAAAAGTTTGCCGCAAGGGGCGGAACTTCCTCCAAGCGATGGCAAAGCCTTAAAAGTAGTGGCACCGCTATTACCTTATTTACCGGCCGATCGAAAGTATAAGGTCTTGTGGATGGAAAGGCCCTTACTTGAGATCATCCTCTCCCAAGCCAAGATGAAAGGAGAGGCCGCTAGTTTGGAAAATTTCCCATTTCAAAAAGGTCAACAATTAGAAAGGGAAAGACAGCGTTTTCAGCTTTGGCTGGATCAACAACCGCATATTGAATGGATGGAGGTTTCGTATCGAGCTTTATTAAAAGGTGAGGCATTGCAGGAAATCACTGCGTTTTTAGGCCATGAACTTAGCCGGGAACAGTGGGAAAAGACAGTTGATCCGCAATTGCATCGAAACAAAATTGGCTAGTCCGCGCCTTTTATAGATTTTTGCCCAGTTTTACGGATTATGAAGGATAAGAAACAAAAGGAGAGTTTAAAGTATTTAGGAGCCATTAGCGGTTTATTAGCTGCCTATGGAGCCGATGCTCAAATCAAGTATGTTGATTTAGCTGATACCACTCTGAATACCAATAATGCCTATTGGGATCTGGATATTGATGAAGACAGCCTTGGGGTTGTTGACTATCGTTTTATTCAATATGTAGATACTTCCATTTTTAATGTGAGTGGCAATTTCGTGCAGTCACGAGGAGTTGCCGCCAATTCTATTATTGGCCTTGACTATGGTAATTACGCTTATCCCTTCAATCTGAGTCCTGGAGATAGTATTGGACCCAACTCGGTTTACAAGGGCAGTGGAGGGAGCTATTCCTTAGGTCAGCTCTCGATGATTAGCAATGGAACCGGCAGTCCAAACGATAAGTTCAATGGCGCTTTAAACGGCCTAATTGGAGTACGCTTTCGCGCGGAAGTAGATGATACCCTCCGTAATTACTATGGTTGGATCCGTGTTGATGTGGCCGCTGATTATAAGTCTATTACCATTAAGGACTATGGCTATAATGAGCAATATGGCGAAGGCATTGTTGCCGGTGAAGGTTCAGCTTGGATTGGTTTGCCTGAAGCGGAAGAGCAAGTGTTTAGCCTACGTCAATTAGATGAAACACTCTATTTTGAAATTCCCGAAGGCAAGGCTCAGCTGCAAATTTTCAGCTTAGGTGGTGCATTGGTTTGGGAGCAAGATTACGAGAAAGGACAAAGTCGCTTAGACCTTCAAGAATTGGAGAAGGGCATGTATATCGCTCGCCTTCACAATGCAGAGAGCAGCGAGGAAATTCGCGTTCTGGTTTATTAATCCTTTTGCTTAGGAACAAATCCAGCCATGTCGAGAATTTCATCGGCAATGGCTAAGCTGGCCGTAGCGGCAGGAGAAGGGGCATTTAAGACATGCACCGAATTCCCGAATTTTTCGATTTTAAAATCATCCACCAGATCGCCATTGTGCTTTAAGGCCTGAGCCCTAACACCAGCGCGTACCGGGCGAATATCTTCCATCTGTAAATAAGGAATCATTTTCCGTAAGGCATCTAAAAAGAGCTTTTTGGAAAAAGCCCGTTTCATTTCTTCCATTCCTTGTCCGGCATGGCGGCTGAATAGTTTCCAGGTTCCAGGGTAAGTAAGGGATTCAAAGGTATCTTTAAAGCTAAAGGATTTAGGACTGTAGCCTTCACGCTTAAAGGAGAAAACAGCATTCGGTCCGCATTCCACGCTACCATCTACCATGCGCGTAAAATGCACGCCCAGGAAAGGGAAATCAGGGTCGGGAACCGGATAAATCAAGTGCTTTACTTTGTGCCGGGCTTCTTCCGTTAATTCGTAATAATCCCCACGGAAGCCTACAATTTTCAAATCGGGTTTAGCCCCTTCTTTTCGGGCCAATCGATCACTTTGTAAACCGGCACAAAAGATCTTATGCTGGGTATAAAAATTGCCCTTATTGGTGCGGATTCCTTCTTTGCCATCTTCGCGAAAGCTTTCCAGAAATTGAGTGCTTAGGAATAATTCACTTTTAGGATTGCGAGCTTTAATCAGTTCCACCAATTTTTTACAAAAGCCAACATAGTCGATAATTCCCGTTACTGGTACCCGAATCGCTTTGATGCCTCTACTAAAGGGTTCAATATCACGAATGGCATCCGGACCAATCATCTCAATACCTTCAATCTGATTAGCCTGACCTTTTTCAAAAATGCCTTGTAAAATGGGCAGTTCCTTTTCTTCAGTAGCTAGAATGATTTTCCCGCAAATGTCATGTGCCACCCCATGTTCTTTGGCAAAAACCACAATTTGCTTCCGACCATTGGTGCAGTTAAGCGCTTTGAAGCTACCAGGCTTATAATAGATGCCCGAATGAATTACCCCAGAATTTCGGCCGGTTTGATGAGCGCCTAAATGATCTTCTTTTTCCAGAATTGCAATTCGATGCCCAGGAAAGGCCATCTGGTATTTATAGGCCGTAGCTAAGCCAACAATGCCACCTCCGATTACAATAAGATCAAAATTGCGGTCCATGCAAGAATTTTTACGAAGGTAAGGCGCTAGCTTGAGGCTAAAGTGAATCGCAATCCATCATAAGCCAAATTTCTTCCGTTTTTTAGTTCGGACTCAATTTCGGTATGTAAGCCTAATTGATGACTTATATGAGTAGCATAAAATTGAGGGACTTCCAATCGATCAGCAATTTCCAGTGCTTCACTTAAGGTAAAATGAGAATGGTGGGCTTCATGCCGAAGCGCATTTAATATAAATACCTCTAAACCTTTCAGTTTCGGCCATTCGCTTTCGGGAATGAAATTGACATCGGTAAGGTAAACCAGTTTTCCAAAGCGAAAACCCAAAACGGGTAAATTGGCATGTTGTAATTCCAGAGCTTCTAATTCAATATTTCCAATTTGAAATGGTCCTTCCGGGATGCGGATTAGATCAATCTGCGGAATGCCCGGATACTTGCTGTTCTGGAAAATATAAGAATATTGCTCCCTTAAGCGTGCTTCAACTGCTTCCGTGCAGTAAATGGGAATAGAGTGCCCTTGGATGAAATTAATCGCTCTTAATTCGTCCAATCCAGCTGTGTGATCTTGGTGTTGATGGGTGATCAGTACGGCATCTATATCATGAGTATTGGAACGCAATAATTGTTGGCGTAAATCAGGTCCGGCATCGATTAATATTCGAGTGCCCATTCTTTCTACCAAAAAGCTGCTGCGTAATCTTTGGTCTTTGGGATTGTCGGATTGACAAACTTTACAATCACAGCCAATCATCGGAACCCCTTGAGAGGTGCCGGTTCCGAGGAATTCGAAATGCCAGTCTGCTGAAGCTTTTAAAGGATTCAAATTTTAAATGGTTTTTCGGGTCAAACATAGCTAAACTATTACTTTTGTTTACCGTTAACCTTCTGTTAGATTAGACCCTCTACTTATGGAACGCATGGTGTTGTCTACTGCCCAAAAGGCATTAAAAGTCAACCTGAATGAGAACATTTACGGCACATTCGCTGAGATTGGCGCCGGTCAGGAAGTTGTTCGAAATTTCTTTCGGGTTGGAGCCGCCTCTGGTACAGTAGCAAAAGCAATGAGTGCATACGACAAACTATTCTCCGATGCCATTTATGGTAAGGAAATGGACGGACGTTATGTTACTGAAGATCGTTTACGCAAAATGTTGGATCATGAATATGGTCTGATTGAAAAGCGTTTGGATCGAACTGACCATCCGAAGCGTTGCTATTTTGCCTTCGCCAATACTGTTGCTACGATCAACTTCACTCGTAAGTTTAAAGGTCATGGTTGGATGGGAATTCGCTTCCAATTGGATCCTGATAAAGAGCCCAATGATGTGCTATTCCACATCCGTATGAAGGAAGAGGAAGCTTCCTTACAGCAGGAGACCATTGGGATTATGGGGGTAAACCTCATTTACGGATGTTTCAATATTCGTAACAATCCTGAGGAATTACTGAAATCACTTTACGACAATATCGCGCGCTACAAAATGGAGATCGATATGATCCATTTTGAAGGGCCCGAATTTGAGCATGTAGATAACCGTTTAATGTCCTTGCGCCTTATCCAAAATGGCATGACCGACGCGGTGATCTTTGGTCCAGAAGGCAATAATATTCTGCCGGCCGCCCTGCTCTATAAAAAGAACATTCTTACTGCCCGTGGATCTTTCCGTCCCGTTACCAAGGTAAACATGGATATGGTACGTACCAGTATCGATGCCTTTACCCAGGAGCGAAAGGTGAAGAAGGACAAACTGGTGGTGCTTTTTGAAATCACCCTGAACAATTTGAAATCGGAGGGTGAAATTGATGAGCAGGACTTCCTGGATCGAGCCGATATATTATGCTCGCTGGGACAAACGGTATTAATCTCCAATTATCAGGAGTACTATAAATTGGTAGAATACTTCTCTAGATATTCAGAGGAGCGAATGGGCCTTATTATGGGCGTTACCAATTTGCATGAGCTCTTCGATAATAAGTACTACCGCGATCTTAAAGGGGGAATTCTGGAGGCCTTTGGAATCTTGTATTCTAGCGATCTTAAGCTTTATGTTTATCCATCGCAGCCCAATCCGAATGATCCGATTGAGACATCTAAAGACTTTAAGATTCATCCACGTTTCCAACCTCTGTACGACTTCCTGGTGTTTAACCGCCGGATTAAGGATATTGATACCTATGATCCTGAAATCTTACAAATTTTCTCTCGCGATGTATTGAAGAAAATTCGTCGCGGTGAAAGTGGTTGGGAAGATTGCTTACCCACTTATGTGGATCAGATGATTCGCGATAAGCACTTATTTGGCTACTATCCTCATACAGAAGAAGCGGAAGCAGTAGATCTTAGCTCCGAAGATTAATTCGGAGCGCTTAAGCTTGTTTTAAATCGGCCATAATGGCCAGAGCCTCCTCAATATCTTGAGCAGTATTGTCTTTGCCAATGGAAAAGCGAACTACTGGATCGGTATGTTCGGGGTCCATGGCCGCAATAACATGCGATTTTTGCACGCTTCCTGATGAACAAGCGCTACCGCCAGAAACGGCTAATCCTTTTAAGTCGAGATTAAAGAGCAACATGCTGTCTTCCGAAAGTTCAGGGATACTTACGCTTAAAACGGTATATAGACTTTCTTCGGTGTCTGATAAGCCATTGGCATAAATCTTAGGGAATATTCCCTTTAGTCCTTGCCAAAGTTGGGTTTTAAGCGCTTCGATATGGGCACGCTCTTCCTCCAAACTCTGATAGGCTAAATCCAATGCTTTGGCTAATGCCCCCACTTGAACTATACTTTCCGTCCCACCACGTAAGCCACGTTCCTGAGCACCACCTGTTATAAATGAGCTTACTTTAACCCGACGATCGATATACAAGAATCCCACGCCTTTTGGGCCATAAAACTTATGGGCCGAAGCGGTGGCAAAGTCAACAGGCAGATCCTTCAGCGAAAGCGGAAAATGACCCACGGTTTGCACTGTATCACTGTGCAGCCAGGCGCCGTATTGCCGACAAAGATTCCCTGTCTTTTCTAAATCCAATAGGTTGCCGATTTCATTATTGCCATGCATTAAAGAAACCAGGGTAGGAGTAGAGTCGCTGCTTAATAGTTGCTCTAATTGCTCAAAGTCAATGCGCCCCTTGGGATCTACCTTCAGGAGAACGAGCTCGGCCTCAAAGGCTTGGGACCACTTTTCAGCCGCCTTTAGCACCGCATGATGTTCCAGTGGTGAGGTAATAATGCGCTTCACTTTTAAATCGCGTAAAGCCAAACTGATGGCTGCATTATCTCCCTCAGTTCCTCCAGAGCAAAAAACGATTTCCGCCGGAAGGCAATTGAGATTGCGGGCAATGCTTTTACGACTGGCCTCTAAAATTACTTTGGCCTTTCTGCCTTGACTATGCGTACTGGAGGGATTGCCATAGGCAGTATCCATCAGCTCCAGCATATATTCTTTTACCTCTTTCCTTAGAGGGGTAGAGGCCGCATTATCCAGATAAATTAATTCCATTAATGAAACCAATTGTTCACCAATTCGGTGCCGGTATCAGCACTTCCCAGGTGAATAAAGCGGTTGCTTCCTTTTTCGAAATGGTATTCTTTGGCGTATTCTTCCCAATTATTGGCAATATCTTCAATGGCATCGCAAATGAAAATAGCCTCTTCATCGGTTAAAGTAGGGTGTACGGAAAGGCGCACCCAACCTGGACGGAAGGAAATATCACCCCCTAAAACGATGTCCATGGTTTTACGACTGCTCTCTTTATCCAAATGCAAGAGGTAATGACCATAGGTCCCGGCACAGCTGCATCCACCACGAGTTTGAATGCCGTAAAGGTCATTTAGTAATTGCACCACCAAATTATAGTGCACCCCTTCCAAATAGAAAGACAGAGCGCCAATTCGTTCGCGGATATGACCGGCCAGAATTACCATGCCTTTCATTTTCTCCAAGCGATCGAAGATATAATTGAGCAATTCCTTTTCCCGGGCTTTGATGGCCTGCACAGAAATTTCGTCTTTCAATTGCATGGCAAAGGCGGCCTTTATGGTTTGCAAGAAACCGGGGGTGCCACCATCTTCGCGAGACTCAATATCCTCAATATAATAGCGTCCGCCCCAGGGGTCGGTCCATAAAACGGTACCCCCACCCGGATGATCGGGTACGCTATTGCGGTATAATTGCGAATTAAAGATTAAGACCCCGGGCGTACCAGGGCCTCCCAAAAACTTATGGGGCGAAAAGAAGATGGCATCTAAATGGGCGCCCTCTTCTGCGGGATGCATATCAATATCCACATAAGGACCCGAAGCGGCAAAGTCAACAAAACAATAGCCGCCGGCCGCATGCATTTTCTTAGCTACCTCCGTATAGGGAGTAAAAATGCCGGTAACATTACTACATGAAGTAATGCAGGCAATTTTATAAGGACGGTCTTTATACTGTTCCAGGAGTTGATCCAAGTGATCAAGGTCCATTAAACCCTCATCATTATAACCAACTATTACAAGGTCAACGATGGTTTCTAGCCAGGAAGTTTGATTGGAATGATGTTCCATGTGGCTGATAAAAACCACCGGACGAAATTGATCTTCAATTTCAAACTTCCCTTTAAACTGCTCTGGTAATTTTAAGCCTAAGATGCGTTGAAACTTAAGGACTGCCCCGGTCATCCCGGTACCGGTAGGAATTAAAACATCATCAGGATTAGCATTCACATGCTGCTTAATCACCAATTTGGCTTGATGATAAGCCTTAGTCATAATACTGCCGGTATAGGAGGTTTCGGTATGGGTATTGGCTACCATGGGCCCAATCTCCTCGAGCATTTTACGCTCTATGGGTTCATACAACCGGCCGCTGGCAATCCAATCGGCATAGAGTATTTTCTTGGGCCCGAAGGGACCTACAAATTCGGCATTATGACCTACGATGTTCTCGCGATAGCTATCGAAATGAGCTTCCCATTGGGTGCCCTCAATTTTTGGGGCCAGGGCCTTAGTTTCCATAGGCTTTAGATTAGTTCCTGTAATTCACTGATGAACCGAGTGGCCAGAGCCTCCGCTTTTTCTGGGCTTTTAGCCTCGGTATAAATACGGATAATCGGTTCGGTATTCGACTTACGTAAATGTACCCATTCTTCGGCGAAGTCGATTTTCACACCATCAATGGTGCTGAGTTCTTCATTTTGGTATTTGGCCTCAATTTTCTTTAGAAGGCCATCTACATCCATTCCAGCTTCTAACTGAATTTTATTCTTAGCCATATAATAGGCTGGGTAGCCGGCCTTGAGCTCGCTTAAGCTTTTGCCACAAGTGGCCAAATGACTTAAGATCATGGCAATACCTACCAGTGAATCGCGACCATAGTGGAGATCGGGAAGAATTACCCCTCCATTACCTTCACCACCTAAAAGGGCATTTACCTCTTTCATCTTGGTAACTACATTCACTTCACCTACCGCCGCAGCATAGTATTCCTGTCCACGAGATAAGGCCAAATCGCGCAAAGCACGAGAGCTGGATAAATTGCTCACCAAGGGACCTTGCTTATGTTGTAAGAGGAAGTCGGCGGCAGCCACCAAGGTATACTCCTCACCAAACATTTCTCCTTGATCATCGATTAAAGCTAAACGATCAACATCGGGATCTACAACGATCCCTAAATCACAGTTTTGCTCTTTTACCACCTTCATAATATCTCCCAAATGCTCTTTTAAAGGTTCAGGATTATGAGGGAATTGTCCAGTAGGCTCACAATATAATAGGGCAGGATTTTCAATACCTAGGGCCTTTAATAGAATCGGGATAGCAATACCGCCAGTAGAGCTAACAGCATCTACCGCTACTTTTAAACCCGAATTGCGAATGGCTTCTACATTAATATAAGGAAGGGCTAAAATCGCTTCTACATGCTTTTCAATTAAACCATCCTTAGCTTCTACACTGCCTAGGTCGTCTACTTCTACGAAATCGTAGTCTTCATTTTCGATCATCGAAAGTAATTCGGCACCATCAGCAGCGGAAATAAATTCTCCCTTATCATTAAGGAGTTTCAAGGCATTCCATTGCTTGGGATTGTGAGAGGCCGTGAGGATGATTCCGCCTTGAGCTTTTTCAAAAACCACCGCCATTTCTACCGTTGGCGTGGTCGATAAATCTAAATCAATAACGTCGATTCCAGTACCCACCAGGGTGTTTTGCACAATGCCCTGAATCATGGGTCCACTAGGGCGAGCATCGCGGCCAATCACCACTTTAAGAGATTTGCCGGGGTATTTTTTCTTTAACCAATGTCCGTAAGCCGCAGCAAATTCAGCTGCATCTAATGGACTTAAATTATCGCCTTTGGCACCTCCAATAGTACCACGTACGCCAGAAATAGATTTTATTAAGGTCATGAGGGGTTTCAATTTCGGGCAAATATAAGTTTAGTGCTCCGATGAACGGCTCTTTGGCAGGATTGGAATAATTGCAGAAGGAAACGGAAACCAGAGATAAGAAATTGGTCGATAGTGAGTTAAGAATAGTAGGGAAGAAGATGAGTCTTAAATCTTATCAACATTCTGTGCACAATGGAGAATGTTATTGGCTTTAAAGGTCTGATGAGTAAGGTTTTAGCTAATTAGTGTTCATTTCTTTGTGGATAAGCGGAAGGCGGACTCTACCTTTGCCCCAGCCAATTGGATAAATTTAAATATCCAATTCTCGCCTATGTTCGAAGACGAAAATGAAGATGATTTTTTTAACCTCCTCGATCTGATCGATGAGTTTAAAAGAATGGAGGCCGCAGGGCAATCTCGCTTTTATGATTTAGAGGAGTTTGAAGCGATCTCGGACTATTTTTACGAGACCGGCAAATCTCAAAAAGCCCTGGAGGTTTTAGAGATGGCCATTGATCAACATCCTTATGCTAGCTCATTGCAATTGAAGAAGGTGCAATATCTTACTTCTCTTGATAAAACGCGTGAGGCTAGCAAGGTTTTGAAAGAATTGGAAGGTCAGGTGCACGACTATTACGAGATGCACATGGCTCGCGCCGGATTGTATTCCAAAACCGGTAATCATCAAAAAGCCATAGAGCAATACCGACAGGCATTGGCTCACACTGAATTCCCTGAGGATGTATATCATCTCCTGGCTTTGGAATATCAATTAATTGGTGCCTATGATAAGGCCCTGCGTTATTTGAAGATGTCCCTAGCCTTATATCCGGAAGATGAAATCGCACTCTATAACCTTGCCCTTTGTTACGATCTTCTAGAAAGACCAGAACAAGGGATTGAGTATTTAGAGTCTTTTATTGATGAGAACCCTTATTCGGAAATTGCTTGGTATCACTTAGGTTTGATGCAATCTAAGATGGGGGATAATCTACAGGCCTTACGCTCTTTGGATTATGCCATTTTAATTGATGATTATTTCTCTGCTGCCTATTATGAAAAGGCGCGTATCCTGGAGCAAGAATTCCGCTATCAGGAAGCCGCGGAAACCTATCAGGCCACCTTCGAATACGATGGCGCCAGTGGATATGGTTATTATAAAACTGGTCTTTGCTATTTGCGATTGGGTAAAAATCAGCAGGCCGAGAAATACCTCAATAAGGCCATTCAGGAAGATGCCGAATTGGAGGAAGCCTATTATGAGCTGGCACTCCTTAAGGATGAGCAGAAACAATGGGCCGAAAGCTTATATCTGATCAATAAGGCCGTAGAACTAGATCCTGAAAATTGGGAATACCGCCATAGCAGTGCCATGATGCACCGCCGAGCGGGTAAGCTGGATGAAGCAGTTTTGATTTACACCAAGCTGATTGAAGATGAGTACTATAATGCCAGCACTTTCACTGAATATGCTCAATTGCTATTCGATATGTGTGAGTTCAAACAGGGCATGGATGTATTGTATCAGGCATTGGAATTGATTCCCGATTCCAGTCAGTTGCGTTACCAATTAGCCGGCTATTTATACACGATTGAGGAGCAGGACGAGGCGGAGATTTATTTGCAAAAAGCGATGGCACTCGATCCGGGCGGAAAGAGTTTTTTCCTGGCCTTATTCCCCTGGCTTAAAAAGAATCCTTCTGTACGACTTCTTTTAGGGCTGGATTAAGCGGCATTTCCTTTCTTTGCCAAAACTTCTGGAATGAATAAAGCACTCCTTTTTTTGAAAGGTTTGGCCATGGGCGCTGCGGATGTAGTACCCGGAGTAAGTGGAGGAACTATTGCCTTCATTACCGGTATTTACGAGGAGCTCATTGAGAGCATTAATCGCATTAATCTTGAAGCCCTTCGCATTCTTCGCAAAGAAGGTTTTGCCAAAGCTTGGGATTATATTAACGGCTGGTTTTTCGTTCCCCTCTTTTTAGGAATCGGAGTTTCGATAGTTTCTTTAGCAAAAGGTATTTCCTGGCTTTTGGAGAATCAACCGGTATTGCTTTGGAGCTTCTTTTTCGGATTGGTATTCGCCAGTATATTCTTTGTAGGTAAGCAGGTTAAGAAGTGGGGGCTTTCGCCCGGATTGGCCTTTGTGCTGGGAGCAGTAATTGCCTATATGATTACCATTTTACCAGCTTCTGGTTCTAATGATGCCCTTTGGTATATTTTCCTGAGTGGGAGTATTGCCATCTGTGCCATGATATTACCAGGGATTTCGGGCTCCTTTATTTTGGTTTTATTAGGAACTTATTCCATTGTTTTAAATGCCATTCACGAACGTGAATTCACCATTATTGCGGTTTTCGGAGCAGGAGCCGTTGTAGGCCTTCTTTCCTTTGCGCGCCTTCTTAAACTGATGTTCGCCAAGTATCATGACATGACCATCGCCCTTTTATCAGGTTTTTTGTTGGGGTCCTTGAATAAGATCTGGCCCTGGAAACAAGTGGAAGAGGTATTGATCAAGCATGCTGGTGAAGCCAATGAAGAGATAGTTCCTATTTTGGAGAAAACCGTAATGCCAAGCGATTTTAGTCGACCCATTCTGGAAGGCTCTGAGGTAATTGGTCAAACTGCGGCCGATCCTCAATTCTGGCCTGCCGTAGGCTTGGCAGTGGCGGGAGCGGTATTGATTTTCCTCTTAGAGAAATTTGGATCGGGACAAAGCAAAAAGGCGGCCTAATGCAATTTGGGCTCATCGGTAAAAGCTTGGTGCACAGTTTTTCAGCCGCTTATTTTCAAGCGAAATTCGAAAAGCTACACTTAAGCGATTATCGCTATCTCAATTGCGAATTGGCTTCGATAGATGAGCTCAGTAGCTTATTGGCGGATGGTCAATGGCAGGGCTTTAATGTGACCATTCCCTATAAAGAAGTTTGTATTCCTTTTTTAGCTGGGCTTTCGCCCGAAGCCCAAGCCATTGGAGCGGTAAACACTATAGTTCGCAAGGGCGAGGAATGGTGGGGACATAATACAGATCATCTTGGTTTTCGCCGGGCCTTGCAAGAAAGCTGGCCTCAAATGAAGCTGAAAAAAGCCCTGATATTAGGTAGCGGTGGAGCTTCCAAAGCGGTAATTTATGCCCTGGAGCAAATGGGAATAGCCAGCCAAATTGTGAGTCGTAATCCGGCCAAGGGACAAATCGATTATCAAGAGGCCCAGTCTAGGCTTCAGGAATTTCCCTTGATTATAAATACCAGTCCACTGGGTACTTTCCCTGATGTAGATGCCATGCCATCCTTAGAGCCTCAAGGTGATTTGAGTGGCCATTATTTCATGGATTTGATTTACAATCCGGAGGAGACTTTGTGGTTGCAAAAAGCCAGAGCTGCCGGAGCTGCGGTTTTGAATGGAAAATCCATGTTGGTTTATCAGGCGGAAGCCGCTTGGAAACTCTGGCAGGATCAATAAAAGGCATCGCTTGAAAGCTGCTTTTTTAAAATCTGCATTCTAGGCCTTGCCGCTTCGAAATTCCTGTATTTTTGTTCTCCCATTCACATAGCATTATGGACGATACACAGAACAACTTACCCCAAGGTGAGGAGCAAAAACCTGAAGAAAAAGATTTGCCTCAAAAACCCATTGAAATGGAAGAAGCTGCTGCTTCGGCCGAAGAGCCTGTAAAAGTAGAGGACGAAAATCCTCTGGCTGAAAGCGAAGTACAAGCTGAGAACCCATCGGCCCCCGAGCCGGAAACAACTACTGAAATAGAAGCAGAAACAGCTTCGGAAGAGGTAGAAGCGGATTCGGAAGTAGTGCTAAGTGATGAGGATCTTGAAAAGGACGATGATACCGCCGAAGTTCAAGGAGATGAAGACCATGAAGAGGAGCATCCCGATGAACTGGAAATGCCGGACTATGCGGAGTACAGTGCAGAAGATTTGGTGGGCGCCGCATTCAAATTATTGCGGGATCATCCTATCCAAAAGCTGAAGGATCATTTTGCCGCTATCCGTAAATATTTGATGAACGCCCTGAATGAAGAGCGCGCAGAGAAATTAGCGGAATTTGTGGAGCAAGGTGGTAATGAAATTGACTTCGAGTTCATTCAGCCATTAAGAGAGCAATTCCGCACTATTTATAGCGAATACCGTAATCGTCGTCGCAAATTTTACGAGGATTTAAGTGCCCAATTAGATCAAAACCTTTTGGTTAAGAAGAATCTGATTGAGCGTCTTAAAGAATTGGTGAATAAGGAAGAATCCATTGGTGAAACCTTTAAAGATTTCCGGGCAATTCAAGAAGAGTGGCGTAGTACCGGTCCCGTACCTCGTAATGAGAGTCGTGACCTATGGCGCACCTACCATTTCCACGTTGAGAATTTCTACGAGTACATTAAGATCAACAAGGAATTGCGCGATCTTGATTACAAGAAAAACAAAGAGCATAAAGAAGAGCTGGTGAAGAAAGCGCAAGCGATTCTGGAAGGCAATGACCTGCGCGAAGGCTTTAAGCAATTGCAGGAGCTGCATAAAGAATGGCGTCAGATTGGACCGGTAGAGCCAGAATTACGTGAAGAACTTTGGCAGCAGTTTTCTGGAATTACCCGCCAGATTCACGAAAAACGCGATGAGTACTTTAAAGAGCTTCGCAACAAGCGCGAAGAGCTTTTAGATGAAAAACGCAAATTGGTAGAGCAATTAAAGAATTTACCAAAGAAGCATAGCAAGCATCATGAATGGCAAAAGGCCATTAAAGAGGTTAACTCTATTCAGGATGCCTTTAAAAAGATTGGTCGCCTTAATGTAGCGGATAACGATACCGTTTGGGAGCAATTCCGCGATGGATTGCGCGATTTTAACCAAGCGAAGAATCAGTTTTATAAAGAGCTTAAGAAGGAGCACCACGATAATTTAGAGAAGAAGCGCAGCCTCCTGGCTCGTGCGGAAGACTTGAAGGACAGTGAAAACTGGCGCGATACAGCCAATGAGTTGAAGCGTATTCAAGCGGAATGGAAGAAGATCGGTCATGTTCCGAAAAGCGAAAGCGATAAAATTTGGAAGGAATTCCGTTCGGCTTGTAATCATTTCTTCGATCGCCTTACCGCCCATAATAAGGGTCGCGATGAGAAGTTTGAAGCCAATGCCGAGGAGCGTCAATCTTTCTTGGATGAACTGGAAAAATGGACTCCAGATCTTAGTGATAAGAAGGAAGCCATTAAAGCCATCAAGGCGAAGATTGGCGAATGGCGTAAAATGGGACCTTCTCCCAAGAAATTACGCAATGAGCTGGAAGGCCGATTCAATAAAGCGGTTGATGGATTCTTTAAGGCGATTGATTTGGATCGTCAAGAATCGCAGCGCATACGCTTCGAAAATAAGGTTGATAGCTTAGCGGCACAAGGAGAGCGTGAATTGCAAAGAGAGCGTGATTTCTTACGTCGCAAATTGGATGAGGCCAAGAAGGAATTGATTCAGTTAGAGAACAATTTAGGATTCTTTAGCAGCAGCAATCCAAATAGCCCAATCGTAAAAGAAGCAAGCAAGAATATTGACGCACAAAAAGCCAATGTGAGCTCCTTACAAGCTCAGTTGAAAATGCTGGGGCAGAAAATCAAATCTATGCGCGAGGAAGAGGAAAAGTCTTCGGAGGACGCGCAAGGTTCTGAAGACTAATAGGTGCAAAGTCTGGGCGGATACCTTATTCCAGGAGGCATAGCCTTCATAATGTTGGGTATTGGCCTGGGTCTTCGCTTTTCAGATTTCCGTAGAGTATTCCTAAGGCCGAAAGGTATTTTAGTGGGATTGGCCGGGCAGTTTTTTCTACTGCCTTTGGTGGCCTTTCTCATGGCTTGGGCGCTTCCCTTAGATCCTATGCACAAGGTAGGTCTGGTACTTATCGCCTCAGCTCCAGGAGGAACGGCCTCCAATTTGGTAACCCATATGTTGAAGGGGCGAGTAGCTCTATCGGTAAGCCTTACATCCTTTAATAGCTTTGGGATTTTAATCAGTATCCCGCTTTATCTCAATCTAGCGCTTACCTGGTTTTTGCATACCGAAACCGAAATCAGCATAGGCTTTATGGATACTTTTAAAGAGATCCTTTTTACGGTGGTATTACCGGTGGTACTGGGCGTTTTACTACATGAATACGGCCCCAGAGAATTTATTAAGCGATTGCAACAACCCCTGCGCTATATCCTGCCAATTATCCTCTTTTTGATTTTCAGCTATGCTTTATTTGCCGAAGATGGGGGTTCACAATCGGCGGCCTTTTTGGAGCATTTCTGGCTGTTTATTCCTCTCATCGCCTTTAATGTGGGAACCATGGTTATTGGCTTTTTCCTTTCGCGATGGTCAGGAATTAAGCATGATGGTTCCTATACCATAGCGGTGGAATTAGGCCTGCAAAATGCAGCTCTGGCCATCTTTATCGCCACCCAGGTTATTGGCAGGGCTGAAATTTCCCTGATCCCGGTGATGTATAGCAGCTTTAGCTTCTTTAGTACCTGGTTTATTGCCTGGCTCCTAAAGCACCGCCTCCACGAGCGTTTTGGAATAAGCCTCTAACTAACTTCCAAGTTTATAGCCAATCCAGGCCATAGGGATATAGGCCAGGATAAGATCCGTAGCATTAAACCATGCCGGAGAGGGGAGTTCGAATACCATCATTACGCCACCTACTAAGAAGAAAACTCCCATTAACATCGCTAAAGCCAATTTCTGGCGAACGGCAATTTTAGTACAAACAAATGCGGCCAATAAGGTCCCTAAGGCATGGGCCAAGAAAGGCATTAGGAAATGCTTAGGCTCAAAAAGGTGCATGCCTGCACTCAGGCCTTCTGCGGTACTATGGTCTACTCCTTCTGGAAAGGGGATTATGGTGCCGCTATAAACAACAATAAACATATTCAGTACACCACCTAAAAAGGCACCGGCGATTACAGCGATTACATTTCGTAGAATTGGATTCATAAGCTTCGTTTGGGAAACCCAAGATATCAATTTAGGAAATGGCTTCTGTGAAGAATTTCTACTTCATGCTGTTCACTTGTCCTTCTAAGCTGTCTACCAATTTGAAAAGGCTTTGTTGAAAGTCCTTAAGAGCCTTGGCATCAATCTCCGAGCTTTGGAAGCTCGACCAGATTTTACCGGGAATCTCCAGAGCAGGCTTATGCAAGTCCTTTCCTTTTTGGGCTAAGCGGATTTTTACACTGCGCTCATCACTTTGAGATCTTTCCCGATGAATGATGCCCTTGGCTTCCAAACGCTTTAAGAGGGGAGTAAGGGTATTGGTTTCCAAATGCAATTCTTTGGAAATTTCATTGACACTGCGTTCATCCTTCTCCCATAAAACCAACATCACCAAATACTGGGGATAGGTTAAATCCAGCTCCTGTAAATGGGGCGCATAGATTTTGGTGGTCATGCGAGAAGCTGCATAGAGTGGAAAGCACAATTGATTGCGCAGAAAGAGCAATTCTTCCGGATTAGGCATGACCAAGGCTTTTCTGAATATCCTCTTCCATACTCAAAGGTTCGGTAGTAGGCGCAAAGCGCTTTACGGGATTCCCTTCGGCATCAATTAAGAACTTGGTGAAATTCCATTTGATGGCATTGGTTAGGGTGCCAGGCAAGGCCTTTTTTAAATGTTTAAAAAGAGGATGGGCGTTTTTACCGTTTACATCCACCTTGGCAAACATAGGGAAGCTCACCCCGTAATTTACCGAGCAAAATTCTTCAATGTCGGCGCTGCTGCCTGGTTCTTGACCGGCGAATTGATTGCAGGGAAAACCTAAAATCTCCAGACCTTGAGAATGGTATTTCTGATAAAGTTCTTCCAGACCTTCATACTGCGGAGTAAGCCCGCATTTGCTGGCCGTATTTACGATGAGGAGGGTTTTACCCTGATAGTTTTCCAAACTAATTTTTTCGCCTTTTAAGGTTTCGGCTTCGAATTGATAAATGCTGGAATTGCTCATGATTGTTTTTTAGATTTTAGTTTTTTCAAATAAGGAAATGCCCCGCTGGACCAAAGGGCCCAAAGGATAAGTACGGGTTGAAAGAATAAGCGAATCAAACGTTTTTGATCCGTATCCAAGCCGAAGGCATCAATGCCATTGGTATACTGTGAAATATTACCGGGGTAAATCAGAATATAGAAAATGGCCAGGGCAATGCCCACTTTGGCTTTTTGCTTAATCCAGAAAATCAAGGCCAGACCTAAACTGATTTCTACCACTCCGGAAGCCAGCACCACGAAATCCATAAAAGCGGGATCCGTAGGTAACCAGCGCGGAACCTGGGCTAAAAATTCTTCTCGCTGAAAGCTGAGGTGACCAATTCCCGCAAAGGTCATGGCGGCTCCTAATAGTATTCTAAAGATATTTTGAAGGTATCGCATTTTAAATCGTTTAAGATTATATCGTGCACGACGCAAATGTAATGGGAATTTAGATCTTCACAAAAAGATTGGCTATTTTTCCTTTGGAGGGCAGAAGGATAACTGTATTGGGTTCAATTCTACTGATTGATTTTCAATGAACTTAGACTTTGTTTTTGATTCTTATTTAACAGGATTGCTTACTAATTAGCGATTGAAATGCTTTTACAATACCTAATTTCGCGGCATGGCACAAGAATTCGAAATTCAATCGGAATACAGTCCTACCGGAGATCAACCGCAGGCGATAAAGGAACTGGCCGCTGGGCTGGTAGAAGGGGAGCGTTATCAAACCCTATTAGGGGTAACAGGATCGGGTAAGACTTTTACCGTTGCCAATGTGATCAAGGAGATTCAAAAGCCCACTCTGGTTTTAAGTCATAACAAAACCTTGGCCGCTCAGCTGTACTCGGAATTCAAGCAGTTTTTTCCGAATAATGCGGTGGAGTACTTTGTTTCCTACTACGATTATTATCAACCAGAAGCCTATATCCCTACTACCGGAACCTATATTGAGAAGGATCTCAGTATTAATGATGAAATTGAAAAACTACGGCTTTCGACCACTTCAGCCTTATTGTCGGGTCGTCGTGATGTATTGGTAGTAGCTTCGGTTTCTTGCTTATATGGTATTGGTAACCCTGAATCCTTCAACCAGCAGGTAATTGAGATTGAAGTGGGGCAGGTGATCGCGCGCAATAAGCTTTTATATGCCTTTGTAAATGCCCTTTATAATCGTACCGCTGCTGAGTTTACGCGTGGTAGCTTCCGCGTGAAGGGCGATACTGTAGATATTTTCCCAGCTTATGCCGATACTGCCTTCCGCATTCATTTCTGGGGGGATGAGATAGAGCGCATTGAACGCTTCGATCCTTCCAATCGCGAAGTTTTGGAAACCTTTGAGCAGGTGCGCATTTTCCCAGCCAACATCTTTGTGACCGGCAAAGAGTCCTTGCAAAAGGCTATTCATCAAATTCAGGATGATATGGTGGCGCAGGTGGATTTCTTCAATAAACAAGGTCGACCTTTGGAAGCAAAGCGATTGCAGGAAAGAACGGAATTTGATTTGGAGATGATTCGCGAGCTGGGCTACTGCTCCGGTATAGAGAACTACTCACGCTATTTGGACGGCCGTGCTCCAGGCACTCGTCCTTTCTGCCTTTTAGATTATTTTCCGGATGATTATCTGATGGTCATCGACGAAAGTCATGTTACCGTTTCGCAGGTGCGCGCCATGTACGGTGGTGACCGATCCCGGAAGGAAAATCTGGTAGAATATGGTTTCCGCTTACCGGCGGCTATGGATAACCGACCATTGACTTTCGACGAATTTGAAAGTCTGCAAAACCAGGTTATCTATGTAAGTGCTACTCCCGCCGACTATGAACTTGAGAAAAGTCAGGGGGTAGTAGTAGAGCAGTTAATTCGCCCTACTGGCTTATTGGATCCTCGCATTGAAGTGCGTCCGGTGCAAAATCAGGTCGATGATTTGATGGAGGAAATTAATAAACGCACGGAACTGGATGAGCGTGTTTTGGTAACTACCCTTACTAAGCGAATGGCGGAGGAATTAACAAAATATCTCACGCGATATGGGGTGCGTTGCCGTTATGTGCATTCGGATGTGGATACTCTTGAAAGGGTAGAGATTATGCGCGATTTACGCCTTGGGCTTTTTGATGTATTGATTGGCGTGAACCTCCTTCGTGAAGGATTGGATTTACCGGAAGTTAGCTTGGTAGCTATTTTAGATGCAGATAAAGAAGGTTTCCTGAGAGCCGAAAGATCACTAGTACAAACCGTGGGTCGGGCTGCTCGAAATGTGAATGGCTTAGCGATTATGTATGCGGATAAGATGACCGATAGTATGCAACGCACCATTGATGAAACCAATCGTCGTCGCGCTATTCAGCATCAATACAATGAAGATCATGGCTTGAAGCCTACCGCTTTGAAAAAGTCTACCGATTCTATTTTACCCGGTTCCAAGAAGGATCATAATCCCTACCGCAGCAATTTGGTTGTACCAAAGGCAGCAGAGGAAAATGCCGTTTACCATTCGCGAGAAGATATGCGGAAAGGCGTAGATAAGATTCGCCGCAAAATGGAAACCGCTGCCAAATCCCTGGACTTTATTGAAGCCGCTGCCCTTCGTGATGAGATGGTAGCCCTGGAAGAACGCATGGAAAAGGAATTCCCTGCTTAATGAACAATTGCGGTTAAAAACCGATTCTTAGCATATGCGAAAACTACTCTGCAGTCTGACCTTGATTTTAGGATCAATGAGCTCGCTTTGGTCCCAAATTGAAGGCCGGGTTATTGGCCCAGACCAAGAAGGCTTACCACTAGCTAATGTGGTACTTTATCAAAACCGTGAGATTATTGAAGGATTATCCACTGATATGGATGGCCGATTTAGCCTGTCCGCCACAGCGGGTGCCTATAAATTGCATTTCACTTATGTCGGCATGCAACCTGATTCAATAGACATCAGGGTACCGGCATCTGGTCAATTGAACTTGGGAACGATTGAACTGAAATCTGCCGCTTCGGTATTTGAGGAAGTTGAAGTAGTAGCTCAATCCAAAATGATGGAGTTTGAGCAGGACAAGCGCGTTTTTAATGTGGCTAAGGATTTGACTTCCGTAGGCAGTAATGCTTCTGATATCCTGAATAATCTACCATCTGTAACGGTGGATGTAGAAGGTAATGTGGCCTTGCGCGGTTCCAATAATGTGCGTATTCTCATTAATGGTAAGCCCAGTGGCTTAATTGGTTCCGATCCCGCCTCAGCCCTAAGGCAATTGCAAGGAAATACCATTGAGAAGATTGAGGTGATAACCAATCCCTCCGCGCGTTATGATGCGGAAGGAGAAGCAGGTATCATCAATATCATCTTGAAAAAGCAAGATCAGAAAGGCTTTAATGGCAGTTTCGATTTAAGTGGCGGTTATCCCGAATTATATGGCGCAGGTGCCACCATGAATTACCGCCAGAATCGCTTGAATTTCTTCACCAATATTAGCTTTAACCAGCGTCGCTCTCCGGGTGGTGGGCGCTCAGATCAAAAGTTCTTTTTAGCGGATACCAGCTATTCCTTTAGTCGCGATCGCTATCAAAGTCGCGGGGGCTATGATTTTAATTTCCGGGCTGGGATGGACTATTATCTTAGTGAAAATCAAACTTTAACGGGTTCCTTTTTATACAGCCCCAGTCGAGATCAAAACTATGTAGATCTGGAATTTGTAGATCGCGATATCAATAATGCTATTGTCCGTGAAGTAAATCGCCATGATGCGGAAACGGAAACCGAAGAAGTGGTGGAAGGCAATCTATCCTGGCAGAAGACCTTTGGCAATAATAAGGATCACAAATGGACGGCAGACTTCCGATACAGCTTGGAAGACGATCGGGAGAACTCGCGGATTGAGCAAGATACATTGGGTCGTCCGGGTACATTTTTACAGCAGGTAGCAAACCTCGAATACCAGCGCAGTACCTTGTTTCAAACCGATTATATTCATCCATTAGGGGAGAAGAGGAGTTATGAATTGGGAGCGCGCTCTACCCTGCGTGAAATTGAAAACGATTATGAATTAAGTGATCGCGCCGATGATGGCACCTATATCCCGGATCCGGAATTTGACAGTCGTTTCTTGTTTACCGAGAATGTTTACGCGGCTTATGGGATTTACAATGGGGCCTATCAAAAGAAGATTACGTATCAATTAGGCTTACGGGCTGAGATTACGGACTTAACTACCGAGGTGGGTTATGGCGATAGTGTCAACCGACGCAATTATGCCAATCTCTTTCCCAGTGCCTTTTTTACCTATTCCTTCAGTCCCTTATCGGATTTGCAATTGAGCTATAGTCGCAGGATCAGCAGACCGGGATTCCGTACCCTGGCCCCTTTCTTTGGCTTTAGCGATAACCGTAATTTCTTCTCCGGTAACCCCAATGTGAACCCCGAATTTACCGATAGCTATGAAGCCGGCTATGTGCGCTATTTCGAGAAAGGTAGTTTGTACAGTGGTCTTTATTACCGACATCGTACCGGAGTTATTGAACGCATCACCTTGGTCGAAGAGCGCGATGGTCAGGAGTTTACTCGCTTTTTTCCAATCAATTTGGCGGTACAGGATGCCTATGGAATGGAATTCAATTTTCAGTATAATCTGGCCAAATGGTATGAAGTAAATGCCAACTTGAACCTCTTCTATACGCAATTAGTGGGTTCTTACGAGGGGACCGACTTTGGAGCCGATAATGCCTCCAGCAGTGGGCGTTTGGTAAACCGATTTAAGTTTTGGGATAGCGATTTACAGGTGAGCTTCAATATGGACGGACCTAGCCAGAATGCTCAAACCCGTCGTTTGGGGATTTATACTTTTGACTTGGCCTGGACTAAGGATTTCATGAAAGGCAATGCTACGGTAACCCTAGCGGTGCGCGATCTCTTTAATAACCGGGTACGTAGATATTATACTTCGGGGCCGATTGCCTCCGGTGGCTATTTCGATACTTTCGGAACCTTCCAATGGCGTCAGCGTCAGATTACCCTAAATTTTAGTTATCGCATTAATCAGCGTAAATCCCGTCGCCCGGAAGGCAGAGGCGAAATGGAAGGTGGAGATTTTTAATCGTAAATCAGAATTACCGGACTGTTGTTTACTTCAAATCCCTGACTAAGATTGAACTCTTCGGCTTCAATTGAACTGGCATCGGAAGGTAAGCGATAAACCTTGCTGGGTGTTCGCTTTTCATTGAGGAAGTACAATTCTTTGTAAGTCGATTTTCGTCCATCCGATTTTACCCAGAGTACATAAGCTCTTTGCCCGGTTTCGCGATGACGATAGCGGAAGATGTGCAATTCCTTTAAGTCGGGCTGTTCCTGCTCTACAAAGACAAAATCACCCATGATTTGCTTGAGGGCCTTCAGCTTATAAAAGGAGGGCTTTGGCCGATGTTTATTCCACTTTTCCGCCGTAAGGCCACTGCTCATATACTTATTGGGATTGGGCGCATTTACATCGCGAAGCATATAAATAAAGGCCCCATCTATTCCTGAAGCATGGGCCAGCAGCATGGAGCGGACCAAATAATTGGCTTGCGCCGCCAAGACCTCTAATGAATCATCGTGGGCCGGCGCCTGAATGGAACGGGGATTGGTATCGTAACCAAATTCGGAAAGGAAAATTCTTTGGGCTGGCAGATTGGCGTTTCGGTATTGCACTAGGGCTTCCAGTCTTTGTTTTAAATGGTCATCTTCGGGAGGAATACCATGATCGGCCCGGTCATCCTGACCACCGGCATCATTACTGTAATGATGAAAATTGAGGACATCAGCGGGGAAATTGCCTTTGGGTCGACGATATAGGGCCCAGAGGCGAATGGCTTCAACATAATTAGTGTCTAATCCAGCCAAACCGCCCATCACAAAGTCCAGATTGGGATCGGCTTTCTTTAATCCATAGAGAGGTCCCAAGGTACCGGCATGTCCGTCGAAATCGGCGCTTAGCATAGCTGCATATTCGAAGGGATGAAAATAACCCTCGCGACCGCGCCACCATTTATCGGGTTCATTCCAGCTTTCCAGTCCGGCGATGAGCTTTAAACCTGATTTTTGAGCTTGGCCTTTAGCCAGGTTCAGGGTTTTAGATTCATGCGTCTGACCGCCATAACGAGCCGCATATTGCCATACAAAAGCCGCATGATGCCGATAGGCTTGGGGATCATCCGCGGCGAAATTGGGATCTTGAGGTTTATGATCAAATTCAGAGGCTAACCAAGGGGGGCTACCTTGTAAGCAGGGATAGCTTTGTAAACCACGTTTTTTAAGATCGGTATAGTATTGATCAAAATCCCAATAGCCGGCGGTGGCCGGAGCAAAGCGAATGCCTTCCATCTGAATTTGACCAGCTTTTAGTCCTTCAGGATAATGCCAATCCCAATTGTGGTATTCACGTACTAAGCCGGCTACGGCTTCTACCTTGGATCCGGGATCATCAATAAAAGCATTGATACCCAAAAACTCATCTAAAGTAAGGGGAGAGCGCAATTGCCGATTTTTTAAGGACTGTTTTAGGGGCGCCAGTCTTTCGCCATAGAAATACATTTCGCCAATCTCTGCTTGCGGTCCCTTAAAGCGCAGTAGGATTAATTCAGACTGGCCTTTTAATTCGAAGCTACGCCAGGTCTCATAGCGATCGGTACTCTGCTTTAAGACTAAATTCCATTCAGCAGGATTTCCCAGGTAAATTTCAAAGCTGTCTTTGCCGGCACCATCGTAGAAACGCACTGAATCGAGGCGGTAGTTTCCATCCAGTTTAATCAAAAACTCCTGTGGTTGATAGAGCTTTTGATAGGTGGGGTGAAAGCGTCGATGCGGTTTTAGATTGGCTTTTCCTTTCTGATCAAATAATCTGGGACCTTCATCAAAAAGGCCCATTTGTCGCTCCTGTCCCGTCAATTGAACGATATGTTTTTCTTGAATGGCGATCCATTGACCCTGGGCCGGACAGCAAGTGCTAAAAACGGAGAGAAGGAGCAGGAGGTATTTCATGTAACTAAGATGCGAAAAGCTATAAAAAAAGCGAACCCGAAGGTTCGCTTTAAATTTATTGAGCGCTTACAAGCTCTACATCAAATATTAGCCAGGCATTTGGAGGAATTACTCCACCTGCGCCTGAGGCGCCATAGCCCATGTCGGGGGGAATAATTAAGGTGGCTTTGCTGCCCACACTTAATAATTGGATTCCCAAATCCCATCCGGGAATAACGCGACCTACACCTACCGGGAAGCTAATAGGTTCCCCGCGTTGATGTGAATTATCGAATACGGTGCCATCGGTTAAGCGACCTTCATAATGCACTGCTACCGTCTGACCTTTTTGAGGCTTATCGCCTGATCCTTCGGAGGTGATTTTATAGAAAAGACCACTAACGGTTTTCTCAAAACCTTCGGTTAATTGGGCCATTTTAGCTTCTTCAGCCTTACGAGCAGCGGCGGCAATTTCATCTTGCTTAGCCATCCACTCGCTAAATACGGCGGCAGCATCCCAAGCCTCAGCTTCAGCTCCATGACGGAGAATTTCCACCTTATCCATAGTGTCGCCTTGCTTAATGGCATTCACTACTTCCAAGCCTTCTACTACGGAACCGAATACAGTGTGTTTTCCATCCAACCAAGGAGTAGCTCCGTGGGTAATGAAAAACTGAGAGCCATTGGTCCCAGGACCAGCATTGGCCATGCTTAAAATACCGGGGCGATCGTGGATTAATTCGGGATGAATCTCATCTACAAATTTATAACCTGGACCTCCGGCACCACTGCCAGTAGGGTCACCACCTTGAATCATGAAATCAGCGATTACGCGGTGAAAGCTTAAGCCATCGTAATAGGGCTCGTCTTTTCCTTTGGCGCTGTTTTCAATTTTACCTTCCGCCAATCCTACAAAATTGGCAACTGTGAGTGGAGTTTTTTCATGTTCCAGCTTTAAGGTAATACTACCTCTGGGGGTGCTGAAACGGGCATAAATACCGTCTTGCATCATTTCTTATTTAGCGGACTCAGAGCCGGCTTCTTTAATGGATACCATTTCTACTTCAAATACCAACCAGCTATCTGGTGGGATTAAGTTACCAGCACCACGGCTGCCATAACCTAAATTAGGAGGAATAACCAATTTCCATTTGTCGCCCACTTTCATGCGCACTAAGGCTTCACGCCATCCCTGGATTACTGGGGCATTGCGACCTGCCGCTACTGCGAAGGGCTCGTATTTACGACCAGGGTTAAAACGACCACCTTCTTTGGCTACTTCCTCAATACTGGAATCGAATAAGGTTCCATCAGGTAACCAACCAGAATAGTTCATTAATACCATTTGGCCGGGCTCTGGTTTAGGACCGGTACCTTCTGTAAGTACTTCGTAGTATAAACCGGTGCTGGTTTGCTCCATGCCGGCTGTTAATTCTTCTACCTGCTTTTTAGCAGCAGCTTCCGCTTCCGCCTTGGCATTTACCATCGCTTCTTTGGCCTCTTTCCAAGCTTTAGGAGCATCGTAGTTTTTAGCCGATCCCTTGCGGATGATCTTTACGCTATTGATTACTACATCGGTATTAGGACGATCCTGACGATTGCGCTCTACAGCAGAAATACTATCGGCTACATTTTGTCCGGCTACCACCTTACCAAATACATTATAACCACCATCGAGGTGAGCAGTATGGGCTACAGTGATAAAGAATTGACTACCATTGGTGTTAGGTCCGGAATTAGCCATAGAGATAACGCCCTTATTGTGACTCAGCTCTTTGCTGGTTTCTTGTTCGAATTGATATCCGGGGCCACCCATACCGGTACCTTCGGGGTCACCACCTTGGATCATAAATTGAGGAATCACACGGTGAAAGATCAAACCATCGTAAAAAGGTTTTCCTTTGAATTGCTCAGCTACCTCGGGGTGATTTCCTTCGGCTAAAGCCACAAAATTAGCGGTGGTTAAAGGTGCTTTTTCCTCTTCGAGTTTGATTAAGATATCGCCCAAAGTCGTATTCATGTGGGCATAAACACCGTCGCTTAATTCTTGCTCTTCGCCATTAATTACCACGGAATTTTGGGAGCTGCAGCTCGACAACAGGCCTCCGATGAGGAATGCGGTCAACCAAAAGTTTCTCATTTCTGTTGATTTTGATTTTGAATTTCTAAGACTTCTAATTTATATACCAATGCGGTAAAGGGTGGAACTTTATTTTGATCGCCTGCCACCCCGAAGGCGCGATGCGAAGGTAAGATAAAGAAGCCCTTATCCCCAACGCGCATCAACTTTAAGGCATCGTGTAATCCGATTTCGGCATCCTCCCGGTCTATAAGTAGGGATGCGGCTTTGCTACTGTCTGATTGATAAAGTTGACTGCCATTTAGCATAGAGATACTATAATAGTAATACACCAAATCGCCCTCCTTTGCCATCGGCCCGCGAGCCGCAGTACTATCGATAGAATAGTAAATGCCGGTTCCATTGCGTTTAAGATCGAGGTCGCGATCTTCAATATAGGCCTCGATAGATTCTACTTCCTTCTGAAGGAAAGCACGGTGGGCCTCGATATTGTTTTCGCGGGGATTTTGATGGCTCTCCTGTTTGAGTTCCAGTTTTTGACTGTTTTCCGATCCGGGATGGCAGGCACTAAGGCTGAGTCCCAGAGCTAAGAATAGGTATTTAAACAATGCTTGCATAGCTCTTTAATTCTTCCTGATGCGATTTAAGGCAATCCTTTAAATAGGCAATGGTATCTTCCATATTGCGGTCGGATTTACCTCCGGCAGCATTCTTATGTCCACCGCCTTCAAAGTAAGTGCGGGCAAATTGGTTTACATCAAAGGAAGTTTTACTGCGGAAGCTCAATTTATGACCGCCATCGCGGGGCAGGATGAAAGCGGAGAGCTCCATGTTCTCCAAGGAAAGACCATAGTTTACAAAACCTTCGGTATCTCCTTTTTGAAAGCCACAGGCATCCAAATCCTTTTGGTCCAGATAAAGAATGGTAGTATTAAAGTCTTCCAGAATTTCCATTTGATTGAGGGTGCGACCTAGCAATTGAAAACGGCTGATGCTATTGCTGTCGTACACTCTACTGGCCACCTTCTGATTTTCAACTCCCTTTTCTAATAATTGGGCCGCCACTCGATGGGTGAGGGGACTGGTGCTGCTAAAGCGGAAATTTCCGGTATCGGTAGCAATGCCAGTATAGAGGGCTTCTGCCAGATCTTTGCTGAGTAGCTCGGTCCAGCCCATAGCTTCCAAAAAATGCCAGACCATTTCGCAGGTACTACTCATGGAAGTATCGCTATAGGTCCAATCGCAAAAATCATCTGGCTGTTGATGATGATCAATCATCAATTTTTTAGCCTTGCTATGGCGAATCGCTAATTCCATGGGACCGCTTCGCGCGGGATTATTATAATCGAGGTGAATAAGCAATCCGGCATTTTCCAAATAGGTATCCGCTTCTGCTTCTGCCTGATCGTAAAAGAGCACTTCTTCGCTCAGGGTCATCCATTTTAAATTGGCAGCATAATCATTAGGCATAATCATTTTCACCTTCAGCCCCAGCTGCATTAAAACCCCGCATAAGGCGGTGGCACTTCCCACGGCATCGCCATCCGGATTGAAGTGATTGGTAACCACAATATCTGGTCTTTCAACCAGGTATTCTTTAAGCTCCGCGCTTAGTCTTTCCAAATTTTGCATGGCGCAAAGATAAACGCATTTAATGGGCAGCGATTAGTATATTGCAAGCATGACCAACAAACGAATTCAGTTCGGATGGGCCTTCTATGATTGGGCTAATTCCGTGTACTCGCTGGTAATTTCCACGGCCATTTTTCCCATTTATTTTGCAGCGGTTAGTCCGGAAGAGATTTCGTTTCTCGGAACTGAATTTGAGAGTACCGCTCTCTATTCGTATTCGCTTTCTTTCTCTTTCGTTATAGTGGCCATTTTGAGTCCTTTCTTATCCGGCATTGCCGATTACTCGGGTAGTAAGCGCACCTTCTTAAAGGTCTTTGCTTATATGGGATCTTTAGCTTGTATGGGACTTTATTTTTTTGATGCGGATAATGTTTATCTCGGTATCGGCCTTAGCGTAATTGCCAGCGTGGGTTTTTGGGGTTCTATAGTTTTTTACAATGCCTTTTTACCGGAAATCGCCAGTCCGGAGGAGCAAGATCGTTTGAGTGCACGTGGTTTTACCCTGGGCTATATTGGTTCCGGACTGCTGTTAATTATCAATCTGGTCATGATTATCTTCTTTGAGAGTTTGGGTTTTCCGGATACAGGAACAGCAACGAGATTCAGCTTCCTGTTAACGGGGATTTGGTGGATAGGATTTGCTCAGATCACATTTAGAAGATTACCCTATAATGTGCATCATCGTAAACCAAAGTCGGAAGGTTATTTATGGCAGGGCTTTCGTGAATTGAGAGCGGTGATGTCTAAGTTGAAAGAAGATCCTCGGCTTAAGGTGTTCCTCTACAGTTTTTTCTTTTTCAGTGTAGGGGTTCAGACCATTATACTTTTGGCGAGCCTATTTGGCAGTGAAGAACTAGGCTTGGATAGCAATAAGTTGATTGCTACCATCTTAATTATTCAATTTGTGGCGATAGGTGGTGCGAATTTATTTGCCAGGCTTGCTCAGAAAAGGGGTAATATTCTCTCCTTAAAAATCAGTATTGGTATTTGGGCTTTAATTTGTGTTTTAGCCTTTTTCCTGAATCGTGAGGATACTTTAGTAGAATACAAATTTTACGGGGTAGGTGCCCTAGTTGGTTTAGTAATGGGAGGAATTCAGTCGGTTAGTCGCAGTACCTATTCTAAGCTATTACCAGAGACGCAATCCACCGCCTCATTCTTTAGCTTTTACGATGTAAGTGAAAAGGTAGCCATCATTTGTGGTACCCTCGTTTATGGCTATTTAATTGATATTACCGGAGATATGAAAGCCAGTGCCTTAGCCATGTCGGCCTTCTTTATCATTGGCTTTTTACAATTACTACGCTTGCGCAGAAGCGCCTGGGTTTATTGATTTTCGAATTGAACGAAATCCAGCTTTACTTCTTCAAAGAGCTCATCAAAACTTAAAACCCGACCGCGGATTTGAACGCTGTCGCCCACCTTTAAAGCCGGCATACTTTCGGTACTATCTAAACTACCGTAGATACCAGGTTCTAAAATCAAGGCGGCTTCTTGCAATTCTTTAACTACGCCTTTAAGGCTGATGATTTGATCGATATACAGAGAATCAGCCAAAGCACGATCCTTTTGAAAGTCACTCATTAAATTATTAGCGCTTAAGCTAAATGCCGCTTCTTCATGAATTAAATCCCGATGGGGTTTATGGAAAACATACCAATAGGCAGCCAGGGCTAAAATGCCAAGGATTAAAAGGGGGAGGGCAAACTTTTTCATGTTAAAAGGATTAGATGGCTATCGGGCAAACCGCTGGATTAAACTTAGCGTAAATAAAAATAGATTCGGGAAAAGCCTAAAATAAAGAATATATTCGTCCTGTTCCAAAATAGAAAGATGCGGAAAATTTTTAGCCTCTCACTACTGGCATTTAGCATGATGGCTTGCAGTAGTGAAAACCTGGAAGACCTTCAGGTAGCACCTTGTGATAGTTCAAATGTGACTTATAGTGCCGAAGTCCAAGCGATTCTTACGAATAACTGTACTGATGCCGGATGCCATGTTGGCCCAGGTGGAGTAGGTGGTTTGGATTTAAGAACCTATACCTCGGCCAAACAGATTGCGGATAATGGTGATTTGGTAGGTAGAATCACTGGTACAAGCGGTGCAGAAATGCCTCCTACCGGAAAGCTTTCGAACTGTGAAATAGATAAAATCAGAGCTTGGGTTCAGGCTGGTGCTCAAAACAATTAATTCTTGAAGATGAAAAAATTAGTCCTCCTTTTATTTTTAGGCGCAAGCTTCATGAGCCAGGCGCAAAAAGTTAGTACCCGCAGTGGTTTTGTGAAGTTCTTTTCGGATGCACCGGTAGAAGATATCACCGCTGAGAACAATCAGGTAAGTAGCATCCTCAATCTGGAAGATGGCAGCTTTGCCTTTTTAGTTCCGATCAAAGCCTTTCAATTTGAAAAGGCCCTGATGCAGGAGCATTTCAATGAGAATTATATGGAAAGTGGAAAGTATTCCAGTGCTTCCTTTAAAGGTAGTATTGTGGATTATGCTAAGATTGATCTTTCCAAGGATGCTAAATACAGCCTTCAGTTTAAAGGTACCATGACTATTCACGGGAAAAGTCAGGAAGTAAATGAAAAGGTTACCTTAATTGTGAAAGGAGGTAAAGTAAGCGTTCAAGCAGAGTTCCTTTTAAAGTGTTCTGATTATGGCATTGAGATTCCCACGGCCAAGAAGGATAATATCAGCAATGAAATTTCGGTAACGGTAAAGTTTGAATATGCTTAAGCGATTTTTAGTTCTGGCAGCTTTTGCCCCGCTTTCTTTATGGTCGCAGGAAGATTTGATGGCCGAATTGGAACAGGCCGATGCCAATAAAACGGAATATGCCTTTGCAACCTGGAAGGGCACCAAAGTGGTGAACCTACAAACCAATGAGCTACCTGGTAAGGGGGTGTTGCAGTATACCATTCTGCACCGTTTTGGGGCCTTTAATGATGATTTCTTTTACAATTTCATGGGTCTTGATAATGCTCAGGTACGACTGACATTAGATTATAGCCCGACTTCCTGGTTGAATGTTGGCTTGGGACATACCGGCTTCCGCAAGACCTATGATGTTTTTGCGAAATACCGTTTACTGCGTCAGTCTAAAGGCGCCCGCAACATGCCGGTGAGTGTGACCGGATTTTCATCGGCCTATTATTCGGCAAATCGTGTAGATGACGGTGTGGATCGCACCTTTGGTCGTCGCATGTCTTATGTGCATGAGTTGGTTATCGCTCGGAAATTCAGTCAGAAGTTTTCAGCGCAGATTGTACCGACTTTGATTCATAGTAATCTCACTAATCGCGCAGCCGATAATAATACTCAGATCGCAGTGGGTATTGCCGCCCGCTATAAGATCACGCCTATGCATGCCATTACGGTAGAGTATGTTCCGGTTTTGAATCCAAATCAATATCCGGATTTAAGTGCAGATCCACTGGCCTTGCCTATGAATGTGCCTTTCAGCAATTTCACTAATGCTTTATCGCTAGGTATTGATATTGAAACCGGTGGTCACGTATTTCAGCTCTTCGTAACCAATGCCCGTGGGGTGGCAGAACCTTATGCCTTTACCCAAACTGATGGCTCCTGGTTAGATGGTGATTTACACTTTGGCTTTAATATCAGCCGAGTGTTTACGGTGAGTAATTAATTTAAGCTTTCGTCGATTAGTTCGCAATTCCAGTTTTGGAAGTGCGCTTGATAGAGCTCCTGCAATTTAGCGCGGGCCGGATTTAGATTGGCAATTTCGGTCAGGGGGAATTCTTGATCGTCCTTGCTGATAAGGACAATTTCAAAGTAGCGATCCGGCCTTTGGCGTAATAGTAGTTTGCTAAGATCCTCTGTGCTTAAAATCTTCTCTGTTTTGAAGCTGAATAGGGCTTTACCAAAGGCTAGTCCATCCTTTTGGAGATGGACTTGATATTCATAAATGGCCAATCCATTTAGGGCTAAGCCAATAATTAGAAGGCCTGCCAAAACTATCCAATCAGTTAAGGCGAGAGAAGCAGAGCTTGTATTTTCCGATGCAATATCCCAAATAGCACTGCTCGCTTTATTCATAAAGAGAATCAATACAAGAAAGCCCAAGATTTGAGCGGTTTTGGCATATTTGGGGAATATTTTCTTCCGGCTGATGACCTTATTATTTGACACTATTCACAATCATTTGCATTAAATCATTCCGCTGATCGAAGAATTGTCCGCTGGTATAAGGCCAGGCGGTATATGCCACTACCAATTCCTCCTCGGGTACTACTAATAAAAACTGGCCTCCATGACCTAAGGCGGCATAGGCTTTCATAGCGGGGATTATCCAGAAATAATAGCCATAGGGCTCATGGTTGTAATTGGCGGCAACTTGAATACTAGTTGCTTCTTGCAGATAAAGGCTATCCAAAATCACTTGATTATTCCACAATCCTTTATCCTGTAATAAAAGACCAATTTTCCCTAGATCACGTGGCTTTAAATACAAGCTGAAAGCACCATAGGAGCTACCATCCTTAGCTTCTTCCCAATGATAATTGCTGATCCCTAAGGGCGCAAATAATTTTTCATCAGCATATTGAGCCAGCTTCATACCAGCCTTTGCTTCAATGGCCTTAGAAACTAATTGGGGAGCGCCATCATTATAATTCATGATCTCCCCGGCAGGGTAGAGAAAATCTTGTTCCAAGACAAAGGCCGCCGAATTCCCCTCGTTCTGGTAAAGTCCAAGGGTATGAACGCCATTATCGAACTCGAGTCCCGTTTGCATGCGTAGGGCATCTGCTAGGCTAATGTCCCGCTTACGCTGATCGCCATCAAAGGCATCAGGGAAAAGGGAGTAGAGCGGAGTTTCAAGGGAATCAAAAAGTCCATTCTGTAAGGCGATACCCGCCATAATAGAGGTGATAGACTTGGTACAGGATTGAATATTAGCATAGCGATCCCGATCCTCAATAGAATTGGGATAAGCTTCCGCGACCAGTTTATTATGCCGGAAGACTAAAAGACTCCGAGCCATCACAAAACGATCATCCTCATAAAGCAATTTATAGGCAGCTTCAATCTTAGCTGCATCCAGACCTTCGCTTTCAGGATCCGAAATTTCGAGATCATCATTAAGCAGGGCAGGGCTATATCCTTGATAATCGCTTTTGAAATTTTCATTCTTTAAGCAGGCAGTACTCAAGATCAGCAAAGCGGCTAATGGGATGCTATTTTTCCAGGTGATCATAAGAAGTAGAAATTATAGCTTAGACTATGTACACTGCTTTGGAAGAGCCTTGAAATATCACTTTCACTGCGCTGGTAGCAATAGCGATAGCCAATGGACTGCGCATGTTTGGCACTCAATTTAAAGCGGTATTCGCAGGCTAGGCTTAGGTTCAGATTTCGATTTAGGCTCCCCAGATTCATGTTCGAGTGCAAAGCGGAGAGAATTCCCGAAGCGGAGAGATCATCGATTTTATACTGACGTAAGGCATCAGGTCTGGAATACAAGGAAAGAACACTCAGGGAGGAACTCAAAATCCAGCTTCCTTTGGATTCGGTGAAATAGCAGAGGCGACTGGCCCAGCCCAAATTAAACTGATTGGCCCAATACAGATGGCTATCATCCCAATTAGGATAATAATTGATTTGATAGGAAGCTAGGGCCTGAGCTCCGGATAAGTAGTGCCAATTGTTAGCCTTCTTAATCGACCATAGGTATTGATATTGAGCTTGAATTCGAGCATTCACGCTATAGCCCACCGCCTCGAGATAGGTTTTAGGTCGGGCATAGCCTAAGTCTAATCGAAAAAGGCGCAGGCTGTTTCCCCATTTAATGGATTGATAATTTAATCCAGCGGCCAAGGCACCGTGCACTTTGGGATGCAGATTTTCTTCCTTCAGTTGAAGATGCGCCCCACTGAGACCAAAGCTTTTGATTTTGCTGGGAGTCATGCTCTCCTGCACTTGGGCTTTGATTGAAGCTTGAGATAGCAGTACTATCAAGCAGAATAAACCAGGGCGAATAAGTTTGATATTCATGGAATTGGAAAAGGCTAAAGGTAAACGAGATTCTAAAATCAGATAAAGCCTCAGCCTTTTTTAGAATCAGTTTCCATAGAGCTGTTTGGGTTTGGAGCTTTCATCCATTCCGTCCATTCCGATTCTTCACCGCGAGCATTGCGCAGGCAGAAACGAATTTTATAGCTGTGGTTTTTTATAAAATAAAAATTGCCACTACACATATTAGTTCCAACCCAGAGCTCATTATCTAAGCTTATCCTAATGACAGAAATATGACTTGTCTGACTATTGTGATTAAAGAGCTCAACTTTGACTTCGTAGCGATTACGGTAGCTGGAATCCGCTATAAATTTGCAAAAGCTTTCCGGACCACAACCTAGAGGTAGGAAAATGGTTTCTGAAAATACCGGAGGAATCATTTGGACAGGAACTGGCAAAGATCTTCCTTTGGCGATCCACCAACCTTTATACTGTCCTTCAGCTCCTTTTTTCTCTCTTTCCTTTAAATGGTATTCATGGTAAGGATCCAGATTGTCGATATGGAATTCATAATAGTCACCTGCTTTTAAAGGAGCCTTGGCTCTTAGGTACACGCTTGCAATGCTTACCTGACCTTTGTAGTATTCGACGATCTCCAATTCCACCTTTTGTTCTCCAGATTGAAGATAAACGGGATACCTGCTTCCTAAGGAATCCAGAATATCAATACTGTGGGCATAGCCTACCAATAGAATTAAATCGCCATTAGCTAAACTGTCCTGTAAGGTTTTGACCCAGATACCACGCGAAGTGCATCTGGCCTGAAGGCTCAATGAAAGGCTTAAGAGTATAAGGATGCTTCCAATTTTTCGCATGGAGGAAAATTAGGGAATGTTTTTGAGCTGGGTTGCTAAGGTGCAAGTAGATCGGTCTACATAGCTTTCCATCGGAGTTAAAAATTTGTTCCTTAAAAGCTTGTCGTAAAGATCAAAGAGTTTTGAGAAAATTAAAATGTTTCTTTGCCTTGAATTCCTTTTTCAGAGGACTTAGTTTCTAGAAGAGGTTTCAAGCTGTTAATTCAAATCGAATTTTTATACCCAGTTTTTTTACTAAAAAAAGAGAATTTTCAATGGGTCTTTCTTAGTAGAGACTCCCTGGGTGAATATGAAAACAAAGAGTAACAATGGATTTTAAACAAGTACTAATTTGGGTATTATTAATGGGGATTACTTTTTCATGCACTAGCACAGCTGCTGAAAAAACCGAGAAATCTTCAAGTGATAGCACTAAAATCGAGATGCCTAATGGAGATAGTACGAATCCCAATGATCCCGTAGATGGAAAAGTTCTTATTGGAGATATATCTTATAGATTATCATCTTCTTGGGAACAGGAAGAAATTACAGATTCTACGAAAGGCTATAAGTTTGTTCCTTGTTCTGAATCCTACTGTAACAATTTATTTGTGTCGAAGGCAAAGATTGACCCTAGCTTTGAATATTTGGACTGGTCAAAACTAATTACCGCCTATGTTAGGGATTTAGGTAAAACCTCTCTTCTCAAGATTACTTTACTTCAAGATAGCTTTGAACACTCATCGGATTCTACCTGGTATGAATTAAGATATAGCTATGAAAATGAAAGAGGGGATTTGTTTCTCTCCGAGCTCCATATGATTTGGCCTTCCAAGAGTCATCTATATGTATTTGATTTTACAGCAAAGGATAAGCCACGAGGAGCATTTGCTGATTTTAAGCTAAATGCTATCCAGGAGCTTATTGAAAGCATAGAGTATTGATGCCATTTTTTAGCAAAAGCTATTTTTGGAAGGGGCTTGCCTTACTGTCCTTAATATACCTTGTTGTGGACTATACCAGATATGAAATAAAGGCATCTGAAAATATAGCCAATTGTCAAAGGCTTCAGTTGGGAATGACGGTTGAAGAGGTAATAGAGATTATGGGAAAACCGGAGTCTACACGGAAACTCAAGAAGTCGATTGGTGTAAATTATATAGAGGTAAATAAATACCATTACAGCACAACCTTAGGAGCTTCTACCGGGGTTGACATTTACTTTAGTCTAGAATCAGAATTGGTACTTAAAGTTGATTGCCTGTGATTGTACCTAAGATGCAAGATGTTTTAGAGAGTTCTATAGAAAGGGGTCTCCACCGATTAAATTCATCTAAACCCAAAGGCTTGAAAGTACTTGTGGGGCTAGATGATTTAGATGGTGAAGAGTTTTAAAGGATAGGAGATGGCGAGGCAATGAGCCGATCTTTTAGATTTGGCTAAAATTTAATCAATTACAGTTTAGAAATTTACATTTTTTAAGAAGTATGAGAATAGTACTAATACTCCTTATAGCTGCGTCCTTAAGTGCTTGTAAAAATTTAATTTATCAAAGTCGTTTGGATAATTTGCTTTATACCGGAGATTGGGTGCCAGTTCCAATTGAGGTTTCAAGCTTTGATCCTGAGCAGTTTTATATTCAGCGAATTCAAATGGATGATTATAAAGTTGTGAAGACGGATAATTGTGAGCTTGAAACGTTTTTAAAGTATTTTAAGGATGAGTTTATAGCTCGTCAGTCTTTTTTTGATCATTATTTTAAAGGCTTAACTTTTTTAAGCGATTATAAAATCTATAAACACCAACATCGATCAAGAATAGTGGAAGATGGTGTTGTCTATGTAGTTGTTTATGATGCCCAAAAGTATTTTTATTGCTTTTCTACAAATCAACAGGATAAGGCTTTTAATGACTTTGATGAGAGCATGTTAAACAATGTGTTTCTAGATTTGTGATCGGAAAGAGATAGCTCCTTTTCAAAAAAGAGTCATACCTATAAAAATTCTACCTGCAGTACAGCCAATAAACCGATGAGACTTATTATTGAATTGTGCCTTAATTGATAATTACGTACTGTTCTGAAATAGAATATTTTACCTGGATTAAAATGCATAGACTCCTAATCGTATTAGGCATTTCATTCTTAATTTTTCTACTTCATTATGTGACCCCTGCATGCGGGGTTTTAATTGAAGCTAAAACCTTGCGGGTGCTTACTTATTTAGCCTTCAATTTTCTGTTGATATTGGTAGTAGAAAAAAGAGAAATGTATCTGTGTATAATAGCTTCCCTTTTGATGGGGCTCATGATCTCTGATGCCTACTATTTCGGAATGCTTGCATTTCCAATAGCTCATTTGGCTCACAAGAAATCGCTATTAGAGTATAGCAGACCAGCACAATTCTATTATTTCCCAACCAAAGCATTCGAGTCCTTAATTTCTGAAAAGGAAGAAAGAAAATTCACTAATTGGGACTTTATGCTAATGGGTTTAGCGATGCTTCAAGCTTTGATTCTGGTATTCCTCTATTCTTGAGAGAAAGAATGAAAGACTCCATGACTGAAAAAGAGGTGAAACAGGCTGCGATTCGACTTTTGAAAGAGGGGAAAAGTCATCAAGATGTTTTTCAAGCTTTGTCTCTAGAAATATCTAAATCAAAGTTGTTGGAATTTATTAGACACATCCCTTCAAGGAGGTCTGTTCTCAAATATGACTCTTTAAATGGGTTGGTCATTTTGATATTGCTGTCGATGGTGCTAGTAGTCTTTTGGGCTACTGAAATGTTCCCAATGCTTGTTTGGTCTGGTCTTGCTCTAGTAGTGGTACTAAGACGAATGTATAAATACTACCTCTGGATATCGGGATTAAGCTTCTTCTATATCTTATCTTTTTTGCTGATCATTTTGTTCGGGAAGAGTACCACTTTAAATACTTTGAGTTTTGTGGCACTTGGCTTGAATGCTTTGGCAGTCATTCTTCTAAGTTATTTGAATATGAAAATGCTTCCTCGTGTCAAGCTGATTAAAGAACGGCGTAGGATAGAGGGGGTAGATAGAATCGTTCAAAGGGTTAATTTTGAATGAATCTATTTTTTTTCATAAAGGCTTATGGTCGCTTATTTATGGGGGTATTGATCATTACTGAAATTGGAGAAAAGCATGTTTGAAAGATTGAAAATTAAGAGGTGGATAGCCACATTTACATTTATCGTATTACCTCTAATTAAACTTTCCGCTCAAAGCAAATCATTTCACTTTAAGAGGAATAATACTGAATGGATCGTCTTTGCAGATTCCAAGAAATTAGGTGTGGGACTGCCAACATCAAGAATAAATGTTTTGGAAGAAAGGACTGTAATATCATCTGATAGTTTGATAAGGAGGTACCTTGAACATAGGTTTAGAGACGGTGAGTTACCCCAACAAGGAGGGGGCAACTGTCCTGTAATATTGGATTCATGGGATGACTATTATAGGCAAGTTGTTTTTTATTATGATGAGGAAAAATCTGAGGACTGCATCTTGTTTCACTATGTCCATAAAAGTGTAATTGTAAATCACCCGAACTGGAAAGAAAGATGGGTTTTTATTTCCGGTGGATGCAGTAATTATTGGATGGCAAGAATTAGTTTAAAATCAAGGGAAGTTTTCTCCTTTGGCATTAATTGATTGTTCCGATCCGCATTATTTGCTTTCCAAGAAAGTGTCAATTATCAGTGAGTCACTCCGAACTCAGCTTAAGTCGAAAAGATTACCCTCCCTTATAATTTACTGATAAACCAAAGCCCATATTGATTTACATTTGGGCCATGCGAGGAAAAAGTGCTGCCGTACGGTTTATCTTTATTACCATCCTGATTGATATTATTGGGATCGGTATTATCATTCCCATTGTTCCCGATCTAATACAGGAACTCACTGATTTTGATAATAGTACCGCTGCTTGGTATGGTGGCCTATTGGCTGCTACCTATGCGACTATGCAGTTCATTTTTGCGCCTATTTTAGGCGGTCTCAGCGATAGTTTTGGGCGACGCACCTTGCTTTTAATTTCACTCTTTGGCTTAGGCCTGGATTATCTGGTAATTGTATTTGCTCCCAGTTTGGCCTGGCTCTTCGTAGCGCGAATTATTTCCGGGATTTGTGGCAGTAGCATGACCGTAGCCAATGCCTATATCGCTGATATCAGTGGTCCGGAAGACCGCGCTAAGAATTTCGGAATGATTGGTGCCGCTTTTGGCTTAGGCTTTATTGTGGGTCCTACCATTGGAGGTTTACTGGGTGAGTATGGTACGCGGGTTCCTTTTATGGCCGCGGCCGCTATGGCCTTATTAAACTGGCTCTATGGTTATTTTGTAGTACCCGAATCTTTGGATGCCGAACATCGCAGAGCTTTCTCTTGGAAACGAGCCAATCCTATTGGTACCCTCCGAAGCATTTTCTCCAATAAGATAATTGTTCCTCTAATCATTAGCCTCTTTACTATTTATGTGGCGGCGCATGCCACTCAATCCAACTGGTCCTTTTACACCAAAGAAAAATTTCATTGGGGTGCTTTAGAGATTGGTCTTTCCTTGGGTTTCGTTGGGGTGATGGTGGCTTTAATCCAAGGTTTAGTGGTAGGTAAAGTGGTGAAAAAGCTGGGTGAAGTGAAAGCAGTCTATTTGGGCTTTTTCTTCAATGCTTTGGGATTACTGCTCTTAGGAATTATTACCGAGCCCTGGATGGTGTATGCCGTAATAGTTCCATACGCTTTCGGGGGATTGGCTGGACCTTCATTACAATCGATAATGGCTGGCCAAACTGCTAAAAATGCGCAGGGCGAATTACAAGGGGGGATTACTAATATTATGATGCTAACCGCCATTATAGGTCCGCCATTAATGACCGGTATCTTTGGCTATTATACCCATCCGGACACCGATTATTATTATCCGGGAGCGCCTTTTATTTTGGCATCTTTCTTAGCGATCCTAAGTATCATTATAGCCTCACGGACCTTGCAGAAATTGCGCTTGAATAAATAAAGATCGCTCTAGGACTCCAATCTCTTGCGTAAGTTTTTCAAGGTATTGAAAGGCGAGTCCACCGTTCCGGCATTCGCTAACCAGCCCGGGATGCTTCCACCTGGATTGGCGAGTACTTGATAGGTGATCTTTGTTTTTTGTGGCCCTAGTTTTTCAAAAAGCCAATAGCCTTTTACACTGGGAATTCGCACCATATCCTCCTTCTTGGGGCCATAGTCTGGTAGTCCATCCATGTTGATTTTTACCTGATTGCTAGTTTTTTCATAACTAAAGCGATAATAGCAATCGCGGTCATCCAAAGGGAAGGGGGCAGAAGTAATGGTATAGTGATATTGTTTTTGCCCTTCACGTTTAATGAGCTTCGAATGTGAGCAATTGGGCATCCAATCTTTGAAATGATCAGCATCCTCTAAAATCGCAACGATTTTCTCCATGGGAAAATTGAACTCGGCATGAGCCTTAAACTCATCCAAGGCGGCGCCTTCTACTGCCCGAGTGTAGATTTTTATCCCATCTTCATTTTTACGAAGCTCCCATTTAGATCCGGATCTATCGGCCCCAGCCATGGGAAACAGCAGTAGTGCCAGGGAAAAGCAAAGCGTGCGCATCATCGATTAATTTGTGGCAAGTTTATATTTAGAAGGCTCACATCCAAATAAAAAAGCCGGGATAAACCCGGCTAATTTGAAATTCTTATGGCTGATTAAACGGCCACATTGTATTCGCGTAAGGCATCGTTTAAGCTGGTCTTTTTATTGGTGCTTTCCTTACGCTTACCAATAATTAGAGCACAAGGCACATTATAAGTTCCAGCGGGGAATTCCTTAGGCATAGAGCCAGGAATTACCACCGAGCGGGCTGGGATGTAACCTTTGATTTCCTTGGGTTCGGGCCCGCTTACATCGATAATCTTGGTAGAGGCGGTAAGCACCACATTGGCACCTAATACCGCTTCTTCTTCAATGCGAATTCCTTCTACCACAATGCAGCGAGATCCAATAAAGCAATTGTCTTCAATAATTACCGGAGATGCTTGCACGGGCTCTAAAACGCCGCCAATTCCCACGCCACCACTAAGGTGAACATTCTTGCCAATTTGCGCGCAGCTGCCAACAGTGGCCCAAGTGTCAACCATGGTACCGCTATCTACATAAGCGCCAATATTTACATAAGAAGGCATCATTACTACCCCGGAAGCCACATAGGCACCATGGCGGGCAATGGCATGAGGAACCACCCGAATGCCTAATTCTTTATAGTTCTTCTTTAAAGGAATCTTATCGTGGAATTCCAGAGGACCGGCCTCCAGGCTTTCCATTTTACGAGTAGGGAAGTAGAGGATTACCGCCTTCTTTACCCATTCGTGCACTTGCCATTCACCATTTACTTTTTCGGCGCAACGCAATTCTCCTTTGTCGATCGCTTCGATACATTCTTCGATAAGCTTTACAGTTGCCGGATCTTTTAATAATTCACGGTCTTCCCAAGCTTTCAAGATATGTTCTTCGTGCTGCTTCATGATTCGCTTTAAATTTGCGCAAAAGTAAGAAGCCCGTGGCGAAGATCATTGCTTTAGATATTGGAGGTAAAAGAACCGGCATTGCAGAGACCGATCCCTTGCAAATGATCGCGTCCCCCCGCGAAACCGTGGCAACAGACCAACTGGAGGTCTATCTTAAAGATTGGATGGCGAAGGAGGAAATTGAAGCAATTGTGCTGGGTGAACCATTGGCTTTGGATGGTGGCGACAGTCATAATTCGGCCCGCGTGCGCGAATGGCATCAAAAATTGGAGAAGCTTTTTCCCACTTTGAAGATCGTGTTACAAGACGAGCGTTTTAGTTCTAAAATGGCCCAGCGAGCGCAAATAGAGTCGGGGATGAAGAAGAAACAAAGACGCCAGAAAGGGAGCCTTGATCCCATTAGTGCGGCCATTATCTTAAGAGATTATCTCGAGCAACATTAAAAGCTTGCTTGGGGCCTTGTGGTCAATCCTTATTTTTGCCCAAATTTGCAGAATGATATTACCCATTGTGGCTTACGGTGACCCCGTCCTTAGAAAAGAAGGGGAAGATATTGAAGCGGATTATCCCGGTCTTCAGGAATTGATCGATAATATGTACGAAACCATGTATAATGCGCATGGTGTTGGATTGGCAGCTCCTCAGATTGGTAAGTCTATTCGTCTTTTCGTGGTAGATACCTCGGGCTTTGTTGACGAAGGTGAGGAGGATGTTGAAGGCCTGAACAACTTTAAGAAAGTGTTCATCAATGCGGAGATTATCGAAGAAGATGGTGATGACTTTGTGTTTAACGAAGGCTGTTTGAGTATTCCAGATATACGTGGTGATGTAGATCGCCCGGAGCGTATTGTTATTCGCTACCGAGATCGGGAATGGAATGAGCATGAAGAAACCTACGAAGGTTTAAAGGCCCGCGTTATTCAGCATGAGTACGATCATATTGATGGTATTTTATTTACCGATTATTTGAGCCCACTGCGTAAGAATATGCTGAAGAAGAAGCTCAACAATATTTCCAAAGGGCAAATTAAGGTGGGCTACCGAATGAAATTCCCATTTGCCAAATGATGAGAAAAAGCCTTTTTGTACTGGGCCTGATCGCTACTTTATCAGCCTGCCAAGGCGGTATGAGTGATGCTCAGGAACGTCAGGAATCTATTCAGGCTTTGGAAAGCCAAATGCGGAAGCAAGAACAGTTGGATACGGCTTTGGCTTCTTCGATGATTGAAGCCTATGCCAATTATATCGAAGCCTATCCCAAAGATTCATTGGCTCCATTTTATCAAAAGAAGATTGCCGAAATGCATCGGGCTTACCCAGGGCATGAGCTGCAAACGATTGAAGCTTACGAGAAATTAATTGATACCTATACCTATCACCAGGAAGCTCCCAAGGCCCTAATGTCATTGGCCTTATATTATGAGGAGATCCAGGAGCGGGATAAAGCATTATTGACCTATAAGGAGTTTGTACGCAAATTCCCCAGTCACAGTCTGGCCAATCAAGCCCGACAATTAATGGATCTGTTGTCCGAAGAAAAAAGCGATGTCGAACTGGTTCAGGAATGGATGCAGAAGGCAAAGCAAGGGAAGCAAGAAGGCGACAGTTTAACTAACTCTGTGAATTAAGATTATGAAATTAGATGATATTCTGGCTATCGGCGGAAAGCCCGGCCTGTTCAAATTGGTAAAAGCCACTCGTCAAGGCGTATTGGTAGAATCTTTATTAGATCAAAAACGCATGCCGGTTTCACAGCGTGCCGACGTATCTGCCTTGAGCGATATTGCCATTTATACTTACGAAGAGGAATTGCCTTTAGGTGAAGTTTACGATCGTTTATTCGAGAAACTGGAAGGAGCCAAGGCTTTGGACGTGAAAAAAGCCAGTGGTGATGAACTACGTGAATTCATGTCGAGCTTTTTGCCCGATTACGATGAGGAGCGTGTGTACACCTCTCACCTCAAAAAATTATTTAGCTGGTACAACCTCTTACATGAATGTGATCTTCTGAATCGTCCTGATGACAAGGCCGCGGAAGTTCCAGCAGAAGAGAGCAGCGAAGAAAGCGAATAGATATGAAACACAGCCGGCAAGAACGCCTGGAGGCCTTTGGTCGATTGCTTGATATTATGGATGATCTGCGGGAAAAATGTCCCTGGGATCGCAAGCAAACGATGGAGAGCCTGCGGCATCTCACCATTGAGGAAGTCTATGAATTAGGCGATGCCATTTTGGATGAGGACCTACCGGAAGTGAAGAAAGAACTGGGTGATCTCCTCCTGCATATGGTCTTTTATGCGAAGATTGGGGAGGAGAAACAGTCCTTTGATATTGCCGATGTTCTCAATAGCATCTGCGAAAAATTGATTCATCGCCATCCTCATATTTATGGTGATGTTGAGGCCAATGACGAAGAAACCGTTAAGGCCAATTGGGAAAAGCTAAAGCTGAAGGAAGGGAAGAAGTCGGTGCTCGAAGGAGTGCCTCGCTCCTTACCTGCCTTAGTGAAGGCCACCCGCATTCAGGATAAAGCTCGTGGGGCTGGATTTGATTGGGAAGAAACCCAGCAGGTATGGGCCAAATTACGAGAAGAGATTTCGGAACTGGAAGCAGAGGTCGAAGCTGCAGATCCTGAAAAGATTGAAGCGGAGTTTGGAGATGTACTCTTTTCGTTGATTAATATTTCCCGTTTCATTAAGGTAGATCCCGAATCTGCTTTGGAGCGCACCAATAAGAAGTTTATTCGTCGCTTCCAGTATTTGGAAGAGGCGACAAAGGCCAAGGGATTACAGCTCGATGAGATGTCTTTGGAAGAGATGGATCGCTATTGGGAAGAAGCCAAAGCCAAGGGCCTCTAATTCTCTAATTTTTTTTTCGATAATCCAGAATATTAGGCCTTAGGGATAATCGCGCTTAAAGCGAAATTATTTATGGGTTAATTTTCTGCATCCTCCTTTTCCATTAAAGGCTTTTGGCTAAATTCCCATCGGATACGCATATTTTTCCTATTATCGATGAAAAAGCTTTATCTCGTTCGTCATGCCAAGTCTTCCTGGAAGGAGGAAGGAATTACGGATTTTGACCGACCCCTTAAAGGTAGGGGCATCAGAGACGCGCATACTACTGCCCAATGGCTGCAAAAACAGGAGGAAGCACCGGAGCTTATGATCTCTAGTCCGGCCACCCGAGCCATGCATACCGCCTTAATCTTTGCTCAGGAATTACAATATCCCTTTAGTGATATTCATATCGAAGCTAATTTATACCACGGTGATCGGGATGATATCCTTCAGGCTTTAGCCAAATTGGATAATAGCATTCATTCTGTCTTTCTCTTTGGTCACAATCCCACGCTCACTAACTTTGTAAACCACTGCATCGATCATATTATCGATAATGTGCCTACCACCGGCGTGGCTTGTCTCAAATTCGAATCTGAAGATTGGAAAGCTTTGGGCCAGGAAGCCGAATTAATATTTTTCGACTATCCCAAAAGACGTAAGAAGAAGTGAATTTCCCCGCCTCTAAGCGGATTATAGCCCGCGATATTTCTTGGTTAGCATTTAATGAAAGGGTTCTACAAGAAGCCCTGGACAGTGAGAACAATCCCTTAATTGAACGCCTGCGTTTTTTAGGGATTTTTTCATCTAATATGGACGAGTTCTTCAGGGTGCGCTATGCATCGATGAAGCGCCTGGCCCAGATGACCGACCAAAAGCAAGAACGTTTGGGAGCCCTGGAACCGGAGCAGGTTCTCATGGAGATCTCGGAGAAGGTGCAAGTTATGCAGGCCCGTTCTCAGGAAATTAATGATCAATTGATGCAGGAACTTTCCGAGCATGATATTGAGATCGTTAATGAAAAGGAGCTCACCGCTGGTCAGCAAGAATATGTCCGAAAATTCTTCATCGAAAAGGTAAGTCCTACGGTTTTTACCTTGATGCTGGGGCAAAGTCAGGAATTACCAGAACTTAGGGATAAGTCTATTTACCTGGCCATTCGCATGTATGTGAAACAGAATCCGGATGAGCCTCGCTTTGCCTTAATTGAAGTTCCTTCGGAGCAGGTAGGGCGCTTTGTAAGTCTACCGCGTTACGGCAAGCAATATGTAATGTATTTAGAGGACGTGATTCGCTACAATCTGGAATATATCCTCTTTATCTATAATATCGATCGCATTGAAGCGCATACGGTGAAGATCACCCGTGATGCCGAATTGGATTTGGATGATGATGTTTCGAAAAGCTTTTTAGAGAAAATGACGCGCTCGGTAAAAAACCGTCGTTCGGGAGATCCGGTGCGCTTTGTGTATGATAAAGAAATTGCCGAGGAAACCCTGCAATACCTTGTGGGAGAAATGGACCTCGATAGCTACGATAGCCTGATTGCAGGTGGTCGCTATCACAATAAAAAGGACCTGATTAAATTCCCCAATATTGGTGATAAGGAGCTGGAATTTGAAAGTCTGCCTCAATTGGCGCATCCCGATTTGGATATGGATCGCAGTATTTTGGAGGTTTTGGATACCAAGGATGTATTGCTCTTTTTACCCTATCATAATTTCAGTTATATCATCCGTACCCTAAGAGAAGCGGCCATTGATCCTGAAGTACGTTCCATTGATATAACCTTGTATCGAATGGCTTCGGATTCGAGGGTGATTTCCGCCTTGGTGAATGCGGCTAAAAATGGTAAGGAAGTTACAGCGGTAATTGAGCTTCAGGCGAGATTTGATGAAGCCAATAATATTCAGTGGACCGAAGTTCTCCAGAGTGAAGGGGTAAACGTAATCTTTGGCGTGCAAGGCTTAAAGGTGCACAGCAAGGTTATTTTGATTACCAAAGAAGTAGAGGGCCGCGAGCAATTATATGCTTCGGTGGGAACCGGAAACTTTAATGAAAGCACCTCTAAGCTTTATACGGATTATCATCTCCTTACGGCGGATAAAAGGATCACCAAGGATGTAGCGAGGGTATTCGATTTTCTGCGAAATAATTATAAGGTTAAGAAGTATCGCCACCTTTTGGTTTCGCCTCATGATACCCGTAGAGGCTTTATTAAGCTGATTGAAAAGGAAATCGAAAATGCCAAAAAGGGACTTTCTTCCGGCATTAAGATGAAATTGAACTCCCTCTCAGATGTAAAGCTTATCGACAAGCTTTATGAAGCCAGTGCCTATGGCGTGCAAGTGCAGATGGTGATTCGTGGTATCTGTTCTTTAGTGCCCGGTCAAAAGGGGATGAGCGAGAATATTGAAGCAATCTCTATCTTAGATCGTTATTTAGAGCACAGCAGATTAATCATATTTGAAAACGGCGGTGATCCGAAATACTTCTTAGGATCAGCAGATTGGATGCCTCGAAACCTGGATTATCGGGTGGAGGTTACCACTCCGGTTTACGATGAAAAAGTGAAGCGTCAATTGCGCGATCATTTTGAGATTATCTGGAAGGACAATGTGAAATCGCGCTGGCATAATGCCGAACTCAATAATGAGTATCGACAAATTCGCGGACCTAAGATTCGCTCGCAATATGCCATGCACGACTATGTGAAGAAGCAATTAAAGTTAGGGAAGTGAAAATCCACAAATTAGCCGGAATTGATATTGGTTCGAACTCAGTTCGACTTTTGGTGTCCAACGTTATTGAGTCTGGCGAAACCATAATGTTTAAGAAATCCTCCTTAACGCGTTTACCCATTCGTTTGGGACCAGATGCTTTTGGAGAAGGACGGATCGGCGAAAGCAATTTAAAACGCCTTATCGCGGGGATGTCGGCCTACCGGAAAATTATGGAAGTACATGGAGTGGAGAAATACCGCGCCTGTGCCACCTCCGCTTTACGGGAGTCGAAGAACGGTATTCAGGTAGTAGAGCGCATCTATCGCGAAAGTGGAGTGAATATCGAATTAATCAGCGGCAAAGAAGAGGCCCGCATGATTTTTAGTTCGGATATGATTGGCGATGTGGCGGAAGCCCATGAGACCTTTCTTTATATCGATGTGGGGGGTGGTAGTACCGAGCTCACTCTTTTCCATAAAGGGGAAATCCGCAACAGTCGATCTTTTAAAATAGGAACCATTCGTTTGCTTAAGGACCTGGTGAAGAAAAAGCGCTGGGAGGAAATGAAGGAATGGATTCAAGAGAAAACAGAAGATTTTGATGAGGTGCTGATGGTTGGCTCCGGGGGTAACATCAACCGAACCTTTAAATTAGCTCAAAAGCGAAAGGGGGAAACCATGACCTTAAAAGGTTTGCGGGGGATCCGCGAGCAAATCCTGAATTTTGATGATGATCAGCGGATGATTGAATTTGATTTGAATCCAGATCGTACCGACGTTTTACCTCATGCCTTGCGCATTTATATCAATGCTATGAAATGGGCTGGGGCCGAAGAGATGATCGTACCCAAGAAAGGTTTGGCCGATGGAATCGTACGCTTCTTATACCGCGAGCATTTTCAATAGATGATAATCATTTTCTATTGAATTATTTTTCTGATAGTTTTATTAGATGCTATATTTGTAGCCGAATAAAACGATAATCATGGCAGTTCAAGTGGTAAACGATAGCGAGTTCAAAGAGATACTCGCCAATAATTCTAAAGTTGCAGTAAAATTTTACGCCGACTGGTGTGGAAACTGCAAGCTCTTCGCTCCTAAATACAAGCGTGTTAGCAATGAGGAAGAGCAAGCCGACACCGTATTTGTAGACATTAACGCCGAAGAAAATCCCGAGGCTCGTAAAATGGCGGGAGTAGATAACCTTCCCTTTTTAGCAGTCTTTAAGGATGGTCAATTGGTAGAAGGTAGTGCCAGCAGTAAAGAAGATTATCTGCGCAGCCTTCTAGCCAAATTATAAGCTTCATTCAGAAGGGGATAGGATGAAAGAGAAAAGCCGTCACGGTACTACCGAGACGGCTTTCTTTCTTTATAAAGCTAGCAGGCCTAGTTTAAAGCGGCCAGAGCTGCATCATAATCCGGAGCCTGACCAATTTCTGGAACTTGCTCGGTATAGATGATTTTTCCTTCTTCGTTTACGATGATTACGGCGCGTGAAAAGAAATCCTTCATGCCACCGTCAAGCATACGAACTTTGTAATTGTCGCTGAAATTGCTGTTGCGCAATTCGCTTAAACCAATCGCATCTTCAATTCCTTCTGCTGCACAAAAACGCTTGTGTGCGAATGGAAGGTCGCGAGAGATATTTAATACCACCACGCCATCTTGGCCAGCGGCATCTGCATTAAACTTACGTGCAGAAGCGGAGCAAACTCCGGTATCGATGCTAGGGAAGATATTCAATACCACCTTCTGACCTTTAAATTCAGCCAGGCTGCGATCTTGTAAAGCGGTATCAGTTAAACTAAAATCGGGAGCCATAGTGCCTACTGCGGGCAGTTCGCCTTGAGTTTGAACAGGGTTTCCACCCAGAGTGATTTGTGCCATTTATCGTGTTTTTTATTAGGAACAAAAAAGCCCCGAGATTGATCATCGGGGCTTCAAATTTACTTTGCAAAGGGATTACTTATTGTCATCCACTTCTTCAAATTCTACGTCGGTAACATCGTCGCCGCCATTGCCAGCTTCTGCACCGCCCTGCGCTCCGGCACCTGCATCAGCAGCACCTTCCTGTTGGGCTTTGTACATTTCTTCAGAAGCATTTTTCCAGGCTTCATTGATTTGCTCCATGGCTTTGTCGATACCTTCCAAATCTTGAGCACCGTGGGCGGCTTTCAAGCTTTCAAGAGCTGTTTCGATAGGCGCTTTTTTATCATCAGATAATTTTTCGCCAAACTCTTTTAATTGCTTCTCAGTTTGGAAGATCATGCTATCAGCCTGGTTCAGTTTCTCAACTTTTTCCTTGGCTGCTTTATCTGCTTCAGCATTAGCTTCAGCTTCTTGTTTCATTTTGTCGATTTCTTCTTTGCTTAAGCCAGAAGAAGCTTCGATACGAATACTTTGCTCTTTGCCAGTCGCTTTATCCTTAGCGCTTACGTTTAGGATACCATTTGCGTCAATGTCAAAGGTTACCTCAATTTGAGGAACTCCACGTGGTGCAGGAGGTATATCAGTCAGTTGGAAGCGACCGATAGTCTTGTTATCCTGAGCCATTGGGCGCTCACCTTGCAATACGTGGATATCCACGGCAGGCTGATTGTCGCTGGCGGTAGAGAATACCTCCGATTTATTAGTAGGGATAGTAGTATTGGCCTCAATCAATTTGGTGAATACGCCACCCATGGTTTCGATACCTAAAGAAAGTGGGGTAACATCCAGAAGCAATACATCTTTCACATCACCAGCCAATACACCACCTTGAATGGCAGCACCTAAGGCTACTACTTCATCAGGGTTTACACCTTTAGAAGGATCTTTACCGAAGAAGCTCTTCACAGCATCCTGAATGGCAGGAATACGAGTAGAACCACCTACCAGGATTACCTGATCGATATCGGATACATCCAGATCAGCATTCTTAAGAGCGGTGCGACAAGGAGCGATGGTACGATCTACTAAATCATGTACTAATTGCTCGAATTTGGCACGGCTTAATTTGCGAACCAAGTGCTTAGGACCACTAGCAGTTGCAGTGATATAAGGCAAGTTGATTTCGGTGTCGCTAGAAGAAGACAATTCGATTTTAGCTTTCTCAGCAGCTTCTTTCAAGCGTTGTAAGGCCATTGCATCTTTGCTTAAGTCGAAATCTTCTTCCGCTTTAAACTCATCAATTAACCAGTCGATTACGGCTTGATCAAAGTCATCACCACCTAAGTGAGTATCACCATCAGTAGCTAATACTTCGAATACACCATCACCTAATTCGAGGATAGAAACGTCGTGGGTACCACCACCACAGTCGAATACGGCTACTTTCTGGTCCTGACCTTTTTTGTCGATACCATAAGCCAAAGAGGCTGCAGTAGGTTCGTTGATGATACGACGTACTTTTAAACCAGCGATTTCTCCGGCTTCTTTGGTCGCCTGACGTTGAGAGTCGTTAAAGTAAGCGGGTACAGTAATTACCGCTTCTGTTACTTCTTCACCCAAATAATCTTCAGCGGTTTTCTTCATTTTCTGAAGCACCATTGCTGATAATTCTTGTGGAGTGTATTTGCGATCATCGATCTCTACCCGAGGGGTATCGTTATCGCCTTTAATTACCTTATAAGGAACTCGTCCGGCTTCTTTGGATACTTCTGAAAAAGAAGATCCCATGAAGCGCTTAATAGAGCTGATCGTCTTATGTGGATTGGTGATCGCCTGACGTTTGGCAGGGTCACCTACTTTGCGCTCACCGCCTTCTACAAATGCAATCACAGAAGGGGTTGTGCGTTTTCCTTCGCTATTTGGAATCACCACTGGTTCGTTACCTTCCATAACGGCAACGCAGGAGTTAGTGGTTCCTAAGTCAATGCCAATGATTTTTCCCATGGCTTTTATTGAATTTTAATGGTTAGCTCAATCATTCGCCTCTAAATAGTCAAAGCATGTGCCAAGGCCCTGAAACAAAAAAAATCCTGTCATACCTGACAGGATCGTAGATTTTGACTGACTATTTGAGTTGTTCGTGCCGCTCTGTCAGTTAAAAACAAACTTTTTGATTATCGATGCAGTAGCATGTGTCAGTTCCGCCTAATTCCACTCGTGCAAAGTTGAGGTCGCAAACAATACCGCTTTCCAGCAAGCGATCGTAAATGCTTTGCTGTAATCGGCAATCATTACGACGGGCAAAGGTGCGAGAACTAAGGATACCGGTTCCATTGATTACCTGCTCATATTGCGGGCGGTTTTGGTTTACGCCATTAGAAGGTTTGCTCAGTTCTATAAAGGTCATTAACTCTTCCGAAGCACCAATAATCTCTACATCCATACCAACGAAAAAGCGTAGAATATTCTTAGAAGGATCTTCTTCTATACGGGCCGCTAAAGCTGAGTAAAGTTCGTTAGCGCTGAAGAGGATATCGATCTGATCGAATGGATTTTCTTCCAGGGGCAGGCGGATGGTTTCGGTTTTAAACTCTTCGCTGCCGGTCGATTTATTGTATTCTTTGTAGTGGAAGTATAGAATAGGCTGATAGGCAATCATCTTCTCAGTTGCCTGGGGATCATTACCATCGGTATTTTGACGAACATTGAATTGCAATCGTCCATCGAAATAACGGGCGGTAATAATAGGTAAAGGACGGGTAATATTAATGCTGCCAACAATTCCGGTTCGGGCACTGGCAACGCTACCATCGGCGCGATTTACTACAATTTCGTATTCGCGGCTACTCTGAATGTCGAAGCTGCTAGGGATGCGATACAAGTGGTAACCTTCATCGGTATAAATACCACTGTCTAATGGAATGCTATTATCCCAAATAAGCTCTACCTCCTGATTGAAAGTGCTGGCTCCCGGATTGTATTCGCGGATGAAAACATCAATTTCCGTAGAGTCGTAATAGAGAGAATCACTAATGCGATAGGAAGCACTGGCAGCTTCATCTCCTAAATACCCTCTTTGGATACGTACGTAATTGGTATCCAATACCGGGTTCAGCATGCCATACATGATGGTCATGTCCTTGTATTCGGCATTGATCTGGATCTCATTATCACAGGCCGAGAACAAAATCAAAGAACCTAATGCTGCTAAAAATTTCTTCATGTTACAGAGTAAAAGATTTGTGGGTCAAAAGCCACACGCCTCAAAAGTATAAATTTGCATTCACAATTATTTAATATGTCCGTAGCAAGCTCAGACTTTAAGAAGGTTACTACCAATTCGGTACAGGAAATGAAACGCCAGGGAGAGAAAATCTCCATGCTTACCGCTTATGATTTCACCTTGGCGGGAATTGTAGATAAAGCGGGGATCGATGTAATCCTGGTGGGCGATAGTGCCTCCAATGTAATGGCTGGTCATGAAACCACTTTACCTATTACTCTGGATCAAATGATTTACCATGCTTCCAGTGTGGTGCGTGCTGTTGATCGGGCCTTAGTGGTAGTAGATTTGCCTTTCGGATCTTATCAAGGAAATTCCAAGGAAGCCCTGGGCTCCGCTATTCGCATCATGAAGGAGAGTGGCGGTCATGCCGTGAAACTCGAAGGTGGGGTAGAGATTATCGAATCGATTGAGCGTATTCTTACTGCCGGTATTCCAGTGATGGGGCATTTGGGATTAACCCCACAAAGCATCTATAAATTCGGTACCTATACCGTTCGCGCTCGTCAGGAGGCAGAAGCCGAAAAGCTGATTAGTGACGCGAAAGCATTGGAAGAAGCTGGCTGTTTTGCTTTGGTATTGGAGAAAATCCCTGCCGATTTAGCCGAAAGAGTAGCGCAGGAATTAAATATTCCGGTAATCGGTATTGGTGCCGGTGCCGGAGTAGATGGTCAGGTATTGGTTTTACACGATATGCTGGGCATGACGCATGAGTTTAATCCTCGTTTCTTACGTCGTTATTTGGACCTCTACTCTGAAATTACCGGTGCGGTACAATCTTATGTTCACGATGTGAAAAGCCGCGATTTCCCTAATGATAAAGAGCAGTATTAGTGCCCATTAGCGAGCGGATTTTATTCGAAGACAATCATCTTATCATCGTAAATAAGCTCGCGGGCGAATTGGTCCAGGGCGATTTTACCGGTGATAAGCCCTTGCTCGAAAAAGTGCGGGATTACATTCGGGATACCTATAATAAACCCGGCAATGTTTTTTGCGGATTGGTGCATCGCTTAGATCGTCCTACCTCCGGAATTGTAGTATTTGCTAAAACCAGCAAGGCTTTAAGCCGGATGAATAAAATCTTCGAAAAGCGGGAGGTGCGTAAAATCTATTATGCCATCGTGCAGGAGAAGCCTAATCCGACTGAAGGCCGTTTAGAACACTATTTAAAGAAAGAAGCAAAAAACAACAAATCCTATCCTCGACCTGCCAGCGATAAAAATGCGAAGAAGGCAGAATTGACCTATAAGCTTATAGCTGATTCGCAACGCTATTTTCTGCTGGAAGTGGAATTGCATACCGGTCGTCACCATCAAATCCGAGCGCAATTAGCTGCGATTGGTTGCCCCATTAAGGGCGATTTAAAATATGGCTTTGATCGCTCTAATCACGATGCTAGCATCAGTTTGCATGCCGGTCGAATTCAATTCGAACATCCGGTAGGAGGGGAGGCCATTGATATAGTAGCCGCAAATCCTGGGGAAGATGCGATTTGGCGTATCTTTAACCCTAAGATCACTGCATGAAACTGCTATTCGAATTAGTAACGCTCTTGCTTTTATTCATCCTTTTTCGGGGTGCTATAAAACGTTTTCTCCCTAAGAAAACGGAGATGGATCGTTTTTCCCCCGAATCTTTAAAAGCGCTCAGGCGTTTTCGTGGTCGTTATTTTCAATTACTGCTCTTGTTCATAATGATCTTTGGAACCGGGATCTTTTTCCTCCTGGTTTGGATCAATGGCAGCGAGCTAATGGCGCCGGATTCCGTCGCTATTTACTTTCCCTTAAAAAATTCTGCTTTTTGGCAAGCTTCCATTTTAGGTGGACTTTTAATAGGTTCTCTTATCGCCTTTCGGCTGAATCGCAAGCTGCAGAGGGATGGCCTCAGTTTCTATTTGGAGGAACTGCAAGAGTTGGCTCAGGGCTATCAAAGCTTTGGAACTTTCAGGTATCTGCAATATGGCTTGGGCTTGCTATTATTTGCAGTGCTGTCTTATTCCGCTTTAAGTAGTGGTATTGCTTTGGATAAGGCTTCTGTTACTATAATGGAACCTTTTGGGCATTTGGATAATCATCAATTTACAGAAATAAAAAAGCTGGATACCTTAGATGATATCCAGCTTTTACTTGATGAAAAGGACACTATTAACCTGTCTTTTTATAAAATAGATACTCTGCGATTAAATCTATTTCTTGAAGAGCTTAATTAATTTCAATTAAGCGAGAAGCTTTTTTAGTTTCTTCTTTTTTAGGCACGCTCAGGTGAAGGATTCCATCTTCAAAGCGAGCCGTAATGCCTTCAGCATTTACCCGATCTTCTGGTAAGCGAAACTGACGTTCGAAATTGTGAATGCGGAACTCACGGCGCAAGTAATTACTTTCCTTTTCCTCTTTGTTTTCCTTGCGTTCAGCCTTGAGGGTGAGCAGGTCTCCATCTACTTCGATATGCAAATCTTCTTTGCGATACCCAGGAGCTAAAAGCTCAATTTCGAACTGCGAATCATTCTCCATGATATTCACAGATTCTTTACGATGATTTACCATGTTTCGATTCATCCAATGAAGGGGTTCGTCGCGGAAAAATCCATCGAATAACTGATCGAATAATGGGGCTTCGTTTTGTCTTTTTATAACTTTCATTGTATTGTTTTTTTCTTTTGACTTCCCCCTGCTTATTACAATTGAAATGCCAAGGGATGAATTAGGTTAAGCCAGAGACTTTTGCGTGTCTTTTTGTCTGTTTTGAATAAATTTAACCGTCATATTTTCAGGTGAAGGTTAATTCTCCTGTCAAATTGTTTTTCTTTGCGATCAAATTCCCAACCATGAGAAAGCTTGTTCTTACCGCATTGATTATTGCCCTTGGCGCTTGTAAAACCGTTCCCCTTACGGGCCGTAAACAAGTAGCTTTAATTCCCGGAGCTCAAATGAATGCCATGGCGGTAGATCAGTATCAGCAAGTACTATCTGAATCGAAAGTGATCAAAGGAACTCCTCAAGCTCAAATGGTAGAGCGGGTAGGCAGAAAGATTGCAGCAGCCGTTGAGCGTTATCTTACCCAAAAAGGTCATGCCGATATGGTGAAGGACTTTAAATGGGAGTTTGCCTTGATTGATGAGAATGTTGCTAATGCTTGGTGTATGCCTGGTGGAAAGGTGGCTTTCTATACCGGCATTATGGGAATTTGCCAGGATGAGGCCGGCATTGCAGTAGTTATGGGACATGAAATTGCTCATGCAGTAGCCAGCCATGGTTCGGAGCGTATGAGTCAGGGCCTTATTCAACAAATGGGGGGCGTAGCATTACAAGTGGCTATTAAAGACCAACCCGAGAAGACACAATCCTTATACATGACCGCCTACGGTATTGGTTCTCAATACGGAGCCATGTTGCCCTTTAGCCGTTTACACGAAAGTGAAGCCGATAAAATGGGTTTGGTATTTATGGGAATGGCGGGCTATGATCCTAGGGAAGCGCCTAAGTTTTGGGAGCGTATGGCAGCTCAGAGTGGCGGGAGTCAGCCCCCAGAGTTTATGTCTACTCACCCTTCTCACAGTACGCGTATCAAAGACCTGAATGCTAATATGGGCGAGGCCATGAAGTATTACTTGCAAACTCAGCAAGGTCAATAGTAGATGAAGGTACGCGACTTCATTAAGATTTACGGGGCGATAATGCTTTTTCATTTAGCGGTAGTATACCGTGGGGATGAAGGTCAAATGCTATGGTTGAGTAAACCTCTTATAGTAGGCACTTTATTATTCTTCACCTTTAGTAAGATCCGAGAAGGAAAGGCTTTCTTAATGCCATTAATTCCAGCTTTGGTATTTTCTCTTTTTGGAGATGTGGCTTTGATGTTTCAACAAAGTCCGGCCTTTTTAATTGGAATGGGCGCCTTTGCCCTGGCCCATATTTCCTACGGTTATTGGTATTTAAAGCAAGGCTCCGGTTTAAAATGGCAGGCCTTTATCATTGCCTTGCTCTTGTCTTTGGGAGCCATGTATCTACTATTGCAATTAGTGGTCCTGCCTGTAGAATTGAGCATCCCTATTTATGCCTACTTCGGACTTTTAAGCTTGCACTTCATTTTGAGTGCTATGGCCTGGCAGGCCCAGAAAATCAGCATTTGGCCCTTATTAGGAATCGCCCTTTTTATCTTTTCTGATTGGTGGATCGCCTGGTCGAAGTTTGGTGGTGGCTTAGATGAGCATTGGCATAATCGCTTCATTATTATGCTCACTTACGGTCTGGCTCAAGGCCTGATTCTTTTGGGGATTATTGCCAAAGAAGACTAAAGCGGATCCACATCGAAGATGATGCGCATGGGACTGCTTTTATGCTGCTGCTGAAAGGCATCAGTTCTTTCTGAAAGAGCCTGTTTTACGGCCTTTAAACTCAGTTTGGATTCCAGTTTTAAGAGAATCTCCATTTGGTACATTCCGCGTAAGCGATTAGCAAGAGGATATTCCGGTCCATAAACCCTGCGGCCAAATAAAGCTTTTAATTCCTGGCCATATAATACCGCTCGCTCTTCTAGAACCTCCTTTTTACGATGTTTTAAGCTAATGCGGATTAAGCGGTAAAAAGGAGGGTAATGATACTCCAGTCGCTCTTGCATTTCTCTTTCGTAGCCCGAGCGATAGCGATTGCCAATTACATCATGTATAACTTCATGGTCCGGACTGGAACTCTGGATAAGTACCAAGCCTCTTTCACCCTTACGACCCGCTCTTCCTGCCACTTGAGCCAACATCTGAAAGGCCTTTTCATGGGCGCGGAAATCAGGGAAGAAGATTTGGGAATCCGCATTCATGATACCTACCAAACCTACATTGCCAAAATCAAGGCCTTTGGTAACCATCTGGGTGCCCACTAAAATATCGGTATCTCCATCTTCAAAGCTTTGCAAGATGTTTTCATAAGCCTTTTTCTTGCGGGTGGTATCCAAATCCATGCGCTGAATTCGCGCTTCCGGGAACATCAACTGCAGCTCATCTTCCAGCTTTTCGGTACCAAATCCCAGGCTTCGCACCTGTTGACTTTTACAAGCCGGACAACTGCGAGGAGGAGGGGTATTATAGCCACAAACATGACAGCGTAATTGATGACGATGTTTGTGATAAGTAAGACTGATATCGCAATTGCGGCATTGCATCACATGGCCGCAGGTATCGCATTGTAAAAAGGTGGAAAAGCCCCGGCGATTCTGAAAAAGGATGATCTGCTTGCCCTTTTTCATTTGCCTTTCAATCTCATCCACTAATTCCGGTGCGAAATAGCCGCGCATCTGTTTGCGTTTGCGCAATTCCCGCAGGTTGAAAGGACGGATTTCAGGTAAGGCAATGGCGCCATAGCGCTCCTTCATTTCTACTAAATGGTACTTGCCTTTACGGGCATTGAAATAACTTTCGTAGGCTGGGGTAGCACTGCCCAATATCACATGCGCATTTTGTTGCTGAGCCAATACCAGGGCAGCATCGCGGGCGTGATAGCGAGGAGCGGGCTCATATTGCTTGTAGCTATTTTCATGCTCCTCATCTACAATCACCAATCCCAAATTTTGAAAGGGCAGGAATATGCTGCTGCGGGCCCCAATTACTAAAGCCGGCTTATCGCCCTTGCGGAAGAGTTTTAGCCAAGTTTCCACCCTTTCTCTATCGCTGTAGCGGGAATGGTAAACCAGTAAATCCTCACCAAAAAAGCGTTCCAGGCGCTGAATTAATTGGGTGGTAAGGGCGATCTCAGGAACCAGGTACAGTACTTGGCGACCTTGCTTTAAAACCTCGGCCATTAAATGCGTGTAGACCTCTGTTTTACCGGAAGAGGTTACTCCATGTAAAAGAATGGGCTGTTCCCAATGTTGAGTGATATCGTCAAAAGCCTTTTGCTGACTTTCACTTAAAGGGAATAATCCATTGGCACTGGGATCTTCGCTATGCTGATGCCGAAAAGGATCATCGTAAAAAATTTCCAGCAGGCCTTTGGCCTCCAGTGATTTTAAACTGCCGTCACTAGCTTTGCATCGCTTAAGCAGCATCGCGGCAGTTACTTCGCCTCTTTCATTTCGATATTGAAAAAAGCCCAATAATAGCTCTCTTTGCTTGGCGGCATTACCCAAGCCTTCGAAGGCGGCGCTAACATCATCTTCATTTAATTCCGGGCCAGCCTTTACCAATCGTGCTTGCCGCGGTTTATAGCCACCTTTAAGTTCCTCTTCCAATACCACATAGGCCTTGGAGAGCAATTCTTTTATGGTGAATAGAGGATTGGCAAAACCGGTAATCTCGGCGATTTCCTTAATGCTTAAGCGATCCTGTTGTTCCAGAGCTTCGACGATCAGATATTCAGCATCGCTCAATTCGGCATCAATAATTTCCTTAGCCAAATTGCGCTGAATCACCATTTCGCTTTCCAGCTTTAAACCTCCGGGCAGGGCAGCGTTCATTACTTCTCCTTCGCTGCAGAGATAGTATTGAGCCAGCCATTCCCAAAATTCAATTTGGGCTTCGGCAATAATGGGGGAGGCATCCTCAGCGTCTAAAATATCCTTGACTTCAAAGTCTTTGGGCTTGCGCTGATGGATTTCTTTTACCAGTCCGGTATAAAGTTTTCGTTTGCCGAGTGGTACGATTACTCGCATTCCTACTTTTACGATATCGCCTAAAGCTGAAGGGATGCGATAGGTATAATTCACTGGTAAGGCCAGTGGAAGTAAGATTTCGGCAAATTGCTCCATGAACTAGTCGCTCCCCTTTTTTGAACCTTCGTAGAGGTCGTAACGCACTAACCAACTGTCGAGCTTGGCGTTTTTAAGTGGAATCTTTTTGGTGGGCTTCAAGCCTAAATGTTTGAGGCCTTCCGCGGAAGCGGTAAATACCCAGGCCGTGCAGCCACTGAAATGTTGTTTTAAGCTATCGCCAATTCCCTTGTACAATTCGGGGATATCAGCTTCCAGTTTCAAATCGTAGGGTGGGTTCATGATCAAGGTGGTTCCTGGCGCTACCTTTTCATCTTCAGGCCAATTGAGGAAGTTGCGCTTTTGCACTTTGATCACATCTTCCATTAAGGCATTTTTCACGTTCCTACGTGCCTTTGCACCAATTTGAGGATCGATATCAAAGCCATAGATCGGAGGTAAATCGCGATTTTCCTTCTTCATGGAAGATTCGAAAATGGTATCGAAGAGTTCAGCGTCATAGTCCTTCCAATTTTGAAAGGAGAACTGCTTACGGAAAACATTCACCGGTACATTGGAAGCAAATAAAGCAGCCTCCGTTAAGAAAGTCCCGGATCCGCACATGGGGTCGAGTAGGGGGGCTTTACCTTGCCAATCCATTAGGGATAAAATTCCGGCGGCCAAAACTTCGCTCAATGGAGCTTTATCCACTTCTACACGATAGCCCCTTTTATGAAGGGATTCGCCACTGCTATCCAGAGAGAGCGTACAGAAGTGATTTTGGATATGCACATTTATGCGGATATCCGGATTTTTTAAGTCAACGGAAGGACGCTTGCCACTTTGATCGCGAAAACGATCTACAATGCCATCCTTGGTTTTTTGCGCTACAAAAAGGCTGTTGCGAAAACGATCGCTGTGCACGGTAGCATCAATAGCAATGGTTTTATCGCAATCGAAATATTTTTCCCAGGGGGTTTCATAAACCTTCTTGTAAAGGTTTTTCTCATCCCGCACCTGAAAACGATCTATCTGAACTAAAACTCGCAGGGCTGTACGCAGCCAGAGATTGCATTTAAAAACAAAGCCTAAATCTCCTTTGCAAACAATGCCACGACGCACTTCTTGAACCTCACGTCCACCTAATTGCCGAACCTCACGTGCCAACACGCGTTCCAGTCCAGGTAAGGTTTTAATGACGATTTGTAAATTGGAATCCTTCAAATTATTGAACGTCGAAAGTTGTTACTTCGAATTGGGCACCACCCATATCATCTACCACCGCTTCGGCAAATACAGACTCGCTTTGCGCTACTTCACCAGTGGACATTTCTAGGTATACGGTATCGTACCAAACCTTGTCTCGTAATTTGAAAGTGATAGAATAACCACGGCTGATCTTTGCGCCGGCCGAATCTTGAACGATCACACCATATACTACTTGATTATTCAGCTCTACTTCCATCTGCTCGTAATGGGGGTAGCTTTTAGAGTTCGCTGTAGACTCGCTTTCGCTGCTTTCTGAGTTATTTTGACAAGCTACCAAGGCAAGTAAGCCTAGTAATCCTAATTTTTTCATGTTCTCTTGGGAATTTTCTTCAAAGGTAAAGGATAATCGAAATTTAAAATTCTCCTTTTTCTGTTGATTAAGATTGGGGATATCTCGGCCTTTTCTGCCTAAAAGAGTCTCGCAATAATCCTTAGATTCGGCAATCAATTCCAAACATGACACATCTTAGTACGCTCGATTGGTGGGTAGTAGGCTTCTTTATGCTGCTCTTTGTTTTCTTAGGTCTGTATTTCCGAGGAAAGGCAGAAGGCGGATTAGCGGGCTTCTTTTTAGGTGGTAGGAAATTACCCTGGTATATCGCTGGGGTGTCTATGGTAGCCACCACTTTTGCGGCAGATACTCCTTTATGGGTTACAGAGAAAATTGCTCAGCATGGAATTTCGGGCAACTGGCTGTGGTGGAATATGGCCATTGGTGGAATGCTCACCACCTTTTTCTTTGCTCGCCTTTGGCGTAGAGCGGAGATTATCACCGAATTGGAATTGTTGGAATTAAGGTACTCCGGTCCGGTAGCTGTTTTCTTGCGTGGACTTCGTTCCGTTTATCTTGGCCTCTTTATGAATGTGGTAATAATCGGCTGGGTAAATGCTGCTCTCATTTCTATTCTGGAAGTGTTTTTTGAAATTCCGGCCCAAGAAGCATTTTGGTTCTGTATGGCGGCTATGGCCTTGGTGGCGGTATACTCATCTATCGCAGGCTTATTGGGAATTGCGATTACGGATTTTGTACAGTTCATCATTGCCATGTCGGGCAGCATTATTCTGGCTATAATTGTTTTAAACCTTCCCGAAGTAGGTGGATTAAGTGGGATTAAAAACCAATTACCGGCCTGGCGTTTGGACTTCTTTCCTCAGATTGGCAGTGGTAGTGATTTAGCGGTGGGTACCTTTTCCTTATCGGCAGGCGCCTTTTTCTCCTACATCGTTTTGCAGTGGTGGGCGAGTTGGTATCCTGGCAATGAGCCTGGCGGCGGCGGATATATTTCACAGAGAATGATGAGCGCTAAAAATGAGGAACATGCCGTGTATTCGAGTTTGTTCTTTCAAATTGCGCATTATTGTTTACGTCCTTGGCCCTGGATAATCGTAGGTCTGGCGGCATTAATTCTCTATCCGGATTTACCTTTGGAGGAGTCTCGAAAAGGCTTTGTTTTTGCGATGCGTGATTTCTTGCCTTCAGGATTAAAGGGCTTGCTTTTCGTAGGTTTTTTATCCGCCTATATGAGTACCATCTCTACCCAGTTAAATTGGGGGTCCAGCTATTTGACCAATGATTTATACCGTCGCTTTTTTAAGCCAGAAGCAAGCGATCAGCATTATGTGATGGCCGGTCGTATTATCACCTTACTTATCATGTTGGTGGCCATGTATTCTACCGCTCAAATCGGAATGATCGATGAGGCTGCTAGTTTCCTAATCGCTTCTGGTGCTGGTTTAGGAATGGTATTGATTTTACGCTGGTACTGGTGGCGTATTAATGCCTGGAGTGAATTGAGTGCAACCCTGGCACCACTTTTGGCCTGGGCCTTATTAAAGTTTCCGCTTAAAGCTTATTTGCCCGAATCCTTCTATCATCAGAACGGTGATTTTATTGCTACCGTGGTCTTTACAAGTCTGGTTTGGGTTCTGGTAACCTTTATCAGCAAACCCACAGATGCGAAGGTTTTAGAGAATTTCTACGCGCGTATTCGTCCTTCAGGATTTTGGAAGCCTTTCCGAAAGGAGGGGCAGAAGCATCAGGCTAGCGGAGCTTTATTTGGTGCCTGGCTATCGGGTGTAGTTTTAGTGTATTCGGCACTATTTGCGCTCGGATCCTTATTATTTGATGATGCAATAGAAAGTGCCGCCTGGCTGGTAGCCTTGCTGATATCTTTGGTATCGCTACGCTATTTTATGAAGAAAGGAGCATTGATTGACAAGAAGGCTTCTTAGAATTTGTGACCGTGGCTCAATGCGCAGTATCTTCGTGCGAGTCACAAAATCACAATCATGAAAATACTCCGCACCCTTAGTGTTTTAAGTCTTGCTTTGCTTTTAAATGGCTGTGGCAACTTGCGCATCAAGGCCTACCAAACTTATCAGGCACCAGCCGATGTAAAGAACCTCGTTGTTACGGGTTTCTATATAGCTCCTCCGCAATTACCTACTGTTCCTGCGGGTGATGCCGATGCCTTCAATAAAAAGGTAGAAGCTTTAAGTGAAAAGATCAATGCCAGTTTAGCAACCAATAGTGATCGCTACTACAATACCCTGGCAGAAGGTTTACAAATGCAGTTAAACCTGAATACTATCGCGGGTGCGGATATGGCTAAAAAGCCACGTTTCGATCGTGTTAAACAAAAGGAAGAGCGCGAGCTTTTAAAAGTGACGGGAAATCCCAAATTTCCTACCGTCTACTTAAGCGAAGAAGCAGTACAGTTTTTAGAATTGGAGAATGGTGATGTGAAGACTTTTATTGAAGAGAGTCCTCGTCTGCGATCTGCAGTTCGTAATGTTACCAAAGCGACCGAATGCGAATTGCTGGCCATTGGTTATGCACGTTTGGTTATTGATAAAGTAACTACTTATGGAGCCAAGGCAAACTTGCGTCTCCTGGCCGATATTTATCTTTTCGATGAGAAAGGAGAATTGGTTGGCCATACTTATGGTGAAACTGAGCCACACACTTTTACAGGAGAGTATCTAGGTGATTTTAATGATGTTTTAGCCAGCTATACCAGCCTGCAGGCCGAAATGCTCACCGCTCTTACTCTGGTTGAAGAAGAGAAGGTGGATGAGGATTAATCTATTCCTTTGGGTACTGATAGGTTGGGCCGGATCGCTTTCAGCTCAGCTACTTCCGGATAAGGATACCAATGAAGCCTGGACCTATCCCGAGCTCATTGAAGCCTATAAGGAATTGGATCAGCAGTATCTAAATGCACAATATTTGGAATTGGGCCAAACGGACTGTGGTCGGCCCTTATCCTTATTTCTCATCCAAAAAGAAGCTTTTAGTGAGGAGCAATCTTTAGCTCAATTAGCAGAAGGAAAGTTAGTTACCCTTATTAATAATGGTATTCATCCGGGCGAAAGCTGCGGTATGGATGCTAGTATTATGTGGGCCAATAACATGCTGGCTCTAGGTGGTCCGGATGAAGGACATTTAATAGCTATAATACCGGTTTACAATATCGGCGGAAGCCTCCAAGCTCGGCCGCATACCCGCGCAAATCAAAATGGACCGGAGTTACAAGGCTTTAGGGGTAATGCCCGCAATCTAGATCTCAATCGCGATTTTATTAAAGGCGATGCCCTTAATACCTTTTCCTTTTGGGCTCTATATCAGGCCTTAAAGCCTCATATTTTTGTGGATACCCATACCAGTAATGGGGCAGACTATCCTTATACCCTCACGCTTATTGCTAGCCAACAAGATAAATTAGCACCTTCCTTGGCTCAATTGCAGCAAGAGAAAATGCTACCCTATCTCTATACAGAAATGGCCAAATCCTGGCCTATGGTTCCTTATGTGAATGTATTTGGTCGTCCGCCTAATGATGGTTATGCGGCCTTTTTAGAAAGTCCACGTTATGCTAGTGGATATACGGCCCTTTTCCATAGCCTCGGTTTTATTACCGAAGCCCATATGTTTAAATCCTATCCGCAAAGGGTGCTTTCTACCTATCAGTTCCTGCAGCACCTGAATAGCTTTAGTGAAGCGCATCGAGCAGAAATATTGTTAGCCTTTAAGGAGGCGCAAAAATGGGAAAAGGAGAGCCTGAGTTTTCCGGTGGCTTGGGAACTGGATAGTACTCAAGTAGAACAACTGGATTTTAATGCCTTTGAATACAGCTATGAGCCCAGCGAATTAGGTGCGTATCGCCGATTAAGATACCATCGGGATCAGATTGAGGAACTGAAGATTCCGTATTATCCCCATTATAAGGCAGTGGAAGAAGCTTATGTTCCAAAATATTATGTGATCCCTCAGGCCTGGCGCGAAGTTATAAGTCGATTGCAATACCAAAATATTGAGATGCGGCCCCTGGCCCAGGATACCTTGATGGAAGTCCGATCTACTTACCTTCAAGAGTGGAATCATTCCGATGCACCTTATGAGGGGCATTTTCGCACCGAGGTAGAACAAGTAGAGGTGCGTACCGATAGTCGTCTTTTTTATGCCGGGGATTATTTGGTACCCGGTGATCAGATGCATCGGTATTTCTTAGCCTCTGTTCTAAGTCCAAAGTCGGTAGACTCTTATTTATCCTGGGGTTTCTTTGATATCATCTTCCAGCAAAAGGAATATTTTTCGCCTTATGTTTTTGAAGATAAGGCCATGGAAATGCTGAAACACCCTCTGATTAAAAGGGAATATGATCAATGGATGGCAGAGCATCAAGATTTGCAGGGCAATCCATGGGCAGTCTTGACCTTCTTCTACCAGCGCAGTGAATACTATGAAATGGAACACCTGCGCTATCCCATTGCAGAGATTTATTGATAAAAGAAAAGCCGGCACAAATTGCACCGGCTTTTTTTAATAAGATATTCGAACCCCAAGCTGAAACTGACTTATTGAAAAGCGTTCCCAATTGGGTCCTATGCTTACATCCGATCGTCGGTAAGAGCTCGCGCTGAGCATGGGACGGAAATAGGGGCTAATCAAAATGGGATAATCAGACACTTCAATATATCGCCATAAATAAGCCACTTCAAAGAGCATTCGAAATTGAGTGCTGCGGAACCATTCCGATTCCTTTAAATCCTGGAGGCTACCATAATTACGACTCCCATCAAGGTTTTCCTGGAAATTGATGGATTCGGACTTAAGGGTGAAAGAAGGGGCTAAACCCAGTGCTAATTGCCATTTATCAGCTAATCTATACTGAGCGCCAAAGATGAGGTCGAGCTGACTAAAGCTGTACTCATTGCCATTAATAAAGGTTTCTCCCAACCAGGGATCTGTAAATTCGGATTGGTACTCCAGTTGAGAGCTACTATAGCCCAATTCACTAAAGACCGAAACCTTGCTATTGATTTTATAAGATGCACCAATATAGAGGACCAAAGCTGTGCTCCCTTTCTTGGACCACTGTACATCAATTTCAGGTGGGAATTGCGAGGTATCGGAAAAGTGGAAATAATTGTAAACCATTCCTAACTGAAAGCGATAATCAAATCGGGATTGATCGGAATAGCGTCCAAAGCTTTGCTGCTCCCAAACCGCACTTAATTGATCATCAGTGTCTTCCCTTTCTTCCATTTGCATCTCGCTATTGGACTCACTCTCTAAATCATCAAATAGATTTAAGAAATAGTTGGAAAGCCCTAATTGCTCCAAATAATTGAAATAGCTATTGAGAGAATCCTGGGCCGTACTCTCATTAGCTTCTTCTAGGTGAAATCGATAGGCCTGACCGGCGAGATTCAGTTTTGAAAGAGCTTCCAGTCGCTTTTCAATTTCGGGTTTCAAGTCAGCTTGGGTACCCGGAGATTTGAAACTTTGTTGGAAAGCAAATTCCAGCTCGTCTAATTGACGGGTAAACTCAATATAGCGCATGGTTTTACGCGCATTGAGGCTATCGCCAGTTTCTATGCTTTCCTCTAACATTTGCTGAAGGCGGTAATCTTCATAGCCAATGTATTCGGTTTGTGACCATGAGAAGAAAGGAAGTACTAAAAAGAGTAGGGCTAGACGCATTGAATATTATTTGTAAAAGTCTAAAGAGCGCAAAAATCCAACATAGAGGTAGATGCTGCCATCATCATAATCTTCACCACCACGGTAAGCGTAGTTCACCTCGCCCGAAAAAGGATAATTGGGATAGAAGTGTAAGAAGAAGTTAAAGCTATGGTCCTTTTTATACTCAATAAAATAGCCCGGAATATAGTAGGTCTTCGTATAATCCAAGCCTTCTACATTAATGCGCTGTACTTTGATATCGTCGTTGGCTCCGGCAACATTTTCATAAATCACCCCAAGGCTTAAATGGCTGCGGGTAAAAGATCCCCAACTAAATCGTGCGCCATATTTAATATTGCCATAGGTGAGGTCGGTAAAGCCACTGCCAGACTCTTCAACCAAAAGCCAATAATCATTGGTTAAAGCGCGTCCACCAGCTTCATAGGCAAAGAGAAATTTAGCATTGGGAATTCCGGCGTGTACCTGACCACCATATTGGTAGGATGGGAAATTGAAGCTGTGGAAGAGAAGGCTGGTGCCGATGCCCATTCCACCAAAACCATAGCCACCAAAGTAGGGGGATTCAAAGCCGATTTTGGCTTTGAAATCGAAATTCAAAGGCCAAGCAAAGTCATAGTCGGTGTTATTGGAAGTACGCACTCCATCGTAGACTTCACTATTAAAATAGATGGGGTGTAGGAGGAAAGAGTAGCCGTATTCGGTGGAAGCATAGAAGCTGGGCTTATCGCGATAAACCTGATCAAAATCAACTACGCCCATATTCTTATAAATCTCACGACCTAAAACGGCTAGTAGAGTTACGGTTGTAGCCGCCGCCGCTGCTGCCGCTTGGGCATTTTTCTGGTTCTGTTGATTCTTCCATTGTGCATACTCCTGTCGTTTGCGGGCTTCTTCGGCAGCTTGGCGCTTTTGCCTTTCGTATTCCGCTTGTTTGCGAGCCACTTCCGCCGCTTTTCTTTGCTGTTCTGCCTGGGCGGTAGATTGTCTTTTATTGGCTGCACCCTGCTGAGAATTCGCACTGTTTCTGCGTGAGGCTTCTACATGCTCTTGATGCTGTTGTTGAATGCGGCGTTCTCTATCTAAACGAGAATTGCCGCTGCTCTGACTTTGGCTTTGACTGGAAGAACGGCTAGATGAGGATGAACCACTATTATAGGAACTGGAGGAAGTTGAGCCACTGCTTTTTTGCATGATGGAATTGGTCATGGAGCCAATTGGGTCGGAATCATTAGTAGTACTGCCAATGGAACCGGAGGAAGAAGAGGAACTGGAGGAGCTACCTGAAGAATTGCGGCCAGAACTTCCCGAGCCAAAGGATCCTGATCCACCAGAAGAACTTCCCGAGCCACTGGAAGAGAAAGAACTGCTTTGTCCGGCAGGCACCACTTTATCAATCACAATATTTCCACTGTTCTTTCGGGTTTCACAAAAGTAAATCCGTACTCGCTTTCCGGGTTTTACATTATTGGCTACCCGATTTTTTTGATGTTTCCCGGGTGTTATCGGATTGTCTTTAGAGTCGATCCATTCCCCTTCAAAATGATAATACACATCCACTGCTTCGTCACAGAGATTAGTGATATAGGAAGTCGCAGCAGATTGATGGTTATCATAAAGTCCATTTCCCAAACAAGAATTTCGATAGGAAGTACCTTCTTGTTTTATGCAATTCATATACGAATTGGTGGGCTTCCCATTAATGGTTTGCGCCTGCTGAAATTGAGGAAGGAGAAATAGTAAAAGGAGAAATGGAAAACGAAAATTCCGGTCGATCGGAATAAGGAATGCTAGGACTGTATTGGTCTGGTAGAGTTTCGGCATACCTGATTGGCTTGGTTAAAGCCCCAAGATATCCGAATCCATTTTTAAGGGAGCCGATCTTAGTCACATTAGCGGATTAAATGACTTGAACAACGGGTTTTTGTACATAAATGACAATCTGTGAAGTGCCACTAATCCTTCATTTCAGAATTTACTGCTGGTAATAGGGATAGGGCAAAGCCTCGAAGGAATCGTATTTAAGTTCGGTTTTTAGCTCTCCATTTTGCCAATCGATCCAGGCCCATTTACCATTTTTCTGAACCGCCAAAACTGGAGTTCCGTCTTCTTTAGTAGCTCGTTGATAGTCGTCGTATTCGCAGGGGATGCTTTGTTTTCCTTCCTCCATGCCCGACCAAGATGAAAGGTAAAAGCCCACCTTGGCATTTTTGAAAACAGCGGTATAGTCACCATTCCAGGGAAAGAAGCGTAAGGAGTCATAGGCTTGAGGAATCAACGTTTGATATTGAGAATCCCAGCCTTGGAACATGCCCCATAATCCGCTTTCGGCAGAGCGACCGATAAATACTCCATCGCCATTGATATAGTCCATTTGGATGCAGTCAATGCGCCATTCGCTATTGGCCTGATTGAAATCCTGCAACAGAAACAAACTTTGATTTTGAAGATCAGATTTATCCAAGGTACAGGGCAATTCCGAAGGATGCTCATAATTCAGTTCCACCACTTGAACCTGTCGATACCAGTCGTACCAGCCCCATTTATCGCCTTGCGAAACCGCAACGAGAGTGCCGCTTTGATACTCCCAATCAATTTCCCGAAACAGGTCTTTGGCGTCTACATAGGCCCATTCTTCACTATTGCCATAGCGATAGAGGATTCCCCTTTTGCGTTTGGAGTGTACCAAGGCCGTTTCCAATTCTTGTCCCATCAAGTCATCAATTCTGGCATATAGGTCTTGATCTACTACTTTAAAGGGATCAATTTTTCGATAGGCATTTTTAATTGCCGGACGACAAGCAATCAAAGAGCTACTGTCCATTCCGGATTGATCATAGTCGATTTCCCAGTCGAGGTGAAAAATGCTTTGATGGTGCCTGGACTTTTCAAGTACTGCTAATTGAGATGTGCTGTAATATCCACTATCCAGAATTCGAATGAGTTTATAACCTTCTAAATTTTCCATCCCTCTTAAAGCTGAGCTTTGGGATTGAGCCTGCAGGCTAAAGGCGATTAGTCCTAAAAAGAATGTTCGGTGGGTCATGAGAAAATAACGAAGGGACCTCGAAATAAATTTCAAGGTCCCTGATACATGCCTTTGTTCTACGCAGAGTAATGAATGTCTAAAAGGCCTAATTCTCTAATTGTGAATCAATTTAGCAACCTGGCAGAGCATAAGAGAGCACTAATTCTTGCTCAACCGCCTGGCCATTCATATCGCGTGCTACTTCCCAATCGCCTGGTAAATTGTCCAAGAGGTCTAACATTTTGGCATCCAATTCAGCACTTTTACAACTGGTACCCACTTTGGCTTTCGTAATCACGCCGTCTACCCCGATGGTGAAATAGATTTTAGCCGCAAAGAGATCCTCTTCATTTAAGGTGCTGGTAATCGGGAGTGCACCTTCCCGGATGTATTGAATGAAGGCTCTTTTACCGTCCTTATAATAGGCTTGAGACTCAGGCACTAGGGTATAATGAGGTGTACTATAATTATAAGAGAGATTGGTAGTGTCTACCGTAAGGGCTTCCAGAAAATCGGCTCGCAGTCGGAAATTGGTGGAATAAGGGGCATTGTGAAGCCAGGCGATTTGCGCTTCACTTAGTTCAGGTCCATCGGCAAGTAAACGTTCATCTGCTATTTGCTCAGAAACCACTGCGGCCAATTCCAAAGATTGATAGCGGCGCAGCTTTTGGATATCCGCGGCATCAGCAAAATCAGAGAATTGCTTAGCTTCTAGTAATTCCGATCTTTTGATGGGTCTAAAGCGGGTATCTAAATCAAAGAAGAAACCTTCATTTTTTTGAAAGAAGAGGTCTGCTTGCACATGAGAGTTGGCATTGGCTTGGCTTTTAGGTGCAAGCTTGGGTTCGGTATCAGAGCTTGAGGTATTGAGATAGGCATAGGACGCTAGCCCTAAGGATAAACCTGCGAGAATTAATTTGTACTTCAACATTTTCATGGTTTTAGAATTAGATGGAAACCAAATGTAGCAGCAGCTTGATATTCAATTAGTAAAGTCAATGTAAATTAGTGTAAAACTTCGGTAAAGCCTTTTGGGAGCTTGGCTTTTGGGGTATTTTTGAAAGATGCAATTGCGCTTGTTTCATACTATTCTGGGATTGTTTTTTTCCATTTTGCTTTCAGCGAAAGGGGAGGCCGCACATTATCAGGTGGCCGTTCGGCAGATGGGGCATCATATCCTCAGTGATTTTGGAGATATCAATTCGCGGGTGATGCCTGTGGAGCAAGAAGGTGACCTATTCATTTTAAAATTTGAGAAGCCCTTTTCATTTGAACCTCTGCGCTTGGTAGATCGCATCGAAGAAACTGTAATCCAAGCCAAGCTTTCGGAATATTATCAGGTGGCGCTTATCAATGAAGCTACTGGGGAGGTAGTTTACAGTTTTGAGCACAGCCCTGACAGTCTTTCGAATATCATTCCTTGTTTAGGTAGAGATCAACCCACAGCAAAGTACCGACTACAGATTCGCTTTCCGGATTTTCAAGAAGAGGAATCGGCTGAATTCCCCCTTTGGTTAATGGCGATTTTTATAGTGGGACCCATTGTCTTATTGCTAATGTATCCGCGTAAGAAGAATATAGAAGCCGAACCCCTATCGGAAGATAGCATTCAGTTGGGAGCTTATACTTATTCGCCTACTAAAGCCCAGCTTAGTTTTAAGGATCAAAAGCAAGAATTAACCGGCAAGGAAGGAGAATTGCTTTTGCGTTTGTATCAGGATATTAATCAAACCGTAAAGCGGGAAGACTTGCTGGAAGCAGTATGGGGAGATGAAGGCGATTATGTGGGGCGTACTTTGGATGTGTTCATTTCGCGCCTGCGTAAGAAGCTGGAAGAGGACCCCTCAGTGAAGATTGTAAATATTCGAGGGGTCGGTTATAAATTGATATCCTGAGCTCCAATCTTATCATTAAGTAAAACTATATAAACCTAAATTTCCATTCCCTCAAGCTACCTTTGCCACATGAATGAGTGGTGGTACTATCCTCTATTATTTGGTGGTGGCTTTTTAGCCGGAATTATCAATACTCTGGCCGGAAATGGCTCTGCGATTACCCTGAGTTTACTGATTTTAAGTGGGATGCCAGCGAATGTGGCCAATGGTACCAATCGGATTGGAGCGTTGGTTCAAACCATTACGGCGGTGCTGAGTTTACGTCGTTCGCCGCGAACACTTTTTCTTTTTAAGGATAGCGCCTGGTTTTTAGTGCCAGCTGTTATTGGCTCGGTGCTCGGTGCCTTTTTAGCGGTAGATGTAGATCCGGTAGTGCTTAAGCGCATCATCGGTTTAATTATGCTCCTGCTTTTGGGGACAATGGTTTATAAGCCCGGAAAATGGGCTCGGCCCACCGATACCAGTAAATCACATAAAACCGTATTGAACTGGATTTTGATTTTTGCGGTAGCGGTTTACGGTGGCTTCTTGCAAATGGGTATTGGGATAATGCTCTTATCACTCTTGGTTTTGGTTGCGCATTACAGCTTGAGAGACGCCAATATTATTAAGCTGGTTTTAGCCTTTTTATTTGTCCTTCCGGCCTTCGTGGTTTTTGTATGGAACGGTCATTTAGAGTGGGTGCCAGGCTTGCTCTTAGCAGTAGGTCAGGGCTTAGGAGCCTGGATCGGGGCGCGCTATATCTTATTCCTTCCGAAAGCCAATGCCATTGTGCGCTATACTCTAATTGTGATCTTGATAATATCTTCTGTTTCTTTGCTGGGTATTGTGGACGCTATCCGCAGTCTCTTTTAAAATGAGCAAGCAAACACCAAATTCCTGGTATGAACAGTGGTTCAATACCCGCTTTTATCATATGCTGTATCAGCATCGTGATGAGCAAGAAGCCCAGGATTTTATTGATATTCTTTTTAGCCGACTGCAACCTCAAAGCGATTGGCATATTTTAGACTTGGCCTGTGGCCGAGGTCGCCATGCCCGCTACATTCATCAAAAGGGAATGGAGGTAACTGGATTAGATTTAGCCGATGCCAATATTGAGTTTGCCGCTCAATATCTGGAGGATAAGCTACATTTTCAGGTGGCCGATATGCGACAGGATTTAGGAACTAAGCGTTTCGACCTTATCCTAAACCTTTTTACCAGCTTTGGTTATTTTGATCAGTGGGAAGAGAACCTGAAAGCCATGCAAAGGATCAAGCAGGCTTTGAAGCCCGGCGCTTTATTGCTAATCGATTTCTTAAATGTGGAAAAGGTTTGTGAAGACCTAATTCCCTCCGAGCAAAGGAATATTGAAGGACATGAGTTTCAGATCGAAAGAAGAATTGAAGGAGGTAAAATTGTGAAGGAGATCTTTTTAAAGGAGCCGGATGGCAAGAAACATCGTTTTAAGGAAGAGGTTTGGGCCTTGTCTTTACAAGAGTTTCAGGCGCTTTTCCGCGAAAGCGGCCTCCAAATACTCGATATTTTTGGTTCTTATAATTTGGCGAACTTTGAAGCCCGACAATCGGAGCGTTTAATATTGCTGGCGCAAGCATGATGACTTATCTTTTATTAATGTCTACGGTCCTGCTAGGGGCCCTTTTAGGACGATGGCTGCGTAAATCCAGCAAATTGTCTATCAAGTTTCTTTTAATATTCAGTGGAGCCTATCTCTTAGGAATTGGTGTTTTTCACCTTTTACCTGAAGTTTATGAAGAGCACAGTCACCATTATGGTTTAGTGATAATGGCGGGCTTTTTTACTCAGCTCTTACTTGAGGGCATGAGTAAAGGCCTGGAGCATGGGCATAGCCACAGTGAGCTTTTTCAGAATAAAGGTTTACCGATGGGCGTAATGCTGGGCTTGTTTTTACATGCCTTAATTGAGAGTATTCCCATTGGCAGTCATATGAATGATTTAAGTCGGGATGCCCTTTTTTGGGGACTGATTGTACATAAGCTTCCCGTGAGCATAATTCTCTACAATATGCTCTGTGAGTTTAGTGGCAAATGGTATATCGTAGGACTTTGGTTGCTGAGCTTTGCTTTGATGGCTCCATTGGGGGTGATCATCGGCGATTTCTTCCCCTTATTTGCTGAGCATAGCGCTGAAATGACCGCCTATGTATTCGGGATTTTCCTACATATCAGTACCACGATTCTTTTCGAAGGAAACCAGTCGCATCGTTTTAATTTCCTGAAGTATGGCGTAATTTTGTTGGCCCTTGGAATTGCCTGGTTATCCGTTTCACATTAGTATTTCTGAAGCTTCATAGAAAAGATTGAACAGGCAGGATTGAAGAGGCCGGATGATAAGCCTACATTTGCATTGGCTATCAAAATAAAATTCAAATAGCTTTTATAAATATAATATACTAACAACCTAAAAATCAAAACATGGGAGTATTAGTAGGCAAGAAAGCCCCATCTTTTAAAGCCGCAGCTGTAATCAATGGCGAGGAGATCATCGAAGATTTCAGCCTCGACCAATACAAAGGCAAGAACTATGTAATCTTGTTCTTCTATCCTAAAGACTTCACCTTTGTTTGTCCTACCGAATTACATGCTTTCCAGGCTCGTTTGGAGGATTTCAAAAAATTAGGTGTTGAAGTGGTTGCCGTTTCTACCGATACTGAGCAGTCTCACTGGGGTTGGTTACAGCTTTCTAAAGATCACGGTGGTATCCAAGGAGTTACTTATCCAGTAGTAGCCGATACCAACAAAACTATTTCGGCTAACTACGATGTATTAGCTGGAAACTATTACTACGATGAGAATGATGAGATGCAAGCCGAAGGCGAAATGGTTGCATACCGTGGTTTGTTCTTAATCGACAAAGAAGGTACCGTTCGTCATCAAGTAGTAAATGATATGCCATTAGGCCGTAGTGTAGATGAAGCTATGCGTATGGTTAAAGCTTTACAATTCTTCGAAGACAAAGGAGAAGTTTGTCCTGCTAACTGGGATGAAGGTAAAGAAGGTATGAAAGACACTCACGAAGGAGTAGCTGATTACTTGAGCAAAAACTAAGATTGATTCTTATAAGTTCTGAGCCCCGCGCCTTTTGGTTGCGGGGCTTTTATTTTAGAAGCTGAAATAAAGGCTAGCTGCGAGCATATGTCCGGCTAGGGCGCTGCGCAGTTCATCATTGCCATTATAGTCGGTAAGATGATATTGAGCTGCTAATCCAATGCGGCGAGTGCCATGTAGGCGATTGGAATAATCAAGGCCAACTGAGGGATAAAAACTTCCAATGCCAATAGGGTTTTCCTGATCCAGCTCTTCATCATAATTGGAAAGGTCGGTGCTAAAGCTATTGAAACCAAAACCAGCACCAAAGCGCAAGCGACTTCTTCGTGAGTTAAGCACGGCATATTGCAAATAGGCTTCGATGTGGAAGAGGATTTCCAGATCACTTACCGTTTGATTGCCATCTTCCACAAAGCGTAAATAGGCTTTTTGCTCGCTGGCCGCAAATCCGGTTTGGAGGCTGAAACCAAATTTTTCGGTCTGGTAATCCATAAAAAGGGAAGCCCCATGCATGGCACCCAAGTTTTCCTTTAAATCTTGATTGAGGTAAAAGTAGTTATAGGCCAGTCCAAAGCTAATGTCTTCTGGTTGTGCCTCATCCTTAACCAATTGACTTAGCTTTTCAAATTCAGGATCCTCATAAGATTCCTTTTTCATCATCTGGTCATAGACCTCCTGCATATCCTCAGCCGCTAATATTTCGAGCACCTTCCTTTCATATTTGGGCCATTCCCGACTGTAAAGCAATTGCCAGGCCTCGCCTTTAGACCATTCCAAATGCTTTTGCAGTTCGGAACTGAGGTAGGAATCACCTTCCAGGTTTTTGAAATAAACCCGCCAATATTCTAAGGGAATAAGGGTGTCTAGTTTGCCTTGATATTTGAGATCATGTAATAATCGGGAGCGAATGCTCGCTTCGGTAGTACCGCAGAATAGTTCCCAGCGATTGATCAGAGAATCACTTTGTTTTTCGCTTAAGGTACCGGTGGCCTGTGCTTTAATAATTTCAGCTTCAGTTTCCCAGCAAATACTATTGACCGATTGAAAGAGATCCGAAAAGGAATTATTCTGCCCGAATGCTAGGAATGATAAACTAAGGAGAAGGAAAGTAAACCGAAATTTCATTGCTTGAGTTTAGGCAAAATGAATATCAGAATTCATTCCAAATTTCCTAATTCTAAATTTAGCGCCAACTAAATTCAGCTTCCACCGGATAATGGTCGCTAAGCTTTTGCTGGTATACCTTATAGGAATGGCAGCGCAGATCTTTATCTCGATACAAAATATGGTCTATTCTAAAGGGTAAAGGACCGCGATTAAAGGTGCGCACCCATCCTTCACCAGCGCTTACATAGGAATCTTGAAGATGCTCGTGTAATTTGTGGAAAGTATAGGAACTGGGAGGATCATTAAAATCGCCACCCACAATTATAGGACCTTCATGAGCTTGGAAAACGGAATCTAAAAACTCAACTTGATAGGCGCGTCGTTCGAAAGCACGGTTTAGGCTTCCGCCGATACGATACATGCGTTTTTGAAACTCCTCATTGCTTTCTTCACTTTGCTGCCCCAGGTTTTCATAATCATCACCAGCCAGGCCAACCGAATAAAGGTGCAAGTTATAGACCCTTAATCTGCGTCCTTGCCATTCTACATCCACCCAGAGGGCCTTGCCTTTTGCTATAGCGCCTTCGGGAGCCGGGAGGGGATAAAAACCTTTATCCAGGATGGGAAGACGAGAATAGATTACCTGCCCGGTTTTCCCCACCTTATCTTGAAACTCAAAATAAACATAGGGCATATCCGGATTTAAAGGATTTTCCAGACGGTAGTATTCTTGCATCAGCACAATGTCTGGCTGCTCATCTTCTATTAATTGCTCAATGCGTCGAGGAATGTCTTCTTCAGGAAGCCATTGAAAGCGGTTGAGATTATGCACATTAAAGGTCATCACCTTTAAGGCTTCTCCAGAGGCCACCACTTGCTTACTGCCTCCAAATTGATAAACCAATGGAATTTGTTTGTAGCCCACGGCAATGGCCACAATGGGAAGAATAATTTTAGTTTTTAGGCGCAGGGCCCACCAAATGGCAAAGAGAATATTGGCCACCAATAAATAGGGATAAGCCAGGCCTAAGAAGGAAAACCAGGTGAAAACTCGTGGACTGATATAATTGCTCAGATAGGAGCAAAGCAGCGCAAAGGCTGCGATGGTATTGAGTACATAAAGAAATCCGTCAAAGAAGTTCTTACGTTTTGCAGCCATTTAATCCTTTCCGAATTTGAAGAGATGATCTTTTTCGTCCTTACTCAGGCTATCGTAACCACTTCGGTTAATCTTTTCCAAAATATGGTTGAGCCTCTCTTCATCACCCCGTTTCCCGGAAGATTTTGGGGACGAAGTGCTTTTACTGTTTCCTTTAGAGTATACTTTACGAAGCTTGGGTTTGGGTTTAAAAAGGTTCGCCAGTCGATCCAAAAGGCTGGATAAACCAGCGGTAAGGTCGCGACCGCTACCATAGGATTTGGCCATAAAATAACCAAAGGCCGCACCGGCAATATGAGCTAAATGTCCTCCGGCATTATTGCCTTCACCTAAAGCAATCAGATCCATAAGCAGGGCAAAGGCCGCCACTCCCCATAAGGGAATACTTAAGATTAGAATACGGATGGGGTAACGAGGATTGTAAATGGCAATTCCAAAAACCACCGCCATTACACCGGCGGAGGCACCACGGTTGGTACTCTCGGCTACAGCCTGAGCGAATACCGGGAAGATATTGTAGCTGAGTACATAAAAAGCACCACCAATAAGGCCTCCTAATAAATAGGTGGCAATTAATCGTCGGCCGCCAAAGTATTCGAGAAAGATGCGACCAAAGAGGTAAAGCCAGATAAGGTTAGAGAAGATATGCCAGAAACCCTGATGCAGGAACATATAGGTGATCAAGGTCCAGGGGCGGGTGGCGAGGGTACCCAAATCAGAGGGCAAGGCCATGAAGCTGATAAAAAGCCCGGAGATATTAATCTGAAATAGGAAGCTTAAAACATTGAGGATCAAATAGAGGATAAATACCGCTAAATTGATCATGATCAATTGGTTTAATGCGCCGCCACTTCGGTATTGATATTTTATTTGATCCCAGGCTGAATTCATCTCATTAAGGTACCGTTTTTCTTTTTCCAGTATTGCAAAATTAGGAAACCAATTACCATCCCGCCCAAATGAGCAAAGTGTGCAATATTATCGGCAGGATTGTATTGAAGGCCTCGGCTTAATTCTAAAAGGCCATAACCGATCACCAAATATTTTGCTTTAATGGGAGCGGGGAAGAAAATGAAATAGATAGGCTGATTGGGAAGCACCATCCCAAAAGCTAAGAGTATTCCGAAGACCGCTCCAGAAGCGCCAATTGTAGAGCCGTGTATTACCCCAAAGGCTTTGGAGATATCAGCCATACTTTCATTTGTGATTAAGGAAAGAGCATCAATGTCTCCGCGGAGGATTAATTCAATTGTGGAATTTGAAAGTTCGGCGGTGGCGGAAGTATACTGCCAATATTCAACTCCCAAATTAAAAAAGGATGCACCTATCCCGGTTAAAAGGTAATAAAGTAGAAAGCGTGGTCCACCCCAAATTTGCTCCAGCGCACTTCCAAACATGTATAGTGCAAACATGTTGAAGAATAAGTGGGTAAGACCACCATGCATGAAAATACTGGTTACAAACTGGAAGGGTTGAAAATCGGGAGATAAAGGATAATGTAAGGCTAAATAGTTGGTTACAGGAAAGTTGGTTGTACTTTCTATAACCACTGTACCTAAGTAAAAAAGGCCATTTAAGATGATCAAATTCTTGATTACATCTGGCAAAAGGTTAAAACGCAGCATTAAGTAAATGTTTTATCCAAATCGTTCAGGGCCAGGTTAATGATGGTGGGGCGACCTTCAGGACTAATATAAGGTGAAGAGCAGCCAAAGAGTTCATCAACCAAATGCGCCATGGCCTGAGGTTCAAGAACGGTGCCTACTTTTAAAGCTGCCACTTTGGCCATTTCGGCCGCCATTTTTTCTTGCAGCTCCTCCTTACTATGGCTATTGTAATCTTTTGCTTCCTCTAATAGTTGATGTAAAATCTGATCCAGATCGGGGTTCTCTAAAAAGAGGGGAATACCATGTACGATCAGTTCCTTCTGCCCAAATTCATCCAAATCAAAACCCATTTCCCTTAAGGTGGGTAAAAGCTCTTTAATTTGACTAAAGTCACCGGCACTAAAACTTACCTGCACTGGAAAGAGTAATTGCTGGGCCGCTACCTGCTGATTAGCCAAGGAAGCCATCATTTTCTCGAAGATGATTCTTTGGTGGGCTCTGGCCTGATGGATGAGCATTAATCCTTCTCCATGAGCCTTTAAAAGGTATTTTCTACCTACCTGAATATAGGCAACCTTATTTAGACCTTCTGCTGGAATCAGTTCACTTTGTTCTGCTTCTTCCGGAATTTCCGGAATTTGGCTCAACAAGGATTCCCACTGCTGACTCTCTCGGGAGGTAGGCCGAGGATTGCTGTATCCACTTCCTCCAAAAGAGCTGGAACCAGAGTTGGAACTTAAAGCACTTGATCCAGAACGGGCTGAGCTATCCGGCTTTTTATCGAAAGGATTGAAATTAGGGTCGATATAAATACCCGGAGCCTCCACATTTTTATGCGTCGGGGGAGGAGGGGCATATTGCTGATCATGCTCAAAGTCGAGGCTTGGAGCAATATTATACTGACCTAAGGAATGTTTTACCGCCGTGCGAATAATACTGTGAATCACCCTTTCATCCTCAAACTTAATTTCCGTTTTCGTGGGGTGAATATTTACATCAATGCGGGCCGGATCCAGCTCCATAAAAAGGAAGTAGCTAGGATGGCTGTCATCTAGCAATAATCCTTCAAAGGCCTTTTGCACTGCCTTATGGAGATAAGGATTTCGGATATAGCGATGATTTACAAAGAAGAATTGCTCACCCCGACTTTTCTTGGCAAATTCGGGTTTACCTACAAAGCCTTCTAGTTTTACTAATTCGGTATCCTCACTTACGGGCACCAGCTTTTCATTGTAACGCTTACCAAAGATGTTTACAATCCTTTGGCGCAGGGTACTGGGCTCTAAATGAAAGAGCTCCGAATTATTATGCTCAAAGCTGAAGGCCACTTCAGGGTGGGCCATGGCCACTCTTTCGAATTCATCAATTATATGACGTAATTCTACTTGATTGGATTTAAGGAAATTCCGTCGTGCAGGAATATTATAAAAGAGGTTTTGCACCTTAATGGTGGTCCCTTCCGGGCATTGGCAAAACTCCTGAGATTCAATTTCGTTGGCAGCTACTTTAAGTTCAGTGCCTAGCTCACTACCTCTTAAGCGAGTGCGCATATTTAATTTGGCCACCGCCGCAATGGAAGCGAGGGCCTCACCACGAAAGCCTTTGGTAAGGATGCTGAAGATATCTTCCGCTTTTTGAATCTTGGAAGTGGCATGACGCTCCAAGGCCATCCGGGCATCGGTTTCGCTCATTCCCTTTCCATTATCACTTACCTGGATTAGGGTTTTTCCACTTTCGCTAACGACCAAATGCACTTCCGAGGCATCGGCATCGACACTGTTTTCGAGCAGCTCTTTAACCACTGATGCAGGGCGCTGCACCACTTCACCAGCGGCAATTTGGTTGGCTACATTATCGGGCAGAAGCCTGATGATATCTGCCATTAATTCATGATTAAATAGTAGGTGAGGGCCGCAAGGCCTACAATGATATACAGCAATTTACGATTGGAAGAGCTCACATTAGATTGACGTCCGCTTTTCCAATTCTGCGCCATCTCATCTCTCAGCATACTGGCTCTGCGTTCGGGCTTGGGACCTTCTTCGGTACCGTGGTACTTCTGACGTAGATTGTCGATACGCTCTTTGGATTCACTGTAATAGCGAGGTTGGAATTCGAAAGATTTGTGCTTGTTCTGACGAATGAAACTGGGCAATTTTGGAGCTTCCATAGGGCTGATTTTTAGTGATTACTTTGTTCGGCAGCCGGTTGCGTAATGGGTGGGTCAAAGGGTTGATCCTGTGTATTACTAGCTTTTTTAGGAATCACAAATTCATAAACCTTCGACTGAGGGTTAGGCAAGTTCTCCATTCTCAACCAAGGGTTGTAATACTTCAGAATGCGATAGTTAATGCCGTATTTCTCATTGAGGTAAGCAACGTGGCTGATGCTGCTATCAACCTTAACCGTAAATGTTTCCTGAGGCAGGTAACGATCTTTAGCTCTAACGTGAAAGCCATATTGATCCGGAGCTTCGAGGATTTCCTTAACGGCTAATAGTCTGTATACATAACGGGCCGTTTCAGGATTTAAGTTCAAAGCGTAGTAAGAATTTTCACGCTGGCGTTCCATTTGTTTTTTCAGTCCGCTGATTCCCATATTGTAAGATGCCGCGGCCAAGGTCCAGGAACCAAATTCGGCATAAGCCTCTTTTAAATAAGCACAGGCTACGCGGGTAGCTTTTTCTACATGGTAGCGCTCATCTACTTCGCGATCTATCTCCAAACCGTATTGCTTGCCGGTACTTTCCATAATTTGCCAAAAACCTACCGCTCCGGCTGGTGAAACTATGGGCGTAAGGCCTGATTCTACTAAGGGGAGATATTTGAAATCTAGCGGAACGCCATTTTCCTTAAGGATCTTTTCAATGGTGGGGAAGTGGCGGGCAGAACGCTTGATAAACAAGAGCGTTTGACTTTGCCAATAGGTGTTTACCAATAATTCGCGGTCAAAGGCCTCCACTACCTGAGGGTCATCCAGAGGTACGGCCTCCCCAGCGAAATCTAAATGCTCGGGAATTGGCAAACTGTAAATAGAGTAATTGTCTTTAAAATCTTCTTTCTGGCCTACATCATCCCGCTCACCGTAGCGAGCAAAAATCAAGAGAGTACTGATACCAATCAGTCCCAAAGCCATACTTATTTGTTCTACGCGGAGTTTCATGAGAATCTAAATTGAGAGTCGAGTTCAGAAAGAGGGCGCGATTCACGGTCTTTATCCGAGAGCAGCGGGTTTTCCAATCCCCAGTCTATTTTCAGGGCTGGGTCATTCCATAGAACGGAGCCTTCACTTTCTTTGTGGTACAGATTTGTGCATTTATAGCTAAAAATCGTGTTGTCTTCTAAGGTTGCAAAGCCATGGGCAAAACCGGGAGGAATCCAAAACATTAATTTGTTTTCGCCGGTGAGCTTTACTTTATGGTGTTGCCCGTAAGTAGGGGAGCCTTTGCGAATGTCTACCACCACATCTAAAACAGCCCCTTGAATAACCCGTACCAATTTACCCTGGGCATAAGGTGGATTTTGAAAGTGTAAGCCACGCAAAACCCCTTTATTGCTTAAGGATTGATTGTCTTGAACAAATTCAAAATTAACTCCGAAATTCTCGAAGATGGCCTTATTATAAGATTCGTAAAAATAGCCGCGATCATCACCAAAAACGCGGGGGACAATCTCTAATAAACCCGGGATGGGCGTTTCAATAATTTGCATTAAAAAAGGGAATTTTAGCTCAGGGCTAAATTAATTAGTTCGCTACTTCGCTCATGAATTTGATGCGCATTAATCGCAATTCTTCCTCACTGTAGTCGCCATCAAATTCATCGTAAGCCTCTTGCAGTTCATCTGAGTCGGCTTCCATGAAATAATCATGCACTTCTTCCAATTGTTCTTCATCGAACATATCTTCCAAAACATAGTCGAGATTAACTTTGGTACCTGAATGCACAATGTGCTCAATTTCAGTTACCAGATCATCCATACTCAGGCCTTTGGCAGCGGCAATATCTTCGAGGGGAAGCTTACGGTCGGTACTCTGAATGATGTAGACCTTTAAGCCAGATTTATTCACTACTGATTTAACCAGCAGGCCATCGCCTTTCTCGATATTATTGTCTTCAACGTATTTGCTGATGAGCTCAAGGAAAGGAGTTCCAAACTTGCGGGCCTTACCTTCTCCAACGCCAGAGATCTGTTTCAGTTCATCGAGACTGGTAGGGTAGTGCAGGGCCATCTCATTTAAAGAAGGTTCTTGGAATACGGTGAAGGGAGGCAGGCCTTTGGATTTGGCCACCTTACGGGTGAGTTCCTTCAGCATTTTGAAGAGCTCCGGATCGAAGGAAGCGCCAGCCTTTTGTTCAGAGATTATCTCTTCTTGTCCGGCTTCTTCTTCATAGTCGTGATCCTCCGCAATTAGGAAGGGACCTTGTTCCTTAAGGAAGGCCTGACCTTTATCGCTAATGAAGAGTACTCCATATTTTTCGATATCCTTACGCAGATATCCTTGAACAATGGCCTGGCGGATTACTGACATCCAGTGCTTCTCGTCTTTATCTGCTCCCATATTGAAAACGGGGAGCTCCTGAACTTTATACTGCTTGGTAATGGAGTTCAAAGTTCCACATAGAGTATCTACCACGGATTTCGCTTTGAAGCGTTGAGCGGTAGCTATAATGGTTTCCAATACCGTTTTTAAATCCTCACGAGCATCAAATTGCTTGCGCGGATTTTGACTGTTATCATCGTTCTTCGCTCCGGGTCCATTTTCTTCATCAAAGAATTCCCCGAAATAATGGAGAATGAATTTCCTTCGATTCATGGCGGTTTCCGCATAGGCAATCACCTCTTGCAGAAGCTGCATGCCTATTTCCTGCTCTGAGACAGGCTTACCATTGAGGAATTTCTCCAGCTTTTCTACATCCTTATAGGAGTAAAAAGCCAGGCAATGGCCTTCGCCACCATCACGACCGGCACGACCGGTTTCCTGATAATAGCTCTCCAGGCTTTTGGGCATATCGTAGTGAATCACAAAGCGCACATCCGGCTTATCGATTCCCATTCCGAAGGCGATAGTGGCCACAATCACGTCGGCATCTTCCATAAGGAATGCATCCTGATGGCGAGAGCGGGTGCCTGCATCTAAACCAGCATGATAGGGCAGGGAGTTAATTCCGTTTACCTGCAGGGTTTGGGCCAGCTCCTCCACTTTTTTCCGACTCAAGCAATAGATGATGCCACTCTTACCTTCATTCTTCTTGATGAAGCGAATGATATCACGATCAACATTCTTGGTTTTGGGACGTACCTCATAAAAGAGGTTCGGGCGGTTAAAGGAAGCTTTGAAGACCTCGGCATCTTCCATGCCCAGGTTTTTCTGAATATCGCTTTGCACCTTGGGGGTCGCCGTAGCGGTGAGGCCAATAATTGGCTTACGCCCGATTTTTTGGATGATCTGTTTAAGATTGCGGTACTCCGGTCTGAAGTCATGACCCCATTCCGAAATACAGTGAGCTTCATCAATCGCGAAGAAAGAAATCTCTACCGAGCGAAGGAATTCGATATTCTCTTCTTTGGTGAGGGATTCTGGAGCAACGTAGAGCAATTTGGTAATACCATTTACGATATCAGCCTTTACCTGTTCTACATCTCTCTTACTAAGGGAAGAGTTAAGCACATGTGCAATGCCCGAATCATCGGCAAAGCCTCTTAAACTATCCACCTGATTTTTCATCAGGGCAATTAATGGCGATACGACTATGGCGGTACCGTCCTGCATAATGGCCGGTAATTGGTAGCAGAGTGATTTACCTCCGCCTGTAGGCATGATCACAAAGGTGTCGTTGCCAGCAAGTACGTTTTCGATTACGGCCTCTTGATTGCCCTTAAATTGGCTAAAACCAAAAAAGCGTTTTAAATGCGCTTGAGCCGTGGAAATTTGCGTTCCCAATACTTACGTGTCTTATTAATTTCTTTAAATATACTAATTATAGCTGCGTGAGAGCAAATAAATCTTCCCCGGGATTGCATCTGTTTCACAGCTAAAATTTAGCAACTTTGCAGCAATTTTTGAAAAATCAATGGCAAAGGCAGAAAGTGATCACATGTCCTTCCTCGAACATCTGGAAGTTCTACGTTGGCACCTCATACGATCTACACTGGCAATCATGCTTATGGCCATGTTGGCCTTTTTAGGTAAAAGCATTTTATTCGATGTAATCATATTTGGACCTAAGCAGCCCGACTTCTTCACTTACGAACTTTTTTGCACTATTTCGCGCGAAATTAGTAATACAGAGTTATTCTGCCTCAGTGAAATGCCCTTTAAAATTCTGAATACCCGAATGGCTGGCCAATTCTCTACGCACATCTGGGTTTCCTTGATTGCAGGATTTATTTTGGCCTTTCCCTATGTTCTGTATGAATTTTGGCGCTTTGTGGCTCCAGGCCTGAAATCCAGCGAACGCAAATACTCGCGTTGGGTATTATTCTTCGGTGGAATATTGTTCCTTCTCGGGGTCTCTTTCGGATATTTTCTGATTGTACCTCTTTCCCTGCAATTTTTAGGTTCTTATACGATTAGTGATGAGATCAACAATTTAATTGACCTCAATTCTTATATCTCTACCGTGAGTACAGTAACTCTGGCAACCGGCATTATCTTTGAACTGCCGGTGGTGATTTACTTCCTAGCTCGTAGTGGTCTGGTTACGGCCGAGTTCCTAAGAAAATATCGTCGCCATGCCATCGTTTTGATTCTGGTACTTTCGGCGGTTATTACTCCGCCCGATGTGGCCAGTCAGATTTTGGTTTCTTTCCCAATCTTTATTTTGTACGAAATAAGTATTCGGATTGCAGCCCGCCTGGAAAAGCGACAATTGAAAGAGCTGAAAGTACCGGCTAAAAAGGATTAGGATGATTTTACGCGCAGAAAATATTGTTAAGAAATACCGTTCTCGTACCGTTGTTAAAGGCGTAAGCTTTCAGGTGCAGCAAGGGGAAATCGTAGGACTATTAGGTCCTAATGGTGCCGGTAAAACCACCAGCTTTTATATGGTAGTTGGCCTTATTAAACCCAATGAAGGACAGGTATTTATCGATCAGCAAGAAATCACTACCGATCCCATGTACAAGCGGGCCCAAAAGGGGATTGGTTACCTGGCCCAAGAGGCCAGTGTTTTCCGTAAGCTCAGTGTAGAGGAGAACATCATGGGCGTTTTGCAAATGACCGATCTTTCCAAAGCTGATCAGAAGAAAAAATTAGAGTCACTGCTGGATGAATTTGGTTTACAGCATATCCGCAAAAACCGTGGAGATTTGCTTTCCGGTGGTGAACGTCGCCGTACCGAGATTGCCCGTGCCCTGGCGGTAGATCCTAATTTTATTCTTTTAGATGAGCCTTTTGCAGGGGTAGACCCGATCGCGGTAGAAGATATTCAAAGCATTGTTGCCTCTTTGAAGAGTAAGAACATTGGGATTTTAATTACCGATCATAATGTGCAGGAAACCCTAGCTATTACGGATCGTACCTATCTGATGTTTGAAGGGCAAATTTTAAAATCAGGATCCGCGGAAGAACTAGCTTCGGATGAGCAGGTTCGTCGGGTTTATTTAGGACAAAACTTCGAATTGCGTAAAAAGCGGGAAGCGGTATTTAATCCGGGCTCAAGCCACGGAAGCCCTTCTTAGGCGATCATTTATAGCGCGGCCCAAGCCTTCATTCGGGAATTCTTCGGCCAGAATTACATCCACCTCATTTTTATCAAAACTACGCATAGCAGCGAAGAGCTTGCTGGCGGCTTCTTTTAAGTCACCAGTGGGAGAGAGGATTCGCTGGTTTTGATCAGGAATACCACTAATCTTCTTGCAAAAGCTAATGCTGCCACAGCGCTTACGATCTACCTTATTGAGGTTTAGATCGAGATTGCCATGGGTTAAAGGAATACCGGGTGAATAGTGGGCACTCAGCATTCCCGGAGCCTTGGGATTGCTACTGGAGCTTCGGGTATAAGGCACCTTTCGATCCAGCACTTCTTCGATCGCTTCCAGGCTTAAGCCGCCTAGTCGTAGCACTATTGGTTCATCCTGACTAAGATCGATGATAGTGGATTCCAAACCTACCTGAGCCGAACCACCATCTAAAATATAAGCCAGACTATCGCCAAATTGACCCGCCACATGATTAGCCTGAGTAGGGCTTACCCGACCAAATAGATTTGCGGATGGAGCAGCCAGTGGGAAATCGAGCTTTTGCAATAAGGATTGGCAAAGTGGATGGGCCGGAAAACGCACGGCTACGGTAGGATGTCCAGCCGTTACAATATCCGGGATTATATCCTGCTTAGGAAAAACATAGGTTAAGGGACCCGGACTAAAGGCTTGATAAAGGGCATCGAAATAGGGGCCGGTATCTTTTACATAGTCGCCCAAATGATCAGCGGAAGCTAAATGAATAATGAGCGGGTCGAAGGCGGGTCTCTTCTTTAGCTCAAATATTTGGGCTACTGCCTTGGCATCTAAGGCATTTGCAGCCAAACCATATACTGTTTCCGTAGGAATTGCTACGGCTTTTCCTTCACTGAGGAGTTCGGCCGCTAATGAAATATCGGAACCCATGCTTTCCATGCCACAAAAGTAGCTCCTTCTTACATGAGAATGAAAACCAAAACCAGGGATAGCATAAAAAAGGCCACAAAACTTAGTAGACCAAAGATGTTTACCAGGAGGTATTTAAAGAAGGTTTTCCCCCAGGTTTGACCGTAAAAACGATGCATCGCGATAAACAAATGCACTCCGTAGAGTAAGATGATGAGAATGAATACCGTCTGATTATCAATTACCAAATTGTAGAGGAAAGAAACAAAGAAAAACAGGCCCTGTTGATATAGGGTAAAGAAGAGATGTTCGGGGTAATAGAAATCGCGACGGAAGTATAAAAGCTTTAAAACCAGTCCTAAAACTGGGATAAAGAGGAAAAGAATCCAGGCTAGCTTTGAGATGAGCTCGCGGTTAAAGCTCTCAAAATTATCCTTTTGATTATGCCCGAATTTCGCTGTCTTTTGCGCTTGTTCGAAAGCGAAATCATTCCAGAAACCGGGCTCAAGATTCAAGCGTTGGTAGAGTTCTTCCTTGCTGCCCTCGGGTTTCACCAATAGGTAATCGCTCATGGCAGAAAAGCGAATAGCTAAGCTGGGATCTTCGAAATCATTCAATTTATCTTCCGCTTTTTGGATGGCGCTTTCGCGTTCCTCATCGCTTAGCGTTTTGAGGCGACTGATACTTTCCTGATCAATATTACTATTCACCAGATTAGCATCGCGGTTCAATTGAATGGAAGTAATCAGTAGGATAGAGGCAAGAAAGTAGAAGCGCACCGGATTCATATAGCGCATCCTTTTACCAAGCCTAAAGTCTGTGGCTACTTTTCCGGGTTTAATTAGAACATCTCTAAGAGTGCGGAAAACTCGTCCGTCGACGGCAAAAAAGTTGGAAAGAGATTCACCGATTAATTCGATGAAGGTGAGACGTCGGGTATCATTTACCTGACCACAATTGCTGCAATAATTAGCATCGCCAATTTCTTGGCCGCAATTGAGGCATTCGCTGCCTTTTTGCCGTTTGAGCATCAGTCGTTTTGGTTAAATAGGTCGTTGGAGCTAAAGGTAGCAAATCCAACTAGTCGATCGTAGCGACTGCCTATTTCTCGATTGTAAACCAAAATTTGATAATCGTTCTCTGTTTGCCAGTGGCTGCCTTCTAAAAAACTGAGGTCGGCATATTCCTTCCCTTGCATGTTTACGGCATAGGCATAATTGTAAAAACCCTGTTTTAGCAAGGCCTGGCAGCGATAGGCTCTTCGATCTGCGTCGTAATACATCTTGTATTCCCGTAACATCTTCCAATCGGTGAACTCACCAAAGAGGTACACATCCGAACCTATTTCATTGGGATAATCGAGGAAGAAATCCACCAGGGCATAGTCGGCTTCGGAATCGGAATTAGTAGCATCCAGGCGTCGAACTCGATATTGGCCATTAATATCAAAGAGGGTAGAGTAGCGTTCCACCGCCCGACTTTGATCCTTTTTCAAGAATACCTTAAAGAAGGTGTCTTGCCGAATTTGACGCACATTTAAACTGAGGCTGTAGAGGTTTTTAATATCGAAGTTGCGCCATTCGCTATTGGCCTCAAAAGTGTTTTCATCATCATATTGATAGATGAGTTGACCATTTTGCAGGAATTGAGGCTTCAGATCTTTAATGGCTAAATCCCAGCGCTGATTTTGCATCAGGACCACCTTCAAATCAGTAAAGGGATTAGGAATGGGGTAGGAGCCATGGGATAAGGTGAAGTCCAGTTCTTGATGGGTGTCGATTTTCTCTACACGGGTAGGACGTTTTACCCTGCCTCCGGCCTGAACGATTTCTTCATAAACCATAAAGCGTTTACTCAAAACCCTCTTTTCGGGATCACCATCACGATACACTAAAAGCAGGTAGTTCCCGGAAATCTTAAAGCTTACCTGATTATTGGGAATTTGCAGATTATAATGAGTGTAGGGGATAAAGGCATTTAAAGAATACTCAAAGTCCTGAATATAATCATCACTAAAATTATTGAGGTAATCATTGCGCATGATGTCTGATGGAGTCCAATCGGCATTGCAATGGTAAATCGCATAGGAAAGATTGGTGAACTCCTCATAAAGATCATCAAAACTCAGTTCCAGGGTTTCACCGCTATTTAAGGCTATCACTGGCATAGCGAGATCATTACCCCTGGGAACCAGTCGCACCGAACGGATACCAGGTTGGTAGATATAGTCCTCATAACGAAGCTTATCATTTTGATAGTACTCTTGGGTCTGGGCTAAGCCGAAATGTGGGAGCGATATCAGCAGGATAAAAAAGAGGCGCGGGAATAGGGAGCGATAGGGCATGAGTAAAAAATGCGTTTGGGTCTGAATTATTGCGACTTAAGCTTTAAATTTGCCGCCAATTTAGATGAGTTCTAAATTGCGCGTAGTTTAGGCGGGCTCAAGCTTCGTCTTAATTTTGCAAGCCAATAATAATGACAATTTTTTGATTCCATTCGATGTCAGAAGTTATCAAAATTAAAAAGGGCGTAGATATCAAGCTGCAAGGCGAAGCGGAGAAAATTTTCGCAACTGCCGACACCCCCAGCACCTATGCTCTCAAGCCTTCGGATTTCCCGGGAATTCGCATGAAGCTTAAAGTGAAAGAAGGGGATGAAGTTCTGGCCGGTGATCCGATCTTTTTCGACAAGGGTCGTCCCGCAATCACATTTGGCTCGCCCGTTAGTGGTGAAATCGCCGAAGTGGTTCGAGGAGAGAAACGCCGAATTCTGGAAGTTCGTGTATTAGCTGACAAAGAGATTCGCTACCGCGATTTCGGTTCTGCCGATCCTGCTTCTCTGAAAAGAGATGAGGTGAAAGGCAAAATCGTAGAAGCTGGTATGTGGCCTCTGGTGAAGCAACGCCCCTACAACATTGTAGCGAATCCCGACCGTGTACCCCGTGATATCTGGGTATCTTGTTTCGACAGTGCTCCTTTGGCACCGGATGCGGATTTTGTGGTTCACGGACAGGAAGCCGAATTTAAAACCGGTATCAAAGCTTTAATGCAACTTACCGATGGTAAAGTGCATTTAGGTTTAGATGGTCGTACTAATCCTTCAGAAGCCTTTAAGGTGGAAGGAGCGGTGATGCATCGTTTTACCGGTCCACACCCTGCGGGAAATCCTGGTGTGCAAATGCATGCTGTGGCTCCTATTAATAAAGGAGAAACCGTTTGGACTGTAGGCTTACAAGATGTAATTATGATCGGGCGCTTATTTATGAGTGGTCAGTTCCAGGCGCAACGTAGTGTGGCTCTGGCTGGTGCTCAGGTATCTAAGCCTCGTTATTATAAGGCCCTGATTGGTGCCAATGTGAAGTCGATCCTGGAAGGCAATGTAGCGGCTGGAAACAACCGTTATATTTCTGGAAACATCCTTACTGGTAATCAAATTCCTTCTGAAGGTTATTTGTCCTTTTACGATAATCAAATTACCGTAATGCCGGAAGGTGGAGAAGACCAGTTCTTTGGTTGGATGGCTCCTAACTTCAACAAGTTTAGTATTTCCCGTGCCCTCTTTAACTGGATGATGCCTAATAAGCGCTTGAATCTGGATGCCAATTTAAATGGTGAAGAGCGTGCATTTGTTGTAACCGGCGAGTACGAAAAGGTATTCCCATTTGATATTTATCCGGTACAACTATTAAAGTCTATCATGGTTAAGGATATCGAAGCGATGGAAAACCTGGGCATCTATGAGGTGGCCGAGGAAGATATGGCGCTTTGTGAGGTAGTTTGTACCTCTAAGATTCCGGTACAGGAAACCTTACGTGAGGGCTTGGATTTAATGTTGGATGAATTAGGCGACTAAACAGATTAGGATGAAACTATTCAAGAATATTCTCGACAGCGTTAAGCCGCATTTTGAAGCAGGCGGTAAGTTCGAAAAACTCCACCCGGTATACGACGGTTTTGCAACCTTCCTTTTTACTCCGGGACACACCAGCCATAGTGGAGCGCATGTGCGCGATGCTATTGACCTGAAGCGTACTATGATTACCGTGGTAATGGCCATGGTTCCTGCACTTTTATTCGGTATGTGGAATGCCGGTAATTTGCATTACACTGCCTTAGGCCTGGCTGAAACCATGACTTTTGGTGATAAATTCCTTTGGGGGGCGATGAAAATCGTTCCTATGCTCATCGTTTCCTACGGGGTAGGATTGGGAGTAGAATTTATCTTCTGTATCATTAAGAAACACTCCATTCAGGAAGGTTATCTGGTATCAGGGATGTTGATTCCTTTGATTATGCCAATCGACATTCCGCTGTGGATGGTAGCAGTTTCAGTAATCTTTGCCGTGGTAATTGGTAAAGAGGTATTCGGTGGTACCGGGATGAACATCCTGAATCCCGCATTAACCGCTCGTGCCTTTGCCTTCTTTGCTTATCCTACTTATATGAGTGGTGATAAAGTATGGATCAACACCAGTGCTGATGCTGGTCAATCAGTAGTAGACGGATTCTCCGGAGCTACTGTTTTAGGATCTTACGCCACTGGCGGAGATGTACAGTACTCAGTTTGGGATATGTTCATGGGCTTTATTCCGGGTTCTATTGGTGAAACATCTACGGTAGCCATTTTAATTGGTGCCGCAATCTTATTGTACACTGGTATTGCTAGCTGGAGAATAATGTTGAGCGGTGTGATTGGCGCTTTAGCCATGGGATACCTTTTCAATGCCTTTGCTCCTCATGCGATCTCTCCAGAGCAACAATCCTTTATGAGTTTACCAGGATGGCAACACCTTATTATGGGTGGCTTTGCTTTCGGTATTGTCTTTATGGCTACTGATCCGGTATCAGCCGCACAGACCAACCGTGGTAAATGGATCTACGGATTCTTGGTAGGTTTCTTCGCGATTATGATTCGCGTATTTAACCCTGCCTATCCAGAAGGTATTATGATGGCCATTCTCTTTATGAACGTAATGGCTCCTCTGATCGACCACTATGTAATTCAGGCTAATATCAACAAGCGTAAAAAACGTTTGGCAACCGTAAAAGCAGCATAAGATGGACGTTAATAAGAATTCATACACATTTACCTTCGCTGCGGTCATGGTGATCGTAGTAGCGGCTATGTTATCTTTTGCCGCCACGAGCTTAAAACCTATGCAGGATAACAATATCCGATTGGAGAAGATGCAAAACATCCTTTCTTCTATCAATATTGAAGTATCTCGCGAGGAAGCTGAGGAAGCCTATGATAAGTACATCACTAAAGAAGTAGTGATCAATAACTCCAAAGAAGTAAGTGGTATCGCAGCTTTTGATGTGGAGATGTCTAAAGAGGTAGCTAAAGCTCCAATGGAGCGCAATGCGCCCTTATACATTGCAGATAAAGACGGTGAAACTTACTATATCATTCCAATGCGTGGAAAAGGACTTTGGGGTCCTATCTGGGGATACATCTCTTTGGAGAAAAATGTGAGCACCATTTACGGAGCCACCTTCGATCACAAATCCGAAACTCCTGGTTTAGGAGCTGAGATTAAAGGCGAGAGCTTTACCAGTCTTTTCCCCGGTAAAGAAATGTTAGAAGACAATGGTTCTTTTACTGGCATTCAAGTAATGAAGGGTAATGCCTCCGGCGAGCACCAAGTAAATGGTATCAGCGGTGGAACTATTACTTCAGTAGGAGTTCAAACTATGATCTCTGACTGCATGAAGAGTTATGTAGACTACCTGAAGACTGTGAAAACAGCATCAGCAGGTACTATGGAAGATAATCGTTTAGCAACTATCGATCAATAGAATCATGGCGGAAGTACAAGAAGTAAAGAAGGAGCGTGAATCGCTCTTTAGCAAGAAAAACCGCAAACTGATTACGGACCCCCTTAACGACAGTAACCCGATTACCGTTCAGGTTTTAGGTATCTGCTCGGCCCTTGCGATTACCGTAAAGCTGTATCCGGCTTTGGTAATGTCGCTTTCGGTATTGTTCGTATTGAGTGCCGGTAACGTAGTGATCTCTTTAATGCGTAACCTGATTCCTAACCGAATCCGGATTATCGTTCAATTGGTAGTAGTTGCCAGCTTGGTAATTTTAGTAGACCAGGTATTGAAAGCTTATGTATACGATGTTAGTAAAGAGCTTTCGGTATTCGTAGGTCTTATTATCACTAACTGTATTATCATGGGACGTTTCGAGGCCTTCGCCTTGGGTAATACCCCTTGGAAATCTTTCCTTGATGGTTTAGGTAATGGATTCGGATATGCCTGGATCTTATTAACCGTAGCTTTCTTCCGTGAATTATTGGGATCCGGTCAATTGTTCGGATTTCAAATTGTACCTGAGTCTTGGTACTTAAGCGAAGGAGGTTTTTACAGCAATAACGGTTTAATGCTTTTACCTCCAATGGCCCTTATTACCGTAGGGATTATCATTTGGGTACAGCGTTCACGTAACACTGAATTGATCGAAGAAAACTAAGCCATCATGCAAGAGTTAATAAACATATTTGTAAAATCCATCTTTGTTGAGAACATGATCTTTGCCTACTTCTTAGGCATGTGTTCTTACTTGGCAGTATCGAAGAAAGTAAATACTGCGGTGGGCTTAGGAGCAGCGGTAATCTTTGTATTAGGCATTACCGTTCCGGTGAACTACTTACTGGAAAACTACATTTTGAAAGAAGGCGCTTTAAGCTGGTTAGGACCGGATTTCGCTGAAGTTGACTTAAGCTTCTTAAGCTTTATCATGTTCATCGCGGTAATTGCCTCTATGGTGCAGTTGGTAGAAATGATTGTAGAGAAGTTTGCACCGGCTCTATACGGAGCTTTGGGTATCTTCTTGCCTTTGATCGCGGTAAACTGTTCTATCCTTGGTGGTGCCCTCTTTATGCAAGAGCGTAACTATAATACCATTGGTGAAGCTACTGTATTCGGTTTAGGTAGTGGAGTGGGTTGGTTCTTAGCCATCGTTGCTATTGCAGCCATCCGCGAAAAAATCCGTTACTCCCATATTCCAGCCCCTTTGCGTGGTTTAGGAATTACCTTTATCGTAACCGGATTGATGGGAATCGCCTTCATGGCCTTCATGGGAATTAAATTGTAACTAAGAAATTAAGAACTGATGGTATTATTATCGACCAGTACGGTTATCATTTCCAGTATCGTAGTCTTCTTTTTACTGATTATTCTGTTGGTATCTGTACTTCTGGGCGCCAAAGCCAAGCTTTCTCCCAGTGGACCTGTTACCTTGAATATCAACGGCGAAGACCGTCAAGTAGACTCTGGTAGCACCTTACTTACTACCCTTGGTAACGAGAAAATTTTCCTTCCTTCTGCCTGTGGTGGTGGCGGTACTTGTGCCATGTGTAAATGCCAGGTTGTTGAAGGTGGTGGTGAAATTCTTCCTACCGAGGTAGGTTACTTTACCCGTAAAGAAGTACAAGAAAAATGGCGCTTAGGTTGCCAGGTGAAGGTTCGTGGAGATATGAAAATCCACGTTCCAGAAGAGATCTTTGGTATTAAGAAGTGGGAATGCGAAGTGGTTTCTAACTACAACGTAGCTTCCTTTATTAAAGAATTCGTGGTTAAATTACCGGAAGGTGAAAACCTCGATTTCGAAGCCGGTGGTTATATCCAAATTGATGTTCCTGCTTGTGAAGTAGATTATAAGGATATCGATATCACCGCTCATCCACGTTTAGGACGTAAACCTGACGATTTCCAATCAGAGTGGGATAAGTTTGGTCTTTGGGATCTTAAGATGAAGAATGATGAAACCATCTTCCGTGCTTACTCCATGGCCAATCACCCTGCAGAAGGTAATATCGTGATGTTGAACATTCGTATTGCTACTCCACCTTGGGATCGTGCTAAAAACGGATGGATGGATGTAAATCCTGGAATCTGTTCTTCTTATGTATTTAATCAAAAGCCTGGTGATAAGGTAACCGTATCCGGTCCTTACGGAGAGTTCTTTATTAAAGAAACCGAGGCCGAGATGCTTTATATCGGTGGTGGTGCAGGTATGGCGCCCATGCGTTCACACTTATTCCACTTATTCCACACCTTAAAGACCGGCCGTAAAGTAAGTTACTGGTACGGTGGTCGTTCTAAGCGTGAGCTTTTCTACCTGGATGATTTCCAGAAAATTGAAGCGGAATTCCCGAACTTCCAGTTCCACGTTGTACTTTCTGAGCCATTACCAGAAGATAACTGGACTGAAAAGAAAAGTGTAGATGATAAGGAAGGAGATGGATTTACCGGTTTTGTACACCAAGCCGTAATCGATCAGTACCTTTCTAAGCATGCAGAACCCGAAGAAATTGAGTTCTATTTCTGTGGACCTCCTATGATGAACGCCGCCGTATTAAAGATGTGCGACGACTGGGGTGTACCACCAGAAAACGTAAGTTTCGACGACTTCGGTGGCTAAGCCGAAGCATACAAGAATATCAAACGCCTCATTTTATGGGGCGTTTTTTTATGCCCGCTTTTCGCTCAGCCTGTTTCAATAGTTCCGCTTGGTAGGAGCTTCCCAAAGGAAGCTTTTCACCATTCAGTAAGGTAATTTGCTTGGGATGAATCTGGTAGATCTTATCCAAACGAACGATGTAGGAGCGATGTACCCGCAAAAACTCCAGCGGCTCTGGGAGTTGCTCTTGCATTTCGCTGATTTTGCCGCGGGTGCTATGTCGACCGTGCATGCTAACAATTTCCACATAATTGGCAGAAGCCTGTAAATACCAAATATCTTCCACCGGAATCCGGGTAATTTGACCCTTATCTTGAATAACCAAGATTTTACTTTTACGCCGTAACCACCTTAGAGTGAAACGTAAAATTTCCCGGGCCAAATCACGATTGTAAATCAGGATGCGAACCTTGAAAAAAGCATAGAGTACCGAGGCAAGCGCCAATGCCTCCAGAAGATAGAACCACCATTGCTGATAGAATGGAGCAGCAAGATTAAAACTAAAGCCCTGATGACCTTTGAAGCCGGCATTAGCAATATTAGACTCTACTTCGAAGCTATAGCTACCAGGCGGAATTTCGGGATAGATCGCCTCACCGGATTTGGAATAATGCCAGTCTTCTTCAAGACCTTTAAGTCGATATCGATATTGTATAGCACCCTTTTGACGGTAAAAGATGTCCTCAAACTGAATATTCAATTTGTTTTGATTGGCGCCTAGTTTTAGCTCTTCGCTGGCTAAAGGCTGGGTTTTGGAACCGGCTTGAAGGCTTTTAAAATGAAGAAATGACTTTTCAATCGAAGCGATGGTATCTTGGGTATAGGCATAAGTGTACAAGCCGCTGGAGCTGGTAAACCAAAGCAAGTTATCATCTACCACCAGATTGCGTAATTCCCCTTCGGGTAGTCCGGAGCCAGGACCGGTAGTCCGAATTTGAGCCTGCCATTGGGAGTCGAATTGAATTCGACTAAAGCCTTGTTTACTGATAAGCCAAACTTGATTTTCATTATCGATATAAAGGTTTTCTAAAAAATCGGAAATCAATCCATCTTTAGCTCTAATGGAGAAAACACTGTCTGCATTCCAAACGATTAAGCCATTACCCTGACTGCAAAACAAATAGCCGTTTTGGTGTTTGGCAATTTGGTTAATCGGTAATTGAAATCCTGGATAGCGATGGCTTAGGGATCTCTGCTTTCCATTTTTATCCAAATGATAAAGACCATTGGACGAACCGATAAACCATCCGGAGTCGGCACTATTACAGGCGGATAAAACCCTTTGATCTAAGGCATAATGGTGGAATTGTAAATTGGAATCCAAAACCTCGATATAGGGATTTTGGTAGATAAGATAGATTTCACCGCTTTGAGGGTCTTCGCTGATACTGCGCAGGTTTAAGCTGCTTTTAGCTTTATAGAATTGATCAGCAATCCACAGTCTATTCGAATATTCTTCTTTGGACACAAAGGCATGATGAACCTTACTGCAAAGGAATTGACGAAATTTTCTTTAGGGATAGATCTCCGCTTTTTGAGCAATCGAATAAATAGAAGGAATGAGATAGGTTCCCGCTAATATGCCTTCTTGCGGATGATGATCAATCTGATCCAGGTTTTCATCAAAATGACTGGGAAGGGCAATTTTTCGGAAGTAGGGATTTTTAAGGTAGTAGATACCGGAGTAGAGGGTGCAAATCCACCAGCCTCCGGATTGATCTACTAATACATCACTGATGGATTTATTAGGAAGAATAGAATCTATTAAACTTCCATCGGAGCGATAGATTTTTAATCCCTTTCCACTTTCAGCAATCCAGAAATATTGGGAGTTGAAGGCCCCGATTCCGAAGATGCGAGACTGCGTTTTGATGGGAGGCGCCTTGGGCTGATAATAGCATTGATTGTAATAGTAATAGAGGGGGGCTCGTCCTGAGGGCCAAGTCATCCGGTAATGCGGACTCCAGGCCTCTCTGTCTATCAGAACTGAGTCCAAATCGGCATAAGGGAAGAGTTCTCTACTAAGATTGGGCTCTTTTAAGGCAAAGACAAAGGTGTTTTGGTTTGGAGTCAGTTTTGATTTGAGTCCCACCAAATAAAAAGGTAATTGCTCACTTGGGTCAGATTCCAGACCAAAATGTTCAACAAGACCCAAAGAATCCAGGCGATAAAAACCCAGTCCTGAGAAAGCTAGATAGAGGTAGTGATCAGGACTTCTGTAAATACTCAGAATCTTCGGTCGGTTTTCAATCTGAGGAATACTATCATTAAAGGAATAGGGGTGGATGATTTGATCTTGATAATCAAAATAGAAGAGCTTGGAGTTGAGGCTTATGCCCCAAATACTGCCATCATCCTGAGGGAAGAGTCTTAAAATCGAATTTTCGGGTAATCCATCTTCACGGGTAAAAGTCTTGTATTCAATTCCATCATATCGAACCAATCCTCTATCTGTAGAAAACCAAAGCAGTCCATTTTTATCCTGTACTGCATTATAGACCTGAGAGCTGGGAAGGCCCTCGTTTACAGAATAATGACAATAGGGAATATCCTGACTAAGTACAATTAATGGACAGATTAAAACAACTAAAATACTATTCCAATAAAACTTGTACTTAGTTGTAAAAGGAATATTTGCTGGGAACATGCTTAGCTTTACATACTGATATAAAGCTATTTAATGCATTTTAATTGTAAGTGAAGATTGAAAAAATATATCAACAAATTAGTAAGAGCCCCGCGAGAAGCGATTAAATAAATGAATTTCAAAACCAAAGAAAAAGCGGAACCTGAAAAGCCTGTCTGGTTCCGCTTTTCAAATTACTTACGGATAAGCAAGTATAGCCGGCTAATGATGAAACCTACCAATCCATACAGAGTGGTAATCATAGAAACTTTAAGTCCGCCAGCTAACATAGCTGAGGAAACCCCACCCATTTGTTCAATGCCTTTAAAGGCTTCGTATAGCCCAATAAGCTGACCTAAGATTCCCAGGGCAAGAGCAAGCAAACCTGCCTCACGTACTAAATGTCGGGTGTCTTTACCTTGAAAATGTAAAATCATTGCGATGAACATAGCGATTTGGGCCAGGCTGATCAAGCTCATAAAAAGCGGACCACCCATGTAAAAAAACTCTAGCATGATAAATTGTTTTTTATTTGCTTCAAATCACGTTCAAAAGGCCCTTTTCCTGCAAAGTCGAAACCCGAAACTAAAAGGTTAAAACCCGTGCTTCCTTGTATACAGAGGGATTTCGCTGCATATTTACAGCGTGAAAGTACTGAAACAAATTTCATTCTGGTTGATCGCTTTGCTGATCATGACCCTCATTTACCAGAGTCTTTTAGGGAGTTTTTCAGCCGCCTTAATGCTGGCTACATTTCTATTGCCGGGTGCGGCTTTAATGAACTATGGCCTTTTACTATGGAGAAGGTCTCAAAGTAATTGGCGATGGTTACATTTATTCTACCTCTTGCTTTTTTCGCTTTATTTTGAATGGTTGGGAATGGTAGGGGCCTATTGGTTCATATTCGAATTGCAATTTGATCGCCTGCCCAAGGTTCTTGTAAATCCTCTGTTTCTCTGGCTTTATATGCTCTTCTTTACTTTGGTTCAGGATCGACTATTTCGTCCTACCAAAGTGGAAAAGGAAAGAGAGGCTGGTCCGCTGTGGTTTGAATTAATCTCGGATCGAAAGCAAATCAAGATTGATCTGCGCAAATTGCTCTACATCGAAAGCAAGAATGAGCAGTGTACCTTTTTTATGGAGCAAGAACAATTGCAAACCCGTGAGCGTATATCGCAGTTGGAAGAGCGTTTGCCACAGGGCTTTTTAAGGGTGCATCGTTCCTTCATTATTAATCCGGAGCAGGCCCAAAGCATCCATCCCACGGAAGTGAGTATTGGCGGCACCGAAATTCCGGTTTCACGTTCCTATAAAAGTCGGGTGCAAGATTATCTTCAGCAGATCGAGGCTTTGTCGCTTAATGCGGAATAAAAGGCCGATAGTCAATTTTAATATTGCGCTCGGGGGCTGATTGCACAAAATCATCAATCACCTCTTGAATATCCATATCAATAAATTCTGCACGACGGGCATCTAGGGTAACCTCCGCTCCGCTGTGCACCTTTTCCAGGTGGTTGAGGATAATGGCCTTATTGAGGAAGGAGACATCCTTATTCAAGCGAATGAGGATTTTGTTATTCCCTAAGTTCTCATAATGTACGGCACTAAAGAAATTGCTTTTTAGGATGTAGAATACCATCACCACCATACCAATGCCAATGCCAATAAGCAGGTCGGTTAATAAGATAGCTACGATAGTTACAACAAAAGGGATAAATTGATTGAGGCCCTTTTTGTACATGGATTTAACCAGGGAGGGTTTCACCAATTTATAGCCTACCACCAATAGAACAGCTGCCAGAGCTGAGAGGGGAATGAGATTCATGATATCCGCCAGGAAAATAATACTCAGAACAATCCAGACACCGTGAAAAATTGCAGCCAGCTTAGTTTGAGCTCCAGAGCTGATATTTGCTGAGGAGCGAACAATTACGGCGGTAACAGGTAATCCACCTAATAGGCCGCTTAGCATATTGCCTACACCTTGAGCCTGTAATTCGCGGTTAGCAGGAGTAATCCTTTTCTTAGGATCCAGTTTATCGGTCGCTTCAATGCTTAGAAGGGTTTCAATACTGGCTACTAAGGCGATGGTTATCGCAATCATATAAATATCAGGATTGCTAAAATGCGACCAATCCGGAAAGCTAAATTGGGCCCAGAGCCCCCCTAAATCCTCACTGGTAGGGATGCTTACCAAATGCAGGTCTTGCAGGGCCCATTCGGGTTTGTAAGCAGAAAAAAGGCTATTGAGACCTACGCCACTCAGTACAGCTAAAAGGGCAGGGGGAATGATTTTAAAAATGGAGAAGCGTTTAAAGAATTGGCTATCGAAAAGAATGAGCAGGGCAAGTGCAACCAGGCTTATGATCACCGCACCCATAGCTGGGTTCTGGATAGCCATTACAATTTCGGTAAAAGTGTTTTGATCATCGAATTGGATAAAGGTACTATCCCCTTCATAATCTTTATCGTCGCCTAGGGCATGGGGAATTTGCTTGAGGATTAGGATCAGTCCAATAGCCGAAAGCATGCCTTTAATTACGGCCGTAGGGAAGTAGTAACCAATTACTCCGGCCTTAAAGCTGCCCAATAAAAACTGAATGACCCCGGCTATTACTACCGCGAGTAGGAAGGCATTAAAGGTGGGTAAGGAAGTTATGGCATCTAAAACGATAGCCGTTAAACCGGCTGCCGGACCACTCACACTCAATTGAGAACCGGAAATGCTGCCTACCACAATGCCGCCTACTAAACCGGCAATTAAGCCCGATAGAGGTGAGGCGCCAGAGGCCACGGCAATACCCAAACAGAGAGGCACGGCGACCAGGAATACAACGAGGGAGGCTGAGAGGTCTTCTTTGAGAAATTTAAAGGTCATGGTTGGTAATTGAAGCCTCTAAGCTATGAAATTGCAAAATGCCTTGGCGGGGCTAGGGAATTAGTTTTACTTTTGCAGCCCTAATTTATTTAGGAAGACCAAGGTCGCGTAGCTCAGCTGGATAGAGCATCTGCCTTCTAAGCAGACGGTCACAGGTTCGAATCCTGTCGCGATCACCAAAAATCCCTTCCGGTGCAACCGGAGGGGATTTTTGTTTTAAGCTCCATGCGCAAGCTCGCTTGCAAGCCTATGGAGCTTAAAACAAAAAGCCAGGGCGCTAGCCCGTGGATTTTTGGTGAATGACCATTGAGCCTTATCAGGATCAGCTTGCTAATCCTTTTCCCGGCGCAAGCTTGCTTGCAAGCCCAGGGCTAGAAATGAAAAATACAGGGCGAAAGCCCGCGGATTTTTGGTGTATGACTATTAAGCTTAACCAAGATCAGCTTGCTAATCCTTATCCCGGCGCAAGCTTGCTTGCACGCCCAAGGCTAGAAATGAAAAATACAGGGCGACAGCCCGCGGATTTTTGGTGTATGACCATTAAACTTTAGCAGGATCAGCTTGCTAATCCTTATCCCGGCGCAAGCTTGCTTGCACGCCCAAGGCTAGAAATGAAAAAGCCAGGGCGACAGCCCGTGGATTTTTGGTGAATGACCATTGAGCTTTAGCAGGATCAGTTTGCTAATCCTTTTCCCGGCGCAAGCTCGCTTGCAAGCCCAAGGCTAGAAATGAAAAAGCCAGGGCGCTAGCCCGAGGATTTTTGGTGAATGACCATTGAGTCTTATCAGGATCAGCTTGCTAATCCTTCCCGGCGTAAGCTTGCTTGCAAGCCAGGGCTAGAAATGAAAAATACAGGGCGACAGCCCGAGGATTTTTGGTGTATGACCAAAGAACTCAATCAGAATCAACTTATAGGTTCAAGCTTTTCGAGATGGCTTTTCGAGATGGCTTTTCCTTGGGAACTTTAAAAAAACAGAAAAACCCTATAGTCCAATTAGGAATAATTTGGATTAAGAATATATCTTTGTGGAAGCAGTTTCTTTGTTGTATTTACTTAAGATATAAAGACAGAGTAATGTGGTCTGGATTTTTGATCAGATAGCATTATTTAAGATTGAATTATATTTTAAAGTAAAAACTGCTTCGCATGAATTTGAAATTTTACTGGTGTTTTTCTGCCTGATTAAATTTGGGTAGATAATTTTATTATTGAATAGTTTGTTGTGCAAGTTATTTTGATTTAAAGTAGATATAAATACTTATTGTAAAATTTCAAATGCTATTTAATTCCATAGATTTCGCGGTTTTTTTACCAGTAGTGTTCTTGGTCTATTGGTTTTTGACGAATACTAGTCTGAAGCTTCAAAACGCTTTTCTTTTACTGGCGAGCTATGTTTTTTATGGATGGTGGGATTGGAGGTTTCTATCTCTAATAGTATTTAGTTCCCTTGTTGATTTTGCAATTGGTCGAGGCCTAACTCGAGAACTTAGTCCCAAAAAGAGAAAGACACTCCTTTGGTTAAGTGTATTTACAAACCTTGGTCTTTTAGGCTTCTTCAAATACTACAACTTCTTTCTCAGTAATTTTAAAGCAGCATTTACTGTTTTCGGCTATGAAATTGCTGGGGACTCCTTAAATATCATTCTTCCTGTAGGAATTAGTTTTTATACTTTTCAGACATTGAGCTACACAATAGATGTCTATAAGCGAAAATTAGAGCCTACTAAAGATTTAATCGGATTTTTAGCTTTTGTGAGCTTTTTCCCACAATTAGTGGCTGGTCCAATTGAGAGGGCCTCCAATCTTTTACCGCAATTTTATAAACCGAGACATTTTGATTATAAAAAGGCAGTAGATGGCTTACGTCAAATGCTTTGGGGATTATTTAAAAAAATGGTTATTGCGGATAACTGTGCCAATTTCGCTAATCAAACTTTTGGGGGAATTTCAGATTATAATGGAAGTGCACTGGTATTAGGCGCCATATTTTTCACCATTCAAATCTATGCTGACTTTTCAGGTTATTCCGATATAGCAATTGGCACTGCTCGCCTTTTCGGTTTTAACTTGATGAAGAACTTTTCCTATCCGTATTTTTCGAGGAATATACCTGAGGCTTGGCGCAAATGGCATATATCGCTTACAACCTGGTTTAGGGATTACTTATATCTGCCATTAGCCTTGAAGCATAGAAAAAGTACCACAAAGCTGGCCTTTATAACGGTATTACAATTCTTAGTAATTGGCTTTTGGCATGGGGCAAACTGGACATTCATTGTATGGGGCGCTATCCATGCAACCTACATGTTACCATTTGTTCTATTCAGAAAGGAAATGGTTCAGTATACCGGACTGGTAGCAGAAGGCAAGATCATGCCTTCAGTTAAAGAAATGCTTCAGATGATGAAGGTATTTAGTCTTACGGGCTTTTCCATGATTTTCTTCCGGGCAGAAAGTATAAGCCATGCTTGGGCTTATCTCAATGGAATTTTTTCACCTTCCTTATTAGCCATGCCCAATTTAGCAGGAGGAAAGAAAGCGCTTGGAATTATATTAATGGTCATGGTTTTCTTTTTGGTGGAATGGCTCTATCGAAAAGACAAGCATAGCTTGGAAACTTTGGGTTTAAACTGGAAAAGAAGGTATCGGTGGGCATTGTATGGTTTCTTAGGGATTCTCTTATTTTATTTCGGTGGAGCCCGACAGGATTTTATCTATTTTGATTTTTAGTCCGATGCGAACATTTCTTAGCAAAGTATTGCTGTTCTTCCTGGTTCTGGGCTTGTTTATTGGACTAATGTTTTTAGTTAACCGAGTATTCCTCGGAAGTAAATTAGGTCCATTCAAGATTAAATCCGAAAAGCATGTCTTAGTCCTTGGGAATTCACAAATGAATCTGTCTTTTGACGAAACCTATTTACCCGAGTATAAGAATTATGCACATGGAGGCGACCCTTATTTTTATAGCTATATCAAGCTCAAGCAACTCAAGGAACTGAATCCTCAAATCGATACGCTCTTTCTGGGCTTTAACTCCAGAAATATTTCAACCAGTATCGGTGGAAAGTGGTTTTTAAATGAAACTCAACTGAATGATAAGTTAAAGCTTTACTTGCCCCTATTAAATACAGAAGAGTTGCACTATTTATACTCCTTAAGGCCAAAGGAAACTTTAAGGGCCTTTATGTCTCAATCTTTAATTGGGTTTCAGCTTTTATTTGCAGGTAGGGCTACTTACGGTGAAGGATCTGAAAGCAAAACTGTTAACAAGCTAAAAAGTGCGAAAAGGAGATTTGTAGCAGTAGAGCAAATTGAGGTCGGTGATCTGAATTTTGATACTTCAAAACACGAATTGTATTTTTTAAATAAGATCGTAGACTACTGTAAAAGGGAAGGAATTGCATTGATATTCATTAATCCTCCGGTTCATCACTTATTATGGGAATCCGTGGAAGTTCTTCAGCCTGAATTCTATGCTTTCTATTTTAAGCACTACCCAGAAATACCCTTCTACGATTACGGAGATATGAAAATGAAGGATGAGTGTTTTAATGATCTGGTGCATATGTCTGCAGAAGGAGCCGCTCAATTCTCCATGAAGCTGAAGAAAGGTGAACTACTGACCGAAAATCAGAGAGTGGTATCTGTAAAATAGGGGAGGCGGCGGTCATCCAGGAACCTTTTCAAGGATAATGATTAGCCCATTAGGATCAGCTTTTATTTCTTTACAGGCCTAAGCTCGCTTGCCTATCTAATGCGTTTAATCGCAGTTCTTCATCTAAAGCCATGCCGCCTAAAAAGCTAGAAGTTTAACTTAGCAATTGCTAGAAACTCCAAGTATATTAAAGCCCTAAACCTTAATCTTGGATGAGAAAAAGACTTCTAATTGCTTTGGCTCTGGGAATTGTAGGCTTGATTAGTTATTGGGCTTTAAAATGTATCAATTCGGAGAAGTGGTCGTCCAAGATGTTGAGCTAAGGGAAGCTCATTCCCTCGAACAAAGGATTCAAAGTGGCGATATAATTTTCCAAAGCTCAAAGTCAGCTCAAAGCAAAGCCATTCAATTGGCGACCCACTCTCCATACAGTCATATGGGGATAATTTATGAGAAGCAAGGCCAGTATTTCGTTTATGAGGCGGTACAGCCGGTACGCCTAACACCCCTTAAAAAATGGATCGCTCGAGGTAAAGAGGGGCATTATGTAATAAAGCGTTTGAAAAACGCAGACCAGGTTCTAGATTCAATCACCTTGAAGAAAATGAGGCGAATAGGAGAGCAATATATGGGCAAGCCCTATGATATATACTTTGAATGGTCTGACGATAAAATGTATTGCTCTGAATTGGTATGGAAAATTTACCAGCAGGCAACTGGAATTGAAATCGGGGCTTTAGAAAGGCTTGCGGACTTTGACCTTAGTCATGATCAGGTTAAAGCTAAATTGAAAGAGCGATACGGGGATCAGATTCCATTGGATGAAAAGGTGATTTCTCCTGCTGCCATGTTTAATTCGGATAAGCTAATGAATGTGGATAGTGTTATAATTCTAAATTAATGGCCATTACTATTTTTAAACGTTCCACTAGGGAAGAAAAATTCTGGAAATGGGTGATTCGCCATAAAAATGAATTGGAGGATTTTATCCGATCCGACTTTAAGGATTACGGGATCTACAATCAATTAAGTGCAAAGGCTAGAGAATATCATCCCATGCTTTACCCTGAAATGACTATTGGTGAAAATGGGGAAACTGTCTTGATCTTAAGTGCAGATGGTCAGAAAGAGGGGCTTAGGCCAGTGGAAGTTATTTTTGAAGCTAAGCCAGTTATTGATAATTGGATAGTCCATAAGTTTCGACAAGCTAAAGATGAGATTAGCCTAAATTTTGAGGATACCGAATTCCCAAGTAGTCATATTCTAGTGATCCCAGAGATCGACTCTACCCATCAAAAGGTGAATGCCGCAGTCTATATCAAGAATTTGAATTCAAATTTAATCGGCAGTCAGGCATTATTCTTTCTTTACCTCGATCATATATTGGGAGAGTATAATGTGATTTCATTTGTTGGCACGCTGGAATTTCTTGATTGGAATATAGATCAAACTCCAGAGGAGGGTATATCATTATTGGAATTAAGGTATTTAATTGAAAAGGATTTAATTTCAGGCATTTAGATTTCTGCCTTCCCAATGATTAAACTAGAAGAACAGATTGGAGATTTCTGTTTTTTTACCAAGCCTACCGAAATTAAGAGGATGTATTACCTGCTCATTTCTAAATAGATTAGAGGAAAATAAAAAGCACTATACTACCATGCCTAATGCTGTGTTTTTCATTTTCAATGCTAGCTCAGAAAGGGCCTGCTGTTCTTATTGATAGCCTCAATTATATAGAGGTTCGAAATGGGCCAGGGATGTAATTTCACAGCATAGACACCTTGTATAAGGATGCCATTTTCTACTACCAATTAGAGGATGAGTCAGATTGGGCATGCTTGAGTCCCTGGAAGGGAAGTCAAATGGAAGGATTTATTCCGAGAAGTAGTATTCAGGACTTAAGTGCTCTTCACAGTGATTCCCTAAGAGGACTCATAATGGGAGTTCTGGACAAGCAGAGAGTTTTAGCGGATAGTTTGAACCTTACTTTGAAAGGTCGAGACTCTTTAAGTTCAGGATCAATTGCCGTAGTGTTGAATCAATATACGGATAGGAAGTACAATCCCATTCTTCAATTAATTCCTGATTATTTCTGTGCTAGCAAAGATCTTCAGCTTATTGATAAACTCATCGCTAGCATCTGGGCTAATCGAGGATCAGTAAATGAAGAGCCTTTATACTCATTGGGAGCTTGTCTTATTTGTCAGCCCGAATTACTCATGAGGAGTCTTGATAAAATCACCAATACAGAACAAAAGGAAACAATCCTCAAGCAAATTGAATGGGCCTTGCTCAATCATTTTGAAGTGAATGAAAGTGGAAATTCAGATAATCTTAATTTCAAGGCTTTAATGGATAGGCTTAATGCCGATAGAAAGCAGCCAACTTATTAAGCTAGGGTGCTTGTTCTTTGAAGAAACCACATAAATATGGGACTACTCAGTTTTTTTAAAAGCAACAAGGAAGATCTGGATTGGGATACAATTCGGTCTACTGAAGGGGTTTATCCCCCTAATTCTATTACTATTCTAATGACGGAGACTGAAACCGGCAAGCCGGCAACGGGTTGGCTGGATTTAGCTTATAAAGATTACCCTTATAAAAAGTATTGTCCCTACAATCTTCAGTTTAGCGTGGAAATAGATGATTCAGGCTCTGAAGAATTAGATATGGGAACTATTGAGGATTACTTTAAGGATCTTCTTAAAAAAGAATGCGTGGTTCATGTAGTGGCAAGAGTCGCTACTGATTTTGGGATGATCATGGATATGTATATTGATAATCCCGAATTTGCCCAGGCTACCTTAATGGATTTAAATGAAAAGGAAGACAAATGGATCGAGTTCGGCTGCGGCTTTAAATACGATCCTAAGTGGAAGGAGTATAGGAGGATTGCAAGCTTGGTGGGGTGAATAAGTCTATTTAGGATCAGGTTGCAAATTCATTCCGAGTATTTTGATGAAGGACTAGCTAAAGGGATTTTCTGATAAAAAAATGGAGAATTTTCCCCTTGCAACTGATATGGAAGGTCTTTAGGTTTGAGAAATCCTTGAATTTCTTGTTTCGACTATTATGTAAATATCAATTCTCCTTACCCGGAATTTGAATTTGAAAACCTCTGGTAGATGATTGAATTCAGATCTTAAGGATTTACCGAAAACCCTTTATGTGCATCTCAAGGCCTTTGAGATGCATATCAGAAAGTCAGTTGAAGGATATGCCTATTGAGGTTGCGGGATCGTGAGATGGTTTAAGTTGTTCTGTTAATTGGATACAATATGCTTGTTACCTGTTTAAAGTGGATATGAATTGGGGATGGGGATAACGATTAAAGCTTTTTAATGCCAAGGAAGGTTCTTAATTTAAGAGAGCTACTAAGTCTTAAACCTGAAGAAAAAGACCAGCCGCTTCGACTCGTACACAAATTTAGCACGAGAGACCCGGTAGAAATAATAATAGCGGATTATACGGACTTAGCTGTTCGGGTGTCCGGAGAGTATTTTGGAGATATCTGCTTCTATGGTTGTAATCTGAATTATGCAGACTTTAAAGACCTTCACATTGAAGGTGAATTAGTTTTTGATCAAAATACTTCAATTAGTTTGAGGTTGACGTTTTTTAGATGTAACATTAAACTAGGTTTAACTATATTTTCCTTTGGTGATGATCATAAGTCTTCAGTTGATTTAAAATGTTTTGATACGAAATTCGGTTCCAATTTCAAGTTGATAGGAGTGGTCTTTGATGGGGGGCAAATCGCCCGATGTGATTTTTCAGGACCTTTTGAATTGATTTCAGTAAAAATAAGAGGTGTTTTAAAAATTCATGGTTGTAATTTTAATGAACCTTCTGTTGTATTTAATTCCGCAATTGAGGGAGTGTTTTCAGTAACTGAGACTGTATTCTGCCATAACTTACTACTTCGCGGCAGTTCATTTAATGAACATGTAAGTATCATAGAGGTTAGATTTTTAAAAGGGTTTGACCTGTATTCATCAATATTTAATAATGGATTGGCATTTTTAGAGAATGATTTGTCTTTTTCTGTAAACTACAGTTCTGAAAATAAGTTGTTTGCTAGTAATGTAGATTATGATTATAGTATTTCAACAGTGCAATTTCAAGAAACATTTAGAGTAATAAAGAAGCTTTCCTTAGAAAATGGCGATCCTTATGAAGCAAGTAAGTATGGACAATTTGAAGCGAGAGCAAAGCAAAATGCTACTTGGGTAAAGTTTAAGGGAGGTGATTGGGCAAAATGGAGAATTAAATTAAGGACTTTGCAGGATTATTTGATTTTGGGCTTAAACAGCATTAGTAATCGTCATAAAACATCTTGGCTTCGAGCAGTTGTTTTTACTTTAGTTGTGGTTGTGGTTTTCTTCGTGCTAATTCTTATTTCTGGACAGTTTGAAGGACGGTGGCTGACCGGTGATGAATATACAATGTTGTTTATCGGATTATTAAATCCGCTGCATAAGCTGGATTTGTATGATGGATTATCAAGCTTTGTATTTGAGACCAATGCCTTCGTATATATACTTGACTTCTTTGCTCGATTATTCGTAGGCTACGGCTACTACCAGTTTGTACAGGCTTTCAGGAGGTTTAAGTAGTCACTATAACTTCGATGTACCTGTGGTGATAGTTGTTCAATCTAAATAGTTTTATACCAAACTTGGGATTTATTATACAGCTCAACTAGTTTTGTAAACTATTCCGCGGTTTTGATTAACAATGGCTGGATTCTGTTAACCAAATCGCCTGTTTTGTTAACTTCTCTATAATATTGCTGTTAATATGGACCAATTTCACCAAGGGTACTTTATCAATGAAGGAACCTATCATTACTTCAAACCCTCTGAAATTGATAGGAGATGGGAAATGAAGGATACAAATTTAGCCAATCTATTAGCTGAAGCTTCAAATCTTGTAGGTAAGCTCGATATGTTTTCAAAGTTTGTCCCAAATATCGATTTATTCATTAGGCTACATGTAGTTAAGGAAGCTACAAAATCAAGTAAAATTGAAGGCACCAACACAGACCTGCCTGAAGCAGTCCAATCACAGAATCAGATTCGGGATGAAAGAAGGGATGATTGGCGGGAAGTGCAAAATTATGTTGAGGCCATGAATTTAGCAATTGAGCACTTGAAAAAACTCCCAATCTCCAGCAGATTAATAAAGATTGCACATAAAAGTATTTTACAAGGGGTGAGGGGTGCAAGAAAAGAACCGGGAGAGTTTCGTAGAAGTCAGAATTGGATAGGGGGGATGGGAATTAGCTCTGCGTCATTTGTGCCTCCTCCGCATATTGAAATAGCAGGCTTAATGGGTGATTTAGAAAAATTTGCAAATAGTGATGAAACTAATTTACACCCTCTTGTCAAAGTAGCATTAATCCATTATCAATTTGAAACAATACACCCTTTTTTAGATGGGAACGGTAGAGTAGGGCGGCTGTTAATCACTTTATATCTAGTTCAACAGAAGGTGTTGGAAAAACCGCTATTGTATTTATCAGACTTTTTCGAAAGGCACAAGCTAGAATATTATGAAAAACTAATGCTGGTAAGGAAGTCTGGTGACTTGCAGGCTTGGATTACATTTTTTTTAGCAGGAATCATAGAAACTGCTAAAACATCAATTGGCACCTTAGAGGGAATTCTGAATTTGAATAGAACAGTCAGTGAAAAAATTAACACTCTACGAGGAAGGGCCGAAAATGCACAAAAAGTTGTAGAATATTTGTATGTCAAGCCAATTGTAGAAGTTTCTGAGGTAACTGAGATCATCGGATTGTCAAGACCGGCTTCTTATAAGCTTGTTGATAGCCTTGAGAGAATTGGTATATTGAAAAAATGGGGTGATTCAAAGCCGCAGAAGTATGTTTTTGATGATTATCTTTCTTTATTTATGACTGAATAGTCGTCCGTTTGAACAAACTAAAAAGTCAATAGGGTATGTTTTAATCCCAGTTAATCGTACTGTTAATAATAAGTGACTGACCGAACCTTTTTCAATTTTAAACTACTGTTTTACAGTAAAATGCAAGTGAAGAACTGTCTGCTTTGTGCTTTCTAAGCAGACGGTCACAGGTTCGAATTCTGTTACGAGCGCATAAATCCCTTCCAGTGTAATCAGAAGGGATTTTTTATTTATAACTACGTGCACGCTCGATTGTAACTTGAAGGGTACACCATGTGCTGATTATTCGTCTTTGTTGTCTATACTATGACCTGATTGCTCTAGTATAATCTATATTAAATAGTAGTAAGAAATGAAAGTATGTTATTTGCTATGCTGCAGAACCACAGATTTATCGCTTCAAATCCAATTAGATGAAAAGAAAATCTTAATCCATCAATCCACCATAGCCCTTCTTCCCCTCCTCAGTTAAATAAGGATAAACCATTTCAAAAAGCAAGCGATGGTAATGCTTCACTACCGCCTGATCTTTGCCTTTAAAGAGGATGGAGGCATTGATCCAATTGTCGCCTAGGATATTCATGCGTTCATAGAGGCCCAGGTATTCACCTTCAAATTCTTCGGGGCGCATGAGGCCTTGTTGGATCATATGGCTAAAGAGCTGCATATATTGTTGCTTGCGCAATCCTTGCAGACCCAAATAATGTTTCTTTAATTCGGGGTCAGCGTCCAGCACCGCATAAAGATCCTTGGTGATGAAGCGATAGTCGTAAAGGGTTTTCATCGATACCCAGGAGCTCTCATAAATTAGGGGTAGGAGGGCCTGGTCCTGGACAATCTTTTCCATTTCACGGTCCATATGCGCTACCAAATCGAAGTAAAGGGCCGCTATTAATTCGCCTTTGGTTTTGAAATGGTAGTTCAAATTACCCTGACTAATCTCCAGAGCTACCGCAATCTTGCGTAGAGTAACTTCTTTAAGGCCTTCAGAATTAAATAGTTCTAAAGCTTTAGCTAAAATGCGCTCTTTTGTCTTCATGAAATATTAGTACACTTGACCTAATTTAGTAAATTTGACCTAAAATTACGATTCCAATGGAAATAGCCATTATCGGTGGAGGCATAAGCGGATTAAGCATGTCCTTGGCCTTAGCAAAGCTAGGCATACAGTCGACTGTTTACGAAAGGGCAGAGGATTTATCAGAAGTTGGAGCCGGTCTTTGGTTGCAGCCCAATGCCTTGCGGGTATTGCAGAGGTTGGGAATAGAAGATGAGATTCTGAAGGCGGGATTTGTGCTCAACAAAATGGAAATCGCCTATCCCAATTTAAAAGCGGTAAAAGAGGTGGACTCCAATGTGGTGGCCGATCGTTTTGGCAATCAAACTGTGGCCATTCACCGCGCCAGATTGCAAGCCATACTTTTAGAGAAAGTAAAAGCAGTGGCTAAGGTGGAACTGGGCATGCCTTATCTCAGCCATAAACAGCAAGGCGATCAGATTGAAATTCAGTTTGAGAATGCCAAGCGCAAAGCCGATTGGATTATTGGCGCGGACGGCATCAAATCCAAGCTTCGTCAAAGTTTAGGCTTTGCCTCCGAATACCGCCAAAGTCATCAGATTTGTGCCCGAGGCATTGCTCATATTCGCCTACCCGAAGCATTGCGAAAGGAAGGCAAAGAGCTTTGGGGGCCTAAAAGGCGCTTTGGCTTTTCCCATATATCCGAAGATCAGGTTTACTTCTTCGCCGTGCTTAATACTGAAATTTCACCGGCGGAAATTAGTATCGACAGCCTCCAAGAAATGTATGCAGATTTTGATCCTGTGGTCAATCAAATTATCCGCGCAACCGACTTTGTACATAGCACAGAACTAGCCGATTTAAAACGTTTGGATAGCTGGCATAAAGATCGGGCTTGCTTAATAGGTGATGCTGCCCATGCCACTACTCCTAATATGGGGCAGGGGGCTTGTCAGGGAATTGAGGATGCCTATTACCTGGCTCAACTTATCCATAAGAGAAGCCCAAACTTGAGGGCAGCATTTCAGGAATTTGAGGCCCAACGCCGAGCCAAAGTGGATTATGTGGTTAATAATTCCTGGCGCTTCGGGCAATTGGTGCATAAACCCTGGGGGCAGTTTCTTTTAAAATCTATAATGAAGATTACTCCGGAGAATGTAGTGAAAGGGCAGATGGAAAAGCTGTATGCAGTGGATTAAAGAAGCCGAATACAAATTAGGGATTGGTGAAATTCAAGGTAAAGGTATATTTAGACTTCAATTGTTAAGCTAAATAAACCTTAATGAAATCTGTAGTTCTTCCTTTGATTCTGCTTTTAAGCAGCCTAAACCTTCAGGCTCAATACACTCCTATTGAGGCTGAGAATCTAAATTTGGAAAATTATTCCAGTCGTGAGATACGGAACTATCTCTTGCACACGGAAATTAAAGATTCTGATATCTATCTATTGGCCAGAAGCTCAAGGAGAAGTAAAACCTGGTCTATCGTAGACTATTCTATCGCGGGTGTATTATTATTAGGAGGTATTGCCGCAATAGTTGAGTACAATCAGTATAAGCCTGAAGATAGCGATGGATTTCATGATGCTATTAATCATGCAAGTACTCCCTTAAGAGCCGGGATTAATTTTGCTTTAGGAGGAGTAGGAGTGCTATTAGGATATCAGGCTGGCAGGCGCTCCAAAAGGGAGCTCAAAGAGGCGATTGCTTTATACCAGTTGAAATCGAACTAAGTAGGCTTGATCAAATTTAAGGATTGATTTAGGCTAGATCTTCGAAGTGAAAAATCTCCTCTTCATTTTCCAACATATAGGTCAAACAGCAATCATATTCAGTGTACAGATCCTAGCTTAAATAGTTTATAGGATGTTTGTGATGTTCATTGCTACTCATAAATCCTACCTTGCTGACTGGAGCAATTATAGTCAAGTTGAAAAATCATAAGGGTCCTTTGATTTTAATCGATTCTTTAAAAAATGGAAGGAGCCTTGCCTTTTATGCGCTCATTTTATTCTTGATATGTTCTACTCAGCTAAAAGCTCAATGGACTGTCAATCATCTATTTTCAGAAACCATTGATCGTCAATTTAATTCCGGTAGTGAAAGTATTCGGCTCAGCCTATTAAATGGGGATAGTTTGGTCTGTTACGGGAAATCTGTATCAAGATTTAGTAATCCCTCTACATCTCGTGGGTATTGGTCAATTTTGGATTCTGAAAGCGGGGATAGCATAGCGCTCAACAGTTTACCCTTGCTCTTTCCTAGTACCGCTTCCTATAGTCTTGAACCTATTTTCTTTAGCAAGGAAGATAAACTGCTTTATTTGGAGCAGAAGGCTTGGGAAATCGGTAGCCCCGATCTATATGCCTTTGCTGTATTTGACATGGATCAAGAACAAATCCTTTGGCAAAGCTCCAACCAGCTTAGGCCTTTCGCTGATTCATTCGAGGAAAATGGTCAGCTTTTACAATGGTTTTGGAAAGCAGGAGCAAGTGCATTTGATAGTTTGTATTGCATAAGCCTGAACACAGGAAAGACAATAAGACAAATAGAGCTAAATAGCTTGTTAAATATGGATCAGATTGGTCATCCTTATATTCAAATCCTGAATGCTGAGACTTATATGGATACCACCTATTGTACTTTTCTGGTTCTCGACTCCTTAACAGAGGACCGGTATTATTACCATATTCTGGCAAATAGCGATGACCTAAATCAGATTAGTCAATTCAAGTTTCGTTTTTCAGCGGAGAGCAGTGCCAATATATATGTGGCGCATGCTGAAGGAAGGTCAGATTGGCTTGTTCAGGATCGAATTATTAAAGTGTATAGTCCAACTGAAGCTTTGCGGAAACTAGATGTTTTTGATGCTAGCCTGACAAGAATTGGAGCTATTGAGTTTAAAAGTGAATACTTTTTAAATCCATCTGGTGATACCTTATTACCGGGAATCGAAGTGGCACATTCCGAAAATCACTTTCTTCTTTCCAAGAGTACAATCTATCGATCGGATATTGACCATAAGCTCTACGAAGGCTTTGAAATAAATCTATATAATAACCATTTAGTTCTGCATTATCGAGCAAAAATAGCAGCCTCATCTTACGGGAATAAATCTTTCTTAAACCCCATCTTAGCTGAGGATGGGACTGTTTACTTTACTTGTGCTAGATCATCGAGTCCTGGTTATTACTCCGTAAATCAAATAGATAGAAATGGAAATCATCCCTGGTTGAAACTAGATGATAGTCCTTGCGATATTCCATCGGCACAAACTGTTTATTTGTACCCAAACCCCACAGAGGGAAGCTTCAAATTGGGAGGTTTTGAATCGGTAGATTGCAATTATCAATTAGATCTTGTCGATTTCTCAGGGCGTATAATTGAGCATAATCTGAAAAGAGCTGCTACTGGAGCTTTTCAGCTGGGGTCTGAGCTGCATGGTATGTATACTATTATCATTCGTTTTGGAGATGGCCGCCAGATTAGCAAGAATCTTTTTCTCAACTGATCTCTCCCTCAAAGTCCTCATACCATTTAAAATGCTTTTCGATAATCTCCTCTTTGTGTTCCCGTATATAGTCGAGATAGGCCTGGGCCACAGGGGATAACCGCTTGCTTTTAAGCCAAATCAAACGCCAGTCGGTCTTAAGGGGTAAGCCACGCCGTGGAACAATATGTATCGACTGGTTCAATAATTCGTTCTTAATCCCGATTAAGGGTACGATGGAATTTCCCAAACCCGCCACCACCGCTTGCTTTACCGCCTCATTAGAGGTGAGCTCCAGTTTCTTGCGATCCTTGCTGCCATGCTGTTGAAAATAGCGCTCCATTTCCTGGCGGGTTGCTGATCCTTCTTCCCGAAATATCAAAGGCTTCTTTTTAGGATTTCCCTTGCCATCGCTTACCAGAAAGAGCTTGTTTTCCACCAGTTTTTCTTCCTCTACCTCCAGATCTTTGGGAATTACCGAAACTATAGCAAAGTCAATTTCATTTTGCTTTAAGCTTTCTAGCACCCGACTTTTATTAGTTACGTCCAATACCAAATTAATGCCAGGCGCAGTTTGAAGGAATTCGCTCAGGAAAAAGGGAATCACATATTTACCGGTGGAGGCGGAGGAGATTTTAAGCTTCCCTGATAGTAGACCTTTAAACTCTAAGGTTTTGAACCTGAGGTTTTCCAGTTCTAAAAATGCTTTTTCTGCAATCTCCGCAATCTCATAACCAAATTCGGTGATATGCAGTTTCCTACCAATCAATTCAGTAAGCGGAACTTCAAATTGATCCTGGAAATTTTTCAGCTGAATCGACACTGCAGGTTGGGTCATATAAAGCTCTTCTGCAGCCTTAGTAATGCTCTCGGTCTCAACAATTTTGAGGTATACCCGAATCTGATTCAAAGTATAGTTCATAAAATGCTTTTATGATTGACATTCGAAATATAAATAAAAACTTATGATATATCCATTCTAGTTTTGTCCCGTCACAAAAGCACAAGAAATGACTGCCATACTTCTCACTGCCATTCTGCTAAGCCCAATCCTAAACCTTGGAATTGGGTTTTTTTATGCGCCTAAAAATCCGAAGCTCCCCAATAGCCTCACTATTCGATCTTCAATCTTGGGATTAAGCATGGCCAGCCTGGCCCTGGTTTGGGTCTATGTCCAAGGGCCAATGGAGTCGGCTCTATTCGGTTTTGCCGACTTAGGTTTCTCCATCCGAGTGGATCGTCTCAATAGCCTGCTGCTTTTCATGATTAACCTGATCGCCTTTATCGTATTTCGCTACAGTCGTAATTATATGGATGGCGATTCCCGCGAAGGAGCCTTTAGCGCCAAATTAGCGCTTACGGTTGCTTTGATTCAGTTCTTCGTCTTATCCGGAAACCTACTCTTGCTAGCTCTGTCTTGGACGGGAACCAGCATGGCCCTGCAAAGGCTCTTACTCTTTTACGGTCATCGCGAAAGAGCCCGCTTAGCCGCCCGCAAGAAATTTGTGGTAGCCCGCATTGCCGATATCTTGCTCATCAGTGCTTTGGCCCTGATTTACTCCGAATTTCATACCGCCCAATTGTCGGCGATCTTTAGTCAATTGGAAGCCGGAGCCTGGTCTGCTCAATTAAATGCCGCGGCCATCCTTATGGTTCTGGCTGCCGCGCTTAAGGCGGTGCAAATACCCTTTCACAGCTGGCTCCTCGAAGTTATGGAAACCCCAACCCCGGTTTCAGCACTCTTACACGCCGGTTTGATCAATGCCGGTCCTTACCTGATCATTCGCTTTTCGCCCTTAATTAGTGGAACCGAAGCGGCTAGTCTTCTGCTCTTAAGCATTGGCGCCTTAAGTGCTTTGTACGGAACGGCGGTGGCACCAACTCAGCCTGCCATTAAAACATCATTGGCTTATTCAACCATCGGGCATATGGGTTTCAGCCTTATGCTTTCCGGCCTAGGATTGTATTCCGCAGCACTTTTACACCTGATGGCTCATTCCTTCTACAAGGCCCACTCATTCCTAAGTTCGGGTAGCCAGATCGATCGTTATCGCAATGATCAATGGCTAAACCAGAAGGCCGAAGTCTCCCTGAACAGGGTCTTAATGGCCATGATACTGGCCTTAGTCATATTTGGTGGGGTGCTGACTCTGCGAGGTGGCTTTGAGGGAATGAGCTTAGGTTTGCTCATTGTTGCAGCCATTATCGCAGTGGGTACTTCGGTGCTGCTCTCCAAGAGTTTTGAAGAAGGAATTGAACTCAGAGCGCGCTTTATTCTGGTATTACGGGCTATGCTGGTGGTGCTAAGCTTCTTTATACTGGAAGATATCATTCACCTAGCTCTGAGGCCCGAAATTGCCCAGAGTCCAGAGCTTAGTACCGTACAAATCTTCCTCAGCATAGGAGTATTACTGGCCTTTACCATCTTGGCTCTGGGCACTTATTTCTTGCCCAAACGGTTCCGAACCTCCAGCAGGTTCAGAGCGATGGAAATTCACCTTCGCAATGGTTTTTATCTGAGCGTTCTCACCGATCGCCTCTTTGGTTCATTGAAACGAGCAAATAGCTAATCGCTTAAAAAGCAAAAATTATGGATGCAAAAATTAAAATGGCCCTCGAAACAGCTTGCCAAAAGCTAGCTCCCGCCTGGTCTTTAGAAAATTCCATCGCTGTAAATCCCTATCTGGGTCTGCTCCATCAAGATTTTCAAGAAGCGGCTTTCAGCCTTAAGCGTCGCGCCGGAATAGACATGAGCATGTCGCTGGACTTTTACCTAGCCCAGTACGAAGAAGGGCAGATTATCGCTGCGGATATCGAGCGCGCCCTTCAAGCTAATAATCGCCCGGAAAGCAGTGCCGAGTTTTTAGCCCAGGCTAAATTTCTGGCCCTTACCGCTTCTAATTATGAGCTCTATGAACTCTATACCTTAGGAGATCTGGCCCGGGAACATGGAACCAAGGATTGGTCGCGCTTTATGGTAGATCGGGTATCGCAATGGGCTGCTCACTTTTTCAATCAGCATGATAAGCCTTATGCAGAGGGAATTGACCTCTTTGAAATCTGGCGCGAAGAAGCCATGATTAACCGGGCACCCGAATTAATGGGCCTACCCAATTTCCGAAATTATGTGAAAGGCCTTTCAGCCAATTATCAGGAAGCGCTCGAACAAAATATTAAGGTACTGGCTCTTAAAGGTCCTTCCTTGGAACCCTATCTGCACAGCCTCTTATTAAAACTCAAAGGTTGGTCATCCTACGTGGCGGGCCAAGACTGGCAAGCCAAACTCTATGGTGGCAATACTCAAAACCTGGAATCTTTCCTTACCATTTTATTGACTTGGGAAGCAGCCTTACTTGAAGGACTCAACGACTTAAAACTCTACAAAGCTTGGGAGCAACGCAAGGCAGATTTAGCTATCCTCGAATTAAAGGCGGCCTTCCCGGGCAGTGAAAGTCTAGAGAGCCGCCTCCTATTGCAGGATGCCTTTGATTATGCCGCACAAAGAGAATTAAAGGAGCGCTTAAATCATAAAGCGAAAGAAACTCAAGCTCAGCGTCCTAAGGCCCAAGCGGTATTTTGTATCGATGTGCGCTCAGAGCTTTACCGCCGAAATCTGGAACAGGTAGATCCCGAGATTGAAACCCTGGGTTTTGCGGGTTTCTTCGGTGTGCCTCTGCAGTATAAGGAATTGGCTTCTGATAAAGCCAGAAATCAATGTCCGGCCCTTATTCCAAGCGCGGTTGAAGTACGAGAAATTGGCAGGGATCTTCGTCAAACCGAGCAAAAACGCAGTTTAAAACTTAGCCGCCTGCAAATCGCTAAAAGCTGGAAGCGATTTAAATCCGGTAAAGTATCGGCCTTCGCCTTTGTGAGTCCACTAGGCCTAAGCTTCCTCTCCAAATTGATTAGTGATTCTTTCGGCTGGACCCGACCTGCGGCAGATCCCAATGCCACTGACCCGGATCGAGACCTTGACCTTTCCGGAATTCCTTTCGAAAGCCAGGTGCAAATGGCACAGGGAGCCTTAAAGGCCATGGGCTTAAGTAAAGGCTTTGCTCCTATGGTAATGATTGTGGGGCATGGTGCCAGCACTGTCAATAACCCCCACGCCACTGCTCTGGATTGCGGCGCCTGCGGTGGACATTCGGGGGAAATTAATGCCTGGACCTCTGCTCGATTATTAAACGACCCCAGGGTACGCGCCGCTTTAAAAGAGGAGGGGATAAGCCTTCCGGCGGATACGATATTTATAGCGGCCCTGCACGATACTACTACCGATTCCATCCATATTATTAACCGTCGGGAAATCGACAAGAAACGATGGAAGGAGCTTTCAGAGCTGGAAGAGCAACTGGAGCATGCCACAGAATTAGCACGACGTGAAAGAGCCTTGCGTTTCGGAATTCAAGAGAAAGATGCACAAACAGAAATTGTAAAACGCAGCAAAGACTGGTCGCAGCTACGCCCCGAATGGGGATTGGCAGGCTGCAATGCCTTTGTAATCGCTCCGCGATCTAAAACCAAGGGCAAAAACCTAAGCGCTCGCAGTTTCTTGCACTCTTACCAATGGCAGGAAGATAAAGACTTCGCCATTTTGGAAGCGATCATGACTGCCCCCATGGTAGTTACTTCCTGGATTAACCTTCAGTACTATGCCAGCACCACCGACAATCAAAATTTTGGGGCCGGTAATAAAACCCTGCACAATGTGAGCGGCGGTATTGGAGTGCTAGAAGGATCGGCAGGCGATTTACGCATCGGCTTAGCCTGGCAATCAGTACACGATGGAAAGCAGTTTCAACACCTACCACAGCGCTTAAATGTGGTGATCGACGCCCCTCAGGAAGCCATTAATAAGATCCTGCAAAAGCATCCCATGTTGCAAGAATTATTCGACCATCAATGGTTGAAACTCTTCCGAATGAATGAGGCCGGACAAATGGCTGATGAATACCAAGGAAAAATGCAGTGGCAAAGTTTAGAGGCCATCAGCACCCAAAAACAGAATGAAAATTTAGTAACCGTTTAAATCCACTCTTATGCGAACCATGAATATTGATCTTCAAAAATTAGATTGGAAAGCCGCCGATTTTAAAAGATTAATCAGTTTGGCCATCGACCAACAAATTAAGGATATCCGTTCTGAATTCCTACGTCGCTGGGAGGCAGATCATCAATTGACCGGAGCGGATCAGGAAGCGAAAATCCAAGATTTAAAGAACTTAAAGACGCAGGTTTTATCGGAGCTCAAGGAGGTCTCTGATGATGCAGCCTTAAAAGCGATTGCCTTAGCGGCTGATGCGCCCAAACAAGGCACTTGGAGCCCCAATTTTGAGATGGCCGGACAGGAAAATTAGTTCTTTCCCCTAGCGACCTTTAATAGGTCCAAACAAAAAGCCAAGTCTGTACAGACTTGGCTTTCCTGGTTTAAAACAGAATTCTAAACCTGAGTAGAGCCCGGAGGGTTCATCTTAAATGGGCTAATTTTTTTGGGGATGGCCAGGCTCCCATATTAAGCGGAGAAAGGAACTAAGCCTTTCATTTTCACGCTTTATCGGTATGCCGGCTACAATCCCTATCATTAGATTATCGGCAATCGCCACGCGCATTTGTGGACGCAAGCTAAGGTCGAATTGCTGATTTTCAATGCTTTTGTTGATTTCTACACCTAAAAAATTGCGGGTTCCACTAATCATATAGTGGAAACTGGTATTGATTTCATAAGCCTTATGCCACTGGTTGCTAGCATAATGGTGGGCGATTTGTGGGCCGGTATACAGCAAGGAATGGAAGTTCTGTCCCCAGCGTTTGGCAATCACCAGAAAGGGATTATAAACATTACCAATAATGAGTGGCCTGGCAAAATTATTGAAGTCCGAAAGCTCAAATTCATTGATATAACCAATGGCCATTGAGCTGGCATACTGTTCATTCACCAAGAAGGTCCATTGTGCCGCTACCTTTAAGCTGTTTAAGCGATGGGAGGGGATCTCCGATTCGGCACCAGCCAGTGGCGAATGTAGAGTAAAGGGGAGCTCTACCTCCAGACCTAGACGATCCATCGGGGCCCATTCATATTCAATTAAGGCTTCGTAGCTATCGAAACTAAGATTGTCGGTTAGTCCCATTCCAATGTTCCATTCCCTTTCGCCTTTACGGGCGCCTAAATCCCGAATTAAGTCGATATAAAGGGGTTCGGCATGTAGGACTTTATCCGGGTCCTTCTGATTTTCTACTTCTTGAATAAATAGACTGTCTTTCTGAGCATCAGTGATTTGCCCAAATAGGGAGAGTGGGAATGCTAGCAAGCTAAGCATCCCTAAAATGCATTGTTTCATATTTTGATTTGTTTAGATAAAAAGGCTCCATTTAATGCGGAGCGGGAATCGATTTTAAAAACAAATCAAGCTTGTGGGGGAGGATTGTCGATATTGAAATGGCCTGGCAATGTTCCGGCAAAAAAGGTGCTGAAGGCCATTAAGGATTCATCAATAAAGAGCGGTTTGCCAATAAAGAGATAGGGATTAATGAGAGCTTCGATCTTTAAGCTGTTTTGACTTTGCGATTCTTCCGTATCCGGATCATCGTATTCGATAAAAGCATCTTCATAACCCAAAATCTGCTCAACAATAATTTCCACCATACTTTCCTGATCATTAAAGCTCAGGTCTTCTGGAATATCATTAGCTTGGAAATCACGCGTATCCACACTGATATTCAGGAGGTAAAATGCCATTATGCCCCAAAGCAGACTTAGGGCCTTGCTATTTCTAAGTATGGAAATCACGGCCTCGAAAGTAGGCCTTATACTTTAATGAACTTAATAGCGGCAAACAAAAAAGCCAGGTAGATAACCTGGCTCTATATTGAGGATTTGGCTTCTTAATCCAAATTATAAATCTCCATTACGCTCTTCATTTTCGATTCGAAGTTGATATCCAAATCAATCAATTTACCAGAGTGAATATCAAAGACCCAACCATGCACGCTAATGTTACGCTCGCGGTGGGCTCTTTGCAGGGCGGCGGTTTTAATCACATTAAAGCATTGCTCCTCCACATTTAATTCAACTAAACGCTTATAGCGATCTTCCTCATCGGCAATAGCGTGGAGCTCCTTGGCGTGCAAGCGATACACATCGCGGATATTTCGCAACCAGGGATTTAAAATACCCAGATCTTGCGATTGCATAGCCGCTTTTACGCCTCCACAGAAATAGTGGCCGCATACCACAACATGGTTCACCTTAAGGTGAGTAACAGCATATTCAATTACCGACATGGCACTGAGGTCGGTATTGGGAACCATATTGGCAATATTGCGGTGAATAAAGGCCTCACCTGGTGATACGCCCATTAATTCTTCGGCGGTAACCCGGCTGTCGGAACAACCGATATACAAGATTTCAGGACTTTGCCCCTTTGATAAATCACTGAAATATTCAGGGTCGAGTTCTAATTTGCTTTGAACCCAGTTGCGGTTGTTTTGGAAAATGTTTTGAATGTCCATTTAATGCTTTTTAGGATGGATGATTGCTTGTTCTTAATTTCAGGCCATTCATTTAGGGGCATGAACTGACCATGAAAATTAAGGGAATTCCAAACATAAGGATAATTCGGATTGAGCCTTATATAATGTTCAGTGAAGCGGCTTTCGCTATGGATCTCAATCTCAAGCCTTAAATTTCTAAAATCAAGGAATCTTTATGAAAAATGAAATTCTAAAAGCCCGTTTCTATCCCTTTGGAGTCCTCTTGAGTTCACTAATTGCCTATTTGGAATGGGGCGGTGGTCAAAGCGCCTTCTTATTTGAAATGGAAGTTCAGCTATTTAGTGATCTCTTTCATCAGCCCGAGCATTTTGCCCATCCATTAATACTATTACCTCTGTTCGGGCAAATGGTCTTGGTCTATCTAATCACTAAGCCTCAAGCTAAAAGAATTGGGCCTTTGGTTGCGATAATCAGTATAGGCATATTATTAGTCTTCGTTCTATTGGGTGCCTTGTTGAGCTGGAATCCCCTAATGCTTATTTCAGTTTTACCATTTATACTCATCAGCCTATTGTGGATGCTTAAATACCCTTCGCTTAAAGCACAAAGTTCCCAATCCGAATAATAGCTATAGTAGGCAGGGCTGCTGGTTTTTTATGAATCGGATTTTCACGTGCATATTCCCTAAAAAAGTTTCAAATTGGGAGCAAGCATTTTAGACTATGTTAATTACCAAGAATTTTTCGCTTAAAAGAATCCTTCTTTTTTCCGGACACCATTTTCCCTGGTTAATTCTTTGGATGACCTTGGTTGTGGCCCTCTATGTTTATACGGATGATGGGCATCATTGGATGTTTATCCCCTGGTTGCCGGTTTCCATTATTGGTACCGCTGTGGCCTTTTATGTGGGTTTTAAGAATAACAGTGCCTACGATCGCATGTGGGAAGCCCGTAAAATTTGGGGCGCCATTGTAAATAGCAGTCGGTCTTGGGGCAATGTGGTACGTAATTATACTAGCAATCTACACAATCCCCTACCTGTTGATGATGCGGAGATTAAGGCCTGGCATCAAAAACTGATCTTCCGCCATATTGCTTGGTTATACGCATTACGAAGTCAATTACTGGTAGCTACGCCTTGGGAGCACTCTAATCAAAGAGGGTTTACCGGTTCTTTCGCCAGGCGCTATCAAAGGCTTTTTGGTGTGGGCTTGGTGGATGATGAAGTAACCCGCATAGAGCTCCAACAGTTTTTAGGAAAGGAAGAACATGATCATTTAATTGCGGCTAAGAATACCGCTACTCAAATCATTTTTAAACAAGGTGAAGACCTCAAAAAACTGCGAGACTTAAATCTCATTGATGATTTCCGCCACATGGAAATGCAGAAGATTCTTAATGATTTTTACGACCATCAAGGCAAGTGTGAGCGGATTAAGAAATTCCCTTTACCGCGGCAGTATGCCAATATGAGCTTCATCTTCGTCTGTATTTTTATTTTCCTGATGCCTTTTGGGCTGGTGCCCGAATTTGCCAAATTTGGTAATATCGGAATTTGGATGTCGATTCCATTTTTAGTTATCGTCGGTTGGCTCTATGTGGTGATGGAGATTGTGGGCGATTATTCTGAAAACCCTTTTCAGGGGATGGCTAATGATATCCCCATGTTATCGCTCTGCCGAACCATAGAGATTGATTTACTCGAAATGCTGGGCGAAACGGATTTACCCGCCCCCATTGAAGCTAAGAAGGGAATATTGATGTAAACCATGAATCGCTTTTTACATTTCCTATCCTATTTACAATTCCCCCTTTTTGCCGGGGCATTGTACTATTATATGCGCCCCATTTGGGAACGTGAAGAAATTTTGCTTTCTCTCAATACCGCTTTAATGCTCACGGGTTTGGCTTTGAGCTTCGTTTCTTTGGTGAATCCCAAAGCCAGTAAACAACAATTGAGCGATGTCAACCGCCGCATCTTGTTCTGGATATTAATGCCCAGTCTTTTACTCATGTTTGGTCTATCCTTATTCTGGTATTGGCAGGGAACTGAGATTCGGAGTTTAGGACAGTCACTGCTTTTTCTGGCCATTGGAATGCTTTCCGTTTTGCGGGTCTTGAGCCTTCCGAGTGAGGAGCAATAGCCTGATATTGAATTGGTATGTATTTTGTTTTCTAGCTGGAAAATTTATTCGATATGGGCCTACGACTATTTTTCTTTCTTCTGATAAGTCTAAGTTTAAAGAGTCAAGCCTTTCGAATTGGTCCTGCCGAAGATTATAAAGACCAATTGCCCTGGGAGCATATTTATGCCTTTGAGGCTCAGGATTTAAACCGCTCATTTTCTGAACTGGCCCTGCGCAGTAAAATTGAACCCCAAGCACTCTTAGAAGCTATTGGTGCTTATCAGCAGATCTATCAATTTGAAGTTAATGCCGATAGCTTGCCTGGGAAATTCGTATTTGCAGGAGTACGTTATCCCATCCTGTTTTTTATGCGCCACAGCTTTATAGTAGAGTGGGAAAAACAGGCGGATCAGTCCTATTTCTATCGATTTTACAATCAGCATGCTCATTACGATAGGGGGAAATTCAATCCCGATCAAAAGGAGCCTAAACCGCTGGAAATTGGTTTAAGGGAATGGTCTTATCTGCAGATGCTGGTAAATAATCTAAGTCTTAATAGTCCGATTTACCACCCTCTGGCTTTTGCCTACAACCATGAGACTTACTTTTTAAGTCGGGAAGAACTACAGAATTGGGGAATTCAGGAACTGAAAATGCATCGGGAAGATAGCCTGCCCAGAGCCGATAGTTTACAAGTGCGAATTCTAGATTATCCACTCAGTTTACCTGATATAAGAATGGTTTGGGACTCCAGTACTTTTCAGATCGAGGAATATCAAGTTTATCCACAAGTACTTTACTCAAATCCGCTTTATGCTGCGAGCTTTGACTCTGTAGGGCGAATTGACCATAGTAGACTTTTGGGATTCCTTCGCAAGGACAGCAGCATCTATCATCGCTATTTTTCCGATAGTCTCAGGACTACCTTGATTTTAGGTGAACAGAATCGCATCTATTATTGGGATGCCCATCCTTTTGGTTCCAATCATATTTATAGTTATTCATCCTCCATGGCTACGGAGAACCTTAAGAGCTTTTTCCTAAAAAGCTACCCTCGGGCATTGAAAGCTTATTTGGATAGCGCTGCCCAGGCTATAGATACCTTAAGCTTGCATCAAAATGAAATTCATGCCTTTTATACGAAGGGTGATCCTTGGCATCGAATATGGCGAACCAAGGGTCAATACCAAAAAGCCTTGTTTTGGAAGGAGCTTAGTCAAAAGGATTTTGTGCCCTATAAAGTTCTAAGTGCTGATAGAGAATTTAGCGAAGTGGTCCGGGATCATTTAACTTATAGTCCTCAGTATTTGATGCTTGAGGTGGATGACTATCAAGGATTGGTTTTTTATAAATCCCCAAAGGATTCTCAATACTATTTTATGGGCCTTCACGAACTGCGAATTTTTCAACAATAGCAGCTGGAATCAGCTATACAGCTTATATTAGAGCTTCTGATTTTAGTTTTCTAATAAGCTTTTTCCTGCCTTATGAGCCCACTTAAAAACGAAGTTCGAAATCTGTTTCGCCAGAACGATCAAGTTTTTGATTTCTTAAGTAAAGAAGCCCTGGATGGATTGGCTATCAGAGAAATAGGTGGTGATGAAAGATTTTGGGCCAATGAAATTTTCTGGGGACGCTTAGGCTATAAGCCGAAGAGTATTAAAGCCAATATTGTTTTTTGGCGCAATTGCTTACATCCGGAAGATCAGGATTTGGAGCAGCGAACCTTCCGTTTACACGCCGATAATCCTGAAAAACATAATTACAATCTGGTTTTACGCTTTTATCATCGCGAAGGAGGATTGGTTTGGATGCAGGTAAATGGACATCTCATTCAGGAGGAAAATGGTTTAATGAAAAGGATGTTACTCTCTTTTAAGGAGATGAGTGCCTTGAAGAATCAGGAAGACTTTTTGAATCGTTCTTCAGAAATGGCTCGAATCGGATATTACGATTGGAACATCCGCACTAAAGAGCTGGAATGGAGTGCTGTAACCAAGGAAATACATGGGGTGCCTCCAGATTTTAAACCTGATTTTCGACAGGCACTTAAATTCTATAAGGAAGGACGTTCGCAGCAAAAGATTACCGAGCTTATTGACAGAGCCCAGCACTTTGGGGAACCCTACGATGAGGTTCTGCAAATAGTAGATACTAACGGCAAAGATGTTTGGGTACGAGTAATCGGAATACCCGAAATACAAGAGGGCCGAGCTTTGAGGCTCTATGGCATGTTTCAGGATATCGATATCAGTATTCGCACGCAAAATGCCATTCGCTCCGAAAGAGAATTGTATCGCCAGGTTTTACAGGGGGCCAATGTTGGCGCTTGGGACTGGGATATCGATTCAGATCAAATGACCTTAAACCGCAAGGCAGCTGAAATGCTGGGCTATGATCTGGAAGTAATGCGCCGTGAAGGTCAGGTGTATTGGTTTGACCTGATTCACCCGGATGAGAAATCATGGGTAATGCAGGAATTGATGGAGTATTCCGTTGGGAAACTGCATGATTTCCAAATTGAATGTCGATTGCGAAAGTCTAATGGTCGTTACCGTTGGCTTCAGATATCCGGAAAGCTCTTTCAGCCGGATCTGCATTTCGAAAGGCCCCGTATTGTTGGAATCTGGACTGATATCCATCACGAGAAAGAAAGGCTTCTAAGCTATAGTACTTTTATACAAGAAGCGCCACTGGCCATTGCCATGTTCGATCGTAATATGCGCTATGTCAATTGTTCCCATAAATGGTTGATCGACTATAAACTGGAAGGTCAGGATATTATTGGTCGTAGTCATTACGATGTTTTTCCGGAGATTTCGGAAGAATGGAAGCAATTGCACCTTCGATGTTTAGCGGGAGAAACCTTAAACCGAGAAGAAGATTTATTCCGTCGTATGGATGGACATGCTCAATGGATTAGATGGGAGATTCGACCTTGGTATGAGAGCAAGAAGCAGGTAGGTGGTATAATCATGTATACCGAAGATATCTCCGATCGCAAGGAAGCCGAATCTAAACTTCGTAAAAGTCAAAAATCCTTTGAGCAGAATTTTACCAATTCCGCCATCGGAATGGCTATTATCGGACCCAAAGGTGAGTGGCTTCAGGTAAATGATAAGATTTGCCAGATGCTGGGTTATAGTCCGGATGAACTTAAAGTGAAAACCTTCCAGGAAATAACGCATCCCGATGTTTTGGAGAAGGATTTACTCTTATTGGAAAAGCTTAACCAGGGTGAAATCGATAATTACCAGATCGAAAAGCGCTATTACTGCAAGGATGGTTCCATACTATCTGCTCTTTTGGGAGCCACCGTACTTCGAGATGAGCAAGGGGAGGTAGATCATTATATTTCACAAATTATTGCCTGTAAGGAGTAATCACCTGGTTATTAAAATCTTGTGTTTCATTCTTTTCCTTGGACTTCAATAAAGCTTAAAAGCCCCATTTTTAAAGCCTTTTAGTTATTTTTAAAGCACTTTCAGAATTACCCCCTATGAATTACCTTCAAAAGGAATTATATGACTTGATCCAACAAGACATCAAGGTGTTTGAGTTTATTCAGTCTTCAGCCTTGGATGGACTTTGGTATTGGGATTTAGAGAGTCCCGAAAATGAGTGGATGAGTGAGCGGTTCTGGGAGGTAATGGGCTATGAGCCAGAGAAAATGCCACATAAAGCTGCAGCTTGGCAGGATAAGATTCATCCCGATGATCTAAAAGTGGCTATTGAAAATTTCAATGCCCATTGTGAGGACCCAAAGCATCCTTACGATCAAATAGTAAGGTATTTTCATAAAGATGGTGGAACCGTATGGGTACGCTGTCGCGGGATGGCTATTCGAGACGAGAATGGCAAGCCCTTGCGGATGTTGGGGGCTCATAATGAGATCACTAATTTAAAGCAAAGAGGGGAACTACTAGAACAAACCAGTAAACTGGCGAATATTGGATATTGGTCTCTAAACCTGATTAGGAATCAACTTTTTTGGAGTGATGAGACCAAACGCATTCATGAGGTTGAGGAAAGCTATACTCCGGATGTGAAAAACGGAATTCAGTTTTACCATGGGGCGGAAGAACAGCAGCGCATTTCAGATTATGTTCAAGCAGCATTAAAGGAGGGGAAATCCTTTGATGACACTTTTAGCATTAAAACAAGTAAAGGGCGTATTCGCAAAGTCAGATCTATCGGGATTCCAGATTTTGTGAATGGTGAGTGTAGAATGTTACGCGGCCTTTTTCAGGATATCACGGATCAAAAAGAAGCAGAGGAAAATCTCAAGCATCAGGCAATTGGCTATCAAACTGCCTTAGAGGCAGCAGATTTGGGAGTTTGGGAATGGCACCATCGCGAAGCTAAGCTCAAATTGAATTATAAGGCATTAGAGCTGTGTAAAATAGAAACCCATATTACACCAGGGGAAATGCTGGAGGTGGATTGGCTAAACTTGATCTACTCTAAAGATCTGGGCAAGATCGAGGCCTTAATACCTAAATTACATAGCCGTAAGAAGAGTGAGATAAACCTGGCATTAAGAATTAATACCGGCACGGTTTACCGCTGGACTCGTTGGATCGGGCATTTGAGTATGAACTCTAATGGAGAGGTCTATTACCTAGGAATCATTGAAGATGTCCACGATCAATATGAGCAGCAGCAATTATTGCAAGCTTTTATTCGCGAATCTCCTAATCCAGTGGTGATGCTAAATCGGGAATTTAAAGTTTTAGCTAGCTCACAGGCCTGGTTGGATCTCCATTTATTAGGCAGTCACCAAGAAGTCGAAGGTCAAAATTTCAATTATTTATTTCCAAGGTCTTCCAGCCAATGGTTGCCTTATTTCAAGCGTACCGAAGAGGGAGAAACCATAAAGTCGAACGCTGAATTACTCTTACAGGAAGATGGTAGCTCTCGCTGGATGAAATGGGAGTTAAAACCCTGGTATCAAGAGGGGCATCAAATGGGCGGCTACATTCTGTATCAAGAAGATGTTAGTGCACACAGAGCGGCCTCCGAACGTTTGAAAATCAGTGAAAGGACCTTTCGTGGCAATTTCGAAAATGCTGCCATTGGTATGGCGATTCTCGATAGTGAAGGGAAATGGCTACAGGTAAATGATAAGGTATTAGATATCACAGGCTACAGCAGGGATGAGCTCTTAAATCTGAGCTTCCAGGATATTACCCATCCGGATGATTTAAACAGTGATCTGGCTTTATTACAGCAATTGATAGATGGAAGTCGCGATCATTACCAAATGGAAAAGCGCTACATCACCAAACAAGGAGAGGTAGTTTACATTCTTTTGGGCGCTTCGGTGATCCGCGATGATAATGGAGGAGTATTGTACTTCGTTTCTCAGATTATTGATATCAATGCGCGGAAATTAGCAGAGAAAAAAGTGCAAATGCTATTAGAGCAGGAGCAGCAACGTAGCGATCGATTAAATAGCTTTACCCATATAGTAAGCCATAATTTACGCTCTCATTCTTCGAGTATCAGTCGCTTGATAGAATTCCTAAAAGAGGAACATCCGGATTTATTGAAAAATGAGATGTTTGAATACCTCATTCAGGCATCTTCAAACCTGAGTGCTACCATTGAGAATCTTAAGGAAGTTGTAGAAATTCAAGGAGCAACAACCTCGCAGATGAAGCCTTGTAATTTGAAAGAACTACAGGATTTAGCCATTATGGGGCTAAAGCTTCAGATTCAATCCTCGGGAATAAAGATTCAATCGGAGATAAGCGATGATCTTGAATTAGTGGGTTTCAGAGCCTATTTAGAAAGTCTCTTTTACAATATGATCTCCAATGCCATTCGTTTTTCATCACCCGATCGTAAACCGGAGATTAAGATTTACACCAAGAGAAAATCAAAGAATTTCATTGACATTTATTTTGAGGACAATGGGGTAGGCATTGATTTAGAGCGCAATGCAGATCGGGTCTTTGGGATGTACAATACTTTTCATTACCATCCGGAATCCAGAGGTTTGGGATTGTTCCTTACTCGGAATCAAGTTGAGGTGATGGGAGGTCAAATAACCGTAGAAAGTGTTGTAAATCAAGGAACTATATTTAGAGTAACTCTGCCTTATGAAGAAAGTTAATTTAGCCTGTTTAGTAGAAGATGACCCCATACATGTGTTCATCACCAAAAAGCAATTAGAGATTATTGGCTTGGCCGAAAACCTCATGGTTTGCAAAAACGGCAAAGAAGCCTACGATAAAATGCAGGCCATTATTAAGGCTGGTGAATCTTTACCCGAACTTATTCTACTCGATCTTAATATGCCCATTTGGGATGGTTGGCGCTTTTTGGAAGAGTTCATCAAGATACCAGCTCGTCAACAGATCATCATTTTTATCCTCACCAGCTCTACTTCTAAGGCCGACATGAAAAAGGCGGAAGAATTTAATTTACGCTCAAACTATCTGGTGAAACCCGTTACTTTGGAGTCCTTGAAAGATGCCCTGGAACAGATCTAAGCCAAAGGCTTCCAACCTTTTTAAGCTGAGCTCCGTCTAAGGGACGAAGACAGCAAATGAAGAAGTGGAAATTAATAGGGCTCATTATCCTTTTGCAGGCATGTTCTGCTGATATGAGCTTTGACCTTAAGGCTCCGCAAAGTTTGATCTTTGCCGCCGATGTTAATCGTGAAGGAGGGAAATTAGACCGATTGTTTTTTGAAGGCGGACTGCTGCGTATCTCACGCTTTCAGCTCGATGGTGATCGGGTGGAAGCGGAAGATTATTTTTTCCAAAATGGATACACTCCGGCCATGGAAATCCCTCTGGATTCATTGGCCTATCCCAGCTTACAATTTGATTTGCCGCAGGGAATCTATAATAGCATTCGCCTGCAGTTTGAGATTCCCTCAGCCAATATTCCCACCCTTATCATAGTGGGGCGTTTTCAAGATTCCACTGGACTTTGGGTGCCCCTGCGATTGGAGGTAGACAGCTTTGAGCTTTTTAACATATTAGCCCTCGATCCTTATGGCGATCAGGAGATTGTGATTGAAGAAGGGAGCTCCTATTATGGCTTACTAAGGCTAAATCCACAGCATTGGTTCGCCAGTGTGCGTACCGAGCAATTGGAAGCGGCTCAACGAATTAGCATTTCTGGCCAAAGCACCATTCTTATTACTCGTTCGGTAAATGCGGAGATTTTTACGGAAGTGGATAATCGATTGGACGAACTCAATTCTTTAACCATCTTTTAATGACCCTGGGCCAACTGCAAAATTTGGAGGATAAGGATCTGATTGAAGGTTGTTTAAAAAACGATCGCCTCTATCAGGAAGCCTTGTATCGCAAATTTGCAGATACCATGTATCGGGTAGCCTGGACCTATGCTAAGGATGATGATGAAGCGGCCGACATCCTGCAAGATGGCTTTATCAATTGCTTTCGGAATTTACATCGCTATAAATTCGAAGGATCCTTTGAAGGTTGGATTCGCCGGATTATTGTGAATAAGGCGCTGGAGTACTATCGTTCCAAACGACGGAAAGAGGAAGTTACCCGCGAGTATTACGAAAAGCAGGAGCATAGTACCGATGATTTGCTCTCTGGCATTCAGGCGCGAGAATTAATTGGCTTGGTAAATCATTTACCAGATAAGGCAGCCATGGTATTAAAGCTATATGCTATTGAAGGATATGCCCATCGGGAGATTGCCGATATGATGGGTATAAGCGAAGGAACTTCTAAATCTCAATTAAACCGGGCGCGGGGTTTATTGCGCGAAAGAATAGAAAAATTGAATGGCTAAGGATCCAAACATAGATCGTAAAATCCGCGAGAGCTTTGAGTCAGCGGAGTTTAAAGCCCCAGAGGGAATCTGGCAAGCTTTAGACCAGTCTATGTCTGCTGGTGAAAGCCAAATGGATCAAAAAGTTAAGGACTCTTTTGAAGCTCAGAATGCTGCGGCTCCAGAATCGGTTTGGGAAGGAATTAATCGTCAGCTTACCATCGACAAGGCCTGGAAAGGGATTGATTCCTATTTAAATCGCCAACGCTTGTACCGAGTGTTAGGCCGAGTGGCAGCCATTCTATTGCTCTTATTCAGCATTGGATGGTGGTGGTCAAATACAGGGCCTTCTAAAGCGATAGTGGATGAGCCTACACCAATGCATTCCGAGGAGCAAATCCAGAAATCAGATCAGCCTCAGGAAATGCTAGCTCCATCAGAGCTAAGTCATTCACCAATAAATGGAAATCAAGAGCAACCTGCTAATGCGAAAGAACCAAGTTTTGTCCTATCCCCAATTTCCGGAGGAAACGGTTCAAAGGGAATTGCGCTTCATGCTAATCAACAAATAGGAGCTAATGCTGATGCGGAGCAAGTTCTTTTAACAGAGCAAAGTTCGGATGATGCAATTTCGCAGGCCGAACTGGAGCTTAAGGATTGGTTTGATTTAGGTCTGGAAATGCCATCCTTAGTTTTAATGGAAAGAGATTTTGAGCCTAAGCCCCAATTTAGGACCCATCCCAAAACACGCTTTAAAGCCTGGCAAATGGGCTTACGCTACAGCTGGCAGCGAGATTATTTAAGTAATAGCCTATTCCGCGAAAGTTTAGACCCACGCAGCTTGGTGCGCAGCAATGCGGTGTATAGTAGTGCCATAAGTGCTGAGCTCTATTATCGACTTAATCCAACTTGGTCTGTAAACCTGATGTGGCAACAGTCCCGCGATTGGGTATTCCATTACAATACTTACGAGGAAGGCCAATATGTAGACCGAAAATTGGAGCTTAATTACCGCCGGATTGGCATTGGCTTAAACCATCATTTCCGTTTTGGTCCCCAAAGTAAATGGCCCGTGCTAAGCATGGGAGTACAGCCTTATTATGGCTTCTTAAACCAGGCCACTGAAGCCGGCATCAATCAAACCGGTTCTTATACTGATGCCTGGGGCATGGAACTAAGGATTGGCCAAGAGTGGAAGAGTGGTGATCTGCTTCTTTATTATGGCCTGGCCACCGACTTTAGCTTGAACAATCTTTACAAAGGAACGGATCGTATCCCTGCTGACTTTAATCGAACTCTGTATCGTTCTTGGGGATTGTATATCGGAACGCGCTACGGCTTTTAATCAGGGCCAGAGGATATGCGCCAGCGATAATCCATTTTCATCAAAACGCTTTCCCGTTAATTTGAAGCCCAGCTTTAAGTAAAAGCCAATGGGGGAAGGGTAGGTACTGCCATCCGCTCTCTGATAATGCGGATGATCCACGGCCCAGCCATTTAAAATGCTTTCCTCGAATTGGGCTTCGCTTAAGAGCTTCCGACCATAACCCAGGCCTTGTAAATCGCGATCCAAAATCATGGCAAACCAGGGCAAGGCATCTCTTTCAAATACGCAGAACCAAGCTTTTAGTCGGTTTTCTTTGTCAACTAAAATTTGATGTCGAGGCTCCTTTAATTTGTTTAGGTATTCCTGGATTTCGCTAAGCGATGAATAAGCAATTTGACGAGGGTACTCCGAATTCCATATTTGCATTAAATCGCCAATATGGGCTTCCTGGAGCACTTCGCATTTAACTGCTCTTAAATCCAAGGGCTCTAGTCTTTACCTAAAATGCGGGTCATGAGAAATTGACCAGGATTATCCCATAGGGCCTTGCCTTCAGAAACGATATTATCGGTGATTTCTACCGCCGAACCCCACATGCCATTCACGCCTTCTTGTCGATTGCCAATATTACCATCCCAATCTTTAGAGGTAACTTCAACTTGCGGACAATCGCCATAGCAATCGCAATGTTCGTCGAAGGAAGTGACTTTGAATTCACCTTCTAAGACTGCACTTAAATCATTAAGCACCATCATTCGGGCAGAAGCTTCTCCAAAATCCAAACCTCTGAAAACTACGCGTGCTTTAAAGGTTTCATAGGCGTCGCTCTGTACACAAAAGTGGTACTCGGCCGCCTGTGCCATTAAATTTGCACTGAGGCTCATCGCCAGAAATAGCATGAAGAGCGATTTGGTTTTCATAAAAGCATTCGTCGAAAGGGACCCTAAAGGTCAGAAAAAAATTAATTCATGACCCTAACTTAATTCAGGACGTTGAAATACAAATTGATTAGTTTTAGATAGAGATGTGAACAAAATTCTAAGTATTTGGTCATTAATGAGATAAATTTAACAATGATGAAATCCAATTAGAGGTTCTTGTCGTAGATTAATCAAAGCCACCTATGAAATTCCTGTTCCCCCTAATGCTATTGCTGTTTGCCTGCACAGGCAGCATGGCTCAGAATTCTGATTTAGATGTTCATGTCAGTTTTTATTCAAGTTCATCGGCTTTAAGCCTGGAAGATGTAAAAGCACTGCCCCAGGATTCCTTTCAAATTGCGGAGGACCGTAAAACTGAACAGGGCTTTAGCAATCAACATCATTGGGTAAAATTATATCTAGGAAACCCTCAGTTAAATGATTTTGAGGGATTTATGGAATTAGGTCGCCCGGTAACCGATAATATTGAAGTGTATCAGGCTGATAATCCGAAGCCCATCTGGCGCGGTGGAGATCGTATCCCATTTGAGGAGCGTAGCAAGGCCCATCGCCTAAATGTATTTCCTTTGGAACTGGGTCCCGAATCCCATCAATCCTATTTGATTCACTTTAAGTCTGATGGCGAAACCTTGGACTTACAGCCTAAAATTTACAGCGAGGAAGCCTTTTATCAGCGGCAATACAGCGAACAATTGTTTCTGGGGCTTTTTTATGGAATGCTATTTCTTAGCGCCATTATTTACCTGTTCTTCTATTCCGGTTTAAAGGAAAAAACCTTTTTGTTCTATGGCATCTATGTACTGAGCGTAGCCCTACTACAAGGCTCTTTGGATGGTTTCAGCTATCAATACTTTTTTCCTTCCGGATCTAAATTTGGCAGTCAGATCATTTTACTCAGTGGCGTTTTCACCAATTTCTTCCTCCTACTTTATAGTGCCAGTTTCTTGAAGGTGAGGGATATATTGCCTCCGATCTACAATCTCTTCCGCTTCTTTTTTATAGCGATCCCATTAGTTGGGGTCCTTATTTACCTTAGTGACACTACCCTGTATTGGAGCTATTACTTAACTAATATCAATGGCCTGCTGAGCTTGATTTTAATTTTGATTTCGGTAGTCTATATACATTTTAAGGTTCAAAGGGTAGACTCATTTTTCTTAACCGGGATTTTCTTTTTGGTGATGGGATTATTGGCTTTTGTACTCAATAACTTAAGCATGCTGCCCAACAATTTCTGGATTCAGAATAGCGCCAAATTTGGAATCGCTCTGGAAGTAATTTTCCTCTCTTTATCCATGACCAATCTCATCGGGAAGCTTCGCGAAGAAAAGGAACGCTCTCAGGAGGAGGCCTTGCAGAAATCGGAAGATATATCGGCCATGAAGACCTATTTCATGTCTAATATTTCCCACGAATTACGTACTCCTATCAATGCCATTCTGGGCATTGCAACGGAGCAATTGGAAAGGGATTTAGGTGCAGAAGAGATGGAGAATTATCGCATTGTGCGCAGTGCCTCTTTTAATCTCTTAAGCAATGTGAATGATATTCTGGATTTTGAACAGATTGAGAAGGGACAACTTGAATTGGATCAAAGCTCGGTTTTTGATCCCTTGCAGGTTTTTACCGATGTAACCGATTCCTGGGGTTTTGAGGCGCGTAAAAAGGGCTTGTCTTTCGATTGCGTGATGGTAGATGAACTCCCCGAAAAATTGCAAGGAGATGAAAAGCGCTTCCGTCAGATCCTCAATAACCTAATCAGCAATGCGGTTAAATTCACCGCTCATGGTTCGGTGCGCCTTACTGTGCATTGTTCGGATCAAGGGGAACAATGCCGAATTCGAATGAATCTCAGTGACACCGGTATCGGGATGTCAGAGGCTGAATTAAGTCAAATATTTGAAAGCTTTAATCAGATGAAACTCAACAACAAACGTCGCTATGGAGGCCTGGGTCTCGGTTTAACCATTGTACAGCACCTCGTAAAATTGTTTGGAGCCAAAATAGATGTGGACAGTGAACCTGGTATGGGAACCAATGTGAAATTGGATTTACGTTTGGCCCATGTTAAGGAAGCTGAAAAACCAATTAGCCAGGAAGCAGTGGACTTAGATTTCGATATTTCGAGCTTCGACCTCAGAGCTTATCAAGGTGAAATTCCGGATAGCACTAAAATTCGGGTTTTGGTGGCTGAGGACAATGTGATGAATCAGATGATCTTGAAGCGCTTATTAGCCACCATCCCCAATCTAGAATTAGAAATAGCCAATGATGGCTTACTGGCGCTACAGCAGATGTCGGATAAAGCCTTTGATATCATCTTGATGGATTTACAAATGCCCAATATGGATGGCTATGAGGCCACTGCTGCTATTCGCTCCGGTGCCTTAGGTGAGGCCTATCAGAAAATTCCCATTATTGCCGTTACGGCCGATGCTACCATGTCAACACAAAAACGAGCCTTGCAAACCGGTATGGATTCCTTCATGACCAAGCCCGTACGCAAGGAGCAATTGGTGCAGAAAATTCATGAGCTGACGGGGAAAATGCGGGTAGCTAGCTAATATAAAAGGCCATCCTGAAAATTCAGAACAGCCTTTAATTAAGAGAGGGAAATAGGATTATCGACTTACGCTTCCGCTGGCAGCACTAGCTTGTGCATTATTATTCATAGGATAGAGTTCACGATCATTAGGAGCCGCTGGAACCGAGCCCACTAAAGGCTTTAAGCTAAAGGGCATGGGGCTATTATCAGGAACGGGTTCCACCGAAATCACCGCCGTGGCACCAGCTAAATTGGTAGGGAAACTGAGGCCATTGGGCGCATTTTGCAAGAAGTCTTCACCAGGGAAGGGAGGTCCGGCCATAGTGCCAGAATAGGGGGCGGCATCATCTGCTTCATTGCCGGTTTTAAATCGACCGGTAGAGAGCACCTGACCTTCAATTACTACCCATCCTTCATAAATCCATCCATCAGGTAATGCGGGTAGGTTTAAAGCTGCTTCAGGTCCGGCGCTTGGATCCAACCACCATAATCCACTTAGTTCATCGCTGCTCATTCCGCCATCAGTGGGAGTGGCTAAGATGTATTGTCCAGCGGCAGAGCTGAAGTCGGTGCCAATAGCAGCAGCATGAGCAGTACTCAAGGAAGCCGTGCTATTATTAAAATCACCAGCTAAGATATGCACATCACTAGGAGCGGGATCTGGATCTGGACTGGGTTCGATGGTTAAAACATAGCTAGTTGCAGCATTCAAGTCATCAGCATTTAGCGAAAAGCTGGATTGACTTAATTGCCCATTTGCATCCACATCAAAGAGCCCGGCGGAAATGGGAACGCCATCCACAATAATCCATCCTTCATAGCGGAAGTCTGAGCCTAGATCTTCCAAACCCTGAAGGCTTAGACTTAATTGAGATTGATTTGAGGAATTGTCGGCATTGTCGTCTTCCTTGTCACATGCGGCACTCAGACCGATAATCAAAAGGCCATACAGGCCCGGTTTTAAATACTTGTACATAATTGAAAATTGAGTTTTTGGTCGATGCACCTTGCTTCGATCCGCATTCCTTATAGCTCAGCAAATATGAAAGTGCTTGATCGCGAAAGCCTTAGCGTAATTTCCTTTTTCATTGTCAATTTTTCCTTTCTCTTACGACTGTAGAGAGAAGCTATTGGAAATATGATTTATCGCGGAAATACAGATGAGTACCTGTCTATTGGAACTTTGAGCGGGGAAGAGTTAGGAGGCCTCTTAGAGCCGGTACCCAGTGCCCTCTTGGTTTTGTGGTTTACTCAGGATCATAACCACCTAAGGATTGATGGCGAGAACTATTGCTTTAATCGCAATGAGCTCATCTGCCTCACCGAATTTCATCAAATTGAAGAAATAGACATTAAAGAAGCGCGGTTAATAAAGTTCAATCGATCCTTCTATTGTATAGTAGACCATGATAGTGAGGTAAGTTGTAAGGGCCTGCTATTCTTCGGCTCTAAGCAATTGCCGCGCATGGATTTACCCGCCGAAGAAATTGAGATCTTCGAAACGGTATATCGGATGTTTAGCCTCGAGTTTGAGAATACCGATCATCTGCAAGGGGAGATTTTGCAAATGATGCTCAAGCGTTTTTTAATTCTATGTGTGCGACTTTATAAAAAGCAGTGTCGCCTGCAGGCGGATGGTCCAAAATTGGATTTGATAAGGGAGTATAATTTCCTGGTCGAAAAGCATTATCGCGAAAAGCACAGTGTGGCCGATTATGCTGAAATGCTCAATCGCTCACCCAAGACCTTGGCTAACCAGTTTAAAAAGATGTCGGATCAAAGTCCCTTGGAGTTTATCCAAAACCGACGCATGTTAGAAGCTCGCCGACTATTAGTGCGGGGAGATTTGAGCGTAAAGGAGGTGGCTTATGATTTGGGTTTTGAGGATGTACAAAGCTTTAGTCGCTTTTTTAAAAGAGAAGAGGGAATGAGTCCGGCGGCCTTCGTTAGGATCAAGGGAAAAAAGGTTAACTTTTGAGGTAAAATGGCCAATACCGGGCCTCTCCGGCGGTTGAATCTTTGCAGTGTTCAAATTGATTAATCTAAAAACACGAATAAGATGAACACTTTTGATGTACCCGAACGCCATGAAGTAGCGGAAGCGAATCAGCAAATTTTCGATAACCTGAAATCCAAATTGGGATTTGTTCCGAATCTCTACGCCAGCATGGCGCATTCTGATACTGGCTTGGCTAATTACCTGCAGTTTCAAGGAGCGAAAACTTCTTTTAGCAATAAGGAAAAAGAGGTGATTAACCTGGTGGTGAGTGAGTTTAACCAATGTAAATATTGCCAGGCTGCCCATACTGCCATTGGCAAGATGAATGGCTTTAGCGATGAGCAGATTTTGGATATCCGCAGTGCCCAAATTAATTGGGACAGCAAATTAGCCGCCCTGGGCCGCTTGAGCCTGGCCATTGTAGCCTCCAAGGGAAAAAATGTAGATAAGGAACTGAGTGACTTCTACGAGGCTGGTTACGATCGTGGCAGCTTGGTAGACCTCGTTTTAGCGGTGGCCGATAAAATCGTGATGAACTACCTGCATAATATTATTCAGATTCCGGTGGACTTTCCCGCTGCCCCTGAATTAGAAGAAGCCTTGTCTTAAGCGAAGCCTTAGGTTTTTTGGTTGGTGGCCGCCCTTCTGCAAAGAGGGGCGGTTTTTTATTTCTTACTCAGCTTATCAGCAAAGACCAGAAAGAGATCGAGGAACTTACTTTGTTTGGAGCGATATGACTCATCTACGATGGAACCTTCAGGGTCGATAACCTTATCCATATTTCCTACGGTAAGCATTTGCGGATGCGGAAAACCATGACAAGTAAGGATGTTCTGCTGTAATTGATAGGCCGCGCGAATACCGCCCATACTGCCAGTAGAACCGGTGGCTACACCGATGGGCTTATGTATAAAGGGATCCTTGGCGAAAACATCAATGAAATTCTTCAAGCCAGAGCTAATGGCGCCATTGTATTCCGGACTCAAGAAAATGAAGGCATCTGTGGCCATTAAAGTTTGGTTGAGCTCTACTAATTCTGCTGCCGGCGCTTCTAATCTACTCAAACGCTCTTCAAAAGGGGGCAGGTTGATGGCGGCCAGATCAATCAGATTTACTTCCTGTCCTCGCTGTTCTAAATCCTGTTGAAGGGCAAGAGCAATGCGATGACTGATTCTTCCGGTGCGGGTGCTGCTCGAAACGATACTGATTTTCATGCAAATAGATAATTAGCGCTTATTGGCTCGAAGTTAAGAGGAATCCCCGCAAATACCATAGGCCAATAGGGGATTAGCCTTTGCTTGGGCTGAATCTCATTTTGATCATTCGATTTGAGAATTTAGTATTTTCAAGCCATGGAAATCTTTACTCGCAAATCCAGGATTTACAGACACCTGGTACTGGCAGGCCTGTGGTATGCCATTGTAATCTATAAAGTGACTAGTGGTATTCCGCTCGGTCCTCCGGATGCCCTATTCTTATTGGCAGGCATGAGTTTCTCCTTTCTCTTTTATGTGGAATGGAAAAGACCCTATGTGGTAATTAAGGATGGCGTATTTAGTCAAGGCTTATTTGTAAAGAGCAGCATTAAGCTGGATGAAATTCACGAATGGCAGAACCGTTCCGGAGTTCTTTATCTAGCGGGAGCTAAGCATAAAGTGAAGGTTTTGCCCAGTCGGATTAGTCAGTCGGATATGGAGCAGATTTACGAAGTCCTGAAAGGCGATAAGTCGGAAGAGGAAACGGAATTTCGCAAGGACCACGATCTATGAAAGCGCTGGTAACGGCTTTTCTATTAATGGCCTTGGTGGCCGATCAAAAGGATTGGAAAACAGCTGAGCTCAAAGGTTTATATGTACATGAGGATGGAGAACCGGGTCGTACAATCGAAAATTCGGATGGTTCTGAAAGTCACATTATGCCCATAATTTTTTCGAGACAGGTTTTGGACTTGAAGTCATGGGGCCGTTTTGAAGAACGCAATGAAGGCTTTTCAGAAACCATGTATGTACAAAGAGGAAGGTGGAAATTGAAAGGAGATACTATTTACCTGCGTTTTTATCCCAAAGGCTCGAAGGAAGAACGCTATTTTGTGGAAGACAATGGCAATCTCATCCACAGCAATGGTGCCTATAGCTATAGTCGCCAGCGAGAAAAATAGCTATTAATATTTCAACTAACTATTTAGTTGAATAAGGGAAATTTCTATCTTGCCGCTATGAAAATCCCTTACCTCTTAGTATTCATTTTCTTGATTAACAGTCCCGGATTGTGGGCTCAAGAAGGGCAGGAGTCCTTAAAGCCAATTGAAGAGGCTTTAGCGAGCTATCAATATCAAAAGGCCTATTCGCTTTTAAATGCCCTGTCGGCAGAAGACCAAAACTCAGAAGCTTATTATGCCTTGGCCAGCTCTACTTATCGGGCATTGGGCTATAGCAATGAAGCGCGTTCCATTTATCAAGCCTGGACCGATTTAGATTCAACTTCCTTAGAAGCTTGGCTGCAATGGGCCCAATTGGAAAGCCAGGTCCAGGAATATGATGAGGCTTTTCGAATTTATTCAAAGCTTCTCCGCTTAGACAGTAGTAATGCTTATTTCTATAAACTGATGGGGCAGTTGCAGCTTAAAAGAGAGAATCCAGTAGGGGCTATGGGAGCTTTTATGGAAGCCGCTCAATTGAATCCCAAGGATAGCTGGATACAATCGCAGTTGATCAATCTGTATCTGGAATTTCAATTTTATGCGCAGGCAGATTCTTTATTGGAAGTCAATCTTCAAACTGATCCGGATTCGAAATTACTGCGTCAATTAGCCTTGCGATCGGCCTTTATCCAAAAGCAATATCCCGAAGTATTAGAACAAAGTGTGGCTCTTTTCCAGCTGGGCGCTGATTCGACTTACAGTCTAATGCGAATGCAAGGCCTTGCGGCCTATCATAATGGTAATTATAGCTTGGCAGATAGCTCCTTGCAGCGGGCGATCCAATTGACTCAGGATCGGGAGACGCTGTATTTCTATTTAGCGCTTTGCAAATTTGCCCTCGATGCCAATGCGGCGGGAGAAGCTTATTTAAGGGCGGCTATCAAAGCGGGAATTTCCAAAGCGATTCCGGTTTATGAACTCAATTTGGCTCTGTACCTCGATGAAGAAAAGCGTTATACCGAAGCCATTCCTCTGTATAAATCCGTGTACGAGGCTAATGAATCGCCTCTAATGCTGTATTATCTGGCTCGAGCCTATGATGAGCAATACAAGAGTAAAACCACGGCTCTTTCTTACTACGAGCAATTCTTGGAAAAAGGTCAAGATGAACCTTTTCGATATTTAGAATACAGTCGGGAGCGTATATCCGAAATAAAAAAGGTGCAGCATTTCCAAGCGGAATAATGCTACACCTTTACTATTTGAATTGAGGAAATTAGGCCTCCTCAGATTTGTCGATAGTATTTACAGGCTCATTTTTCTTGCCGCCCATAAACTTGCGAATACCTGCGAAAAGGGCTACCGCACCTACAGCGATAATCTTCCAGAACTTAGCCAGGAGTACAAAGAGTCCGGCTTTTGCCAAAACCTTTCCGGCAATTAAGCCGCCAATACCATAGGCCGCCACCTTGTCCATATCCGGATTAAAATCGCTGTAACGATTTCCCTCATTAAAGTTAACGGCGGGTAAGATTTCGGGCATTTCCGCTTTAATTTGATCTAACATCTGCAAGTCGCTGATGAAGTTTAATTCCAAATAACCACGGCGACCTAAAATCCGCACATTGTAGTTTAAGGTATGGGCACTGTCATGATCGAAAGAGAGCTCTTTGGCCCAGTGTAATTTCTTGTTCTCTGAATCGTAAAAGGGAGCAGCGGCCCAGCCAATTACTTCAATACTGGGATAACCTTGTTGAATACGCATGGGATTGGCTTCCTGAGCATCCCCTTGCATGGTTTCCATCAATTCATCATAATCCAGGTCTTCCGCGTCCTCATCGTCCACATAGCCTTCTTCGCTATAGCTTATGATAATGGCGTAGGTGCTATCATCTAAAACACTGGTGTTTTTAGGGATCATCATTCCCAATACACTTTGATCCGGAGGATTTCCCCAAACATCCGTCAGCACTTGAATAGACTGGCTTTTGCCCAGATACATAAAATTAGAAGGCACATTTAAGGTAGCTAGATCATCACCTAATTGGATGCTGCCCAATTCGAAGTTCAGGGCATTATCCAAGCTATCCTTGAATTTGAAATAAGCATTGATCTCATCAATAAACTGCATGCTGATGCTGTCGAGCGCCGTGCTGTCCACCGCTGTGCTAAGCGAGTCGCTGGCTTTTACATTGCTTGCAGCCAAAAGCAGAAGGCTCAGGCCGATTAAGGTTTTTCTCATGTTGGTCAATTTTGCCTGCAATAATAAACAAGTTTGCTATTACGAATTCCGGTTCAGGGGAATATAGGTCCTCATACTTGCTCATTAGAAATGTAAAGTCCTTTGGAAGCTTTATAGAAAGGGTGCGCTTTTCAGCTTGATAGAGAGGGTCTTAGTGTCAATTATCACCAAAATAGATTTAAGCTTTTAATAATATCACAGGCTAGAACCAATATGGATATTATGAAAAACGCATTTCAAATTGTTATTATCGGTGGAGGAACGGCAGGCATTATGACCGCGGCTCAACTCTTAAAAGCCAATTCAAAATTGGATATCGCGATTGTTGATCCCTCAGATATGCACTACTATCAACCTGCATGGACCTTAGTGGGAGCTGGTGATTTTAAATTATCCAAAACTGCCCGAAGCATGGCCTCGGTTATGCCCAATGGGGTGAAGTGGATAAAGGACAAGGCCACCGCCATTCATGCCGAGGAGAATAAAGTAGATACCGCCGAGAATGGCAGTTTGACTTACGATTTTCTGGTGGTGGCTCCCGGCTTGGTTATGGCTCCGGAGCTTATCCCGGGTTTAAAAGAATCCTTAGGCAAGGGTGTGGTTTGCAGCAATTACACCGATCCCGAGCATACCTGGGAGGTACTACGCAATTTTAAAGGGGGCAATGCAATCTTTACACAGCCCACCACGCCCATTAAATGTGGAGGGGCTCCGCAGAAAATCGCTTACCTCGCCGCCGACTATCTCCGTAAGAAAGGCCTATTGGATAAAAGTGAAGTGGTTTTTGCAACTCCCGGTTCGGTGATCTTTGGGGTGCCGGAAATCCGTCGCACCTTAATGCATGTGATCGATCGTTACGGAATTCACTTTAAACCCTTTTATGCCCCTGAGTCTATTGATCACGAAAATCGGGTGATCACCTTTAAGAGCGTTCATCCCGAGGAGAATCAATGTGTGGTGAATGAGGGCAATACTATTGGCGAAGAGATGCATGGCGATATGACCATCAAAATGCCTTATGATATGTTGCATATTGCGCCGCCTCAGCAGGCACCACAATTTGTACGAGAATCCGATTTAGTGAATGCCGCTGGCTGGCTGGATGTAGACATTAATTCCCTTCAGCATAAGAAGTATTCAAATGTATTCGGCTTAGGAGATGTGGCAGCTTTGCCCACCGCTAAAACCGGCGCCGCCATCCGTAAACAAGTGCCGGTGGTGGTTGGAAATTTACTTTCATTGATTAATAATCAGGCGGCCAACGACAGTAGTTATAAAGGCTATTCCTCTTGCCCCTTAGTTACGGGATATGGAAAAATGACTCTGGCGGAATTCGACTATGAAGGCAATTTTACGCCGGATCCAAAATTGAAGCAAATGCTGATAAAGGACTCATCGAGAGAACATTGGCGCTTGTATATGTTAAAGAAATACGGCCTGCCTTATTTGTATTGGAATAAGATGTTAAAGGGGCAAAAGGTCTAAGCCTTTAATCAAAGACCTTTATAACTTTATAAGGGCAGCCATTTGAGTGACGGATGTTACTCCAGCAATTTGAGCAATCGCGCACCTTTGTCGCATGGAAATTTTAGGATTTGTATTAGCCATTTTAATGGGATTTACCCTGGGCCTTTTAGGAGGTGGAGGATCAATATTAACAGTACCTATTTTGGTATATGTTTTAGGTATTGAGCCTGTGCTTGCCACTGCCTACTCCTTATTTGTAGTTGGTTCAACTTCGGTTTTAGGGGGAATCCGCAAGAGCATGGAATCTCTGGTGGACTGGAAAACCGGTTTAATCTTCGCCGCCCCTTCCTTATTGGCGGTTTTCTTAACCCGTCGTTTTTTGGTGCCCGCCATTCCTGAAGAACTGTTTACAGTAGGCGATTTCCATTTCACGAAGCAAATAGCCATAATGGTCTTCTTTGCGATTGTGATGTTACTCGCGGCCTATTCCATGATTAAAGGTCGCAAGGAAAGTGATGAAGCAGAAAAGAAGCATTTAAATATTGTGTTGGTAGTCCTGGAAGGGACAATTGTAGGAGTTGTCACTGGCCTCGTTGGGGCTGGTGGAGGATTTCTGATAGTGCCCGCCCTCGTGTTGTTGGTAGGTTTGCGAATGAAAGTAGCGGTGGGCACTTCACTTGTTATTATTGCTATAAAGAGCCTGATTGGCTTCCTCGGAGATTTGGGCTCCGGCCAGGAAATCGATTGGAATTTCTTACTCTTCTTTACAGGATTCTCCTTCATTGGGATGTTCCTAGGGATTTACGCCACTAAATTTGTGAAACCCACCGCCCTTAAAAAGGGATTCGGATGGTTCGTACTTTTAATGGGAATCTTCATCCTCTTAAAAGAAACCATACTCTAAAGTCTAAAATCTAACGTCTAAACTCTAATATCTAAACTCAATAAACAATGAACATAGATCAAATATATACAGGCTGTTTAGCCCACGGTGCTTACTACATTGAAAGTAATGGAGAAGCTGTAATTATTGACCCCCTGCGTGAGGTACAACCTTATATCGATCGCGCAGAGCAGGATGGTGCTAAAATCAAGTACATCCTCGAAACTCACTTCCATGCCGACTTTGTGAGTGGTCACCTTACTTTGGCCGAGAAAACCGGAGCTACCATCGTTTACGGTCCTACCGCTAAGCCAAGCTTCGATGCGCATGTAGCCGAAGATGGTGAAATTTTGAAAGTAGGGGATTTGAGTATTAAAGTACTTCACACTCCTGGCCATACCATGGAGAGTACTACCTATTTGCTGAAAGATGCTAATGGAAAAGATCACTCTATTTACTCTGGTGATACCTTATTCCTGGGTGATGTGGGTCGTCCTGACCTCGCTCAAAAAGCTGCGAACCTTACTCAAGAAGAATTAGCCAGCTTACTCTTCGATAGCCTGCGTGAGAAAATCATGCCTTTGGCTGATGAGGTAATTGTATATCCTGGTCATGGTGCGGGTTCTGCCTGCGGTAAGAATATGATGAAGGAAACCGTGGATACCCTTGGTAACCAGAAGAAGGTGAACTATGCCTTGCGTGCTGATATGACTCGCGAAGAGTTCATTAAAGAAGTTACCGATGGATTATTACCTCCTCCTGCATATTTCCCAGCCAATGTGAAAATGAACAAGGAAGGATACAGCAGCATCGATGAGGTTTTACACATGGGAACCCGTGCTTTAAGTCCAGCCGAATTTGAAGTAGCGGCCGAGGAAAGTGAAGCCATTGTTTTGGATGTTCGTCACCAGAATGACTTTGTACTAGGCCATATTCCTTCTTCCATCTTTATTGGAATTGATGACAATTTCGCTCCCTGGGTAGGATCTGTAATCGCTGATGTAAATCAGAAGCTCTTATTGGTTTGCCCTGAAGGACGCGAAGAAGAAACCGTAACTCGTTTAGCTCGGGTAGGATTTGATAAAGTTTTGGGATACCTAAAAGGTGGAATCGAAGCCTGGAAAGCTGATGGAAAAGAAGTGGATCAAATTGAATCCATTCCTGCTACCGAAGCCCACCATCGCTTAGAGCAGGAGAAATTGCCCGTGGTGGATGTACGTAAGTATTCTGAATACGAAGCGGAGCATGTGGAAAATGCCTTGAACATTCCTTTGGATTTTATCAATTCCAAGATGGCCGAATTCCCTAAGGATGAAACCTTCTACGTACACTGTGCAGGTGGCTATCGTTCGGTAATTGCTTCTTCCATTTTAAAATCTCGTGGATACCATAATATCATCGATATCAAAGGTGGATTCCATGCGATCAAAAATGCAGGATTCATTGTTACGGACTATGTTTGTCCATCGACTTTGAAATAATGCAAGCAGAATTCTGGAATCAGAAATATCAGGAAAGCGATTATCACTATGGCTTAAAGCCCAATCGCTTTCTTCAACTCTTATTAGAAAGTCGTCCTCCGGGGCGACTTTTGTTTCCTGCCGAAGGGGAGGGGCGTAATGCGGTTTATGCGGCTAAATTAGGTTGGGAGGTTTATGCCTTCGATCAATCCGAAAGAGGTCGAGCCAAAGCTTTAGAGCTCGCCGAAGAACAGGGAGTAGAATTGCACTATGAAATTTGCGATGCCCGCGAATTTAAAAGTGAGCTTCGCTTTGATGTAATTGCTTTGATCTACGCCCATTTTCCGGCAGAATTTAGAAAGGAGCTACATCAACAATATGCAGATTTGCTAAAACCCGGCGGAGAAATTTGGTTAGAAGCCTTTGCACCGGGTCAGTTGGAATTCCAATCAGGAGGACCTAAGAACCCGGAAATGCTCTACAATCCAGAAATGCTGGAAGCTGACTTTTCGGAATTGCAAATCCGCCAGAGCGAGATAAAACGCTATCAATTAGATGAGGGTCCCGGACATCAAGGTTTGGGAGAAGTAGTGCGGTTTAAAGCCTATAAGGTGGTCAAAGACTAGAGTCTGTTTTCAAGATCCATTCTTTGGTGAAGAATCCTAATTATTTCGAGTTCAGCTTTTTTAGGATTGATTTTATAAAAGATGAAATGTGATTTTATCCTTGCCTTAAAATAACACTCACGCACATGACTATAGTCTTCACCTGATTCTGGGTGGTTGGCAATGAACTCAATTTCATCAAGTATTAAATTGGAATAGCGGTTAGCTTGCTCCAAGGACCACTCATTAAATGTGTAGAGCCAAATTTCTTCTAAATCATTAAGGGACTCCTTACTGAGGATAAATTTCATGATTTAGATTTAGCATGTTTGGTTTCCATGCTTTTAAGAAAATCCTCACGATTGAAATTTTCTGTGAAGCCTGATTGCTCCCCTTTCTTAAGCGCCTCGATAAGAGCGACCTTATGGGCTTCTTCCTGCTCGAAAACCCTTAAAGCGGCTCTAACTACCTCACTGGCCGAATTATACCTTCCGGTTTGAATTTGTTTTTCAATAAAGGATTTGAAATAATCGCCTAATAAAATTGAAGTGTTTTTTGACATATTCAAATATACCAATTGTTGGTATCTTAGCAATGCCTTAGGGATTTAGGGCGATAATTTGATGATAGAAATTTTATCAAGCCATAAAAGACACCATCTCTAAGGCTTTCTCGCCCAAAGCCTGATTGCCACTAATTTCAATCTGATCACTGAGGTCTTTGGCTCTCCGACTTTTGGAAAAGAGTTTCCAGGCGGCGTAGGAGTCAATACGGACTTCGGTTTCTATGGAAAGATCTGGGTTTGATTCTATTCTGAGCCATTTTTCGCCATTGTATTGAACGAGCCATTCGCCGGAAATGTCCCCCACAATTTTCATTTTTAAAACACTGCCTTTCTCCATGGGGGTCTCTCTTAAGGTATGGGCTAGGGCGTACATACATACCTCCAAAAAGGGGAGGTAGTATTCATCGGTCATAAGGCCTTGCCTTCCCGTTGCATCTCTGATTTGCTGCTGGTGCAAGAACTTTTCGGTGTACTCTCGCGCCAGATGCATCCAATTGCTGCTTTCCTCTTCTCCGGCCCAAGCCACGGAGAATTGCGCTTTGGCATGGGGATCCAGGTTGGCGTAATAGTCATTAAAAGGTTTGCCCGTATGTTTTAGAAGATCAATTAAGAGGGAGGGGCTCACTCTTTTCATGGCTTGTACCCATTCGGCATTAAGTCCGTTCAGGAAGTCGAGGAGGTCCTGATAAGAGTTGATTTCGGGCTTTAAGCCCATATAGCCATCTCGCAATATGGAGAGGTTTCGAATATTCCCATCCAATAGATGAGCCGCCACATCTTTAACATTCCAAAGCTTGGCTACGGTCTGTTTATGCCATTCTTCCGGCTCTAGGCTTTCGAGTAAATCGATCAGCTTTTTATCTAATTCCGGAAACTTATTTATCAAAAGTATCATCAGGCTCTCCTTAAAATTTACACATATAAAGATGCGTCATTTTAGGAGCTCAGGCTAGACTTGATTATTAAGCAATATTTAAGCTTTAGCTGATTTTTATTCAGTACCTCGAAGTATCAGGATTAAATTCACCGATCTTGAGATATAAAATGCTTGGCATTAAAGCAATGCCTTCTCAGTTTTCCTTAATTCCCTTTACATTTGTGGAGAACATGATTATTCGCCGGTTTTTTATCCCCATTATTCTCACTCTGCTATTACTTCCCTTTGGAGCTTATAGCCTGGATCTCGATTCTTTAAAAACAGCTCGACAAAATGTACTGCCTGGTTCGCAGGAGGAGTTGCTTATTGTGAAGGATATGATGCGTTATTATATACATCAGGAGCAGAATGATTCAGCAATCCTTTATGGTTTGGAAGCCGAGAATCTAGCGCGTCAATTAAAGAATGCGGAAGAGCTGGCCGATGTTTACACCTATTTGGGGATCATGTATCAATATCGGGGACGCTATCAGAAAGCCAATGACTATAGTTTTAAAGCCCTTTCTATCAAAGATTCCTTGCAATTGGGGCCTATCTCTTTGGCGGAGTCGCATGGGAATTTAGCGGTCTGCTTTCAGGAGCTCAAGCAGTTTGATAAGGCCATCGAACATTCTTTATTAGCCCTGGATTATTTCAAAGAAGGTGGAGATAGTAATCGCGCTGCCATGCGTTTTTACCAAATTGGAGGCTTACTCTATGAATTTGGTTTATACGATTCGGCCAAGGTATATTACGATCTGGCTTTGGATTGGTATACCGCCTTGGGCCATGAATCCTATATTGCTATTTATCCTACCTATGTTGGCCTGATCTATCTAAAACAGAATAAGCTGCGGGCTGCGGAGGCCGAATTCTTAAAATCCCTGAACTCCTATCCGCCGGATGGCCGACAACGCTTTAAGGTATTCATTTACGTAAATCTAGCGGTGGTTAATTTGGTGATGGGCGCTGAGCGCGATAGCATAGGCCGAAGGGAATTGTACCGGGCCATTGAGTATGCCAAGCAAAGCTATAGCCTGGCCGAGGAGCTGGATTTTCTACATCAGATGCGCAAGGCCAATGAAGTTTTCTACAAGGCTTACGATGCATTGGGCGAATCTGAGCAAGCTATTCACTATGCCAAGGCCTTTATTGATCTCAATGATTCCCTCTACAATATTGAGCAGCAAAAGGTGATAACCGAACTGCAAACCAAATACGAAAGTGGTAAGCAGGAAGCCCAAATTGAGTTTTTAAGTCAGACCAATCAGCAGCAAGAAGAACTGGCGCGTACCCAGGAATTGATCATCTATATCTTATCGGGTGCGGGTTTATTGATTATCTCCTTTGGAATGAATAGCTACCGCCTTTATCGCCAAAAGAACCGCTCTTTACAGGAGCTGGAAAAGTCGAATGCGGTGATTAGTCAGCAAAATGAGGAGCGCGAAATCTTGTTGAAGGAGATTCACCATCGGGTGAAGAACAACCTACAGGTGATTAGCAGTCTCTTGGATTTACAGTCTTCGGCGATTTCCGATCCCAAGGCTTTAATTGCGGTTGAGGATGGACAATCGCGGGTAAAGGCCATGGCCTTAATTCACCAAAAGCTCTATCAGAATGAAGATTTGAGCCTGATTGATATCAAGGACTTTATCCTCAAGCTCATTGAGCAGAATGGAGCTATGCAGGAAAAGCAAGCCCAATGTGAATATGATTTACCGGAAGGGCAATTGATGATGGATATTGACACGGCGGTTCCTTTGGGATTGATCTTGAATGAATTGGTGACCAATGCTTATAAATACGGTCAGGATAATGAGGGAGAGCTTCATCTAATTATTCGTTTAATTCCTCGGGATGATCATTATTATTTAGAATTTTGTGATGGAGGAAATGGCCTACCCGAAGGTATGGACTGGGAGAAGAGTCGTAGCTTGGGCTTACGCTTGATAAAGCGTTTAAGTAGGCAATTGTATGGCAGGGTAGCGTACGAATACCGGGATGGGGCCTGTTTCAAAATTGAGTTTAAGAATACCGATCAAAGGAGAGAAATTGCCTGATGAGCACTTTGAAGATTCAAATTGTGGAAGATGAGATCGTGATTGCAGACAGCATTTACGATACCTTGGAAGAATTGGGATATCAACCTCTGGAGCCGGTAATTAACTATACTGAGGCCCTGGCCCAAGCTCGTGATGAATCGCCGGATTTGGCTTTGTTAGATGTGCAATTAGCAGGTAAAAAGGACGGTATTGATCTGGCTCAGGTCTATCGCGAGGAATTTGATTTCCCCTTTATCTTTCTAACTTCCAATGCAGAGTCGGAAACATTGCGCAGGGCCAAGCCTTTAAAACCAGCGGCCTACCTAATCAAACCCTTTGGTAAGAAAGATCTATTTGCGGCGATTGAAATGGCCTTAGATGCTCCCCAGGAGGAGGGGCAAAATGAGGAGCAGCAATCTTCCGATCCGGATGTATTCTTTGTGAAGGATAAGAACTTCTATCAGAAACTCCGCTATTCGGATTTACTTTATATCAAGAGTGATCATGTTTATCTGGAGCTCTATTTGGTGAATGGATTACGTCATGTAATACGCAAGAGCCTGAGCGAGTTTGAATCGACCTTACCGTCCCAATTTCAGCGGGTACACCGCTCTTATATCGTGAACATCGATTTTATGCAAGGCATTAATTCCCATTGTATTAAGGTAGAGGGCGATGAAATTCCGATTGGACAGTCTTATCGGGATGAGCTCTTTAAAAAGTTCGCTATCGACTAAGGTTCACAAGCTTCTGAACAGAAATCTATGGGTTCAGAACAGCTGAGTACTATTTCGTAACAATTATTTCTAAAGTGTTGAAATCGAGGCTAATTTGCTTCTCGATAATTCCCTTTATCACTACCAATTGAACAGAAATGGGAATAAGCACTATTCTCAGCATGGGAATCAAAACTAATCCAATTCCGGCGAGCATGTTGGTATTTTTTGAATTTGACAGTCATCGTATCCAAACTCTGGAGGCCCAGCGCTTATTTGAGTGGTTGGATGACAATGGAAATCGAAATGCCCAGCTTTATGTTTTGGAGGCGCATGCCGACAATACAGGCCCAACGGAATACAATGATGCCCTGAAGTTAAAAAGGGCAGAAACGGTAAAGGATTTTTTGATGCGCCAGGGGATTAGTGGAAGGAAGATTGTTATTCGCCCCGAAAGCGAGATTCAAGAGCAAACCAAACCTGATTTTCTTTATCGTAGAGTCCGGATTATTCTGCAGTAGAGGATACCGGAGGGGGAAAAAGTCGTCTCGGCTAAGCCGAGACGGCTTTTCGTTTTTTAGGAGCTTTAATCCTTACGCTCAAAGATGAGCAGCATCTGGCCACAATCGGCATCAATGCTAAATTCTAGTTTATTGGAGCCTAATTGGTGGATTTTCAGGAATTCCTCCCGATCTAATTTTTCACCCTCCATATTAAAGTCAAATAATCGTAGTCCTACTGAATCTACTTCATATTTACCTTCCAATAGCATGTCTTGCACATTGAGGCTGGCAGATCCGTCTTCCCTAAAGGTGTAGTTCAAGTTTGGATAATCAGTATCAACTGATTCACAATTAGAATCCACAGGGGTGAATTCGGAATAGGCCCATGTACCAACTATACTATCTTTACTTTCTTCTTTGCAGGCATTTGTGATGCTCATTACTAAGCCTAGGAGCATTAAGGGGAGGTTTTTTATCATATTTAATTTATTGTTTTTTCTAAGGAGCTTTAAGAACTAGGGTTTTTATAATTCAGATTCTGTTAGATATTTTCAAGATTAAGGAAGGTATTAGTACAGCCTAGTGCTTAAGTCCGATTACATCTGCTCTAACTCTTGAGCGCCAAAGATCACCATATTTACTGTCCAAGAGTTTGAATATCTGTTTATTATAATCGATCACACAATCTAAAGCCGGTGGGGTACAGCCAAAATCATAATATTCGATATTAAATGATTTCTCAAAATTCTGATCCGCTTCAGAATTTGCGCGAGGTGCAATTGATCCAATTAGCAATAAGCGCGCTTTTCCTTCTTGCCAATCTTGATGGGCTTTTAAGGAGTCGTAGCTACAATTTGGGTTTAGAATGATGTTAAGACTGTCGTGGGCCTGGGTGATTTGAACTGTTTTTTCGGTAATTGGATAGCCGAATGCTAAAAATTGAAAAGTATAGCTCTTAGCCATTATTAAACTGTCTATGGAATAATAGCCTAGGCTGTCACTTTGAGTGAAGATTTGATTCTCACTATCCTGAATCCAAACGGATTCCATTGTGGGCTTGTTTCCCAGTTTTGAAAGAATTCTACCGGAAAGCTTGCCTACCTGTCCGAAACAACTGCTTAGCAAGGCCGTAAAAAGGAATAGGCTGAAATGATATTTCATATTATTCAAGTCTAAAAAAATCCAATAGCACCGCTTTCCTCATTTCCGAAAAAAGAAAAGCTAAGTTTTCATGCTTCGTTGATCCCATTGGGCTGGAACCATAAATAATAAAGTGTTTGCTATCACTTAGACTCCCTTCGGAAGATTGAATTGAAAGCCAATCTACATTGTTCGCTTGGTACCAATTAAAGATAAGGGTATCCTTTTGGAGCGAACTAGTTATCGTATCCCTAAGGATCCATTGATCAACTTCGGCGTTTTCATTAACTAGCCTAAGGCCTAGATCAAAACTAAAGAACAGGCTGTCATTGTGGTAGATGCGCCCCTGGTCCAGCATAATTTTGTTTACCGGCTTATACACAATTTGATAGGGAGGGCTTAATTTAATTCCAGCACCAATAAAGAGGGTGTCAGACTGCACCATATCCCTTTTCAAATTCATAGGGAGGGGTTCCTGGCAGCTACTAAGTCCGTGGATAATGATTAATAGGATAAGGAGCTTTTTCATTTTGATGCTTATAAACAGATTCAATTCAGATTTGAGTTTTAGAATTAGAATGCCCTTGAGATAGCTTAGACATTTTAGAGGTTAATTAAAATGTCTTTCCCGGCTCAGCATTAAGAATCGCATAAATCATTTAAGGTCGCTCTAAAATACAGCATTGAGGAAGAGTAGTCAAAGTTTGAACCAGATTCACGATTTGATTTTGAGAAGCTTAAGAATAAGGCTAAAAATTAGGCTTAGAGTTTAGGCTGTAAAAACACATCTTCCTTCCAAAAATAGCCCTGTCACCTAAGGTCGCTAGATCGAGTAAGGACTCTGTATCAGTAAGCCGTTTAAAAGATCTAAGAGTCAATTTTAATTAATCTTAAAAAAGAAAGGAATTTTATTTAGGGACATACCGTTTTCAGACCTAAGCTGTAGGCGTCTATAACTGATTAAAAAGTACCATTAATGTAATCGTAATTTCCACTTTGAATTCCTTAAAAAGCCATTTTTGAAAAATGGGGGTTTCCCCTCATTGTATAAAGATGTGAGTTTTTAAAGCTTTGAGATATCGCGTTTTAATCTATTCTAAATCGCGAAACTCGATGGAAGATAGATCAAACAATAAAAGCTCTCTAAATGTTACGGAAATCAGCATTCCCAAAGGGGGAGGAGCGATTCAAAGTATAGGTGATACCTTCCAACCCAATAGGTTCACCGGGACTGGTAGCTTTTCAATTCCAATACCCTTAGCAAAGTCTCGCGGATTTGAACCTGAACTATCCATTAACTACAATTCGGGCTCTGGAAATGGCATTTTTGGTTTGGGTTTTTCTATATCGATTCCCAAAATTAGTATTCGTACTTCATTGGGTATTCCCAAATACGATGGCCATGATAATTATCTGTTCAATGGTCAGGAATTAGTTAAAAGTGATAAGGCAGTTTATCAAGATTCCAATGGCTTTAATGTATGTGAATACTTCCTTCGAGTAGAAGGCCCCTTTTCACTCATCAAACATCATGTTAAGCCGGATAATAGTAGCTCTTATTGGGAAGTAATCAACAGCTCAAACCAAAGTTCCTTGTTTGGAACTTCTCAAGACTGTTGCATCTACAATCCTGACCAGCCCTATCAAATATTCGAATGGCTAATCAGTCAGTCGACCGATGCCAAAGGCAATAAAATACTTTACAGTTACAAAGCCGATAACTTAGATCAAGTACCTCAAGAGATTTGGACGCAAGGACATGTATACAACAACAAATACATTCAAAGCATCCGTTATGGCAATTATCTCGATCCTTCATCACGGAAGGAAAAATTTGCCTTTAATCTTATCTTCAATTACGGAGAGTACGACATTTCTGAGCTTAACAAAAGCAATAAGAATCCTTTTCTACCAAGTAGCAGCTGGAATTATAGGCCAGATTCCTTTTCGTCTTTTTCCAGCGGTTTTGAAATCCGGACCACAAGATTGTGCCAACAAGTACTGGTATTTCATTGCATTGAGGCAGAACTTGGTGATCCGTGCCTGGTAAAGAGCCTTGACTTTGAATATGATGTCATCCAACAATATCAGGGAGTGGCATGCATCGGGCCTTCCATGCTAAAAAAGGTAGTACTTAAAGGGTATAGAAGAGAGGGGCAAAAAGCAGCAGATCATTACGACATACAAGCCATGCCTTCATTGACATTCGGCTTTTCTGAATTTACGGCTCCCGAAGCTCCCAAGTTTAGTGAACTCGAGGCAGATCCCAATTCTATTCCTGGATACATTAATGCACATGATTTTTTGCCGGTTGACTTAGATCGGGAAGGCATTTCAGGCTTGTTGTACAGTAAGGATACATTGATGTACTTATCGCCAGAGGGTGAAGGAAGATACAGTGCACCTCAGGTAGAATCAAGCTTTCCGATAGATAATGCCATCGGAAGTACCGTCAGTTTCCAGGATCTGAACGGTGATGGTTCATTGGAACTGGTTACAGAAAAGGGGAATATAAAGGGCTATTATTCCAGAAACCAAAAGGGTGTTTGGAGCAATTTCCAGCCCTTTGATGCCATGCCCAGCGAAATAGACCTTCCTCTGCTAGAGTCTGTAGGCCTAAGCAATAATGGCAAGACCGATCTCTTGTCGGTGGAAGATAGCGATCTAGTCCTTTTAGAATCAATTGGATTAGAAGGTTTTGAGGCCGCAATAAGAATTCCATTACAGGATGGTTTTCCTTCATCCAAAGGGAACTACCAACATGAGCTAGTAAGTTATAGCAATCTATTTGGCGATGGATCAGCGCATCGTATCCGCATTGCCAACGGTGCGGTAGAGTGCTGGCCGAATTTAGGCTATGGAAATTTTGCCCCTAAAATCACTTTGGGCAATGCCCCTCAATTTGGAAATCAGTTTGATAAGAATCGATTGTTCTTATCAGATATTGATGGCTCTGGAACCACCGATTTAATTTATGCCCATTCGGAATATGTGGAGGTGTTTTTTAATCAAAATGGGAACTCCTTTAGCCAGGGAATCAAAATCACCTTACCGGAAGCATTTACTGATATCGATCAAATCCGCTTTGCCGATATTTTGGGTAATGGTACCAATTGTTTGGTATTCACGAAAATAGATTCGAAGCCGAGGCATTACTATTACAATTTTATTGGTCAAATAGAGATAGATGGGAAAAAGCAAGCTAGCTTAAAACCTTATCTACTCAATACTGTGGAGAATGGTCTTGGGGCAAGAACAGAAATTCAATACACAGCTTCCACCCAATTTTATTTGGAAGATAAAAAAGCCGGAACCCCCTGGATCACAAAGCTTCCATTCCCTGTACAAGTGGTTGAAAAAATCATTGTTAAGGATCAGGTTACCGGAGCTCGATTTACCAGCCGCTTTAAATACCATGATGGTTTTTACGACCCTATCGAGCGCCAATTTAAAGGCTTTGCTTATGTAGAATCTTGGGACTCGGAGGACAATAATGAATTACAAGAGGCCATTCAAACCACTCATGCGAAAGCCATAAGTAAGGAGAATTTTGTTCCGCCAGTATACACTAGAAATTGGTATTACACCGGAGCTTCATTTCAAAATGAATCGGTTTACTCTTACTATCAAAAACAGTTTTATCAGGGTGATAAGGATGCTTATAATTTCCCGGGTCCTGTTTTCGATCCAGAAATCCATCAGCAAAGTGCAGAAACAGTTCGGCAGGCCTATATTGCTTTAAGTGGCCAATCCTTACGGACGGAGGTTTATGGGGAAGATCATGATCAAAATCCCAGCCTTTCCCAAAAGCCTTTTACTGTTAGTCAATCAAACCAATACCTAAGCCTTTACCAGGCATTGGGCGACCATCCTTATGCCGTTTTTTTAGTATCGCCTCATGAAAGCATCAGCTATCATTATGAGCGAAATCCAGAAGATCCGCGCGTACAACAGGAGTTTGCTTTAGAGCTAGACCAATACGGCAATGTGCTTAAAAGTTGCAGCCTTGCTTTAGCCCGAAGAAATCAAAGTGATTCGATAGTATATCCGGAGCAACAAGAGCTTAAAGCAAGCATCACTTTCAGAAGTTATATAAAGCCGGCTTCCGGGTATTTGTATTGTCATCAGCAATGCGAATCCCAGGACTTTCAACTTAATGGTTTATCCCTAAATGGAGCGAGCTACTTCAGCTTCGAAAAGATCAAGGCCCAAACCGCTGCCATTAATCCATCCAATGGAAAGAACATTATTAGCTATAGTGGCCATGCGAGTGGAGGTGTACTGGCACGGCAATTAAGTTGGGAAAAGACCTTCTATTGGGATATGCAACTTAAAGCCCCTCTTAATCTGGGTGAAATTTCACCGCTTGGCTTAGTGCACCATAAAGAGCAAGCGGTGTTCGATAAAGACTTTACGGTAAATGTCTTTGGTGGGCGCTTAATTAGTGAGAAGGAATATTCAGACAAGTCTACCGAAAGTAATCTCCTATATACGCATGGAGGCTATTTCTACGATGACACTACAGAATATTGGTGGAATAAGGGTCTGGTGCAACATTACTTCGACCAAGAGGCCTATTACCTACCCAGGTCTGCAGAAAACACTTTTGCCATCGACAGCTTGGGAGGAAGTCAGCCTCAAGACCAATCGCTTTGCCTTAAAACAACGCTTGAATACGACGCTTACTGTCTGGCTCAGGTAAAAACAATGCAATGGCTAGATGATAGCCACTCAAATACCACCGAAGCCCAAATCGATTACCAGGTCCTTCAACCTTGGCAATTGACCGACATTAATGACAATAAACATCAAGTCTTGTTTGACCCCTTGGGCCAAGTGATTGTGACCTCCATTTTGGGTAAGGAAAATGCTAAGGACACCGGTGGGATGAGTCTTTATGCCAGTGGGGGAACAGGTCCGGAATACCAACTTAATAAGGATGTATCCTTTGCCAAAGTGGTAGATGAAAAGACCTGTAAAGACTACTTACAAGGCGCTACTTCCTATTTCTATTATAATCTCCAAACCTGGGAAAGCCATCAGCAACCGGTTTGTGCCGTTGAATTGCTTGCTTTTAACTATTGGAATTCGCCCAATAAGAACAACAGCCCTTATTGCCAAACTACGGTTGAATATATGGGGGGACTCGGAAAAGTGGTCGAAAGTAAAGTACGGACTAGCGAGGGGATGGCCTTCATTAGAGAAGCAGACGGGACCTTAAAGAGGAATGCCTCAGGAACTCCGATTGAAGTCCTTAGCCAGGACCGTTGGGTTACTACCAGTCGTAGCGTTTTGAACAATAAGGCTAAGGTGTATGAGCAATATTTGCCTTATTTCATTAACTCTCCTTTATACCAGACGGAAACTCAAGTTCCAGGTCCACCACCCACAGTTAGTATTTATGATGCCTTAGGGCGCGTAGTTAGAATCAACCGTCCAAAGGGCTTTTTCTCCAAGGTAGAATTCACTGCTTGGGAAGTATGGCATTTTGATGAAGATGATACTGTTTTAGATTCTCAATACTATCAAAACAATTATAGCAAAGTTGGTGCTGCGGAAAAGGCAGCCCTGGACCAAGCCGCTCAATTTTACAATACCCCAACCAAGCAGGTACAAGACAATTTAGGTCACAAAATATTTGAGATTGAGAACAATCTTGGAAATGTAGCTGAAGATGCCTTTGAAAGCATAGTGAAAGGCAGTTCTGTAAGCTCCCAAGATCTTTGGCAAGCTTTGAAAAGCGCAGCTTATCTGAAAACAGATACCGAGCATCCTACATTAACTTTCCTTACAGAGAAATTCCAGGCCTATCAGCCGGGCTTCAAATTGCAACTACCAACAAAGTATGATAAACTGCTGGAAGCCACCACCGATCTGCTCAAGCAAAATGCTTTATTCTCCTATTATGTTCCAGATATACAAGGACGTGTTCTTCAAAGTATAGATCCGCGCTTGTATTATGCCAATATCAGTCAGGCTAAGTCTTATTACAACTTTAACTATCAATATGCTATGGGAGCCAAGGAGCCCAGCTCTATTGATAGCATTGATGCCGGAACGAAGAATAATGTAAGCAACTTATTTAACCATCAATTATGGTCTTGGAGTCCGCGCTCCTATTGTCAGTTGATCAGCTATGATCAATTGCAACGAAAAACAAGCCTTCATGTAAAGAAGATCCAAAGCCCCGGACTTGTAAGCAATTATGCATCCTTTAATCTGGTTGAAGTATTTAGTTATGGAGACAGTTTGAACAATGCTTCAGATTATAATCTCAAGGGGCAATTAGTAGAGCTGAAAGATCTATCAGGCATCATCAACTACCAGGGCTACACCATGTTTGCTAAGGAGCTTAGTAACTCTCGGCAAATGGCCACGGAGTACAAAACAGCCCTAGATTGGAATAATCCTGTCACTTTAAATCCGGATAAATATACCAGTAGTTTCGAATATAATGCTTTGGGTATGACCCTTAGTGAAACCAAAGCGGATAAGTCAAAAATCAGTTCAAACTACAGTCTTCGGGGACTACTCAAATCCATCAATACCTCCTTTAGCGACCAAACATCTCAATCCATAATCGATAACATTAGCTACGATGCAAAAGGGCAACGCAGCTTGGTGGAGTATGGAAACGGGGTGCAGTCTAGCTATCAATATGAAGTGACAACACTTCGCTTAAGCCAGCTTAAAAGCACTTATATAGGCGATAAGGCTTCGAAAGTATTACAGGATCTAGACTACACTTATGACCCCGTTGGTAACGTAAGCCAGATTGTAGATAATAGCATTGCGGCCGTATTTCATGCCAATCAAAAGGTAAATCCGATTTTAAACTACAGTTATGATGCCTTGTACCGGCTCCTTAAGGCCACAGGGCGGCAGCATATCGGAATTAATGCCAATACGTACAAGAATAATGCTTCTGAGGGGAGCTTCATGGAAAGTATCTATGGCCCTCCGCCCTCCATTAATGACAGTACTAAGTTGGAAAACTATTCCGCCACTTATCAATATGATGATTCCGGGAATCTCATTGCAAAGAAACGTACTGCCAATTCTGGCAATGTTAATCGATTGCTTCCGGTTGAAGAGAACTCCAACCGCCTAAGTGGATATACCTACGATGAATCGGGGAATATGCGGGACATTATCATTAATGGAACGGTTCAATTGTCCTTTAACTGTTGTGAAAACTTGGTAAAAGCGGCCACCATCACCCGTCCGGGTGAATTGGATGATGCCGACTATTACGTTTATGACAGCCGTGAAATGCGCAGCCGTAAAGTAAATGAGCAATGGCAGCATCAAGGTAGCATTTCACAAATTGAGCAAAAGCTTTACCTCGATAACTATGAAGTGAAACAAAACTTCAGCAATAGTATCTCCGCTAACAATCTAAACTTCGAACGCCACAGCTTAAGAGTAATGGATGGTCAACAATGCCTTGCCATCATTTATACGATAACAACAGACAAGAAGGATCCAGGTAAAGAAGGCAGCAGGCAGTTTCGTTTTCAATTGGGTAATCATTTGGGCAGTGTGGCGCTGGAGCTGGATGAACAAGCTCAATTAATTAGCTACGAAGAGTATTTCCCTTATGGAGGAACGGCCCTAATTACCGGCGAAAGCAGCGCTGAAGTTCAGTTGAAAGAATACCGGTATGCCGGAAAAGAAAGAGATCTCAGCACGGGCCTTTACTATTATGGTGCCCGGTATTATGCACCATGGCTGGGACGTTGGATAAAGGCCGATCCCGCAGGAACAGTAGACGGGATGAATGTCTTCGCATTTGTAAAGTCTAATCCTATAAAGTTTCACGACCCAGATGGTAGAATGATCAAGTACGGGTTTGAAGCGGTGGGGATGACAGCTAAATACATTGGGAATTCTCTGATCCGAACATCAGGGCATCAAAGTAGATCACTAATTAGGAAGACGGGCGTACGGCATTATTTTACCGTGATTGGTTCAGGGGGAGCAGATAAAGAAGAGTTACCAGAAGTAATTAAAGCTGACAATCACTTCTTTAAACCTGAAGTAGACGCCCCGGTAATTCATACTCAATTTAAGTGGGAAACAACATCAACCAAGCATGATCCCATAGTTATACGCCAACCTTATGAGATCAAAAAGGGATGGGAAAAACAAATCTATGAGTATACGAGGGACTTTGATGTCACCAAGCTACCACTGTACGAGTCGGATAGAACCCTGGCAAGTATATCGGAAATTACTGGGACCCCTTTCCAAGGGGTGATCTTCACTTTTCCTCGCTCAGAATCAGCAATGAAAGAGGAGGATATGGCACTCATCCGCGAGGTTATGCTTTCCATAAAAGGCATGGAAGATCCGGTGCCCCTCTTTCTTTCAACTACAGATTTCCACCCCACTATACCAACAGGCGTGATTGCCAGAATAGCCGCGGAAGAAGGTTTAGGTTCTGAGATTCTAATTCCCTATCCGGAAGATAAAAGTACCCGAAGAACTTATAGTAACTCAGGAAAAGAATACCTGGATATTAGACGAGAAGTGATTAGAACACTCAGGATTGAAGCTGGCTTTAAGCTCGAAGAGTCTATGTAAGGCTAAGGGAATATTGAACAATAGCATTTAAAAAAATAGGTCCGACCATGAATAACTCTATTAGTCCTCAGAAATTAAATCGCATTCTAAAAGATAATCCGGGATTCGATATTTCCTCTTTCAACTTTTTAAACAAAGAGGAGCTGGCCAAACTGATCATTAAAGACTCTAATAAAGAGGCTACTATAGATGAACTCATGGCCTATCAGCGAATGATCCGCATTTGCCCAGATGAGAATGATGCCTTGATCTTATTGGATAATGGACTCGATTCCTGCATTAAGATTTGCAATCTAAACAGAGGAGTCTTCATTGAGGATTTCAGCAAGCTTTTAGGTACAGACGGAACAAAAAGGGCTGAAACCATATATAGCAATGCTCTGGCTACTAAATCAAAGGTGATGCATTTGGTGGCTTCTGCTAAAAACCTGGCTGGTTCTAGCTTTAAAAATCTGACGGTAAACAATGTCCCAGATTCTGTCAGTCAAACCTTTGAAGATCTAAACAGTTACCAGGATTTTTTTGGTGATCTCGATTATTGCGATTGCTCTGAATGCAAGTCTATTCTAGGTCCAGCGGCTTATCTGGTGGACTTATTGCGCATCATTGACATTGGTATTACCCAGCCCAATTCCAATATTCCTGATGGCCTTCACTTTTTTGATCGTAGACCAGATATTGAAAAAATTGACCTGACCTGTGAAAACACCAATACTATAATTCCCTATCTCAATATTGTCAATGAGATATTAGTTAACACATTAGAAAGTGCTCTGGCCAGCGAAGGTGCTTTGATCGATAATGATCTATTCTTAAGCCTCGCGAACACTTATTTCCCCTTTAATCTTCCTTTTCACCTGCCCCTTGAAAAAATTGTGGCAGCCCTTAAGCAGCAAGGTTCAAGTTTGTACGATGTAGCAAAAGTACTCTCTACCGATAACAAGATCACCATTGATAGCGCCGGCAAAATTCTAGGGCTTTCGGTGGAGCAAGTAGCTAATCTTAAAGCACAAGACCCTGCCAATCTCGCTGAAGTGCTAAGCAAGAACTATGGCCTGACCGTGAAAAGCGGATCACTGAATGGGCTGGATGAGGTGGATACCTTTTTGCAACAGACCGGCCTAAATATTACGGAGCTAAAGAGTTTGTTTACCCAAAATCTTAGCGCCAAGGAAATTTTTGACGTTTCGGGCACCTATAAATTATCTCAGTTTGGTCCTAATATGACCCTAAGCCAGGTGGGTAGCACAATTACCGGGACTTATGGCACCGATGGTAAAATTGTGGCCGCAATTGAGGGGAAAGTCATGAAAGGGCAGTGGAGCAGTGCCACCATGGCTTCCCCGGCCACTGAGGGTGACATCGAATTTACCTTTGAATCAGATGGCTCATCATTTACCGGAAAATGGAGCAAAGGGCTGGGTCAGCCTTGGGAAGCATCAGCCTGGAATGGCAGCCTTAATGGCAGCTCAAACCAAGGAGTAATTCCGCATACGCTATTCATTAATGGAAGCTTGGCAGACAAACAATATTTAAGCATTATAGATGGCGACCCCAGTACCATTGCCAATCAGGATATAAACACCTTAGATCGCCTTAACCGCTTCATTAGGTTATCCCAATTATTGGCTTGGCCTTATAAAATGCTGAACTGGGTTTTAATGACCCTACAGGTAGATGACATTGACGATGCAAATTTTGTGGAGCTTGCTAAGGTCCAATTAGCTGCATCGCAATACGGACTGGATCTAGGCCTATTGAACTGCATGTGGTTCGATATTCAAACCATTGGGGTAGGAGACGGATCAATTTCTCAGGCTCCTTTTGATCAGCTATTTAACACCAAGAATTACCTCAGTCAGGCGGGAGAACCTTATCACCCAAGCATTGCTGCCTCCGCTACCAGCTTTGTAAACCCCTTGTATGGAGATACAGCCTTTCTATACGTTGTCGATCAAGTTAAATACCAAGCGACTAATCCTTCCGATGCAAGCAAAGAACTAGTTAGTAAAGGGGAAATCTTAATTAAAGGAATTCCGGCTAGTGAGGATGATATTCTGAAAGTAGCGAATGCCGTTTTTGGTGATGTAGCAACAATAGAATTAACGGTGCCCAATCTTTCGACGCTATACCGTCATATCATGCTTGCGCAGCACCTAAACATTAGCATAGATCAGTACCTCCTGTTGTTGGCACTAACCGGAAACACGCAAAACAAGCTCATTAAGGCAATATTTGATCGAGACAGCCTGCTGAATGTTTTAGATATCGCTGCCAAAATTCAGAAGTCCGGATTTACCGTTTACGACTTGAATTTTGCGATAAACCAGATTAGTATAGACAACATTAGTCCTTATGTAAATAGTGGTTTCAATGTCAACGCTGTTTCCGCCTTTCAGGATACCGTAAGGAAAGTACTGCAAGGGGCAGTATGCAGCGCTGGCTCATTTGCCTTCAGTAAACTCACCAATATTGAATCGGCCCAAGTATTTGCAGGCTTAAGTGCACGCGGATTTATTGATGCCAATGGACTGATAATTAAAGCTTCATCGAGTTTAAGCAGCGATGATTGGGCTGTGATTTTTATTGGAAAATATGCACAGCCAAGTTCCTTTGCCGTAAATGATTCATCGGTAGTTATAAGTAGTGATGAATCCACACAAATTTTTGAAGCGCTTCAATCACAAAATATTCTGGACGAGAAGGGGCAGATCATTAAGCTCCTGACCAGTATTAATTGGTCAGCCATTAAAATTGGTCCAGCGCCCGGTAAGGCCCTTACTAAGGCGCAACAAACTTATGTAACAGATACACTTCAGGATTTACAAACAACCACTAGTCCTACACAGCGCGAGTTTATTACTTCCAAGCTAGATAGCATCATGACTCATCAAAATGAGTTGTTTGCGAATCAGTTAGGGGCCTTTTTTAATGTCACTGAGGCAATCGCTTCATCGGCAATTGGAGCGGTGAATGAGGGGGATTTAAAGTATTTGGAGATATTCATTGCTCCTTCCAGTCCTCAAAACGATCAGAAGGTCCAAACCTTCTTGTTGAACTGCTCGAAGATTTTAATGCTTCAAAGACTTTTAGTTCTAACAGCAGAGCAGTTTGCTAGTGTTTGTATGAGCCCTAAAGCCTACTCATTAGCAGGCGATAATACCTACACCTTGGGAGCCTTATTGTCCATAGCAGGATTAAAAAACCTGGTAAATGACTTTGGTGATGTTGATAATGACTTGATCGGATACCTGGATTTGGTTTGGTCTACTCCGGCTCCAAGTGCTTCAAGCCTCATCTCTAAAATCTGTGCGCTCACCAATTGGAATGAACAACAATATACCTATATCATTGGTCAGTTGTCTTTAAATGCCAAGGGCTGTAGGACCTTGGAAGACATTGTCAGTGTTCAATCCGTCTTTGGACTGGCAACTAGGCTTAAAACCGATGTTTATTTCCTAACAGAGCTGAATGCCGTAACAAAGCTAAAGGCAGAAAGCGCATACTGGTCAATTTATCAAAGTACTTCATCCAAACTGATTTTAAGCCTTCAATCATCCTCCAGGTCTGATGACCAAACTCTATTGAAGCAGGTAGAATCAGCCATAGAAGAGAAGAAACGCGACGCGCTTTTGTGGATTAGTATCTGGACTCTTAACAAGACCTGGTCTGATTTAAAAACGCCCGAAAACCTTTACGAGTTCTTGATGATTGATCCGGAGAACAGCGGATGCTCCGAAATATCATTGATCAAAGAAGCATTAAATGCGGCGCAAATGTACTTACAGCGTTGTCGCTTGAATCTTGAAAAAGAGGTTGATATAACTAGCGATGATATACCGGAGGAATGGTGGGAGTGGATGATGTCTTACCGTGTTTGGCAAGCTAATCGCGAGATTTTCTTATATCCTGAAAATTACATCGAACCCAGTTTAAGGCAATCAAAAACCTCCTTATTTAAAAGCCTGGAAAGTACCTTAATGCAAGGTGAGGTTAGCAAAGATTTGGTAGAGTCGGCCTATGTGAAATACCTGGACGGATTTGCCCAATATGCAAAACTGAAATACGTAGATGCCTATCAAACTATCGTTGAAGATCAGGAAAGGGGACCGGTAGATACACTTTACACCATAGCCCGTACCCAAGAACAACCTTACCAGTTTTATTACATGACCCGCGAGAAAGTAGGCGACTGCTCTGGCGACAGCTCATTTCTTTGGTCTGAGTGGAAGGAAATAAACATCAAAATTGATTCTGAGCATATAACACCTGTATATGCATTTAATAAGCTATTTGTCTTCTGGCTGGAAATCAGTACCAGCAAAGAAACCAATGGCTTAAGCGGAGAAACGGGCTCATCTACCGATGTGAAAAGTGATACCCGCATAATTACCAATGCCAGCATCAAATACTCCTATTACAATTTTAATGGGAAATGGATCCAGCCTCAAACTTTGGTCTCTAATGTTCCAGTGAATGTGCTTTTAAGCAAGGGGAATATTTATGGTTCCTTCTATTCACAGTTTACGGATGTTGAAGCCCCTTGCTGGAAGAGCGTTTCAGTTATAAATACCAAGTCGGCTAAATACATTGGTGTGGAAAAATCATCTGCTGAAAAGCTGATTGTTTACTTCGGGCCACTGGTGGGGACAGAGGTATTAAGTACTGCCCCTGATATTCCCTCTAACTCTGATTCTGCCGCCGTATTTGCCTTTAAACAAATGCTGGTGAATGCCTACTTCCATTTAGAACAATTGGAATTCTTCAATCTGAACGGAAGCATACCTCTTTGTGGTAGTTATGTTATTGATGAAACCTCAAGCAATGGCATTGTTCTGCGGCAAAACGAATATGTTCTGCTGGAAGAGAATACTTTATCGAATTCAATCAGTCCAACCTTCGGAGTTGAAATCGGTGAAGACAAACTGGCCATTACGTCTGATTACCGGACGGTTCAAACCAATAATAGTAATGGTGTTAGCCAAGCCTATATAAATGTTGAAAAAGGTCCGGTAAAAGTCACGGCTGATAGCTTTATTGTTGATCCTTATATAGATAGCACCGAGTCCTCCAGTCTCTTTGGCGCTATAAAAGCAAATCTCAGTGCTGTTTTAGATGCTAATGATGTAATTACCAAGGCTGCACTTTCAGAAACGGTGCAAAGCATTGGAAATGCCCTTAGTATTTCTGATGAAACCGCTTATCTGATCCAAACAAGATTCTTTGAACTGTATTATGGCTCATTGATTTTGTTCTCCGATATCGCTCCCAGTTCTACCGTAGTTCAGGTCAAGAATCAGCCTAATACCTTCATTTTTAATGATGGTATAGAGTCCTTCTTGCTAACGGCAACCAACCATGTTATCGAGAACATCTTACCAGTTTTACAAACCGACGCATTTGTATCGGCCAGTATCACCAAATCACAGTCGGAAGCTTTCTACAGCATTCTGTCTACCAGCCCAAATAACTACATCAATCCTAATGGTACTGTAAATGCCTCATTAGTAGATAGTGCCACTAAGTTTTCGATGGCCCGACTGCTGAATATTTCGAATGATGAAGCAGACAATGTAATAACTGTCCTGAAGGCGGCTGAAAATGGAAAGCAGAAGATTGCGATAAAAGATTTTGAGAAGATCAGTGATCAGCTATCGATTGGTGGATTTGTCTTAAGTCCGGAATCTTTTGTTTCAAGCGATATCACCCTCGATAAGGCAAATGGGTATTATTCGCTATTGCAGAAGAGTCCTAACAATTATATCAATGGCGATGGCACTACGAATTATGATCTTGTTGATGGCTTAACAATTTCAACACTTGCCAGTCTTTTAGGCCTGGGTGATTCGGATGCCGCAACCATAAGAATATACAATCTTCTAAAACGAGCTTCCTTCTTGTTAACCGAACAGTCCTTCGAATGCTCGGAGATTTCTAGCTCAGAATCCAGTACTTACTATGGTATTCTCTCTACTTCGCCGAATGATTTTATTCTTCCTGATGGTTCCATTAACAATAAACTGGTAGCAAACATTACGACCTTCTCCATTGCGAAGTTGTTGAATTTACAGGGAGATAGTCTTGCCGTTGCGAAAGTCATTAGCGTATTAAAGTCCTATAGCCCGGTTGCTTTAGCCTATGCCTATCCGGAAATTATTGCAGATGATCTAAATACGGTAACCATCTACGAGCATGATAATATCTACTCTCTTCAGTTTGATGTTCAGCGCTTATCTACCGGAGCTATATATCCTATCAGTCAGGCGATGAGTTTTGGGGGCGTAAATTCTGCTTTGGATTTAAGCATGCAACAAGCCCCGGTAAATGTTACTAAGCCCTTTGATGCTTTATCCCCAACCACCGCCCAATTGCAAGCTCCTTTGTCTGGACCGGTGTTAAAGGATCCTAAGTACTACGATAACCAGCAGGTAGAATTTAGCGGACCTTATGGCCTTTATTACTGGGAGCTATTTTTCCATGCTCCATTCTTGGTCGCTTCTATGTTGAATACGAATCAACAGTTTTCCTCTGCTGAAGATTGGTATCAATTCATCTTTAACCCTACACAGCAAACCAAGTATCTAACTAAGAATGAGTTTATAGCAAAAGGGCCGAAGGATCTAAGTACAGAGGATCTTGGTACTTTCTATGGTATTCTTACCCAAGCCCCTAATAACTATATCGACGCTAAGGGGAATGTAAGCTCTTTAATTACCACCAGCAGTCCATTTGCAATTTCAAGCTTGCTAAGCATTTCTTTCGACCAGGGCCAGGAAATATATAATCTGCTTGAAAACTATTATCTCAGTAAGCCCTGGGTTAAAGCCTGGCGATTTAATCCTTTCAGAAACTATAAGCTGCAAACTTTAGTTGAAAACCTTACTAATTGTGCGCAAATAACCGAATACAACGATGATCCATTTGTGCCGGATGCTATTGCTCGATTAAGGATCGGTGCCTATGAAAAAACGATTGTCATGCACTATATCGACAATTTGCTGGATTGGGGCGATTCGGAGTTCAGACAATATTCTTGGGAGTCGATTACCACTGCGAGAATGCTCTACACCTATGCCTTAGATCTTTTAGGTCCTAAACCCTTGGATCTTGGGGCTTGTGAAGCATCCATTCCTGTTACCTTTCAAGACATTGCAGCAAGGTATAAGGATGGTAAAATACCACAGTTCTTGATTGACATGGAGCACCTTTCTGCCATGACTGGTACTTCTTCCCTTAGTCATGTTAGCGCTAATGCCAACAAACCCTTTAATGATTTAGGCTATTACTTCTGCATTCCTGAGAATGATCAGCTAAATGCCTATTGGGATCGGGTAGAGGATCGCATGTACAAAATCAGGCATTGTTTGAATATCGACGGAGAAGCCCAGCCGCTGCCTTTATTCCAAGCACCGATTAACCCAATGGATTTGGTGCGCGCAGCATCTCAGGGGGGCAATGTATTAAGTATTGCCAGTCAGCAGCAGCAAAACATCTCTAACTATCGCTTCACTTACTTGATTCAACAAGCCAAGTCTTTTGTTCAAATCGTAAGTGGATTTGGGACTACTCTCTTGGGAATTCTAGAGAAATCGGATAATGAAGCCCTGGCAATGTTGCACTTGAATCAGTCGAGTCAAATTCTCAATATGACCTTGAGTGTAAAAAGCAAGCAGCTCGAAGGTTTACAAAGTCAATTGGATGGTTTGAATGAGAGTTTACAGAGTGCTCAAAACCAACAAGAATTTTACGCTAGTTTAATTAGTAGCGGTTATAATGCTGCTGAAAACACCTCCTTGGCCTATATGCAGGCCAGCATAGACATTCAGGCTGTAATGGCCGGTATTCAAGGTGTTTCGGTGGCAGCCTATCTAGCCCCCTGCATTTTTGGCTTCTCCGATGGCGGTATGAAATTCGGTGATGCCGTAAATATGGGCTCTCAGATGCTTGCCACTACTGCTCAAATTTTAACGCAGGAAAGTGGTTCATCGCAAACCATTGCTCAATTTCAACGCAGAGCAGAAGAATGGGGCCTACAAAAGCAAAATGCTCAATTCTCCGTAGCTCAAATTCAGGATCAAATTGAAAGCATGCAGGCCAATATTTCTTCCTCAGAGCAAGAAATAGCCATTCAGAAAAAGCAAATTGAACAGAATCAGGATCAACTTGATTTTTACAAGAGCAAGTTTACCAATCAGGAGCTCTATCAATGGATGATTGGACAGGTATCCTCGGTTTACTTCCAGGCTTATAATCTGGCCTTAGGCAGCGCCTTAATGGCTCAGATGGCTTACAACTATGAATTAGACCGCGAAGATTCCTTTGTTGCTTTTGGATATTGGGATTCACTTCACAAAGGTTTACTGGCTGCCGATGGTTTAAACCTGGCCCTTGCCCAATTAGAAAATGCCTACACGCTAAACCACGAGCGCCGAATGGAAATTGAGAAAACAATTTCCCTCAAGTCCATTAACCCTGAAGCCTTCTATGCTTTTAAATCCGGCGCTAATGCTGGAAGCCTCAAATTCTCATTAACAGAAGAGTTGTTTGACCGCGACTTTCCCGGTCATTACTGCCGAAGAATTAAGTCTGTTTCTGTAAGTATTCCAGCGATTGTTGGGCCTTACCAAAACATCCATGCAAGCTTGGTTCAAAATAGCAATATGGTGGTTTTACAAGCCAATAAGGACACGGTAAATTATGCCATTTATGCTACGGCAGCTCAAAAGTCTGGAACAGCACCACAAGAGCCGAGTGCATCAGAACTAAGGCAAAATTGGGCCTCCAGTCAACAAGTGGTTTTATCGAAGGGTAGTGGTGATTCCGGCTTGTTCACAGTAAATATGGATGATCCCAGATATTTGCCATTCGAAGAAACCGGTGCTGTTTCTACCTGGACCTTAAGCATGCCTCCAGCGAATAATCAAATCGATTTTTCGAGCATCTCTGATATTATTCTAAGTGTAAAATATACCGCTAAGGATGGAGGTAGTGCTTTTGCAAATGAGGTCTTAGGATTATATACCCAGCAAAAGCCTCAATATCAAAACATCCGGATCAATAGCATTGCAATAAATCAAGCTTTTGCCTCCACCTGGTATCAGCTATTCCAGAGTGCACCTGATGGTAGTAATCAACAGTTTTTAAGCATTCCTATTTCGGATAATCTGGTACTGCCCAATCTGAGTAATGTGGAGCTGAATCAAATCGTAATTCAGTTCGACACAGCAAGTGGTTCTAGTATCCAGAGTAATACCAGTGGTGTATCCCTTCAAGTAGGTTCGGCAGCGGCCGTGCCTGTTCAAATAGCAAACAATAGGGGAACTATACTAGCCAGTGATTTGCAGAAAATCACCGACTGGCATGGTGTAGACTGGAAGTTCATTTTTACGAATACTGAACTTCCTGAATTATGCAGCGATGGAAAGTTGGATGCTGATAAGCTATTGAACATCACCCTCTTCATTTCTTATACCAGTGCGCTGTAGTGTGCGGGTACCCAATTGTGTAATCAAATTTTAACTTAAATACGTTTACTATGTCTAGTTATCCAGAATGTGACAAAGCGCTGGAAAAAGCGCATGAATCAGGCGATCCTTGGAATTACTGTACCGAAGTACATTGTGATGAAACCGTAAATTACGGTCATCAATTCTGTAATTGTACTGGTCAATTTGAACACATTAAAGTGGGAGGGGTTTGCCCCAATGGTGTTGGTTCTTTGATCCCTATTGCTCAGCCGGGTTGTTATTGTTGCTGTAGCTGTTTTGCCTACGACACTCCCATCTCAACCGGCAAGGACACTTATAAAGTTGTTCAAGATTTTGAGGTTAATGATCCGGTTTGGGTAGCCACCGATGCAAGTTTAAAAAACTGGGTTCAAAAACCGGTTAAGTTCAGCTCTGGTACAGGGGCCCATGGTACAAACCGATTAATTCTCTTGCACTATGGCTTTCAAAAAAGAGGAGTTAAGTTAGATGAGAATTCATTTGAATCTCGGTACACAGGTAAAAGTAAATCGAAGACCTATTTCGAGATCCTATCCACCGCCCCTAATAACTACATCGACCAAGAAGGTTATGTAAACTTAGAATTGGTGAGAAATGCAAATGTGGCGGCATTCACCCATCTGTTAAACTGTACGGAATATGTTGCTCAGCAAATCTATGATCTGCTATCCTCAGATTCCAATTACCTTTTAGTAACCGGTATTCAGCCTTTCTTATTGAAAGATGGTAGCCTGAAGCAAGCGCATAAACTGGTACCAGGAAAGGATGAATTGTTAAGAGAAGATGGTACTGCAGTTCCTATCGTTTCCTTGCAAGTGGGTCAATTTGAAAAGGGAGTGCATCATATTGCTACCTCAAACAAACCTGCTAAATCAGTCGCAGAACATCTTATCCTAGCCAATGGCATTGTTGCAGGAGACTACTCTCTTCAACTTAGCTTAGCTAGTGGCATTGGGGTAAAAGATGACCATGCTGATGCGCCAATTTTTGGGAGTAAGGAGTATGAGGCCTTGCATGACCATCTAAGCCATACCCCTTTTAGTGCTTTCGCTAAAGAAGGTGCAGTCATCCAAAATGTGAAGAACTTCATTGCTGGTAATGTAAATAAGGTAACTGCAATACCCAGTCATGCTTATTCTTTCATTACCAATGAACAGGCGACAGAGTTGATGGAAACCGGTCCCATCTATCCTGCAAGCGAGAATGTTTCGGAGCCCTATGTGAAATACCTCTTTAAGCTGTTTTCGGCTTTTTATCCTGGCATTTCATTCTTCTACGATGCTAATAACATGTTCCCCAATGTATATGCATTTCAAGAATATGATACCAAAGTTGTCATTGTAACTGCTGGGTGGACCTCTGTTAAGGGAGTGAATTTCCAACTCATTGCGCTTAGCCTTGCCGATATTGTAAATCAGTTGCTGGGAATAGGGACTGATGAGAAAGGGACTGACCCGGTAGCGCAAGCTGATTACAACACCTTCCCGGTTTTCTTAACCCTGTATTTCTTTGCCCCTGATGCGGTGAAAAACTACAATCTAGCCCTACCACAATTGGAAAAGGTATTTGGCTATATCAAAGAGAATAGAAAGCCTAAGCATGGAGCAAGTTTAGATTGCAGGCTCGATAGCTTTAAAGCCTCAATAAATGGTACGCCATTACCACATTGTGCAGGTGGTCCTCCAGATCCAGCATTAGAGGTAAAAGGTGCTAAGGCGCAAAAGCTTCTGGGTGGAGAAGACTCAGTGATAAGCATTGCCTTCAATCTGGATCTTGATGTGGAATCAGCTCAAGCCCCCGGAAACTATATGTTAGAGCCAAGTGCTGCGATCAGCTCTGCCCGCATGGATCCTGATAATCCGAATATCATTCATTTACAGGCAAAATTAAATCCGGAAACGGATTATACTGTCATTGTAAATAATGTATTGTCTGTTGATAAACAGCCGCTGATTATTGGCAAGAACTCAGCTGAATTTAAAACAGCCTAGTAATAACCCTTAAAAGAATTAGTAATGATAGCTGAATTGACGACCATTACATCCAGTAATTCTTTTCCAGAAATGTGCACCCGTATGGGTGCCTTTCTGGGAATGAATGAACCAGTTCCAGAAAATGCCATGCGTAGGGCTATTAAGGATGATGAATATGCAAACAACCTCATTACTTGCAGAAATTCAGTAGACTTCCTTCAAGTGCTTCTAAATGATCCTTTAAATGAATCGTTTAGTGAATCTATCGAGGAAAATACGCATAGCAATGGCGATCTGGCACTTAAGGCAGTAAAGGCCATGTTTAAATGGGGAAAGGCCGGTTTTTCGGTGGTAGACGATGAAACCCTCGAAAGAAGGGAAAATGCCTGCCTATCCTGTGAACACCTTGTGAAACCTAATAAGAGTTTGCAAAAACTAGTGGTTTCGCAGGCAGTAGATAAAATTGGGAAAAGAGCGGCCGACTGTACTTGCAAGCTCTGTGGTTGTAGCATCAGTAAGAAAATTAAGATTCCAACAGAGTCTTGTCCAGGAGCACACTTAACACAGCCTGGTTATAACCGATGGGGCGAAAAGATGCCTAGATAATTGAATGGTCGATTAATTTATGCTCTAAGGCAAAGAGAACGGCTCCAACCACATTCTTGGCATTAATTTTCGCGAATAAATTGGTTCGATGGTTTTCAACGGTTTTAAGTGAAATGAAGAGCTTATCAGCTATCTCTTGATTGGTCAATTGCTCACAAATTAACATCAGGATATCCATCTCACGATTGGTTAAGCCATGATTGAATAGCTCTTTTTCATCCTTCTGCCTCAGGGTCTTATTGTAAAAAGATTTAAGCGCAATGTCTTCAAAATAAAAGCCTTGCTCGTAAACATTATTGATGGTTCTTACCAATCGATCGATGCTAACATTTTTAGGGATGTAAGCCGCCGCACCTAATTTGAGCATCTTAAAGATTAGGACTTTAGAATAGTGTGAGCTGAGGCCAATTATTTTAACATCCGGAGATTTTTCAGCCAGCATTTTGGTTAATTCAATGCCATTGATTTTGGGCATTTTAATATCCATTAGCAAGACGTCTGGTCGCAAGGGACTTTGTTGCCACTGCTGCAGCAATTCATCCGGGTGTTTATAAACTTGAAACACCTCAAAATTTTTCTCCCGCTCAAGGATTTCTTTTAATCCATTGGAGAACAAAACCTCGTCGTCTATGATTCCAATTTTGATCATCTTTCTTTTTTTGGAAAAGAAATTTTAAAGCCAAGACCTGGATTTTGATCCTGCATCTCCATGCTTGCATTTAAAAATAACAGTCGGCTCTGAATATTTCGCAAACCCAATCCCGACTTCTCATTCAACTTTGCGACTGCCCCCAAGCCATTGTCCTTCAGCTCCAATTGGATTTGCACTTTATCTCCCCAAAGATGGATATCAATAGCAGAGCATTGAGCATGTTTAATAGAATTATTGACAAGTTCCTGAGTAATTCTGTAGAGGTGAATTGAGTCTTCATCATCAATATCCGCATCGCTCAAATTGGTTTTTAGGGAAATAGATAGAGTTGGGCTAGAGCCCATTTCCTTCATTTCTTCCAAAGCAGTTATCACCCCAAAATTTTCAAGCACCACGGGCATTAATTCATGCGACATCCTTCGGGTATCTTCTATGGTGGTTTTTAATAGCTCATGAATCGGATGAAATGAAATTCCGGATTCCTTTCCTAATTCCATCTCCAGTGATCCCATTTTTAGATTGATAATGTTCAATTTAGAAACTATACCATCATGCAATTCTACCGATAACCTGCTTCTTTCTTTTTCTTGTCCTTTAAGGGAATAGGATAGCAATTCACTTTTGTGCTTGATTATCAGTTCTTGACGTTGAAATTTCTCCTCATTAACTTTCATTTGGGATTGCTTCATGATAATGAGAAGAATGACCACCAGGAATAACATGCCCGATAGGAGCATCAAAATGATATTTATGATCTCTTTATCCTCCATAAGTGGCTTTTTGAGCTTCTTTGGCCATCAGGAGTAGGCTTCCGATAAAAATAAGTCCATTAATTATCCATAGTAATTTTTGCGTATCCGCTTCTAGTGTGGAAAGAATATTCCCAAAAGAGAAAAGTACCAGGTTAATGGTGGTAGTAAATAAAAAGGCCAGATTAATGTAAAGGTAATTGCCATCAGAATATAAATGATATCGGTATAATTCCCTGATACTAAGGCTAAGTATGAATAGTTTAAGGGCAAAGAGACCAATTACATTGTATTCGTAAAAGGAATGAAAGTAAAAGCTTCCCAGGCCTAAAATGAACAATACAAGCAAAGATGCTATAAGCAAAGGTCGGTGGTATTTTTTAGGGCAACAGAAATAATAGAATAAGGAGCAGGCCATCCACTCGAAATACACAAATATGTTCAACATAAAGAGGTTATTCTTTCCTAACTCCCATAATGTCTTGCTTATCAAATCATTGATAGATAAGACGATCAGGAAAAAGGCAATAACCCTTAATGCAGATGGCAACTTGTTAAATAAGCGGACGTAATAAACGGTTAAACATAGTAGGAGAAATAGCCCTACGTATGAGATTATCTTATAGGTAAGCACTTGATTTACCGATCACTAGTCTGGAGAGGTGTCGTTGTTTAAGGGACTGTATTGATCGCACATTGCTGGGCATGGAGTGGTAAAATCATAGATATAATTACCGTTATCATAATTGATCATATCATCTCCATTTGAATCAACTCCCACTAAAAGTAAATTGAACTTATTATTGGGATTGTTGGCATTGTAGCCTAAATAAGCTCTTACAGATGCAACTCCATCCTCACTTAATAGTCCTACTAAATCACTTTTCGGAATATTAAAAGCTCTAATATTCAAGGTTTGACCTAAAAATCCTTCTCTCCAGGCTGTTGTTCTATTTACAGCTTCCTCTTCAGTGATTACTCCTTCTGGTAGTTTGGTATTTTCTTTTGTCATGAAACATGGGGGATTATGGCGTTTCTTAAACAGGTTTATTTCCTAAAAGTAAGGAATTCGGGAGAAAATCACTTCTCCCGAAAGTCAATATCTCTGGCTTAAACAGCATTTATTTCCTTATTAATTAGAAGCCATTAATTTACCCGATACTTGAGTTCAAGCTCCGGTATTTCAGCTTTAGGAACTTTAATGGACAGGCCGAAGATCTTTTTAAGGAAAAGAGGGCTAAACCCAATATGTAATTAATGTGATTGAGCTAGGGCTTTAGGTTTAGGGTCTCGGAAGTTCAAATATGAAAGTGTATGAGGTATGGTGGGTATAAAATGCCCCTTAAGGATTGAGACTAGTACCTAGAATATATTGTAGTTTTAGGGGAGCTAAGACCTGAATTGAATCGCAATCGAGACTTCGGCATTTTCGCACACTAGGTATTGCCATAACTGAATATTGGTCAGCATAAAAACAAGTTCTGCTGGATTTGAAAATAGAAATGAATTTTAGGGACAATATTTTAGAGATTGATGGTCAGGAAATAGAAATGGAATTTCCGATTCGAAGGGCAAAAAGAATCAATGACTTAGCCGTCGTCATTTTCGACCTTACTGATAAAGTACCGAGATCCAGTCAATATCAGAACTGTAGAGCATTTGATTTAAAAGCTAATCACGTATGGACGGCTGAGCATCCTACGAATGGAAATACTGATTATTACATTGACTTCATGGAGAAAAACAAGCTTTGGAACTTTGCTGGTTTCGTTTGTGAAATTGACTTTAGGAATGGGAAATTGATCGATGCTCAATTCACAAAATGAAACGACTAACAATTCTATTAGCTATTATCCTTCAGACTCTTTCTGCCTTTCAAGTAAAAGCAGATAGTTGGAAAGATCCCGAATGGAAAGAAATGATTGACAACTCAGATGTGATCGCTTTGGTGGAATACATTTCTGAAGGAGATTTTAGAGCGAAAGCCAGACCTCTCAGCATTTATAAGGGAAAGCTGAGCACAGATGAAATTTGGATTTCAGGATTCAGCAACAGATATGGACCTATAGACAAAATGAGTCCAGGGGACAAGTACATCGTTTTTCTCAATTTCTACGAAGCAACTGAGAGAGCTCTTGAGTATTGGCAGGAACAAATTATTGAAGATCCCAATTTGACGGAATACTATGAAGCTCTCAGAACAGGAAAGGCTTTTTATGTTTGGACAGCAACTTCTGGTGACCTCAGAGTTAAAGGAGAAACCGTACAATACGACTTATTGCAAACATCATATTACGACAATCAAAAATATTATTCGTTTGCTGAGTTTGAAGCATTTCTGAAATCTACTAGACAAACTGAGAATTCAAATTTTCATGAAGAGATACTAAATAAGCTAAGAAGCAAGGCAAGCGAGGAGATTTCAGCTCAATACTTAATGATGTTGCATTTGACTTCGTTTAAGTCTTACGACCCCGTTTTTCAAAGGATTGCTAACGAAGAACAGTCAAAACCATGCTATGCTTTAGCTCAAATTCTTGGTCAAGTTAAATCCGAAAAATCAAGAGATATTCTGTTACAGCTGCTGGATAATGAGAATAGCCTTGTTCAAGGAGAAGTAGTAAGACAGCTTTCAAATGAAGACCCGGAATTTATTGGTCCAATTCTTCTTGCCCATTTAGACTCAGCAGGTTTAGGTGGTGTTTATCCTTCCAATCTCATGGATCCAGTTAGGAACAGAATTGATGGTGCTAAGATTGAAATAATCAGAACCCTTGGTGAAATAAAATATAAACCTGCTGCTGAATCGCTTTTGCCTTTGCTCGATACAGAAGAAGACTATCTATTCGAATTGCTAATAGATGTACTTATTCAGTTAGATAACAAGGACTTTATACCCTATATCAATAAGCACTTGAAAAAGCGAACCAAGTCCTTGATTATAGAAATCTGCGGAATTATTACGAACAATGACCTAGAGGAATGTAAACCCGCCTTAATGGAGTTCATTTCAAATCATAATCGGAACGATGATCCAAGTTATGAGTATGCCATTTCCACTTATATGGGACTGGCTCACTTTGATGACCAAGAAACAAGAGACTTCCTATTAAAAGATTTCGAAAATCTGCTTAACAATAATGATACAATTGATAGCCACAAACGCATGGTTTGGATAAGAGCGTATATTGAAACATTCAAGAACTTAAAGAGTGAAGAAGCAAGACCTCTTATCTACAGGTCACTTTTTAACTGGTTCGGATATAACTATGACTTTGCTCTTCACCCTGAATTATTTGCCATTAAAAAAAGCCTAGAAGACTCCATAAATCAAAAGGCTCTAAATATCCTTGAAGGTCATGGAGTTGCTGAAATACAAAGCCTAGTTTTCATTAACAACACTTCAGACTATGGTGAAAGCTTTAATCCTTCTTTTGATCAAATAATTTTGATAAAACTTGAGCCCTCAAAAATGAATTTATACGGCTATAACGAAATTTGGAACAAACTAAAAAAGGTGAAAGAAATTCTTAGTGAAGAGTTGAACATTCCAATTGAGCACATTGGTTCAAGAAGTGGGGCTTATGTTTCTAACCTTGATGCTAGGCTTAATGTAGACATTGATTGGTCTCCAATGCAGAAGTTCTACGAATACGCAATTGAATTAGCATCTAAGACAGACCTTTTATTCCTTAAGACACTTGCTCAGAGTGGTTTTGCTAAAGATGATTTTGATAAAAGGCAATTGAATAAGACCATCACCAAAATAGAGGGAAAACTGGAAAAGGATGGATGAGATTAGTATGTTTTACAGTTTAAATCCAGGTTCATCTTGGGGCTTAATTAAGGGCACTTGTGAAAACCAAAATGCTAGTTGGATTTTGATAGCTGATACTTTAGCAATCAGGATTGATCATAATGACATTTTAGTAGGTTTCAGAAAGTCTTCTGTCCCTATTGAAATGAAAAAAAAACAAAAAGATAAAGGGTCCCAAAAACTATAAACAATTCCCTTAGGGACACTATACAGAGCCTAAGTGTTGTAGGGCCTGGAATTAGAAAATAAAGACGGAAACAAAATAACCTAACTAGAAAATGAGAAGAACCCTATTTTTAAACCTATTTGTAATTGCATTACTTTTTACCAGCTGCGAAGGATCTGAGGTATATCGCGGAAAATGGAAAGCTTTAAATGCGGAAGGTCTTAAATCGGAAATCGAATTTACTGCGGATAAAATGACAATCCATAATGAAGATGGAGATTTGGGATCTTGGGAATATTCCCAGAACTCGGTTCATTTGGAAAATGGCAAAAAAGAATACGGCATTCAGTTGGATAACGGCCTGGCGTATAGAATACTATTCCCGATAAGCGATAATCAAGAACGTGGGGTAGTAACTGACCAAAATGGACAGATTATTTTCATAATTGGGAGATCCAAGTATTATTCCTACGAAGAAGTATTCGGTTTAAATTAAAAAAGCCAACAACAACCCAAAGCTAGGTCAATAGCTATGCGACAGTCTCTGAAACAGAAGATAAGGGTGCTCCGGGTTTCGGGGAAGTCGAACAAATTTTAGTCAAAGCGATCTATTGAAATGAGGAGATTCATACTAATAGGCATAATACTGCTGGGAGCATTAAAGTCCTTTGCTCAGGTTACAAATTCGATTGATGATTTTTTTCAGCTCAAGCAGGGAGACACTTTATTTATTGATGTGTATCAAGAATGCAGCCGGGCACTGGGGCATGGCTATAGATGTCTGATTTTCAAAGAGGATGAATCATCGGACACCTTTAGGTTTATTTATTTAAAAGACTTCGGAGCTAGCTATTATGTAGATGGCAAGGAATTATCGCCAAAGGAAAAGCTGGCCCACTTTCTTAGCTACGACTCGGATAGGGTGAGGGAAGGAACAATTTCCCTAGGAAAGCTGAGCGCTATAAAAATGCAACTAAAGGAAATCATTGAGACTAATAATGAAGGAGGTGGCTTTAGTTACCATTGTGCTAATTTCCTGGAACTAAGACTTGATACTAAGTCCTTCAAAAAGGAATTCAAATATGCTATTGAAGACTTAGAATTTTAAACTGAATTCAAAGGATTGCTTATTGACATCCAAAACTTTGAGCTTGCAGCCTTGAGTTTTTGTTCCGCATCGGGGCAAGCCAAGATGAAGCTTGAAAAAATCCTCGGCATAATAAGTCTTAAAAGCCAATAGTGCTTTGGTTTTCAAGGTGGAAATCACGAACTTCAAGCCTGATTAATCGCAATAATTCTGATCTATGGCTTCCTTAGTTTCCTCTGCCCATAGCCAGGGCCTCAGCTCTATTTAAAACCAATATGAGATTTACCTTCGGCATATTGATCTTAGTTCTCACAGGCTGCTCTTTACAAAGACAGCATAACTATCCGATGCCTTATCTCAACTCGATTGAAGAAAGTAAAAGATTTACAGATTCTTTACGATCCAGCGGAATAGACCAGATTATTGTCTATCATAAAAAACATGGAATGTCTCCTCGAGATTACTTCATTTTTTGGTTTGACACCGATCTGCACTTAAGGCAAATTAACGCTACCGGGATTTTCAAGTTAAATTCCTGGGAGATGATTGGCTTTTATCGGGGCGATGGGCTATTCAATTTCTTTAAGGATAATCAAATACGAATGAGCCAAGATTCCATACCTGAAGATACTTGGAGTCATTATCCATATTCTGATATAGAGGTGATCTTGCAAGATTCAGTGACGAGCCTGCATTTACCTAATGGGATTCAGAGCTCCGAAAACTCTGGTCCCTACCAATTTGCCAGACTAATCGAAAGCACCCTTTTTAATATTGAAAGGAAAACAATTTGGGTGCCGGCCGAAAAGAAAATGAAGTATTACCCTAAAAATTACGACCCAAACAAACTGAAATGGCAAGAATGGAGGCTAGAAAAAATAAGCAAGGGAGAAATTTGGGACGATTAGTAGCATTAATAGAAATTAAATCAGCACAATTGAAGTGCCACTATCCAATTAAGGTAAATAGAAAATGAAATCCTTACTTGACCAATTTGGTTCTGCAAAAAACCGAAAGTCTATTCCAGAATTATGGTGTGGACTATGGATTGACAAAAATGGAAAGCAAGTCATAATAGAACCTACGAAACATAATTTCTATGCAGTCACCGTATTGGACTCTCAGGGTGAAGCTTATAAAATCAATTTGCTTGCTGGTAACACAAAAGACACGATAGGACTTTTGGGGCGTTTCGCGACTGACAGCAATGGAATTCCATTTTTACAAGTGGAAGCCGGACGAATGGATCTTGGGCCCACTTACAATTTGTACTTCTTAAATGCTGAAAACAATCAAAAACTACAACTTGCCAATAACTCTGATGATCTGAACAATATCATTATGAGACCCTACGTCGAATCGGGACTATATGATGACTGGGAAGATGATTTAGGAGTGCCATGGGCCTTTCCGCTAGCAGATTTTAAAAGAGAGATGCATTAAACATGATTGGAAATATGAACTGTCTTAGGGTAGGTGATACTTTTTGTAAATGCAGTTTGATTGCTTAAAGTGGGGGTATTATTGCTAAATGAAGGTCGGACTTCTGGATCAAGATTCATTATTCATCCACACTATGCCGAGCTTAAAGCGAAGGACACTGATTTGAAAAATAAATGAAGAGATTCCTATCATACGAAGGATTACCTATTAAGTCAGGTGGGGCTCATAGCGTGAGTAGGGAATCTCCAAAAGTTAATTACGAGAAGACATTGGGTTTCTTGAATTTATTCGCTGATAATATCAAGGCGGAGTCAGTTGAATTGACTTTGTATAAATCAAAAAATAAGGAATACTCAGTCTTGAACTTACTGACTGAATTGACTATTAAATTCGGAATACCAAAAACAAAGAATGATGGTTGGCTAAAATCATGGACTTGGAGTCTGAAGGATGAAAACATTCAAAAGGGATTTGAAATGCTTGAACTAAATAAGGACTTGCCAAAGAACCCTGTTGGACCGATCACTCTGAATTTTTGCTGGAACTTCCTTTTTAAAGACCCAAAAACTAATCAAGTACTCCCCAATCAGGAACTGATTCCGGTATTGGATTTTAGAGTGAAAAACTCCCGAATCTATTTGAGACTATCTCAAGAATCAACCATATCAGTCTGGTTTGCATTTCCTTTTGCAAGGATTGATAAATATGAATCGGCATTTATAGGCGAATTAAAGTCAAAGTTACCCTTTAAGGCATCTGATAAACATTGGCGGATGTGGGAGAAATCGAGCAATGGAAATTGGATTCCAAGAAAAATAGAAATTTAGGATGCCTTCTAATTTTGTTTAAGCTTTATGTGAACGGACATCAGCGAAGCTAAAGCGATATTATCATAGCTATCCCCTTGAACCTTACTCAAACATTTAAGACATGAAAAGAATACTATTACTCATCTTGGTAGCTTTTGGACTAGGCTCTTGTAATGACCCAAAGGGCAGCGGAAAAGAAACTGAAATGGAGCCGATTCGAAATGAGCAGAATGAGCAATCCGTATTAAGTTGGTCAAAAATCAAAGACAAATTCCCAAGCCAGGATATTCTGCAATATGATTTTAAGTCGGACGGAAAGCCCATCAATGATTTGACTAAAGCCGTCAAATTGGACTCCTTAACTTTCAATGAGCTGGTGACTAAAGTTAAACACTATGCTGAATGGAAAGAGTACTTGGAGATTTTCTACTTCTCGAAAATCAAAATTGAAAATCAGGAATTGGGGGTATTCCTGCTTAAAAGGGAGTTTGATGGTACAGAGTATTCCTTTGACTTAATCCAATTGGATTCAAATGGAGATATTAAGAAAGTAGTACGCATGGCTAATTCCTGGTCGGCTGCGGAATGTATGGGCTATACCCGGGCAACCCTTGACTTAAAGTTAAATCAAATACAGCAAGAGGTTATACAAAAATGCTATGATGAGGAAGCTGAATCCTTTAATACCGTAGACAGCATTTTGAGTATTAGCTCTTTGGGAAATTTAGATTTTAAAATTTTGAGGCTTGATACGGTAGCGATCTAAAAATGGCCCCTAATAATCTGAGGACTTATAGCGGATGAAGGGCTATGGGTCAGCCAATAGGCTTATCGCGCTGCTGCCTTTTTTGGGGATCATAGATATAAGGTACAAGCTAGCTGCAGACCATTAAGCTCTATTTAAAAATGAAACTACTTCTAGTACTACTATCATTATTTTCCCTCTTTAGCTCCTTCGGGCAATCAAGAGAGCTGACCCTTGAAATTCAAAATATTGAAATCCAAAATCTGGAGTCAATCGACTCTATTAAGATTGAACTCACAAATCAGGGATTTTTTAGGATGGGGGAAGAATTGAGACTTCCTGTTAAGAAGGTCAATGGTAAAAGTTCAGTGCTTCAAAGACTCAATATTCAATCTGATTCGACCAGCCTTAAGATTTACTTTAACATTCATGATTTTATCGAAATTGACGATCTGGACAATTTGGAAACGGACACTTTGAGAATTTCAAATTTCACGCTTTACCCTTACTGTGAGCAGAAAGGAACTTGGAACACAATGACCATTTTCGAAAATGATGCGGAAGGAGAGACTGACTTTTTAAATTATGAGACAGAAAGTAGTTGCGTATTTGACTTGAGTGAGACTGACTGTGCAGTTCCAGATTCCATGATCTTGACCATTAATGAAAGAGAATATATCAGTGAGCTTAGAAAACACAGAAATCCGGGATTAGTCAGAATGGGACACGGGGACAAAAGGAAGCTTTGGATAGGAGAGAAAAGGTATTTTCACTTTGAAACCGTAGAGCTATTCCTTAATAGAAGAGCGAATATCAAACTGAAAAAAAGGGAGCCTGGCAAAGAATAAATCGTAGTCAGCTGTTATAAATAACTGATTTGGTCCTTTAAAAATGATAACCTGGATTAATAATTCTTCATGTTTGCTTAGCCGGTTCTGATACTTGGCTGTCAACCCTAAGAGGAGTCTATTAATCTCATACGCAAGCCGCTAATAATGGAACACTCAATTTTTTATCACGAAGATGATTACAGGCAAGTAGAGCTTCTGCCATCCGAGAATTTTAATGACTTAATTAAGCAGGCTGAAAACCTTCAAGACTTCGCTGAACAACATTTCGATGCTATGGGATATACAGAACTGATGGTAAGAGAAGATAAGGGACTCAAGCTTAGTCAAAGGGGAATTGGCACTAAGGAACTTGATTCCTGTCTATGCGAATTGGGCCTTGAGAAATATACTGAAGTAAGCACCGGAATTCGGCCCGGAGAAATGGAAAGCAAAAACACCATGGCTTACGGTCAGAATTACAAGGCGATATTCTTTGATTATGAGGTGGATACAGTGCAGGATATTTGGATTGCGGGAACTCCGGATGTCGATAAGACCTTGTATGCGGAAGTTTTGCATAAGCTGGGGATGAAGTGGAATCTACTCTTAATGGATTGGAATTCCCTTGAACTCATAGATTTGAGAAATAAAGCACAGATTGAGAAGTATTTGAATTAATGCTAGCCAAGGCAATGCCCATATTGCAGTGATCCAAAGCTGGGCTAGCCTAAGAGATTTGGGGCCTTGGCAGAAAATCTGAAATGGAATAAAAGACAATAACAATGGGACTATTAAACCTTTTTAAAAGGAGCCATAAATCAAGCGATGCTCAAGCTGATAATGGAATGTTAGGGCCAACTTATCTGCAGGGATTTACGGATACTATTCAAAATCCTAAGGACCTGCAATCTCACGAATGGCGAAGACAATTAAAGACCGCTGCAGGGCAAAGCAAATTTAAAATCAAGTATTACGGTCAGCTGCATGAGAGCTACCAAACCTTAATTGTTGGGACTGACTTTGCCCCTTCATTAGTTTTTGCGGTTGATCCTTCCAACGGAGCGGAAATTTTGCTGTTTGATGCTTGCAAACACGGCTATAATGCTTTGTTCTCTGAGACATTTACAGAGGAGCAAATTAAGAATAGGCCGGTATCACAGGCTTATATCGACCAAGACGGAAATGACACTTTTGAAATTGTAATCTCAACCTATAATGGAATAGACTACGAAAAAGACTTTGCGGAGCATGTTGATGAAAATGGCTTAATAGAGCTAATCGACGGAACAAAACTTGAGTTTGAAGAAGCAAAGCGTAATGGTTTCGATACTATCCAAATTTGGGCGAGCAATGAAAAGGGAAATACTATTGAGCTTCTATCGGAAGAACTTGCTTGACTAAAGCGATGATCTGATTTTTGGTCGGAATAAATATGACTTGACTCTTCAAAGAGTAAGCATAGGTTGATCAAAAAAAGGAAAAGACAATATGGGGTCTGCGTAGCCTAGGGGATACGGAGCAACTAGAAAACCTTAACGAAAATTAAAATGACAGATCGAACTTTAGCGATATTGCTTTTATTCTATTTGACTGTAAAGCCTGCGGTCGGACAGGATATCTCTGTGGCAGGAAGTAACCACCCGATTTATAAGCTTGAATCGCGATTAATGAGTGGAGATAAATCTGCATTATTTGAAATAGCACCCTATTTTGACAGTCAAAAAAAGCTAATTGAGTTTTTGGGCTACCATAAAATTGAAACTGTTGAATCAAAAATTGCAAAAAGAATAGTTAGAGAAAACACTTTATTCACGAAAGCAGAATTTGTCATTACCGATACATCAACGACTGAGCAGTTCAGTACATTTCTTAATTTCAATAAGGATAATATCGTCTTTTCGAAATTTGCTACTTCATTTCTTATTACGCCACTTAATAAGCGTTCGGTAACCTTTGAATTGCGTGAAGTTTCGAATTATAAAAAGCAAGAGCTTCAAGAAATTGAGGGAAAATTATTAAGTCTTAAATGGGTAAAGGAAAATAAAATTGATTCTTTGATTGAGCAACAAAATTCGATTTCATTGTTATTGATAGCTTCGGAGCTTTATAAATTTAGGAGCAGGTTCAGTCGCTATTACTTTTATGAAGAAGAGTTTACGAATCTTCTGCAATATTTGACTGGAACCGAAATAGGTGTGGAGGATGAACAGAAGAAAATATCTTGGCATCTTGATAAAGATTATGACCCAATATCCAAATTAAATCTACTCATTTATTTTTCTAAATACTACTCTGATTATAATTGGGATGTCAATAAGTCCGTATTCTTAAAACCAAATTATCAAGTCAAACCCTTAAGAAAAGAAGATCTACTTTTTCAACTTTTAAGTAGTGAAAGTGATTCGATTGCATTGGATGCATTTATTCAATTGACTATTTGCAACCCGACCAATGTCACTCAGCTTGCCGAGGAATATCAAAGGGCGGGTATTGAAGAAAATTATTCGATTCCATCATTTCCTTACAGATTTTTAAAGCAACTGGTATTGCTTACAGAATATTGCAATGCTAATGACATCGACTTTGTTGGAACTGAGAAACTACGAAATAGTGTTTCCTTACTTCAATCACAATTGTCATTTACCGAGAGAAGGAAATTAGAAGATGAAATTATTAACTCCCTAACACTTGACGATATTACCGCTTTTGAGTATTGGGCAATTATTCATCAGAAATCATGGGGACTAACATACTCAGCAGGAAGAATACTTGATATTTTCTATTCTAAAAACTGGAGTATACTATTGGCTAAGCATAATTATTTATCGTGCCATTTGAAAAAGGCAGCATTATTTGATGAATTAGGGATTATTGGAGTTTGTAATAATTATTTGAATAAGTTCTCAGCTTCATCAGAATCTGATTTGATACATCTAAAAACCATGCAGACTGTCGATAAGGATGTTGAATCACAAATAGTAAAGGTTTTAATACAGATAAATAATTCAGATTTAAATAAAGGTCACGGGGTAGTTTCTTGGGATGGAAATAGAGACTATGAAGTAAAAAATCTAGAAAAGCAATTGGATGATCTGATGACTAATGTTAAGGATTCTTCAGAAACAGATGATAAGATTTCAGAAATACTATCCCAAATCAATTATAATCAGATCTCAATAGCATTAGAAGCAATTGAAGACTATCCCTTTGATACTAAATGGGAAAAGTACTCTTTCATGGAAAGAGATTGGGGTTTTTTTATGGCAGGTGACTTTAAGCTAAAAGAAACACGAGAGGAATTTCTAGAGTTATTTTATCAGTACTCAGAGTATGAGCTATACGCTTATTATCTCAACATAGCGGAAATCGACTACCAAACTGATGCAGAATTAGATTATGATAAAATCTATGAGCTGCTCAAATATGATGTTATTGTAGCTTTTGTTGGTGGTGGCGGTGGAACACAAGACAACGAAGTTTATTCGCTGGTAAAACTGCTTGAATTAACATTTAATACGACTTTGGGGTTTCCAAAAAAACTTTGCAATTCCAACAACATGTTTGGCTGCGATTCGGATGAAAGAGCTAAAGCATGGATGAGCTATCTGTCAGAAAAGAAACTACTTAAACAGAAACATGATGAACCAGTTTCTTTTCATTTTAATTAAAAGAATGCGGCTGCCAACAAAATCTATGTTTTGGCTTTTGTTCTGAAATAAGAGTAAATGACTAGCATTAACTTCACCTAAGATGAACTTTGAAGTGCATTTTTATCTCGCACTATTAAGAGTCAAGACTTTAAGAATAATTGGAAAAATGACAAATTTCAGAGACACACAACATTTGACTCTTTCCTCTGAAAAATGGAAAGTGGATTTGGTTTATGAAAGTGGCTATTCCGCGAAGAAAACTATTGAAGCCAAAGAGGGAGATATCCTAATTGAACTATCTGAACACCGAGAATGGCACTCATGCTTGCAAATTAGCCTTGAAGATGGCAATTCAAAACATATTTGTATCGTGACAGGAATCATAGGTAGCACCCATCTCCAAAAGAGTAGTGTTGATGAGAAGGGGCATACAGTAAAAATCGACTATGACAATTTAGTATTGAGTTTAGGACAGCATTTCATTTCAATTGATCTGAATCAGCTTAAACTGAATTGGAAACTAGAACCCGATCTCGCAGAAGTTTTTGAGTTCTATGATTTGGACAATGACTATCTACTTCGTGGGGAACTTGAAATTCACAGAATTGACAAAGCAGGCAATGTAAAATGGTCCTTTTCAGGTGCTGATATTTGGGTAAACCTCGAAGGAAGACCAGAAGTTGAAATCACTGAAAACTCCATTAAGCTTATAGACTTTAAGTCTGACGAATACGAAATCGACTTTGAGGGAAAAGAGTTGAACACAAGCTACAATAAGGGTGGTTACCAGCATTGAGGTCCCAAAATCTTATCTGAAAATTCAAGAACTAGGATCTCTCTCACAGGGCCCCGCCCGGTCTCACTTCTCACCTCTCAAATCTCTCCCCAAAAGAAAAACCCCAAGCACCACCGGCACCTGAGGTTTCCAAATCGTATCTAAAATTCTTAGGGCTTTAACCCATTGGAACTAATCACTTAATTCCAAAACTAAATACCCCTCTAAAAGGGCTCCGCCCGTTCTAATGTCTATCGTCTAAAGTCTAGAAATCACTTTAGAAACGGAGGCTTACTAACTCTCGCCTTCAACTGCTTATTCCGTACTTCGATATAGATCTCGGTGTCGGCGGCATCATAAGGCTTGTTGAGATAACCTAAGCCAATCGCTTGGTCCAGGCTGGGAGACTGGGTGCCGGAGGTAACCACGCCAATCGCTTCACCTTCGGCATTGAGGATGCGGTAATCTTTACGAGGAATACCACGGTCTTCCATGATAAAGCCGGTTAAGCGTCGACTTAAACCTGCTTCTTTCTGGGCTTGTAAAGCTTCAGAGTTGATGAAGTCTTTGCTAAACTTGGTGATCCAGCCAAGGCCAGCTTCCAGGGGAGAGGTGCTGTCGTCAATATCGTTTCCATAGAGGCAGAAGCCTTTTTCCATGCGTAGGGTATCGCGGGCACCTAGGCCAATAGGCTTGATGTCGAAATCTGCTCCCGCTTTGAAAATGGCATTCCAAACCTGCATGGCATTTTCGTTCTTCACATAGATCTCAAAACCGCCAGCTCCGGTATATCCCGTGGCGGAGATAATTGCCTCCGCACCGTCTATTTTACCCATTTCGAAGGTATAATAGGTCATAGCCGCTAAGTCGGTTTCGGTTAAGGATTGCAGGGCTTCGGCCGCCTTAGGACCTTGTACGGCGAATAATGACCAATCATCACTTTGGTTATCCATTTTCACTCCTTCCGGACGATGGGAGTCTAACCAGGCATAGTCCTTATCAATATTGGAAGCATTTACCACAAGGAGGTATTCACCTTCCGCTATGCAGTACACCAAAAGGTCATCAACAATACCGCCTTTATCATTAGGCATGCAGCTGTACTGAATCTTACCAGGACTTAATTTGGATACATCATTGCTGGTGGTCTTTTGCAGGAAGTCTAATGCTGCCGGGCCACTAACAAAGAATTCGCCCATATGGCTCACATCAAATACGCCCACTTTTTCGCGCACATGGAGATGCTCTACCTTGAGGCCTTCGTATTGAACAGGCATGTGAAAACCAGCAAAATCAACCATTTTGCCACCCAGGTCCTGATGAACCTGATCTAAAACTAATTTTTTCATGAGAGGTGTTTTAGGCTTGCGCCAATGATTATCCGTGAATGTGCTCTTTGGTGCCAAAGTCTTTCATGACTTCAGCTTCGAAGCTTAGCAGCTCGTCCCACATTTGATCTACATTTTCGCGTTCACCAAATTGGCGCGCGAATTTGAGAAACATGGTATAATGATTCGCCTCACTTACCATTAAATCGCGGTAGAATTCTGCTAACTCTTGGTCTTCGATATGATCCGAAAGCACTTTAAAACGTTCGCAACTGCGGGCTTCAATTAAAGCAGCAATAAGCAGGCGATGTACTAAGCGTAAATCGCGATCCGGGGTTTTGGGGAAGAACTGGCTTATCCGCGCTACATATTCATCCTTGCGCTCCCGACCTAAAACCAGGCCGCGCTCGCGAATACGTTTGTGGACCATTTCAAAATGACTCATCTCTTCTTGGGCCAGAGCTGCCATGGCATCTACCAAATCGCTGTGCTCCGGATAGGTAATCAGGAGGGAGATGGCATAAGAGGCGGCTTTCTGTTCACAAAAAGCGTGGTCGGTTAAGATTTCTTCAATGTTCTTTTCGGCGATATTCGCCCACCGGGGATCGGTAGGTAATTTTAGTCGTAAAATGCTCATGGCTTTAATACTTCCGTCAATTGCTCGGCAAAATTAACCATTTGCTTGGTCTCACTCACGGTTGTATGCCTTTCTTTGGCAAAGATCAGCAGAGCCCTGCCATTGCATTCGATATGGTATTGTTTATGGCTTTCGAGAAAGGGAATTAAGGGCCCTTCAAAGAATTTCCGAATCGACTTTTCATCTTCCCCCTTGAGCTTAAAACGCTTGGAGAAATCCGGATGCCTTTCAAAATTGATATCCTTGAAGCCTGCCAAATGCGCTACTCGATCTAAGAGTCGTTCTTGATCCAAAACAAAAGGCGCCGTTTCCGAAGGCAGTGGTAAATAGACCATACTGGCATGTCGTAGAGCATTGCCATAGAAATCAGTGTCCTCATAATGGATATCGGCCCACAGCCAATTTTGATTGCGGCATTCAATCCGATTGCGCAGCAAATGCAGGTATTTATCCTGAAAATATTCAAAACCTTTAAAGCGTCCGTCGTCTTCTACCTCAGAATATTGAAAGCGGAAATTATGCTCCGCAGCATAGAGGCGCAGCATTTTCTGCCGGCGGGTAAGCTTTCCTCTTTTGGAGCTGCCTTTTTTCAGGGGTCGGCGCGTGGCTAAGGGGTGGGAGGAGAGCTGACCTAAATCATCCAGACCAATAGTTTCCAAACTTCCGCCAGCCGCCTCAAAGCGATGACGGTATTGCTGCACATGTTCCAAAACTGAATGGTCCACATATTCTGCCAGACTAAAATCCAGGATAAGCTCCGCCTGAGGTTCCACTGTATCCATTTGCTTTTTAAGGCGAATGAAATTGAGGAAGTTGGACATGGTTTTTACACTCAAGTGGTATTTGTGTTCTTGTTCTTCGAAGAGTAGAACATTGGGCCTAAAGAGGCTGCGCAGGTAATAGCCACGTTTTTTCAAGCTGAAGAGCTGATACACCAAAGTGATAAGCATGCCACTGAGAATGCCAATAATCAGATTGCTGGCCAGGGTAGCGAGATAGGTGAAAATGAAGAGCAGGAGCTCATCCCGACCTAATTCGGCCATAGCCCGGAATTGCGAAGGCGCGGTTAATTTATAGCCGGTATGCACTAAAATAGCGGCCAGAACCGCCAGTGGAATATGCTCCAATTGAATGCTAAACAAAGCCAGGAAAAGCACCAGGAATAAACCGTGAAAAAGATTAGACCAAGCAGAACTGGCGCCATTATTTAAGTTTACCGAAGAGCGGGCGATTACCGCTACTACATTAAGACCGCCAATCAGGCTGGAGCCGATGGTAGCAATTCCCAAGGCCCGCAGATCTTTATTGGCATTGGAGCGCCTTTGCTCAGGATCCAGCTTGTCGATGGCTTTAATGCTAAGTAGTGATTCAACCGCGGCAATAAAGGCCAAGCTTAGGCTGATGGTCCAGAAACTGCCGGTGCCCATGGCTTTAAAAGAAGGGAAGGTGAAGGCATCTAATATTTCGGGTGGCAAGCTGATTAAATGGCTATCCGGCAATTGGGGCCATAGGGCAAAATGTGGGGAGAGGTAGCTATAGCCGATTCCCAGCGCTAAAACCCACATGGGACCCGGAATTTTTTGAAAAGGCCAAAAGCGAATTTTCGGTAGTATAAAGAGCAGTGCTAAACTCACTAAACCCAAAGTCCAGGCAGCTAGGGGAGCGCTACCATTTTGAATAAGACCGATGCTATTTCCTAATTCGGCCAAGAGTCCAAAAGCAGAGCTGGATTGCGGGTCTACCCCTAATAATACATGCAATTGCCGACTCAAAATAATTAGGCCAATGGCGGCCAGCATCCCCCGAATGGCGGCGGCAGGGAAAAGTTCGGCCAATACCCCAAAGCGAAAGAGTCCCATGAGCAGAATAAAGATCCCCGACATTAAGATAGCACCCAGAAGTAGGGAATACCCCAGGGCTGGATTCCCCTGACCCAAGACTCCCACTGCATAGAGACTTAATACCACTAAGCCATTTCCGGGCCCGGCAATGATCAGTCGGGAACTCCCTAATAAGGAAAAGAGAACGGCACCTGCTACCGTGGCAATAATACCCGCCATAGGAGGCACCCCACTAGCTAAAGCTAAACCGAATCCTAGGGGTAAAGCCACCAAAGAGACGATCAGTCCCGATTGAATATTATGGGGAATGTTCTTAGTGTCCTTAAGCATTCATGGGCTTTGGATCGCTGCTATGCACGATTAATAAATCACTGGGAAGCTCGGAAAGGATGTATTCCAAATCATGGGTAAAAACCCGATCCATAAAGCCGAGTTTGGTATCCGGCGAATTCAAGACTAATAATTCGGCTCCACTGCTTTGGGTAAAATGGCCAATGCTGTATCCGGGTTTACCGAAGATCACCTGATTTTCAATTTCCAAATTATGGGGATCTTCTTCTTTCAGGGCTAGCTTAATGCGATGCTGTTCGCGTTCTTCAATTATATGGCGCCAGCGATTGCAGCGGGCTTGTTCTTTTTCATCGGCGGCGCGACTGGTCTTTTTGTCGGGAGCAATTTCTTCTACAATATGCAGAAGCTTGGTTCCCAGGGCATCGGCCACTTCCAGGGTTTTGTGAATGGTATCGCGGGTTTTGGGATGCTTGGCACCACTTACCACAATATGACGATAGGCTTTAGGGAAGCGCATGGGCTGAGTGAGTAGCATAATGCTACAATTGGATTTCCGCACTAATTGTCGGGCTACCGAGCCCATATAATAGCGCAGGAGGCCTTCACGGGGTAGGGCTCCCACCATTAAGAGGTCTGCTTCCTGCTCTTCACATACCTGGAGAATGCGATCTGAAATATCACCTTCCAGCCAAAGGAACTGATGCGGGACTTGAACTGCGCCAATACTTTGAACTTGGCTTTCAATTTCTTCGCGACTAGCCGTTTTACCATCTCCTACATGCACGAAAATAATCTCGTTCGCGAGGTGTTCACAGAGGCGTGCGGCTTCTTTTACATTGGCAATTAAACTGGGGCTGAGGCCAATGCCCATGACCATTTTGTTGAAAGGTTTCAAGACAGAAAATTCAATTTGTATAAAGGTACGAAGTGTTCAGAAAGGCCACTAGTCGATGCGCCTGAAATACTGAATTGAAAGGTGTATTGGTATCCTTTTCTGAGACATGTTAGGACTCATTAGCGTTTTTTAAGCTTTAATCAGCGCCTTTATTTCAACCTAAGGCCCTTTAATGGTTGTATTTCGTGCCAAATCACTATCCATAATTTAAAAAGTTTAAATTTTTTTATCCACCTCATTTGGGACGAAAAGAAGGGCAGGAGGGATGAAAGTTTGGTCTGAGGGATGAGTTTTGATATTCTGATTTAGAGGACTCAAATGGAAGCATTTAGGATAGTTTGATTCGTCGTGAATTTTGTTTTAAGTATCTGTTTATCAGTTACATTAACGGAATAAATTCTGTAACATGAAAACACACACTTTTCAACTTCGGCTCAAAAAGCCCAGCTTGTTTTCCCCCTTTTTATTCTCAGTCCTACTACTGGGCTTTAGCTACTCTTTAAAGTCGCAGGATTATCATGATTGTGGCACTCATTTGCCGGCAAGCACGACCTTAGCGAAAACTTCGGCCGCTGGTGCGGGATGTTCCGCATTAAGTATGGATTATGTGAATTATTATTCGAAGAAGGAGAATCACATTCCCAATGCTAATACTGCTCTTAAAACCGTGCATGTGAATGTGGTAATCTGGCAAGATGATAATGGGCAGAAGAATTTCCAGAATACACCAACTACCTATCAGCGTTTCTTATCCATTATGGATTTGGTAAATAATGTTTGGTACAGCTTTAATCCTGGTCCATCAGATCCGATCACAGGAGTAAATGATTTAAATATTAAGAAGCTCGCGGTGGAATTTCATGAAATCTACTTCATGCAGAATTCGGCGATCAATGCTTCCATGAGTTCTGCGAATATGAATAACCTTCTATTTCAGGCCCATCCCGAGGCAGCGGATTTCCTAAACATACACATTACCTCCGGGCATCCTTCGAAATGGTGGGGATATATGACAACCTATGGAACTGGCCTACCAATGATTGTGACAACTGATGATCCTCAAAATCAAGGCTATGGATGTGTTCCGATTAATGGTAATTCTGCCTGTCCCGTTTCAATTGCAGAACATCCCGCAGGAAGTAATAACTATTATCGAGATTGGAGTTTAGCGGCCCATTTGGCCCATGAAATTGGTCATTGTTTTGGATTAGATCATACCTACGATAGTAGTACCCTTAATCCTGCTGATCCCTATTTCTTATCGGATGTTTTTATCCATAATCCTCCCTATGCACCAGGCTCTGCTTATGCTTTTCAATGCGATAGCGTAATACATTCAAGCAGTGGTCAAAACCCTAATGCGGCTCTGCATGATGGTTGCACCAATAATTTCATGAATGGTCATGAAGGAAATTATATGTCACCTCTGCAATTAGGGATTTGTCATCTGGCAACCAATATTGGAAAGAACCCTTTAAACTCTAGAATCGGGCCTTTTATGAGTGGTTATTCGACTACACCTATGACTATAGCCCACAGTGAAAGCTGGGATTTTGAGCATTGGATTTACAGTGATATTGTAGTAGAAACTGGTGCTACTCTGGAAATCAAGTGCACGGTGTACATGCAGCCCGAAGGCAAAATCATCGTAAAACCCGGTGCTAGATTGTTGATTAATGGCGGTACCATTACCAAAGCAGGGAATTGTGCCTATCCGCAAGAGAATGATCCCTATGCTACCTATATCGGTCGCTACTGGCAAGGAGTCTATCTGCATGGTAATGATAGAGTGAGTCAAACGGTAGTGAATCAACCGGTATTGGAAATGATTAATGGCGGTACTATTGAATACGCTCGCGATGGGGTGACTAATTCCGGGGTGGATTCCAAAGGAGATTGGATTTCTGGAACCACGGGTGGTATCATCATCGCCAAGAATTCACATTTCTACAATAACCGTCGCGATGTGCAATTATTAAGCTACCATAGCTATTATAAAGGGGTAGAATTAGCCTATCAGGCCACTTTTGAGAATACGGATTTTATCCGCGATGATGCTTATCAAATGATCAGTTTAACCGCGAATGTTTCGATTTGGGATGTAGTTGGAGTAAGCTTTCGCGGATGTCGCTTTGATACCGATGTAGATTATTATGACTTAAATCAAGGTACCCAGGCTATTTATTCCTTGGGGGGCTCTTTTAAGGTGGATGGTCTCTATTCGAAGTTTGCCGATCCCCATGGTGGTATTTACAGTGAGTTTTCGGGTTACGAACATGCGATAGAAGCTTGGAATTATCTGTTATCTCCCTATCATAGAGTGACTGTACAATACAGCCATTTCGAAAATAATGATGGCGGAATTTTCCTGGCGGCGATCAACAATGCCAAGATCATAGAGAATTACTTTGATATTCCTCGCACTTACAATTTGCAGTTTATCAATTATGGTTTGTATTTCGATGCCAGCTCTGCTTTTGATTGCTATAATAACCAGTTTGTAGGAACAGTAGGTTCGGCACCAGCCATTGGAGCATTATTTACCAATTGTGGAGAAGCTAATAATTTAGCCTATCGCAACCGGGCTGATAATTTAAGTGTAGGCTTTGAAGCCTATGGTTGGAACCGATCTTCTACAAATAATGATGGCTTGGATTTCCGTTGCAATGACTTTGGCTATGGTGCGGGTAATTATATGGACATCTATGTAAGCGGAACCAGTACTAGCGGTAATCAGGGGATTTCAGAGCATCAAGGTTCTTATGCGGGGAGCGTGAATAATCTGGCTAATAATCTCTTCACTCTAGGGTCTTCGGATTATATCAATACAGCTCGCCATCATTTCTATAACTATGGTGGAGGGGATCCTCGTTATAATCCTAATAATTCCTCAGGCATTACCGAATCCTATTATAGCTTTAATGTGAACTATAATTCTGCCTGTCCCGATTTAACTGCTGGTTCAGGAGGTGGAACAGATCCAGGTGAAGATCCTTCCGGTTCTAAAGGCAAAATGGCGCAGGCTCAGAGTGAGCTCAATTATTATGATGCTTTGCTCGCTCAATATCAATTGGGTGCCGATGAAGAACAATTGGAAGCGCTTTTAGCGGCCACCGAATTACGAGATGCAGCCTTGCGCACCCTTATCAGCCATTATGCAGCCCAGTCTGAAGAGGAAGGAACTACACAATTAAAGAGCTTCTTAAAGAGTCGTTCCGAATTGTATCCTAAGCTTTACCTCCTGGGGCTTTTAAAAGCCGAAGGCAATAGTGCCGAATGGGCCTTATTGATGAACGCTGAGCCCGCTGCCGATTGGTCGGCAGATGAAGTGCAATACTGGAACGAAATCCGTTGGATTGAAAAGGCCGCTGCCCAATATTATGCCAGTGAGTCTACTGCCAGAGATCAGCAATTCTTGGTGGAGTTGAAGCGGAATTATGCCGATAAATTGCCCGTGACTCAAAGGATGATTGATGGTTGGGAGAAATTCCTTTCCGGCAGCACGGCTTATGTAGAACCTACTTTCCTTCCGGATGGAATGGGCTCTAATGGAAGGGCAAATGACAATAGCTTACTAGCAGAGAACTTGGTGTCGCTCTATCCTAATCCTGCTCGTGAATCCTTGCAATTGGAATGGAATTTTGAAAAGGCCAAATGGACCGAAAACCTTCAAGTTGAGGTATTTGGCTTAAACGGCCAATTAATTCAAAGCTTGGAATTGGATTATACCGCCAATCGTTATGAACTGAATTGCGAATCCTGGCCAGCCGGTCATTATAAAATACGGGTATCCGGACCTACCCAAAGCACCTTAAGCTTTGTGAAGCTGGATTAAGCGTATTTCTTTATCCTCTGTAAGAGAAGATGGAAACCCCTCATGAGAAATTGTGAGGGGTTTTTTAGGGTATAAGCAGCATGAAGTCCCAGCTAGAGGATTAATAACTAAACCATTCTCAATTATCCTTTTACCGCCATTCGTTCTTCCCCTTAATACACAAGTGAAAGAGGGAGATACCATCGCTCTGTTTATATTTACTAAATGAAGGCTCTATTTAAAAGTTGTGCCCCTATCCTTGAGAAATTTAAAAGATCGTCAGGTTCTATATGCGTTATTTAGCTCTGCTATTTTTCATTTTTAGTTTGTTGAATCTCCAGGGTCAAGTCATTGATGAATCGGAATATAAATCGATGAATCTAGCGCTTCTGAATCGGAAATTTCAAGACTTTGACACCATAGCTTGCCTGGATACCTCACAATATTGGCAGGAGGCCATCCGTAGCTTTGCCGCTATGGTATACCTCGATGTTATTGAAGATAGCCTATTGGCGGATGCCTTGATTCAAAGATTTGAGCAAATAGCCCAAAAGCACTTTGAAGAAGGAACTCCTATTCAGATATATGCATCCAGTATGAATAGTTTTAGGCATGCCCAAGAGGCAAGCCTAGCCAAGGATTCTGAATTCATTTACCTCTGTTTTGGGAATTCTTGTTTGGGTAATTCGCTGTACATGAGAGAAGGAATTAGGCGAGTAAATCAAAAGGTTCGGGACCTATTGGCTGAAATTGATTGTGGACAAGGGGGAATGGGGAATAAATGAAAAACACACTTTTACTAAGCTTATTCATTTTCCTGCTTTTCGGTGCTCAATCCTGTGATTCCGCAGCTGAAACATCGAGCACTGATTATGAAGTCTGGAGATCAGATTTTATCCAGATTAGTTCAAGTCAGCATAAAAGCACCGATAGTTTGCAAGACCATTCACAATATTTGTATTTATATAATAATGGGAAGGCTCTCTTATTGGATAGTTTAAGTAATGGCTCTATTGGCCGAAAGGAGGCTAATTGGGAAATCAGACAGTATAAAGGTAGAGAAGTATTCTACTTAGAAAATGAAAAGGAATCTCCGGGAATTCTCCCCGTGGTCTATCCAATTCTATTGAAAAATGAGGCAGAGTTTAAAATGGCTTTTGATTCGCTATCTGAAAACCATATTTGGAATTTGAGGAGGGTTTGGTGAAAGTGGCCAAATACACTTTACAGGATAATATGAGATTGAACATAAGCTAATTAAGTCATGATAATTCCATCTTGCTTTGGAGTCTTCGTTGAAATTACCTTACTCAAATTCAAAATAGTTCTTTTCAATAGAAATATCAAAGGTGACTCCTGAACCTTCCTCCGGTTTAATGGAGCCCATACGATTGTAAACTTCCTCTCGCTTTTCTCTATAAACGCTTCTAGCTACAATTGGGAGCTTTCTTAGTTTTAGGATTTGATCAAAGCTTTGAATTTTAGTGGGTTCAATGTTTATTGCCTTGAAAGATAGTTCTTCAGTTGAATCGATGACAAAGATGATTGCACCAGGTAAACCATGTAATTTCCATGGACCGTAGTTGGTTTTAACACTTGGATCATACCAAGCATAATACTTTCGTCCGCGGAAATTACCGACTGCATATTTACATTCATAGCCTTCAATCACTCTGTTTGAATCAATTAAATTCCATTTTATTGGACTTTGCTTTTCGGCAATTATTATCCCACTCGCGTTAATAGATCTCAAGAATCCAAGCTCGTAAATAGAATCCCTTGTTCTATCAAACCTAATATACCGTCTGGTTGTGTCATGAATTATTGTTTCGTCTTGTCTTGCACTATGATGCAAATCCTTCTCTTTAAACACATAAAAAGAACCAAGATCATTGCTGTATAAGATGGAGGAAAAGCCCTTTCCCGCACAAAAACTGCAAAACCAGTCGTACTTGATTTTAAATGACTGTGATTGGATTTGAGGATTTGAAGATGGAGCGGAAAATAGAGTCAAATAAAGTAGGATCGTTGTTAAGCTAAGTTTCATAATGATAAGATTAAGTTAGTAATTCAAAATAAATACGGTCATAATATTATGACCGTATTTGGAAAATAACTACTACAGATCCCCTGCCAGTTCCTTGGCTTGATCAATTAATTCGCCGAGTAATTGTACCGCTTTTGCCTTGACTTCGTCGCAATCACCAGAAACAGTGCCCGAAACTGAAATAATTCCAATGGATACGGTTATAGTTACCTTGCATTGTAGTGCATCATCATCTAAATCAACTTTCATTGAGATTTTGATATCTTCTTGAACCTGATTGGAAACCTCATTTAGATCTCTGGTAACATCTTGATTAATTGTGAGGTATGAAATTTTAGCTAACTCTGCTGGACTCGCAAAACTAGATGAGATAGCTAAAAGCACAAGGCTGGTTGTTAAAATTAACTTTTTCATGATTTATTATATTAAGTAAATTAAATGCTTACTCTTTCGATTTTCAGCAACCTCGATAAATCAATAGGCCATTAGATTTAATAATTTAATTGATGATATCAATTCTCATAAAAGATAACGAATATGTATGTGATTTCTTTCGTGATTTTTGATGAAAATAACTTTAATATTGATGCGTGTGTAATTCGAATATTCATCAAATGAATACATGAAATAATAAATAAGCTTAGATTACTGGTTAAGCATAATTATTATTCTTTTACTGAATAATAATTCGAAAGAATATAATTGTGTTATAAAGCGAAAATTAAAGTCTCATGCATTTTTGCGGGCCCTAGATTCTCTTTTTTAGTAAGAATTGATGGAGAACAGTAGTAAGAGGTATTGCATAAGTGATTGATGTAAAAAACGATTTGCTGTTATTTAGTCGGACTATTCTATGATACTCGTGCCGCTAAAATTTTAGAGTTTACGACCAAAAAGTTCCTGCTGTTCTTTGCAATCGGAACAGCTTTTTTTATTCTCAACGAATCTCCAGTAGGCAGGATTACTTCGTGATCCTTATACCGCTAACATTTTGAAGTCTACGACCAAAAAGTCCAGCTGTTCTCTAGAAGACTTGGATTTCACAATTATGGCCTAGCTAAAATCACAATGTTTCCATTTATGGAAACATTGCTTACATTAGAGAATTCCTAAGAACCAAATGATTAATGGAAGGAATAGATGACAACAAATAACACGGATCTTAAAATGATGTCCCTTAGTGATTTGAAAGATCGAGATTTGGGTAAACCAGGAAATCTGGGGCGTGATCAATATGAGTTTGATTTGAAAATGGAGCTATTGGGGGAAATGATCAAAACTGTTCGAAAGGAACGTGATTTAACCCAAGAGCAACTGGGCGCCTTGGTAGGGGTGAAGAAGGCTCAAATATCCAAGCTCGAACGAAATACCAAGAATGTTACCCTGGAAACAATATTAAAGGTTTTTAATGCTTTAAAAGCCAATATTCGCTTTTCAGTTCAATTAGATAGAAAGGATGTTGAGGTGGTGTAAGTCCCCCAAAAAATCCAACAGTTTAAAAGTGTGTAAATTTAAACTGTTGACTATGAAAAAATCAAGATTTAGTGAAAGCCAGATCAGCCAGGCTTTAAAGGAGCATGAGGCTGGTAAGAAAGTACAGGATATCTGCAAGGAGTTAGGTATAAGCGCCAATACTTTTTATATCTGGCGCAAGAAGTACGGGGGCATGGATTCAGCAATGCTACGCAAGTACAAGGAGTTAGAGCGAGAAAACACGAAGCTAAAGCAGATGTATGCGGATTTGAGCTTAGACCACAGGATCCTTAAGGATGTGGTGGAAAAAAAGCTCTAGGGCTCTGTCAGAAGAGGTTTTTAGCAAAGCAGATTAAAGCGGATTACGCTGTCAGTACTGCCAGGGCCTGTAAAATCATTAGCCTTGAGCGCTCTGGATATTACTATATATCCAAGCGAGACGATAAGGAGGTAGAGGAAAAGCTACGCTGGTACGCGGAGCATTATCCTGCGCGTGGCTGCCCATTTTATACCAAGCGTATTCGTAAAGAGGGTTATGCCTGGAACAAGAAACGTATCCGCAGGGTGTACATCAAACTGGGGATGAACAAGCGCAAGAGGAAATGGAAGCGACGTATTCCTAACCCTGACAAAGAGGTGTTGCTGCAGCCTTTAGCTCCTAACCTATGTTGGAGTGCCGACTTCATGCAGGACCGCTTAGAGAATGGTGTGAAAATGCGTGTGCTCAACATTATTGACGACTACAACCGCGAAGCTTTGGCTTGCAAGGTATCCAGCAGTTTCCCTTCCGAACATGTAGTAGAGCAATTTGAGCAGCTAATAGAGTGGCACGGTAAGCCATTTACCATAAGAACTGATAACGGAACAGAGTTTATGGCAGAAGCCTTTCAAAAGTTTTGCAAACGACATCAGATAAAACACTTAAGAATACAGAAAGGAAAACCTATGCAGAATGGCTTTTGTGAACGCTTTAACCGCACCCTGAGAGAAGACGTGCTCAACGCTTATCTCTTTGAAACGAAGACGCAGATGCAAGAGTTAATCAATCATTGGATGGAAGACTACAATCAAAACCATCCGCATTCTTCTCTTGGAGACATGTCTCCAAGAGAATTTAAACAAAGGCTTATTGCCTAAAATCGATAATTTAGACCTGTTGGAATAATGGGGGACTTACAGTGGTCTAATTGGATTCCACAGGAATTTAAACTAGGTCTCTCGTATTAAGCAGGATTATACCATGATCTGAATGCCGCAGACTTTTGGTTCAGGTGGAACTTAAAAGTTCGAAATTTTTGAAGGAGGACTTATAGTAAATTAAAGATTTAAGTTCAGTTATTTTCTAATAGAAGGTAAACTAGTTGATGCTATAATATCTTACATTGACTTCACAGTTCCTTCAGGCAATGACCAATACCAGATTTGTAATGGAACTACTTTGAACCTGTTACGCCAAAATACATTCATAGCCAAACCCTTGGCCACCATTGGAATGAAGACGATAACAACAATCCTATTGATTTTGACTTTGAATCTTGTTTATGGACAGGACACTCTTCAATTTGACGTGGCCACACCAAATGGATTTAAAGGACAAATTACCGACACGCGAACAATTGTGTATTCGGGAAAATTAGACTTGGATTTTTACAAAAAGCACTTTTTCACTCCATATCATTACCCTCAAAAAATGGTTGACACGAACCATAAAAATGATACAATAACTAAATGGAATGACTCGACTAAAGTGGGGGATTTCAATACTAATTGGAGTTACACAATAACTTACGATTCACTTTCAAGAGTAACTTCCTATAGATATTCAGCTTGTATGATTTGCTCACAGTTACCATATGAGTTCCATTTTATCTACAATCAACTTGGACAAGTAATCAAAATGATAAATAAGCTCAATGACAAGAAAACAATTGAATTCAAATACGACCCTGCTGGGAATATTGTAAATGTCAAAGAATATCACGGATCGGATTTGACGAAAGAAATAGAATTAATAAATAAGAAATAACTGGGTCCATGAACGCATTTAACTTATCGCGATTGAATGGCTGCCAGCAAGCTTGCCTGCCGATAAGCAGGGTTTTCGTTTTGTCGGTGGACCTAATTACCTTTCACTTCGGACAGGCAGGAATAGCTTCGAATTGAAAATCAGCATAGTTAAATCGCCACAAGTCATAATAAGACCCTTAGCTACCATTAAAACACGACATGAAAATAGTTCTAATCATACTTCTAAGTTTTATTACAACAGGCCAGCTTTTTGCGGAATGTGCAATTGATGGACTTTGGGCACTTCCACAGAAAGGAACCATTAAACAAAATTCACTGATTGTGTTAACAGGGTATTTTAGAAGTCAAAAAATAGTAACCTCCTTGAATGAAAATTACCCTATATACCTTGAATCTGAGGGGCATAGAGTAAAACTGAACGTCAAAAATAGATACAAAGGATTATTTGAATTAACCCAAGCTATTCTTGAACCGGAAGAAGAATTAATTGCAGGAAGAACCTACCAATTAAAAATTGATAAGCTTGACGAATTTGAAACTTCCCGTTTAAGAAGGTGGAATTCAGAATTGGGAAAATATGAACCAATAACTTGGAAGGTAGATGGTGGAATAGACACTGAATCTCCTGAACTATTAAACGTGCCTGAATTGGTTGATAAAAGGACAATTCACTACGGTTGCGGACCAGCAATTTATGCGGATTTTAAGATTCAGACAAAAGACGAATCTGAACTGTTGGTTAAAACTGAACTTGTAGACTTGAAGAGCGGTGAATCAACAACTTACTTTTTGAATTTCGAAGGCACAGACACTTTAAGTGTAGGTCGTGGAATGTGTTCAGGTGCTTTTAGCTACAAGGAGAATAGAAGGTATAAAGTGAGATTTAGCTTGATGGATATTTGTGGAAATGAGAACGAAAAATGGACAGCTTGGATTCAGTTTGATAGTCCTTATGAAGGTTTGTAAACAGAAAAATACGGTGGCTAATATAGAATATAGCTTATCTCGGATGAATGGCTATCAGCATACTTGTCTGCAGAAAAGCAGAGTTTACGCTTCGTAGCCAGCTTTGGTTTCGAGTAACAGAAGGGTGTTTCGAATTGAAATTCAGCGTAGCTAATCCATCATAAGCCATTTGCTATCTATTAAGATGAAAAAGACACTTTCTATACTTACATTATTGATTCTACAATTTGGTTGTCAGCCCAAGCAAAACAACATGAATGATTTCATGGATGATATCAGGGAGGATTTTGCTAAGCAAGCTGAACAACAGAACAGGGAGGTATATGCATGGGAAGCTAAAATTGATAAATTATATAAACGAGCGGATAATAATTTGAATGATGGAGCAAGCTATGCCGACTCTTTGATTGAGAATGACAAAAGTCTTGACAAATGGAAAATTTCCAATCTGCACACTATCGTTGGTGAAATCTATTACGACAACGACAGCATTGACCGAGCGCTCGAACGGTTTCGATTAGATGAATCGTTGACTTTTGATTCACCAAGAAATAAGGCGAACAAAGCCGGCTGTTACATAAAACAAGGAGACTTGGAGAAAGCAATGACATTGCTTCAACAAGCAGCTGAGACTAACCATGACTTTAAATGGTATATCGGAAACCTTTATGAGATTCAAGGGGAACGAGAAAAAGCGATTTTAGAATACGATTATGTTTATCAACAAGATACAATTGTTTATGCCTATTATAACGAAAGAATACAGGAATTAGAAAATAACCCTGACCAATTATTGACAGAGCTTCATTACAATGACAGAAGAAAAAGGACTTTGCTCTTACTTAAAGGAGTAGATGCTGAAGCTAGTGACACAGAAATTGGTGGATTTGAAATCGAAAGAAAATAAAAGTAACGTGCCCAACAATGGCTAAAATGCATGCCCAACTAACCTAACCGTTGCGCGAAATTTTAGCCGGGCCGTTAGCAAAACCAGTAAATTCCCTTTACCTCCATCAATAAGTACAAGGTCTATTAGGATACAGTTTCGAACCTAGTAAGTATAATAAACTCTAATATTTAGCATCTTAGGTTTGAAGGCTTTTTGTCGGGGTGACAGGATTACTTCATGATCCTAGTGCCGCTAATATTTTAGAGTTTACGACCAAAATGTTCCTGCTGATCTCTTCGTTCACAGCAGCCTTTTTTATGCCCATCCTATCTCCAGTAGGCAGGATTATTACATGATCCAAATACCGCTAATATTTTAGTGTTTACGACCAAAAAGTTTCTGCTGATCTCTTCGTTCACAGCAGCCTTTTTTTATGCCCATCGAATCTCCATTAAGCAGGATTATTTCATGATCCTAGTGCCACTAACATTTTGAAGTCTACGACCAAAAAGTCCTGTTGCTCTTTGCAATCGCAACAGCTTTTTTTATGCCCACCAAGCCTCAGTCAAGCAAGCTTGCTTCGGTGGTGGGTATAAAAAAAGTCCTGATGAATTCTCATCAGGACTTTTTGGTCGGGGCGGCAGGATTCGAACCTGCGACCTCCTGCTCCCAAAGCAGGCGCGATAACCGGGCTACGCTACGCCCCGTGGCGGTGAGAGCGGGATTCGAACCCGCGGTACGGTTGCCCGTACGGCAGTTTAGCAAACTACTGGTTTCAGCCACTCACCCATCTCACCGGGTTAGTTCTAAAAGAACGAGGAAGCTCTTGGTCTAAGTACTTCCGTTATTGGGGCTGCAAATTTAAACAGACTTTGATTCTACGCAATAGTAAATCGAAAAAAATGGAGAAAAAGAGTCTATAGACCTTAGACGATAGAGTTTAGATTTTAGAGTCTCCGTCTTTGAAATTAAGTTTAGGATGATGAGCCTTGTGAAGCGATTCTAGCTTTGGAAATATGAAGCCTTGATACTTTGCGACTTAAGTTATGGAAGAAAGTATTTAATGAAGAAGCCAATCCTTGCTTTCCGCTTAACTTTGCTTTATGGCTCACGATCACCATCATCATGCACCCGAAGGAAATCTGCGTATGGCCTTTTTCCTCAATCTCTTTTTTACCATTATTGAGATTATTGGAGGTATGGCCGTTAATAGCGTTGCCATTGTTTCGGATGCCATCCATGATTTAGGAGATAGCCTTTCCCTAGGTACCGCCTGGTATTTGCAGCGCAAGTCTAAGCAACAGGCCGATAAACAGTTTTCTTTTGGCTATGCTCGCTTTTCCTTATTAGGAGCCTTACTCAATAGTGTAGTGCTGATAATTGGCTCGGTCTTCGTGCTTAAAGAGGCTGTAGAAAGACTGATTCATCCCGAAGCCTCAGATGCCAATGGAATGCTTTACCTCGCTATTTTAGGCATTGCCGTGAATGGCTATGCGGCTTGGAAAATGACCAGCGGTAAAAGTCTCAATGAAAAAGTGATTTCCTGGCATTTAATGGAAGATGTTTTGGGCTGGGCTGCAGTGCTCATCGTGGCGATTGTCCTCCAATTCAAGCAAATCGATTATTTGGATCCGGCCCTCTCGCTGGCCATTACCCTCTATATCCTCTACGGAGTTTTCAAGCGCCTCAAAGAAACCCTCTTTCTTTTTCTACAAGGGGTGCCAGCCGAATTTGATCTTAAGAAATTGGAATCCGAGCTCCTGGCGGTAAATGGAGTAGAGGCCCTGCATCACACCCATATCTGGTCCTTAGAAGGAGAGCACCATGTATTTAGCAGTCATGTTCGCCTCAAAGGCATTCAAGACCTGGCCCAAATGGAGCAGGTGAAACTGGATTTGAAAAAACAATTAGCGGCCTATCATTTTAATCATATTACCCTCGAACTGGAAACCGAAGGGCAGGAGTGTAGCATGAAATGAGGGGCAATTACCTGCATATTGAGCCAGGCTTTGGTTGGTTCACCGGTAATTTGGAGCAGAACCATTGGCATCAACATTATGCCTTGCAACTGAGCTTTGCCCTGGATGAGTCTCTGAAGATTGAAACCGACAAGGAAATCCAGACTTCGGACAAAGCCATCCTATTACAGCCTCAGCTTAAACACCGTATCCTTTCTCAGGGACAACATTTGCATCTGCTTTTTAATCCTGCTCATCCTATTGGGCATTTTTGGTCGGCATTGGCCCGGTCGCCAATAACTGAAGTTGAGCATAAGGCTATAGAGCTAATCATCCAGTGCGTGGAGAAGTTGGAGGATGGCGCACTTCAATCAGAGAACCTAAACAGCCTCATCCGTACCTATACTTGCTTTTGTGAGGACGCCTTGCATAAGGGAGATCTGCGCATAAATCAGGCTTTAGCCTATCTTGATAAGAAACGGGAACGTATTGTCTCCTTGGAGGAAATAGCCGAACAGGTTCATTTATCTCCCAGTCGGTTTTTACATCTTTTTAAAATTCAAACCGGCATTAGTTATCGTCGTGCCCAAAACTGGAATCGCTTGCAGCTGGCTTTGGAGTCGGGAAGGCAGGGCAACTTAACTCAAATGGCCCATGCGGCGGGCTTTAGCGACAGTGCCCATTTTAGTCGGAGCTTTAAAGAAAACTTTGGCTTTAGTCCCAAAGAGGTTTTAAAGAATAGCCACTTTATTCAAGTTTAGGAAAGGCCGCCAGCGGAGCTTTGTCCTAAAGAAATAAAGATGGAAGATTATCTGGCTTTAAGCCCCCTTTTAGATTTTAAGCATCCCTCTATTCAAGATTTGATTCGGAATAGAGATTGGATGAGACTGGAAGCCTACGATCGCATAGGTGCGATATATGATTTCGTGCGCAATGAAATTGCCTTCGGCTATAACCTTGAAGATGCCATTCCCGCTTCGGAGGTAATGCAAGATGGCTATGGCCAATGCAATACTAAATCAAGCTTGTTTATGGCCCTGCTCAGAGCCTGTGCCATACCTTGTCGTTTGCATGGCTTCACCATTGCCAAGGCCTTGCAAAAGGGTGCGATTTTCGGAATTTGGTACCGATTGGCCCCTGCATCCATTCTCCATACCTGGGTAGAAGTTTATTTTGAGGGGCGCTGGTTAAAGTTAGAAGGCTTTATATTGGATGATCCCTATTTGAAATCCTTGCAAAAACAATTTGCTGATTGTGAAGGTCGCTTTTGCGGATACGGCGTTTATACGAATGACTTTGCCAATCCTCCCATTCTATGGAAAGGAGCGGATACCTTTATTCAGAAAGAGGGCATCAATCAGGATTTTGGCTTATTCGCTACTCCGGATGCCTTTTACAAGGATCATGAGCAGCAATTAAATCCATTGAAAAAGTACCTGTATCAGAATTTCATTCGCCATAGAATAAATCGAAGAGTAGATAAGATCCGCTGCAAAATCTAGTGGCATCTCTGCATTTTTCAGACCTTTGTCTTATGCCGGAATTAGTGATCAAGAATATGGTTTGCCAACGCTGCGTAATGGCGGTGGAAGATCTATTGAAGGAAATGCAGATTGAGGATTTTAATGTGGATTTAGGCTTCGTGCTTTTAACGCAGGATTTAAATGATATCCAAAAAGCGGAGTTAAAGGAGAAATTGGAATCCCGTGGCTTTGAGCTTTTAGATGATCACCGTAAGGTCCTCATTGAACAAATTAAAGTTCAGCTGCTCGATTGGGTTTATTACCAAGCGGATAAGCGTCCTCAAACCAATTTGTCGGTGCACCTGGCTGATCACTTCCATAAAGACTATTCCTCATTAAGTAGAGTTTTCTCCAGTGTAGAAGGGCAAACCATTGAGCGCTACCTCGCCAAATTAAAAATGGAACGGGCCAAGGAATTATTGGTGTACAATGAATTAGACCTAGGGGATATTGCCCATGCCCTGGATTATAGCAATGCCTCCTATTTATCGGCGCAGTTTAAGAAGGAAACCGGTATGACACCCACGGAGTTTCGCCGTAATTTCTCGCATTTGCGGAAGCCTTTGGACGCGATCTAGCAAAATTCCATAAGAAGCCATCAAAATACCATTCGTCATCGGATGGTCGCCTTCGGATCTTTGTATTCGAAAATTAAGCTTATGGCTACAATAGAAAATAAGGCATTTGAAGACACTTTCTTAGTGCAAGGTATGAGCTGTGCTGCCTGCGCCAGCAGTGTTGAATCTATATTACAACATACGGATGGGGTTGCGGAAGCGGAGGTGAATTTCGCTGCACATACTGTTAAAGTGAAGTACGCCGAAAACTTAGCCCCTCAGGTTTTAAAAGAGGCTTTACAAAGTATTGGTTACGACCTCGACCTGGAGGCTAAAGATCGCGAGCAAGACCTGAAGCGTAAGGAGCAGCAAGAACGACGTTACAAACAATTAAAGAAGCAAACTTTAGGCTCCGCCCTTTTAAGCTTACCGGTTTTTATCATCGGGATGTTCTTTGGTAATTGGAGCTGGGGTCCTTGGATTTCAGCTGTTTTGTCGCTACCCGTGCTCTTTGTCTTTGGTGGGCATTTTTACCGCAATGCCTGGAAACAACTCAAACACGGCTTGGCCACCATGGACACCCTCGTAGCCCTAAGTACCGGTATCGCCTATACCTTTAGCTTGTTCAACACTTTTTACCCCGAATTTTGGATTTCTCGTGGTTTAGAAGCGCATGTGTATTTCGAAGCAGCGGTGGTGATTGTGACCTTCGTTAGTTTAGGTAAAACCCTGGAAGAGCGGGCTAAAAGCAGTACTTCTCAGGCTTTGGAGAAATTGCTAAACCTTCAGGCCAAGCAGGTGATTCGCCTTAGAGATGGTGAAGAGGAGGAAGTAGAAATTGAAGACTTGCAAGCAGGAGATCTGGTGCGGGTAAAAGCCGGGCAGAGTATTCCTGTAGATGGAATTTTGCATCAAGGATCGGCTTCGATCGATGAAAGTATGCTTTCCGGCGAATCAATTCCCATTAGCAAGGAAGAGGGAGATAAACTTTATGCCGGAACTCTGGCCCAGAAGGGAAGCTTTGTATTAAAAGTCGACCAAATTGGGGAGGATACCGTTTTGGCCCAAATTATTCGCTTAGTTAAAGAAGCCCAAAGCAGTAAAGCTCCGGTTCAGGATTTAGTCAATAAAATTGCCGGAATTTTTGTGCCGGTAGTAATCGGTATTGCCATTCTCACTTTTGGAGTTTGGATGATCTGGGGTGGGGAGGAAGCCTTTGCTCGTGCTCTATATACGGCAATCGCGGTTCTTGTGATTGCCTGTCCATGTGCCTTGGGCTTAGCCACACCTACCGCCATTATGGTAGGGGTTGGCAAGGGCGCTGAGAATAATATCTTGGTACGCAATGCCGAGAGTTTGGAAAGAGCCCGTGAAGTGGATCTTTTACTTCTGGATAAAACCGGTACCCTCACTCGAGGTAAACCCGAAGTATTGGAAGCCGAATGGAAATTGGATGTGAAGGATTTTGCACCGGTTTTACTAGCCTTGCAGCAACAATCTGAACATCCACTGGCAACTGCCTTGGTACGTCATCTAAGAACCCAAGGCCACAAAGCCACGGAGCAACAGAATTTTGAAGCCATAGAAGGAAGGGGAGTAAAAATCTCAATACCTAGTGGTGAGGAATATGCCAGTGGAAATGCACAATTCCTGGCGGATTGGAATTTAAGCCCAGCGCAAGGCCTTTCGGCGAAAGCCCAAAAATGGGCTCAACAAGGAGCCACCGTATTGTACTTCTTTAACCGTGAGCAGATTATCGCTCAGTTTGCTATAGGGGATCAATTGAAAGAAGGTTCAGCCGAAGCCATAAAAACTTTGCAAAAAGACGGATTGGAGCTTATGATAATTAGTGGTGATAATGCCCAAACCACCGCTTATTGGGCGGAGGAACTTGGAATCTCGAATTTTAGAGCAGAGGTACTTCCACAGGATAAAGGTTCCATAGTACGCGATTTACAGGCTCAGGGCCGAAAGGTCGCAATGGTAGGAGATGGCATTAACGATTCTGAAGCTTTGGCGCAGGCCGATCTGGGTATTGCCATGGGACATGGTTCTGATATTGCTATGGAAGTGGCTCCAATGACCTTAATGAGCTCCGACTTGCGTTTAATTCCAAAAGCCTTTCATCTTTCTAAACTCACCCTTCAGGGTATTCATCAGAATCTCTTTTGGGCCTTCATTTACAACCTCATTGGTATCCCCATTGCGGCGGGAATCCTGTATCCCTTTACAGGCTTTTTACTAGACCCCATGATTGCTGGTGCCGCCATGGCCTTTAGCTCCGTGTCGGTGGTATTGAATAGCTTGAGGTTGAGGGGAAGGAAGCTTTGAGGGAGAGTCTAGAATATAGACCGCTGCGCTGTTAGAGTTTAGACCGCTGCGCTGTTAGAGTATAGATCGCTACGCTGTTAGAGTATAGACCACTGCGCTGTTGGAATTTAGATAGGTTAATGAGTCAAGGTGAAGTTTTTCCCAAAAGCTTATTTATTAGGCCTTGGCTATAGATTACCGTTCATCGAAGAAAAGCGACGGTTTATCGAAATATCCTGAGACAAAGTTTGGGCTTCTGGCAATTGATTACTTTTAAGGAGAACTGTATAAGGGAAAATGCTTCGCAACATTTTAATTATCATCGCCTTAGTCTTACTTCAATCTTGTTCCAAGGAGGAAATACCAGTTAAGGGCAGCCTTCATTTTAAAGGGAAAACCTATGAATTAGCCAGGCATAGGGTCAATTATCGATATGCAGTAAATAGCATTTATAGCTCTGGATATTTGTACGAGCTTTTCTTGTATACCAAAGGCATGGTTCCAATTTATTCAGCGAATGGTACTGAATATAAATTGGCGGGGAGTGGAAGTGTTTTTCGATTTAAGATCGTGGCTCCTAATAAGATGAAGCTTGATAAGGCCCGCTATATGTCCTCTTGGCTTGACGATCAGCCCAGTGAGGCCGAAGAGTATTTTCTTTATGATGTAGATGTAGAAGAATATATAGATGGTAAATTCAAAATCAGACATTATGCAAATTATCAAGGATGGTTGGATTTAGATATTAATTCAAAAATCAGCTTAGAAACGGATTCGATATGGGCCCTAAATCAAGAGAGTGGCCTAAGAGAAAGTTTTATGAGTCTCAGGTATAATTCGGCCTTTGAGGGAATTAATGATTTGAGTTTCCCATGAAAAGAATCACTCTAGTTCTATTTTGTTTATGGGCAATGAGTTCCATCGCTCAGGAGCATCGCTATTATCCGGAAGATATTATGGTCGTTCCTCATTGGGACATTGGAATGACTCATTCGTATTTCCAGAATTTCATTTTTAGAAATGCGAACGACTTTGTGTTTGAAGTATACGGTTCGAATGGCGATGTATATAAAAGCCAGCCTCATGTGTATCCTATAGAAGGTTCCGGCCATGTTCGCAGGGGGAAATTGCAGGGAGAATTGGTTCGAAAGCATACTGATTCCTATCGGGGCTATCCTTCTATTAGACTATCGAGTAATTATGTGGAATATGCTCCCAATTTATTGATAGAGCAAATCACCGGTTCAGGATTTTTGGGTATCGTGTTTTTTAATCCAGAAACCGGTTTGCAAAATGAATTTCCAAAAGACTTGTATGCGAAGTCTCTGGTGGCTTTGAGCCAGGCACCTTTTGTGGTGGATCAGGAAATATATGTTTTGGCCGGAGATTGCGATGGATATAGTACATCCGGAAATTATTTCGATTATAATAAGCTTGATCGAGATAGCCTTTATTTATTGCGCTTTGATTTTGAGAAAGCAGATTTCGTTAAGGAGCACTCATTCAATCTGAAGGGATTAACTGGAAAGGAGTTTCAGCGCTGTATGGGAGAATTTGACTTTGATCCGCAGCTTGGGACACTGCGTTTTCAGCAAGCTGATACCCTATTTTTATTTGAAGTAGGGCGGCCAAATCCTACTCAAGTTTATAAGCCTCCATTTTACAGAAACAGAAATTTAAAGTACCTGGCCGACACAAATTATATTGTAGGACGAACTCTATTTTCTGCCGACTATGATACGAGCTATGGTGAGTACTTAATGCGTACGACCTTTGATTCCAATTATCAGGAATTTCAGGATTCGGTAGCCTACTACTATCCCAGTCCGAACTTAAGATCAGACAGTCTGCAATATAAATATGATGTCATAGGAATAACTGAGGAGCGGGTGTATTTGTCGAGACAAAAGGCTTTTTATGATGAAGTAGGAACTTTTTATGACAATACCTTAATCTGTACCAATTGGCAAGGGGATAAACTCTGGTCCAGAGATATGCTTAGTCGAGATTACCGAGGTCATCTTGAAGAGGTTTTTGAGCTTAATGATACGCTCTTTGTATTAGGTCGAATAAAGTTCCCCAGTCCTTATAAGCCTGAGTATTTTATAGGCCCATCCATTTCATTTATCCGTAGATTAACTAAGGATGGAAAGCTAATCGATTGGCAGCAAATAGATCCGGATATTCAAGTCTATCCTAATCCATTTCAAGTGGACTTCTTCATTGAATTGGATGGCTTACGTTCCATCCAATTGTTTAATCAGACTGGACTTTTAATTCGCGAAGAAAAAGTCTTGCCCGGAGATTATAAATACCAATGCTTCTGGCCAGACCTGGACATCGGCCTGTATATTTTAAGGCTAGAAGATAAGGATGGAAATTACTTTCAAAGAAAGTTGTTGAAGAAGTAAATTGGTAGCTGGTACTTAGTAGTTGGTAGTTGGTAGTTGGTAGTTGGTAGTTGGTAGTTGGAAATGTAATTTCATCTCACATCTCACATCTCACATCTCACATCTCACATCTAGACTCTAAACTCTAGATTCTACACACTACTTAATAATTTTCTTAATCACCCGCAGCTTATGGGTATGTCCACGTTCCTCGGCATTGAAGATGCCACTTTGATCGAGGCGATCGAGGCGAACTTTGCCACTGGCATGGAGGATATAATTATCCTGAAGGATGATGCCCACATGCACAATTCGGCCTTCATTATTATCGAAGAAGGCCAGGTCACCGGGTTCTGATTCTTCAATGAAACTTAGGGTTTCACCCAGTTCGGCTTGCTGCCAGGCATCGCGAGGAATGGAATGTCCTGCCAATCGATATACCATTTGGGTAAAACCTGAACAGTCGATTCCAGCTGGGGTTCTGCCACCCCATAGATAGGGGGCATTGAGGTAAAGGAAAGCCGTTTCAATGAGTTGTTCGCGGCTCTGTTTTTTAGAAAGGGTTGGCCCATTGTAATGAAAAACTTCATCGGCCAAAGTGAAATTATGCTCGGCATCAAGACCGGGCAAATAAGAACCCAAAAAGATGGGGAAGAAGCTCCCCCCATCTTTTCGGGATACTAATTCTATTAGGTCGGAGGCAATAAAGATGGGCGTCTTCTTTTGCGCTTCGGCCTGAGCATCATCCATAAAGCTCGCTTGCTTCCTATCGATCCAGCCTTCATAGCGATCGTGGTGCAAACGAATGCGAATCCACTTTTTACGCTGTTCCAGAACATCGTAGGTTTCTCCAAAGATCAATTGATTCACCATCTCCGAAGCATCGGAGGGATCAGATCGCATGGGGATAGCGCTAAGCTTGGAAATGCCTTTAACCATGGATTTAGGCCATGTTTTCGATTACCATTGCAGAAGCACCACCACCACCATTGCAAATACCGGCAGCACCGTATTTACCTTGGTTTTGCTTCAATACGCTGATCAAGCTAACAATGATACGAGCTCCGGAAGCTCCCAGTGGGTGACCCATAGAAACGGCACCACCGTTTACATTGGTTTTAGCCGCATCAATATCCAATAACTGAATATTAGCCAAGCCTACTACTGAGAAGGCTTCGTTTAATTCGAAGGCATCTACCTGATCTTTATCGATTCCGGCTTTAGCCAAAGCTTTAGGTAAGGCCTTTGCTGGAGCAGTAGTAAACCATTCTGGTTCATGAGCTGCATCCGCATAAGCATTGATCTTAGCGATCGGTGTTAAGCCTAAGCTTGCTGCTTTTTCGGCCGACATAATTACTAATGCGGCAGCGCCATCATTTAAGTTAGAGGCATTAGCAGCAGTTACGGTACCTTCTTTGTCGAATACCGGACGTAGGGTAGGAACCTTGGCGTGATTTACTTTGAATACGTCCTCGTCTCTGTCCACGATAATGGGATCGCCCTTACGTTGAGGAACAGAAACCGGAATTACTTCCTCCGCAAATTTTCCGTTTTCCCAAGAAGCGGCACTACGACGGTAGCTTTCCAATGCAAATTCATCTTGCTGCTCACGGCTAAAGTTCATGTCTTTAGCACAAAGCTCAGCGCAGTTACCCATGTGTGTTTGATTGTAAACATCGATCAAACCATCACGTAATAGGCCGTCTTTAGCTTTAATATCGCCTAATTTCACACCATTACGACCTTCGAGGTAATGTGGAACATTGCTCATGCTTTCCATACCACCGGCAACGATAACATCGGCATCACCAGCTTTAATGGATTGAGCGGCCATCATAATGGCCTTCATGCCTGAGGAGCAAACTTTGTTAATGGTAGTACAAGGAACCTCATTGGAAATTCCCGCACCTAAAGCCGCCTGACGAGCAGGAGCCTGACCAACATTGGCTTGCAAAACATTACCCATTAATACTTCCTGAACTTCGGAGGCATTAAGATTAATTTTGTCCAAAGCACCTTTAATGGCGATGGAGCCCAATTGGGTAGCAGAAAGGGAAGAGAGACTGCCCATAAATCCACCAATGGGGGTACGAACCGCGGATACGATTACTACTTCTTTCATGAGAGGTTATTATTAGAAGGGTTACAGAAAATACCGCCTTCCGTTTGGAATGTGATCTGAAATTTGAAAAACGACTCGTGGTCCGAGATCATGCGGTATTCTAAGATTTATCTTTACTTAGCAACGTGGGCGAAATTACACAAAATAAGCCGTTCAATTAGACCAATCGCCATGCGAAAGCTCCTACTGATCATTCAGAACTATCAAACCCAGATTTCTACTGCCTTACTTTTTCTGGGAGCGATGATTATTGTGGTTTACCTCAGTCCACGCGAAGCCAAATTTAAATACGAATTTCAGAAGGCTAAGCCTTGGCAGCATGAGAATTTACTGGCTCCTTTCGATTTTGCCATACAGAAGAGTGAAACCGAAATTGCCAAGGAGAAAAGGGATTTATCCGAGCAAAAAACCCTCTTCTTAAAATTTAAGGAAGAGGCGGAAGCTTTAGCCCTTTCCAAATATGAAGGGGAGTTTGAACCGGCCTGGGAACAGGCTTTAAAAGCCGGTCGTTTTAGTTTTATTTTAGAGGAAGGCGATACCAGTTTTTGGCATGATAATATGCTGGAAGCGGGCAAGAGCACTTTAATTACGGTATTTAAAAAAGGGGTGCTTCAACCTTTGGAAGATGAGCCCTTAGCCCAATCTTATGGAGAGGTTCTGCTTTTAAGAGGGCAGGTTACCGAGCAGGTAGAATGGGCACAGTTTTACAGTATCAATGAAGCGGATCATGCGGTTCGAGAGCGATTGAAAGATCGCTATCCTGCCGCAGTAAGCAGTTTCCTTGCGGCCCGAGTGGCCTCCAGCTTGCGCTATAATATTGTTTTTGATAAGGAGACCACCGAGAAATATTTAGAGAACCAATTAAATAATATCCTCGCTACCCGTGGCATGGTAGAAGAGGGGGAATTGATTATTGCCAAGGGTAACCTAGTGGATCAAGATCGCTTTAACAAGCTGAAATCCCTGCAAGAAGTGTATGAGGGTAGCCTCAGTGGCGATGATTCTTATTTCGGATTGCTATCCGGGCAAATCCTATTGGCGGGCATTCTGTTTTTTGCCCTCTTCGCTTATTTACGTCAATTTGAGCGTTTGGTGCTGGAAGATATTTCGCGCCTCACTTTTATTTTGCTCAATATCTTGATCATGGTCTTAGCGGCCTACTTCATTGGTCGCTTTCAGGAAGAGTATATTTTTCTAGTGCCTTTTGCCATTTTACCGATGGTAATGCGCTCCTTCTTCGATATCCGTTTGGCTCTCTTTGTACATACGGTTACCATCCTGATTATTGGATTTCAGGTACCCAATAGTTTTCAATTTGTATTCCTGCAATTCATTGCCGGGGTTTTTTCGGTACTACTGGTTAACAACTTGTATAAGCGGCGAGATCTCTTTATTACCGCTGGTAAGATTACCGGGGTTTATGCCATTTCCTATTTCAGTTTGGCCATTTTACAGGAGGGATCAATTTGGGAAATTAATTATCGGGTTTTCAGCTTTTTTATGGTGAATGGCTTGCTTACCCTGGTTTCCTTCCCTTTAATTTATTTTCAGGAACGCCTCTTTGGTTTGGTCTCTGAGATTTCATTACTGGAGCTAAGCGATACCAATAATCCTCTTTTACGCGAATTGGCAGAAACCGCGCCCGGAACCTTTCAGCATGTTTTGCAAGTAGCGAATCTTACCGAGAATGCCTGTTTGGCGATTGGTGGTAATGCCCTTTTAGCGCGTACCGGAGCATTATACCATGATATTGGTAAAATGCAAAGCCCCATGTATTTTATTGAGAATCAAAGTACTGGGATCAATCCTCATGATGAATTGAGTTTTGAGGAAAGTGCAGAGATTATCATCGGGCATGTTTCGGCAGGGATTACCATGGCCAAGCAACATCGTTTACCCGACATTTTAATCGACTTTATCCGCACCCATCACGGCACTTCAACAGTGATGTATTTCTATCGCCAGTACATTAAAGACTTTCCTTCTGATGAAAAGGCCCTGGATAAATTCACTTATCCCGGACCAAAGCCCTTTAGCAAGGAAACCGCGGTATTGATGATGGCTGATACCGTAGAAGCTGCTTCGCGCAGTATCAGCAATCCGGATCATGATAAGATTGATCAATTGGTGGAGCGCTTGATCGACAGTCAAATTCAAAGCGGGCAATTCGAAAATGCCCCTATTACCTTGCGGGAGATTCGTACGGTGAAAAAGATATTCAAGAAAATGCTCATGAATATCTATCATGTGCGTATCAAGTATCCTGATTAGGGAGCGAAAACTTCCAATACGGGTAAGGCTTTGCGGTTAAAATCGAAGAGAGCTTGATTTTCCCAGGGAGAGGCATTTTCACCTTGCGGGCCTTTCCAGGCAATGAGTTCACCTCCCCAATAACAAAAGCCACGACCTCTGTCCTGAGCTTCGATTTGAGCACGAATTTCGGCTAGAAACTGTTTTTGACCAGCTGGACTGGCAGGGATGGTATCAATTAATAGTTCTGGTAGTCCTACAATATTATTGGTCCAATCATTCCAATCCAAAGTAAAAGGGTAGGCCGTTTCAGCAATCATAATTCCTTGCTTTAAGTTGGCATCCAGATTATTGAAAACATTAGTGAGGTCAAAAAAGGATTTCCCATGCCAGATGGGGTAATAGGAAATCCCGATTAGATCGAAGTCTAAATCCTTTAAATCCAAGAAATAAACTGGAGCTACAGTTGGACCAGCGCAATGGAGCATAATTTCACTATCCGGGCTATGCCTTCGAATGGCAGATGAGGCCGTGTCGATTAAGGAGCGAAACTGAGGTAATTGCTCCCATCGTGAGCCAAAGGGCATGAGCAGGCCTGGGTTGATTTCATTCCCGATTTGAATAATTTCCGGCTGAATTTGAGCACTGATTCGAGCAAAATACTGGTAGAGGCTATCTTGAAGTTCGGCGAAGCTTAAATTGGACCAGCGAGCCGGAATCTCTTGATTGGAAGGATCCGCCCAGTGGTCAGTGCAATGCACACTAAGCCAAACTTTAAGACCACGATTATGCAGTACCTCGGCAAAACTATCGACTTCGGAAAAGCTGGAATGAGGTCCCGCCGGATCTACCCATAGTCGTAATCGGACTGTGTTTATTCCGGCATCTTGAAGGATATCCAAGAATTCATCCTCTTCGCCATCGGCTTTAAAGAAACTAAGATTAGCCGCACTAATTTCGGGCCAGGATGAAAGATCCGCGGCGCGATAAAAGTCCTTGGTATTGGATTCGGGAACTTTTGCTGTTCCTTGTCCTTCATTTTTTCGGCAGCCACTTAGAATGAGGCTTGCAAGAAGGAAATAAAAAAAGCCTCCCCAAAGGAAGGCTTTATGTTTAGTCGATATCGGAATCATCCATTTCAGATTCCTCATTTTCATAGTTTTCATCATCATCGTTTTCTACTTCCACTTCTTGATCGAAGCTAACCTTCCCAAAAATGGTTTCGAAGTCGGCACCCACAGAATAATCGTCTCCGTGTTCTGCAACTTCAAATCGTTCTTGGTAGTACTTGGTATAGCGCTTCAAGAAATCTTCATTATCGGTAATTACCAATAAGGAATCTCTTTTATCGCTGGCCAATAATCCTAAGCTAAAGTCCATGCGCTCCCAGAGGTAGCGATTGGGCATTAGGGGGATTTTAGCAATAAAACGATGGTCGGTTTTAATTAAGCTTCGCTTAGGTTTTAGCTCGAGACATTTCATGTTTACGTTCGTGTTCTAAGGTTTAATGTTTTTGATAGCGCCAATACTGGGTTTCTCCCTGGCGGTTCTTCATTTCTAAAAGGATATGCGCTTCTTGCTCAATATGATATAAGGTAAAGCTGTATAATTTCATTTTATGCTCTTTCATGAAATTGCTCAGTAAATCGAAGTCAATCGCTTTAAAAGGCGCATCCAGATGTTCAAATTTATTAGTCTGAATCTGAATATTGCTTCCCTTACTGCAATCACAATTAAGAAGCTCTTTCTTGGTATCGTATTTCAGCTTTAAGCTTCCCTTTTCATTGGAATCGTCGCTGCTGCATCGAAAACTGTAATAAGCCTTTGTATTGGCATACTGACTTTCCCATTCAGCAGAGCTAAGTTCGGTAAATACCGGTTCAGATGAAAAAGTTAAGAGGCCAATAAGGCTTAGCATAAGACTGGTAAGCATACTGTAGATTTATTAGGGTACCCAAGTTAGACTTTTTCCTTAAATCTTCACGACTTTAAACTCCTGTCCATTTACCTTAAGAATGTAATTGCCAGCAGGAAAACGCTCCATTTTGATTTTTAATTCGGCTAAATGCTCATACTTCTCCTGAATACGGGTTCTACCAGCCGGAGTAATCAATTCAATTTGCCAGTCAATAGGACCGCTTTCAGATACTAAGGTTAAACTGTCTTGAACAGGATTGGGGAACAAGCGAATATTCTTGTTTTCGGTGCTTATCACCTCCAAGGCCAGGCTTTCATCACTATTGGCCAAAACATAATCACCGCTCATCAAAGGATTTAAGATAATGCTTCCAATGCGTGAATTAGGGCTACTGGCTTGCTTTTGCTGATGAGGGTATAAGTTCCATTGTTGGGCTCCTTTCGGGCGATAAAGGACCACCAAGCTATCGTTTCCATTTTGCAATAAATCCTGATCCAGACCTCGGGTACTGCCATCAAATCGCAATTCTCCTTTAAGGGTACTTTGTTGGAAATAGAGATTCTGAACCGTGAAATAATGCTTTTGTCCCAAGCGGAAATCAAAGGGATTAGCAGAATCTTTTTCAGCTGCCACCAAATGCTGCATCACCACTACAGAACCGGTATCTACAAAATTCTCGGTGCTTACCGTCATCCCACCATAGCTGGCCGTTTGGCTGCCCGCCTGATCAAAATGTAAGTGATCTCTACCTGTGGCCGTTAATAAAGATCCGCTGTAGGAAGCCAGCACGGCAATCGGTTTGAAGGGGATAAGAATTCCGCTATGCTGACTCTCTTTACCAGAATGGATTAGCCTTTGGGTAAAATGAGTGCCATCCGCTTTAAAGAAGGTGATATCTACTGGCACCTGATTGAAGTAATTAGGTGCAGCATAGGTTCTTTGCTTTAAGCTGAGGTCTACCCTCTGCGTTAAATCCTGATAGGACCAATCCTCTACACTAAACTGCGGATAGCCCGCTTCGAATACCCAATCTTGCCAAAAGTCTTGCAAGTCAGTATTTCCGCTAATACGGATCATTTCATCCCGAAATTCTACACTGTTTAAATTGCCATAGGCGTGATCATTAAAGAGCTGTTGCAGGGAATTGAAAAATACACTGTCGCCCAAATAATGGCGCATATTATGACCTACCATGGCACCTTTTTGATAGACGTGATATCCATACACAAACTCATGGGGCATTCCATAAAGAGAGCGGTGCATATTACCATCACGGCTAGCGGCATTTAGAAGTACATTCCAGGCGTTTTCGCGCACGATGTCTAGGTATTCCTTACGACCATAGACCTGCTCGGTATAAAGATGGGAACTGAACTCCGCCATGCCTTCGTTGATCCACATGTCATCGGCTGTTTCGCAAGTAATGAGGTTTCCAAACCAATGATGCGCTAATTCATGGGCCATGATATCCTCTCCGTTAAGGTTTCCATTGATCAAATTGATGGGATAGGAAATGCTGGTGGCATGCTCCATGGCGCCAACGGTAGTAGCAGCATAACCCACTCGTGGCCATTGGTAGGGACCGAAATAGTGTTCGTAGGCGTGGAGGGTAGGCTTTAAGTTTACAAAGGAGGCTTTCAGATTGCTAGTGTCTGCTGCCTTAGCGGCTAATAGAATGTCTAAAGTTCCATTGGCTCCAGCTACCGTATCGCTTAAGAATTGATAATTGGCCAGGGCAAAACTGATGAGGTAAGTAGGAATAGCTTTGTCTAAGCGAGCGGAGCTTAGAATGCTGTCTCCTTGTGAATTGCGAGTGATTTGATCGCCGCTTAATAAAGGGCGCATAGGGGCCTTGCTTAAAAGGTTCAAGCTGTAGGTAGATTTCTCTACGAAGTTATCATAGCAGGGGAACCAGGCTCGGCCATAGGTATGGGGATTGGATCCGAAGCCTACTCCTAAATTGTAATAATAACCCTGGGCGGCATGAAAGCCCCCCCAATTTAAAGGGTCGCCTTGAGGATAGCCACTGTAGTAAATCCATACCGAAGTAGTATCTCCCAGATTTAAAGCATTGCTGAAATCGATTTGTAGAAGTGAATCATTATAGCTGTAAGTACCGGAAACACCGGGGAATTTTACGGAATCAACCTGAAGCTTCCAGAGGTCGAGATTAAGTCGACTAACATTGACAATTCGAGGTGTAACTCGAATTCGGGCTTCGGCTTTAAATTCTTGCTGGGCAATACCATAAAGGTCCAAAAAGAGCTCATAATCCAGAATGTCAAAGGTGTCGCTCTTCGCATTGTTATTGATATTGGGAGTAGAAAGAGCCTGAACGGCTTGCTTGCTGTCCATACAATTGTACTGGGCCTGCAATAAAAAAGGACCCATGAGAAAAACGATATACCAAAGCTTTCGCATACTAAGAAATTTGAAGCCCGAAGATAAGAAGCTAATCGAGCACCCTAGCGACTCCGTTCAATATTTATAATTTAGGACGCGCTAAGCCTGAAGCCCATGATGAGCAAACGCAATATTCTTTCATTTATCCCTGCTTTCCTCATTATCCTCTTGCCCCCGAGCTTGGTTTTAATGCAGGATGATTCAGCATTGGACTCGGTGCTGCATCCGCGCATGTTTTTACTAGGTATATTCCTCTTATTAATTATCGGCCTCAGCTATCCCAAAGCAAATTGGCTAAAGGCCTTCAAGTCTTTTCCAGCGCTTTTCTTCCTGGGATTTTTATTGATTGAAAGCCTTTCCTGGCTGGGCCATGGCGCCGGAGCTGAAGCTGCAGTACCTTTGATTAAGGATGTAGGATTTTTCCTACTGTTTATTACCGTTTCAAGCTTGGATGGGGATGCCCGCAAAAGAAGCTTTTTGGCTTGGTCGACCCTAATTTCATTGCTCTTAGTAATTGGAATTACGGTATATGAAAACATAGTTCCAAATTGGACTAATACACTCCAAGAATTCCCCTTCACCGAACTACGGGGACCAATGGCGCATCATAATTTATTGGCTTCGTCCTTATTACTCTTACTTCCCTTTAGTTTACTGGCTAAAAGCCAAGAAGGCCGAAATCCTTGGCCCGCGCGAATTCTCGGGATGATAGTGGCCATCGCTACCTTGGCATTAATTTATTTTACACGCTCACGATCAGCATTATTAGGGGCTATGGCCGGAGCGGCTGTAATTAGCCTGACTTATATCTTTCGAAAGTGGATTCCAAAATTTAGCTATGCCAAGACTAGCCTGGGAATTTTGCTCTTGATTCTCCTGGTTCCCATTTTCCTGGTACAATACAAGGTAGTGTTAGCTAAAACAGGGGAGGGTAAGGCGCTTCAAAGTCGAATGATTGAGACTAGTGGTACTGAGAAGAGTTTTACGACGGGCGAGCGCCTGCAAATGTGGGATTATAGCTTGGCCATGATTCAAGATCAAGGTTTATTAGGAGTAGGGCCCGCTAAGTGGCGTATAGAATTTCCCATGTATGGATCTGAGGTTTATCGTGCCCGACAAGGCATCGTACAATTCCAAAGACCTCATAATGACTATCTCTGGATTTGGGCCGAAACCGGACCCTTTGGCCTTCTATTTTATCTGGCATTTGTAATGGCCTTAATTCAGCAAGCCTTTCGGCAGATGCGTATTGGCAATTCCAATTGGAGTCCTTATCTTTTATTAGCAGTTCTTATTGGTTTTTTGGTGGTATCCGTTTTTAGCTTCCCCCGCGAGCGCATTTTTCATCAATCCTTATTTATGATGGCCGCGGGTCTTTTAAATTCAGCTGGATTGAGTTCTGAAGCTCGAAGGCAAAGCAAACTTTGGCAAGTCTTGCTCTTTTCAATCTTAATGCTAATGGCGACTCTTTTCACTTATACCGGCTATGAGCGCTGGCAAGGAGAGAAGATAAACCGGAAGATGATTGTGGCCCATGGTCAGGCTAACTGGTCTGCATTAATTCAATTAAAGGAAGAAACCGTTCCCTTATATTTTTACCAGATTAGTCCGGTTGGAATGCCCATGGAATTCTACAGTGGACTGGCTTATCTTAATCAGCAGAACTTTGCCAAAGCCCTCCAAGAATATAGTATTGCACGACAGCTGCATTCCAATAATTTGCAGGTGATTAATAACCTGGCTAATACCTTTGCTCTAATGGGAGAGGCGGATAGCGCCTTGGTTTATTATCGTAGAGCGACCGAGATTTCCCCTTATTATAAGGAGGGCATTTTAAATCTGGCCTCCGCTTATTTTAATAAGGCTCAGTCGGCGCAAGCCTATGCCGTCCTGCGAGAAAAGGCAGCCGAATTTGATGAAGATCGAGGGATGTATGAAACTTATGTACTTACCATCATCAGAAAGTGGGCGACAGAAGAAGGAAAGGAGCTTAGTGCCTTGGACGATAAGGACTTGATTCGATTGCATTATATTCTGGCTTATGACCTAAGACAAGAGCCGGCTTTGGAATATTTCGCCAGCCAATCAGTAAGTCATTAAAGGTTCAGCTTTGGGCGCTCAAACTGTTAAAGAAGGTTCGAAGTCCTTCTATTTCAAAGAAATCCTTTAATTTTCAGGTCTAACTCTGAAATTTCCCTAAATGCCTAAAACATTACTTCTCTTTGTTGTTTGTTTATTTGGTGGCTCCCTCATGGCGCAGTCTTCCAGTATTCAACCGAATACTGGTAGCCAAGGACAAACTTTGCCCATTATTATATCGGGTCAAAATACCCAGTTTCAATCCGGATCTGCGACGGTACAATTGCAGTACAGTCAAGGTTCCTTTACCATTAGTCAAGGCAGTATTACTGGTTTTTCCAATATTCAGGTAAGCAGCCCAACGCAAATTACCGGAACCTTAGTAGTGCCCCCTAATGCGCCTTCAGGTAGCTATAATTTATTAGTGATGACCGGCGGCAGTAATACTATCAATTTCGATCCATCAGCTTTCACCGTGCAGCCACCTACTAGTAACTTCATTCAAGTGCAGCCCAATGGTGTGAAGCCGGGGAATACCCTCAATGGAATGACGATTTCTGTACCGGCAGGTTCCTTTAAAAATGCCATGACTGGAATTCAGAATGTATGGCTAAGTAAAGGGAATTTGGTGCTCGAGAATTTTAGCAATATCGCGGTACAAAATGCCAGCACTTTCACTGCTGACTTTAGTGCTCCTTCTAGTGTGCCTCAGGGTATGTATGATATGAATGTTTTGGAAAACAGCGGAGCCATGCATGTAACGATTGCTGCTTTTGAGATTTCGGATAATGTGAGCCTGGTGGAGCGTCCGCTTTTCAACTTCAGTTATTTCCCTAATCCTGCTCAGGATTACTTAAAGGTTTCCTATGCTGAAGCAAGCACGCAAACCAGCTTTGAGATCTTAGATTTAAATGGTCGCCTAATTCAGTCTTATACCGCTGAAAGCACAGAAGGTGAAATGAGCTTCTCCATTAGTGATCTAGCCAAAGGCATATATGTATTGCGTGTAAAAGAAGCCGGCACTGTTCTTACGGTTAAGAAGTGGCAGAAGAACTAGCTTATAGTTTTAACACTACAATATTAAAGACCGTCTCGAATTTTATTTGGGACGGTTTTTTTTTGGAAGAAACTTGAGGTTTCTTCAGTATTTAGTAGATAGTAATTAGGTCGGTCGCGAGCTCCCTGTTGGATTACATTTCGACTTCGGTAATAGATTTATTCTTTCAAACAAAGCTGCCACTCGAGTAAAGGTGAAATTCCTGTTTTCGACTAAGTTGATGTTTAGAGATTTCTCTGTCTCACGATTTCATAGAGGACCGCTCCGGCAGCTACAGATACATTGAGCGAGCCTACCTTTCCCAGCATGGGTAATTTCACCACTTCATCTGAGGCCTTTAAGCGTTCAGGAGCTACACCTTTATCTTCGGATCCCATAATTAAGGCCAAGGGTCCGGTGAGATCCGTATCGTAGGATAGTTGATCAGTTTTTTCGCTGCAGGATACCACCCGAATGCCACTCATTTGAAGCCAGGTAACTGTTTCATTGAGGTTACTTTCCTTGCAAACGGGTAAGTGATTGAGAGCACCCGCCGAGGCTTTCATTGCATCCATATTAAAGGCAGCAGAATTGCGCATGGTAGTTACCAGAGCATGGGCGCCCACGGCATCTGCAGTACGAGCAATAGCCCCTAAATTCCGTACATCACTCACGCGGTCCAGAATAACAATCAGTGGGTCTTCACCTTTTTCCCAGGTAGCTTGCACCACTTCTTTAAGGTCTACACTTTGTACCACACTAATCGTGGCAATTACCCCCTGATGATTTTTACGGGTAAACTTATCCAGACGGGTTTTGGGAACTACCGTATAAGGTAACTTATGTTCCTTGATCACACCCCACAATTCCTTGAAGAGCGCCCCTTGTAAGTTTTTCTGAATGTAAATTTTATCGAGTTCCTTTCCTGCTTCAATGGCTTCGAGAAGGGGCCTAATACCACATAGGAGATCGGCTTCGGTATTGGAGTTGGTCATAGTCATCTTGTTCGCGACGAATATCTTTCGAGTTGTAGATATGCCCTCGGCGCCAGGCTTCAATTGCTTGACCCCAGCCATAACGATACTGATTGGATCGTTCCATCGAATAGTCGTTATCGCTGAAAGGATTATCTAAATGCAAGAAATTGAAATAATAGGAGAGGGAAGAGTTCTCATTACCATATACCCAGGCCTCACCAGTGGAGGAACGATATACCGCATTGGGTGGTCCATAGATAATGTAAACAATGCCACGGTCGGTTTTCCAACCTTCTAGATAGGAGCTAAAATGCTTATTAGCTTCTTCCACTCTTTGGTAATATGCTGCTACCAAAGATTTAGCTCTTTCTGAACTACCCCCTTTGCGAATCCAAAAATCATCAATCCACTTTCTCAAGGCTTCCGGCTGATTCATTAAAGCTTGCATCTCAGCATACTCTTTTTGCGTAGTGAGATAGCGCAGGGGTTCGGCCATTTGTTGATGATTTCCAACCAGTGGAAAGCCCGGATAGAAATATTGAACGGTAAAGCCCTGCCACTGACTGGTATCTAAACGGAAATGGTAAAAGCCTGGTTCTCTGAAACTCAACAAATGATTGGTGGGAACCAAAAAAGTAGTGTCAGGTTTAATATCAAAGGATTCATCCTGACTGCTGGAATAAGGCGGCAAGGCCAATGGGAATTCGCGTCGGTAATGGCTTACATAAATCTCCTTATTATCTAATAAGCAATGACGGATTTTAAAAGGCAATCCTGCTGGAATATGGCTTTTAAAAAGCAAGCGATCATTGCTATCCAATAATTCGAAATAGCTGGGAGAATTGTAATTACTATTGTTAATCCACTGGAAATTAGCCTGACTGCTACCGCGATTGAGATCGTAAACCTTTAAATAAAGCATGGCTTTTTCAAGATCCTCCGGCATATGTAAATTGAATTGCCCTTCCAGAATTTCATTTTTCACTTTGGGAACCCGATGATCGATATGCACCCAGCCACTGTCTAAGAGGGTAGTGCTTTCGATAGATGGCAAGAGGCGGTATTCAATTTTTATACGAGCCTCATAATCGGATTCGTCGGTAGGACGAGAGAAAAGGAAGTTGTCGCTTTGTACCTGATAATGCACTTCAAAGAGCGTATCACTAATAGGATGAATATTAAACTTCGGGCGTAAGCCCACTTCCTGTTTATTATAGAGATAGGAAAGATTATTGGTTTGCAAGCCTTCGGGGCCCCGGCATTGCCAGAGTCCTACAAATAGTAAAGCAAACACTAATCTTTTATACATGGTAGCAAAGTTAAGTATTAAGCCTTAGGCTTAGAAACGGTTTACATAGGCGAGGTGAATTTTTCCAGCTCTGAAATCGTAGCTATCCAAATTACTCTGACCCACTGCCAGAAATAACGAGAAAATTCCTCCTTTCGTTTGAAAGTTCAGGCCTAAGCCAATGCCACTGTGTCGATCCCATAATCCTCGGTTCAGAGCCTGTCTTTCGGCAAATCCCAAATCAGCGAAAGCACTAAGATAGTCGTAAGAGCCTAACATATAGCGCAACTCGGAACGAAGAATTCCATAGGCCGGACTAAAAAAGGTCCATTCATTAAAACCTCTTAAGCTTCGCAATCCGCCGAGTCGAAAAACTTCATTGTCTTGCAAATTTGGTCCGCTTAAGCCTGCACTTTGAATTTCCTGATGCCAAACCCAGCGCTTATAGGGGGCAAAATATTGAAAATTGGAATGCCAGGCGAATTGCCGACTTTCCACCCCTTCACTTTGCCTTTGACCACTGCCTAGGCTTAATTCCAAAGCATAGCCTTTACGTGCTACAATAGCATCGTTGCGTCGGTCAATATCAAAGCCCAGGTTAAAACGAAGGGTTTGCACCGATTTGATTAAACGACTGTCATCGGCTATTCCCAAGGGCTCGGAACTAAAATACGTAAGGCCTAAGCTAAAGTGAGCCGCTTGAGCCAATCGATAGGGTAGATTCAGATTAAACTCCTGACGTACAAAACTGCTGTCTTGGCGAAAGATTTCAATTTGGGCCGCTAATCCTAAAGGGCTATTAAATAGGTAGGGATATCGAAAACCCAATTCAAATTCCTGTGCCTGGGCTCCCGGGCTTTGCCAACGCAGTTCAATACCTTCTCCACGATTAAAGAGGTTAAGTAGTTTTAGTTGAAAATCACCGGTTAATTGCGTGTTTCCTTCGTCATCGGTATTGAGGCCTAAAACCCCATTAATAAGATTGGAACTGCGTTTTTTTAAATATAAATAGAGTCGAGCTTTATTGGGGAAAAAGGCTACCGCCGGGGCTCTTTCCATTTGAAGGTAGGCCGTTCGACCGATATAATCCTGTAAGTTTTGAAGGTAGAGATCGCTGTAAGGGCTAGCTTTTTGCCAATTGATTTCCTGATAGAGCAGAGGCAGGTGTATATCATCATAGCCTAAAACAACAATGGAATCGAACTGAATAAAGGGACCGGAATCTAATTGCAATCGAGCGTTTAAATGATCATCAATAACCTGATAATCCATCAGCCGAAAGGCAGCAAAAGGATATCCCAAATTGGATTGTTGTCTTAATTTCCGACTTAGTACAATCCGAAAATTGGAATCGTTTAAGGCCAGTGCATCCGGATGTTTGTAGTCTAAACTATCACTTCCATTTAGGATTTTCAATTCACCAATTTCCAGCTTGTTGCCGCTGTAAAGGCTGTCGCCCTTCCAATAGTGTAGCCAAAATCCCGCTTCTTGAATTTTCCAGCGTAATTGTGTGGGGTTGAGGCTGTCTTGCAGGGTTTGTTCCAGCTCACGCGTCCAACTGGCTTTGGGGCTAATGACGCTATAGTCCTGGGCTTTTAGAACCAAGCTTAGCATAAAAAGCACAAATATGCTTAGAAGTCGACCTGCCATTGAATAGCCTTAGAACCTTGTTTTTCGAGAAATTGATTGGCTTGGGAAAAGGGTTTACTACCAAAAAAGCCTCGGTGGGCCGATAAGGGTGAGGGATGAACGCCCTCCAGAATAAAATGTTTTTCGGCGGGAATGAATTTTTTCTTGCCCTGGGCATATTTACCCCACAGAATAAATACAATCGATTTTTGACTATTGGCTAGGTATTCGATGAGTGCATCGGTAAAGGTTTCCCAACCCCAATTCAGATGCGCTCCGGCCTTGCCATCTTCTACACTTAAACTAGCATTAAGCAATAATACTCCTTGCTTTGCCCATGGACTTAGATCACCACTAAAGGGAGCGGGGATATTAAGGTCAGCATGCAATTCTTTAAAAATATTTCTCAAGGAAGGAGGGAAGGCCATTCCAGTAGGAACCGAGAAGGCTAAACCATGCGCTTGCCCTGGGCCGTGATAAGGGTCTTGGCCTAAAATAACCACCTTACATTCTTCCATTGGGAAAAATTCGAACGCTTTAAACCATAAGCTGCTGGGAGGATAAATAGGAATTGTAGAATTAATGCTATTAATTTTTCGCAAGAGTTCTTGGAAATAATCCTTTTTAAATTCAAACTCCAAAAAAGGACGCCAGGAAGGATGTGCCTGTTGGAGAAGGTCCTGATAGAATACCACAATCGGCATTTTTGAGTTAACAATAGAGGAACTGTGGTTAGCTATATTTGGCTAACTTTGTTGCAATCTATCTTAATTACTCTTTAATCAAAAGAATTATGAAAAAAGTATTGGTAGCAGTGATCTTAGTAGCGGGGGCTTTAGCAATAACTTCCTGTGGTGGAGCTGAAAAGTGTCCTGCTTATACTGCAGTACCAGAGGCTGGGGAGGTGAATGTCTAAGGATGAATATCCGGACATTAACAGATCCCGCACAGTTTGAAGAGATAGATCAGGTTTCTGAGCAGGAATTTGCCATCATCTTTAAGCATTCTACTCGCTGTGTAATCAGTGCCATGGCATGGAACCGCTTACAACGCGACTGGGATGAACATCTTTCCGATTTACCGGTTTATTTTTTAGATTTGATTAAGTATCGGACAACCTCCGATGCCGTGTCTCGTCATTACGGCGTAGACCACGAATCGCCTCAGTTGATTTTACTTAAGGAAGGCCGAGTTCAATACCAAACCTCCCATAATGGAATTAACGTTAAGGATATAAAAGAACTCGTAAATGGCTAAGATCAGAATCCTGACATTCATGCTCCTATTCGCTTTGTCGGCACAGGCACAGCTGGATACGGATGCGGATTTCAAGCGTCAGGTTTATGATCGCGCCTATACCGGAGGAATCAATTTTCACAGTAGAGGATATGGCCTAAATGGTCGTTACCTCAAATTTTTGGATGGCTATAATGCGGCCGGTCTGGAAATTGACTTGGTGAAGCTCAGACATCCAAAAGAGACTATTTCATCGGAAGATATTTTTAATAATTACCGCGGTTTTGTAAAAGGCCGCATTAATTCGTTTTACAGTGTTAGGGTAGGCTATATTCATGAGCATACTCTCTTCGATAAAACGGATCAAGGATCGGTATCTATTTCTTCGATTTTCAGTGGTGGCCTGTCTTTGGGCCTCTTAAAGCCTATCTACTTAAGTGTGGATGAGTTTGGTCCGGATGGTGAATATTACACCAGTATAATTCGCTATACCGGAGAGACAAATCCAGCCAATATTAATGGTGAGGCAAATTTTTTAACTGGAATTGAGGAAACCAAATTAAAACCTGGCGTCTATCTAAAAGGTGGGATAAGTTTTGACTACCAATTACTGGATGATAAAATCACCAGTGTAGAGGCCGGAGTTATCTATGATTACTTCTTTACAGAAGTACCCATCTTCTTTGAGGAAGATCGGGATATCAACTGGAGTGGATTTTTTCAGTTGTACATTACAGTAAACTTTGGTTATAAACTGAACTAAGGAAATGAGTGAAGTTTTAGAAGCAAAATCTCCTGTTCGGGAGAAGGGGGCTATTAGCACGGGCAAACCTAAATGGTTGCGCGTAAAATTGCCCACCGGACAGAATTATAAAAAGGTACGCAGTCTGGTACAGAACTACGATTTGCATACCATCTGCGAAAGCGGAAATTGCCCGAATATGGGCGAATGTTGGGGAGAGGGTACAGCCACCTTTATGATTTTAGGCAATGTTTGTACCCGCAGTTGTGGTTTTTGTGCCGTGGCAACGGGTCGCCCGGATACCGTAGATTGGGATGAGCCCGAAAGAGTGGCGCGCTCCGTAAAATTGATGAAGGTTAAGCATTGCGTGCTTACTTCGGTAGACCGTGATGATTTGCGGGATGGTGGCTCCATTATATGGAAAGAAACCGTGCAAGCGGTACGCCGAATGAGTCCGGGAACTACCATGGAAACCTTGATTCCCGACTTTAAAGGCGAATGGCATAATATCGATCGTATCGTAGAAGCGGCTCCCGAAATTGTGTCTCACAATATGGAAACCGTGCGCCGCTTAACTCGTCAGGTACGTATTCAGGCTCAGTACGATCGCAGTTTGGCTGTACTCCGATATTTGAAAGATCAGGGCTTGCCACGCACTAAATCGGGTATTATGCTCGGCTTAGGCGAAAAAGAAGAAGAAGTTATACAGTCATTAAAAGACTTAAGAGAGGCCAAGGTTGACATCGTTACTCTTGGTCAATATTTGCAACCTACTCCAAAGCATCTCCCTGTACAAGAGTTTGTTAGACCGGAGCAGTTTGAGAAGTACAAAGAAATTGGCCTGGATATGGGCTTCCGTTATGTTGAAAGTGGACCTTTGGTTCGATCTTCCTATCATGCGGAAAGACACATGTTTTAAGCCAAGGTTAAGTATTTAGAAATTATATTTGTCGCACAGCATAAATCAAACGGAAAACGAATGAAAAGAGGATTACTTTTCTCCATCGGTGGCTTAATGCTAGCTGGAGCTTATATCTGGATGAGCCCCGCCGAAAAGAATTATTACGAGCCTCGCGAGCAGAGCCTGAATGAAGCCAGTGCTCAAGGTTACGCGGAGTATATGAGCAGGATTAGAAGAAACCCTGTTACCGGTAAAGTTGAAGAAGCAGATGTAATTGCAGCACGCGAACAATTGCAGCGTATGGCTAAAAACTCTTCTTCCAGCTTGAGCCTGCAGTGGACTGAGATGGGACCTAATGATATGGGTGGTCGTACTCGTTCGCTCCTTTTTGATAAAGATAATCCCAGTAAAATGTGGGCCGGTTCTGTAACCGGAGGTATTTTCCATAGCCCTAATGGCGGTCGTAGCTGGATTCCAGTGGATGATCAAATGGAAAACTTAGTGGTTACTGATTTAGCTCAAGGAGCTGATGGTGCCATTTATGCCAGTACCGGAGAGAATTCTTATTTATTCGTAAATACCTTAGACGGTGCCGGTATCTTTAAATCTACCGACGGCGGCCTAACTTTTAGCCAATTAGCCAGCACCGATCCTTCTCAAAACCCTAATGAGGGTTGGACTGAAGTAGGTAAAATTGCTTGTGACCCTAATAATGCCAATCGCATTTACGTGGCCAGTTCGGATGGTTTGAAAATCTCGAATGATGGCGGGAATAGCTGGACTACTGAAATTAGCTCTGGAACCGGTCAAGACATCGTAGTAACGAAGTCGGGTACTGTTTGGGCGAAAGTGGGACAAAGAATTTGGAAATCTACCGATGGTAGCGCCGGAAGTTTCAATGAAATCACCCAGACGGGTGGAAATACTGCAACTAGTATTGGTCGTACTACCGACCGTATGAAGATTGCCGTTAGCCCTTCCGATGAAAATTATGTATACGTGTTAGTAACTACCGGTCGTATTTTCGATCGTGTATACCAATCTAAAGATGGTGGTACTACTTGGTCAGTTATCGGAACGCGTTCTGCTTTATTAAGCATGGTTGATCAATCACCTTTTGCTGTGATGATTGGTGTGGATCCAAAGGATAAGGAGCGCATCATTGTGGGTGGTTTAACTATGTGGGAATGGTCCAAGGATAATGGTTGGTTCCAAATTGCTAGCCAGAACTCAGGCTCTACAAACTTTTATGTACACGTAGATTTACACGAGATTCAATGGCATCCTACCGATAGCAATACCATATACGTAGGTAATGATGGTGGTATTTTTAAATCAACTAACGACGGCTTTAGCTGGACTGAAGAGAACAAAGGTTATGCGACCATTCAGTTCTACAAAATGGCAGTTGGCTTCGATGGAGTGATGACCGGCGGTACTCAGGATAATGGTACCATTAAAATTGACCCAAATTCCACATTACCTAAAGGAGGCGTGCGTACCATTGGTATTACTCAGCCAGACGGATCTGTATTTGATGGTGATGGTGGCTATACTGCTATTTCTCACTTGGATCAAGAAGTACGTTTCAAAGCCCGTCAGTACGGTCAAATTGGACGTTCTATCAACTCTGGTGATGAATACTCTTATTTCTACAATAGTAGAATGGCTGGTCGTTACAATGCCTTCAGCTTTGCTTTTGCAGACTTCGTAACCCCTTACTTATTATGGGAGAAATTGGAAGATCGCAATAGTATCGACTCTATTGCTTTTATTGCTGATACCATTAAAATGAGCTACGGCTTTGGTAATGGTAATCCCCGCTACTCCAGCCAGTTTACTAAGCCTCAAAGTTCAACTAAGTTTGTACCTGAGTCATTTGTGGTAAAGGCCGGATCTCAAGTAGTAACCTCTGATGCCAGTGGTACCTTAAGTGGTGATGGTACTGGTACTTTTGATGCAGTTACTGGACAGTACACTGTTGAGTTCAATAATGGTACTTCTTTGGAAATTCGCGCTAGCGTTGCTACTTCCTATGATCCAGGTGCAATCATCATCATTCCAAGTGAGACTGGTGATATTCCTATTACAGAAACTATTACAAATGGTTTGAACCCTAGCGATACCTTTATGGTGCAAGATCCGGTTCAATCAATGTTTGCAGTTGGTTTAACTGCCTATACCAATGCTAGTGAGCCTGGAAACTTAGGCGGTGGTGTTTGGTTAACTCGCGATGTATTGAGCAACCGCACTCAAATCCCAGAATGGTGGCACATTGGAGCCTTAGCTAATGGTGAAACTCCATCTTGTATGGCATTCAGCCATGATGGCGACGTATTATTTGTAGGTACTAACTTTGGTCGAGTAGTACGTTATTCGAACCTAACCAATGCTCGTACCAAAGAAACTGCTGATATTGACATCAACTATTTAGTGAATCCTCCAGCCGCAAGCAATGCAGTGATAAACGATCGCGTGATTTTCAGTCAGCCTAACCGTTCTATTACTAGCATTGTAATTGATACTGAAGATCCAGATCGTTTAATTATTACTTGTGGTAATTACGGAACCAACTTGAATCACGTTTTCTACACCGAGAATGCTCGCTCAGCATCTTTGAGTACCTCAGGATTTGTGGCTAAGGATGGTAACCTACCTCCAATGCCGGTAATGGATGCTGTGATCAACTACAATGATCCAACTGGTGGTCAGGTGATCTTAGGAACTGACCTGGGTGTGTTCACCACTGATGATATTACTGCAAGCAATGTTAGCTGGACCGCTGAGAATAATGGTTTAGCCAATGTTCAGGTATTCGACCTCTTGCAAACTCGTACAATTCGTTATGACCTTGTAAGCAATACTGACTTTGAAGGAGCGATCTACGCTGCTACTCATGGTCGTGGTATCTTCCGCACTGGCTCTACTTCCGATTTTGTAGGTATTGATGAACCTAAGCAAGCTGAAGTAGCCGCAGTTGAGAAATTGGAATTATTCCCTAACCCTGCTCAAAACAATGTAAATGTTGTTCTGAATCTTGAGAATCGCAGCGATGTGAAAATCAATGTTCGCGATATGAGCGGTAAATTGGTGAAATCAGTTTCCTACAATAATCTACCTAGCGGAACTGAAAAAGTAAGCTTCTCAATTCAAAGCCTTAAAAACGGTAATTATGTAATTAGCGTAATCAAAGGTCAAGAGGTTAAAACCGGAAAATTGGTGATCGTTCACTAAGCTTTCTGAATAGATATTTAAAAGCCGCCTCGGTACTCGAGGCGGCTTTTTTGTTTTAACAATGGGGCTAATGTTGAAATCTATTTTCGCATTCCGACCGTATTTTTCTGGCTACCTTCGCGGCCTCACCTCTCAACAAAATTCCCTATGGTTCGAATAGCAATTAATGGATTCGGACGCATCGGACGCAGCTTAATGCGGGTTCTGGTGCATGAACCTCAGATTGAGGTTGTGGCAATAAATGATTTGGCTTCGGCCGAGAATCTGGCCCATCTCCTTAAATACGATACTACTCACCGACTTTTCCCAGAGGATATTCAACTGAATGAAGAAATTCTAAACGTTGGTAAGCATAAAATTCAGCTTTCTCATGAAGCTCAGGTCTCCAATTTGAATTGGAAAGATTTAGACTTGGACCTAATCATTGAATCTACTGGTAAGTATAAAACCAGTGCCCATCTTCAAGATCATTTAAAACAGGCATCCAAGGTAATTTTAAGTGCTCCACCCCAGGATGATATGAAGATGATAGTAATGGGGATTAACGAAGAAAGCATTCAGGCTGAGGACCGCTTGCTTTCGAATGCTTCTTGCACCACGAATAGTGCAGCACCTCTAATTCAAGTGGTAGAAGAGCTTTGTGGTATCCAACATGCTTTTATCACCACCGTGCATAGCTATACTACCGATCAACAATTGCAGGACGGCCCGCATAAAGATTTTAGAAGGGGCCGAGCTGCCGCCGAATCTATCGTGCCTACCACCACAGGAGCAGCCAAGGCCATAACCCGCATTTTCCCGCATTTACAAGGCCTTATTGGTGGTGCGGGTATTCGGGTGCCAGTTCCGGATGGAAGTTTAACCGACATCACCTTTACCGTAAAAAAAACCGCCTCAGTTGAGGCGGTTCATAATGCTTTTAAAGCGGCTTCCGAAGGGAGACTTAAAAACTATTTGGGCTATACTAACGAACCGATTGTTTCTCGGGACGTAATCGGGAGTACCTATTCCTCTTGGTATGATGAGGAGCTTACCACTGCCTTAGGCCCTATGTTAAAAGTTGTAGGCTGGTACGATAACGAAATGGGCTATTCGCACCGCCTGCGTGACTTAATTCTTTACTTAAAGGATCGCTTCTAATAAGGCAGGTAATTCAGCTGGATTTACCTCTTTCTTTATGATGTTCCCATCGCGGTCTACTAAAACTGTGTATGGGATGCTTTGGATTGCATAGGTCTGTCCGGCTGAGCTGTTCCAGCCTTGAAGGTCGCTCACATGATTATCCCAAACTAAACCGTCTTGTTCAATAGCGGCTTGCCAGTCTTGAGCTGGGCTTTGTTGGTTGGGTAATCCATCGAAAGACACACTTAAAATAGTAAAGCCACGATCTTTAAATTGATTGTAAACTTTTACCAATTGTGGGTTAGTCATACGACAAGGACGACACCAGGCAGCCCAAAAGTCAACCAAGACTACTTTTCCTCGCAAATCAGAAAGGCTTAGGATTGAACCATCGGCTTTAGGTAATGAAATCTCAGGAGCTGGTCCACCCACGGCAATAGCATCCTGACGAGCTTTCATAGCTTGCGTAGCGGCCATTTGCTCGCGCATTTTTTCCAATTGAGCATGGAATGTGGTAGCATGCGCATTATTAGGATAGGCGGCTTGCAGAGCAGAATCCACGCGATTAAAGTATTCGCTGTGATCTTGAGCCCGTACAAAAGAATTATTGTAAATATTCAATTGGAAAATGAAGAGGTTGGCGATATTGGCAGGATCCTCATCAATTAAGCCCAGATATTTAGCAGTCCCTGCATCAATGATATTTTCAAAGTCTTTCTGAGTACGACGAACAATTTCCTGGCTATTGGCACTATCCTGATATTGTTGACGTAGCATAGATAAGCTATCTACCTGATCAATATAAGCTTGGAAAGAAGTATTAATCAACTGTAAACGCTCACTTTCCTTATTGCCTTTTAGGTTGTAACCGCGATTTACCTCTTGAACCATAGGCTCCAATTCAACCAGAATTTGCTCTGTTCCTTTGGTGAAGAAAGGAATGCGCATGCCATCATCAGTACTAATCAAATAGAAGTTGGCGCTGTCTACCGCAAAAGTGAGTTCGAAATTCCCGTCCTCAGAATTTAAGGTGTCTACAGCAATAGGATCGCTGGTTGCGGGGAGCTCTTCAATAATAATTTGCTTAACTCCGGGGGCGCTAATGCGTAAATCGGTTTTGCCTTCCTCTGTTTGAGAACAGGCACTTAATAAGGTGATGAACAGACTTAGACTAACTAGTTTTTTCATGTTTATTTTTCTAAAGATTCTTGTACCAATTTGCTGGCTAATTTCGGATCAGCTTTACCGCGCGAGAGCTTCATTACTTCTCCCATAAATAAGCCCGTAAGGCCTTTTTTGCCGGCTTTGTATTCGGCAACTTTATCTGGGTATTTGGCTAAAGCTGCATCTACCCAGCCTTGTAGCTCGTCGGTATTGGATTCCTGAATTAAGTTCTTTTCTTCTGCTAATTGTGCAGCCGTTTTTTCGGGCTCCGCTAATAAGGCTTTGAATAATTCACCAGTAGCAGCGGTATTACTCACTTTACCTTCATCAACTAAGGCGATTAACTGTGCAATTTGCTCGGCCTTTAAAGGGAAATCATTGATGTGAGCGGCTTTTTCATTCAACCAGGATTTAATGCTACCCATAATCCAGTTGGCGGCCGACTTATAATTGTCGGTATGCTCAATGATTTGCTCGTAAAACAAGGCTATTTCCTTACTATCAGTAAGTAAGGAGGCATCGTATTCGCTTAAGCCATGCTCACGATACTTAGCAAAAAGTTCTTTGGGAAGGGGAGGCATCTGCTCCTTCATTCCACTCACATATTCTTCACTTACAATTACCGGTTGTAAGTCGGGTTCATTAAAATAGCGGTAATCATGCGCATCTTCTTTGTCCCGCAGTAATTGGGTTTTGGCGCGTGCCGCATCATAGGTAAAGGTTTGCTGAGTAACCTTACCTCCGGATTCGATTAGGGCAATATGGCGGTGCACCTCATAATCGATGGCCTTCTGTACATTCCGGAAGGAGTTCATGTTTTTCACCTCTACGCGGGTACCGAATTTTTCTGCGCCCACTTTGCGTACGGAGATATTTACGTCGCAACGCAAACTACCCTCTTCCATATTACCATCACTAATGTCGAGGTAGCGCACTAAACGCTGCATTTCAGTGAGGTATTGGTAGGCTTCTTCGCCCGAACGGAAATCGGGTTCGGTAACAATCTCCAATAGGGGAACACCGGCCCGGTTCAGGTCAATTAAGGTATTGAAGGGGTCAATATCATGCGAGCTTTTACCCGAATCCTCTTCCATGTGGATACGCGTAAGATTAATGCGCTTGGGATTGCCATCATCATCTTTAACCTCAATAAAGCCACCATTACAAATCGGAGTTTTATCCTGAGTAATCTGATAGCCTTTAGGAAGGTCAGCATAGAAATAGTTTTTACGGGCAAATTCATTCACTTCACGAATTTGCGCACCCACTGCTAAACCTAATTTAACCGCGGCTTTCAATGCCCCTTCATTAAACATGGGCAAAGTTCCCGGATGTCCGAGGGTAATCGGACTAGTTTGGGTATTGGGAGAAGCCCCATATTCGGTAGGATCCGAAGAGTAGGCTTTACTCCGCGTATTAAGCTGAACGTGGATTTCGATACCGATAACCGGTTCGTATTGGGCCCTTAAATCGGCCGATACTTCATTTTTCGCCATGGGTGCAAAGATGCGAAATGAATTTGGCTCTGAAGAAAGGGAAGATTAGGAAAATAGGGACTCTAGGTCACTTAAAAGCAAGCTTTGGTCTGCAGCGCTGAAAATGGGTTCTACCGGAAGGCTGTATAAGGGATAATCAGCTTCAATGCCTGCTAATAATGGACCTAGTTTCACCCGATCTTTATCGGTGCATAATAAGGCGGCTTGGGCTTTTTTGGCTTCCGCCAGATGCGTCTTCAGCTCGGTTTCCGTAAAGGCATGATGATCAGGGTAGGAATTGTTTTTTAAAATGGGATATTCCTTTTCCAAATATTCGATCATTGCTTTGGTATCGGCAATTCCGGTTATCAGATGCAAAGCTTTCCTAGCTTCCAATTCCTTTCCAAATTGATCACGAATCTTGCCGTATTTCAATTCACTGAATAATACCTGAGCCTTGGTATAGCGTGCTGTGGCCTGCACATAACTTTGTTTTAGGGCCTCATTTAATTTCGCCGGGCATTTGGTGAAGATGACAAAGTCGGCCCTTTCGGCCCCCTTGCGAGATTCACGTAAATAGCCAGCCGGCACCACATGATCATTAAAGAAAGGCTGATCAAAGCGGCTGAGCATCAAATATCGATGGGCTTTTACATAGCGATGTTGAAAGGCATCGTCGAGCAAGATAAGTTTCGATCCAGCGGCTTCGGCAGCTTGCACGCCAAACTTACGCTTTTCAGATACCCAAACCCGTACCGGAAACTTTTGGGCAATTTGTAGGGCTTCGTCACCAAAGTCTTCTGCACTTCCCTTTGGTTTTACTTCTAACAAACCTTTAGACTTACGACCATAGCCTCTAGAAACTACTGCTTTGGGTTCTGCACTAAGCTGCTGGATTAAAAATTCTGTAAAGGGAGTTTTACCCGTTCCCCCCATACTTAAATTGCCAATGGCGATAGTGGGCACCGCACTTTGATAGCTTTCCAATCTACCCTCATCAAAGGCTCGGTTACGAGCGGTGGTAACCAGATCGTAAAGCATGCCAAAAGGGCGCAATAGTATTTTCAGGGCTGGATTCAAGCTTTATTCATTAAGATCTTTTCCCAATCCTTGGGATGATACCATTCCATATTTTGCTCTCTGCGAAACCAGGTCATTTGTCGCTTGGCATAACGCCGACTGTTTTTTCGAATTTCATCCAAGGCAAACTCTAAATCGTAGGCTCCTTCAAAGTAAGGGAAGAGCTCCTTATAACCTACGGTTTGTAGTGCATTGAGTTCTTTTAAATCAATAAGAGGACGAGCTTCTTCCAAGAGTCCTTCAGATACCATTAATCCCACCCGTCGGTTGATGCGATCGTAGAGTTCGCTTCTATCGAGTTCCAAACCAATTTTGCGAACTGTATAGGGTAATTGCTTCTTAGCTTGATTGCGAAAGGAACTGTAGGGCTGGCCGCTACTGCGAATCACTTCCAAAGCTCGAATCAAGCGCTGGGGATTTTGAATATCCATTTGTGCATAGTAGTCGGGGTCGCTGGATCGCAGTTCATGCTGCAAGCATTCTAAGCCTTTAGTTTCCAACTCTAATTGGAGTTCTTCACGGATTCCAGCTGCCACCTCAGGCATTTCATCAAAACCTTCAATTAAGGCTTTAAGATAGAGCCCACTGCCACCTACCAAAATAAGGGTATCGTATTTCTGATGTAGTTCAGCAATGCGAATGGCGGCATCTTCCGCGAAAGCGGCCGCATTAAACTCATCTTTTACACTACGGTCTAAAATGAAGTGGTGCTTAACCCGCTTTTGCTCTTCCTCGTTGGGAGCTGCCGTTCCAATGGGAATTTCGCGGTAAAACTGTCGGGAGTCGAAGGAAAGAATTTCCGTTCCAAGTGCTTCAGCCAGATTTATTGCCACCGAGGTTTTTCCCACGGCGGTAGGACCAGCTATGCACCAGATTGATTTTTTAAAGTTCTGCGCCACAGTGCTGACAGTATTTGGCTTGCATAGGGAGGCCCTCTGCATTACAATTGGAACAGCTTTTACTATTGCTGGATTCTTCCTTGCTTTGGCTGCGAGTGATTTCTGAGGTAACAATCCCGGTGGGTACGGCAATCACACCATAGCCCATAATCATAATCACCGAGGCAATGAATTGCCCAAGGGGAGTAGCAGGACTAATATCGCCATAGCCTACAGTAGTAAGGGTTACGATACACCAATAGATGCTTACAGGAATACTCTTAAAGCCATTCTCCGGGCCTTCAACGAGGTACATGACGGTGCCCATGATAAAGTTGATGCAGATTACGGCAATGAGGAAAACCGCAATTTTATGTCGTGATGCCCGCAATGCCGTTCCCAATACATTGGCTTCGCCAATAAAGCGCACCATTTTCAGCACTCGGAAAACCCGCAATAATCGCAAACTGCGTATCACAATGAAATATTGGGCCCCTCCTAAAACCATGGCTAAATAGGAGGGTAGGGTAGAAACCAAATCGATAATGCCATAAAAGCTCCATACATAAGTTATGGGGCGTTTAACGATGGCCAAACGTACTAAGTATTCAATGGAAAAGAGGACGGTGAAAAACCATTCCAGCATCACAAATTGCTCCTGATACTGGGCTCGAAGTTTCGGTACGCTTTCCAGCATAATTACCAGCAGACTGCTTAAAATGGCGATTAAGAGGAGTACATCGAATCGTCGACCTGCGGGGGTGTCGGATTCGAAAATAATGTGATACCATTTCTTTCTCCAGTCTTTTTCTGCGGGTTCCAGCATTAAAGGTCTCTTTTGCGGATCAAGAAATAAGAACTAAACAGAAATACCAAACTGTAAGCCAGAGAAACCCACCACATATGCCAGTTTAAGCTAGGTGCTTCTTGCTGACCAAAGAAATCGAGAATACGACTTATGGGTTCCGGTACCAGGCCCCGAGAAGGTCGGGTAGGGAGGTAATCGAAAAAGGCCTCACCGGGCTCGCTAAGCCAATAGCCTAAAAACTGCTCTACCACGTAGTAATACATAATGAGGATTACAATGGTGATCACACTCTTTTTAGTCAGGAAGCCCAGGAATAAGGCCATACAGAGTATGAAGAAGGTTTCCATGAAATAGCCGATCAAGAAACTGCTTTCAGCCCAAAGATTCGCATCGGCCATATCATTATTGGCATAAGCCAAAACCACAATGGTAATTCCTACAACGATGGTGCTGAGTACAGAGAAGAGCACCAGGGTAAAAACCTTAGATAAGAAAAACTGACCTACGGAAAGGCCGTCAATAATATTTTGACGATAGGTACGGTATTCAAATTCGGAGCTCACAAAAAAGAGCAGCAAGAAAGCCGGAATAAACTTGAAGAAACTGGCCCAGAAGGTGGCATTTTGCCAGATCAATGGTAAACGATAAAAACCCGCTTCTTCGAAAGTTCGAGGGAGCAGCATCATAGCCAAACCGGCATCAGCAGCATCTTCAGCTTTAGGCCCTCCACCTGGAAGGGGAATTTTACCGAAGGTCCAGAGTAAGACCGATAATAATACCAGGAAAAGACCCATGCCCCACCAGAAAAAACGGTGGGTACGCAGCTTATACCATTCAATTGCAATGAGACGCATCATGAGTCGATCAGTTTTAAAAATCCTTCTTCTAAGCCCGCTTGCTTAATCTCCAGATGATTGAGGAAAATCTGGCGTTCAGCTAGCCATTGATTGAGGTCTTCTGCTTTTAATTCGGGATCAATCTCCAAATCGAAGAAATGCCCATCTCTATGAATGTTTTGAATTTGTGGATGCTGGGTCAGTAGTTCTTCCAATTGAGAATCGTCACTGGCTTTAATGCGCAATAAAGCGGCATCCCCTGATAATTCAGAAGCTAATCCTTCGAAGCGTAATACTCCATTTTGCAATACTACTACATGCTCACAAACCTTTTCTACCTCGGCTAAAATGTGACTGGCCATGAGCACGGTAATTCCCCTTGCGGCGATATCCAGAATAAGCTGACGAACTTCAGCGATACCTCTGGGGTCTAAGCCATTAGTAGGCTCATCTAAAACCAAAACTTCAGGATTTCCTAAAAGGGCTGAAGCTATAGCCAGGCGTTGTTTCATGCCCAGGGAATAGGTCTTGAACTTATCATCTGCTCTATCTAAGAGCTTAACTTGTTCGAGTACTTCTTCAATATTGGGTTCTTTGATTTGCTTCACCTTGGCGGCCAGAGTCAGATTTTGACGGGCCGTCATATAAGGATAGAAATTAGGCGTTTCCAACAGGGCGCCTATATGCTTCTTCGCTTCTTGAGGTGATAAATTATCAAACCAAGAAAAGGAGCCGGATAGAGGCTGAATTACCCCTAGAATCATTCCCAAGGTGGTAGTTTTTCCGCTGCCATTAGGACCAAGAATCCCAAAAACACTTCCCTTGGGGACCGCGAAACTAACTTCGTTTACCGCTTTGATGCGGCCATAATGCTTGCTGAGCTTTTCGAGCTTTAAGACGGTATCCAAATTTAGACTGGCTTAAAAATGAGCGGAAAATTTCGTAAATTTAAAAACATCAATAACATAAAAGAGGGGCTATGGGAAACAATACGAACCCGTTTAAACGCATTGAAAAAGAGTTGATCGACAATTTGCGCTTTCCCGCGCAAGAAGTATTATCCCGAGCAGAAGACTTAAACGAACGCAAGTTGGTATTGCATCGTGCAACCAGCCTAGGAAATTTACAAAAGCATAAAGTTTTAATCCGCTTTGAGGATGATGATGGCATTAAGGAGGTATATACCACCATCTGGGCCATCACAGATAATAAAGTGCTACTAAAAGCCGGACGTTTAATTCCCGTACATCGTATACACTCGGTAGAGATCAGCTACTCTTGATAGTCGTCAAAATCGTCAAATTCATCGAGGTCCAGGTCCAGATCAGCAAATAGATCATTAGACCCTTGGGCCTCGGGTCTTTTAGGGGCCTCCTCTGGTCGCATCCCTTGAATTAATACCACTTTGCTACGCTCTGTTTCCGGGCCTTCAGCAGATAATACCTCCAGGAAGAAAGTCCACATCTCCAGAAAATCATATACATAGAGCAATCGATCGCCCTCTTCACCCAATACATGCTGCACCTGCAAGTCTTTCATGCTGGTTTGGCGCTCATCAAAAGGCATTAAGGGGATTTCATGCCCCTGTTCCCAATCTTCGTTACTATGATAGAAACTAGCCATTTCACCCGGACTAAGCTGAAAGCTTTGCAGGATAGCTAAGTGTAGTTGATCTAAATTAAGGTCTGCGGGTACGAGAAGGTCACGTAATACATCTTCTTCCTCCCAGTCGAGGACCACTCGTATTTTAATGCTCATGATCTTGTTTTGGTTCTAGGCCCATAGAACGGGCTTTATCGTATAAAAAGCGCAGGGCTTGTTCGCGATCGTTTTCGATTTCTCCGTCTAAGATAGCATCCTTAACCGCGCTTTTCAAGTTTCCAATTTCCGGACCGGGCTTTAAATCAAAGATTTGCATGATTTCCATGCCATCCACCGGAGGTTGAAACTGACGCAAGCGGTCCTTTTCTTCCACTTCGATTAACTTATCGCGAACCTCTTGATATTTAGCCAAGTAGCGCTTTTTCTTCTTTTCATTGCGAGTGGTTAAATCCGACTCACAAAGAATCATTAATTCATCAATATCTTCTCCGGCATCGAATAAAAGCCGGCGGGCTGCAGAGTCGGTTGCTTGTTCCTCCGCCACTGCCTGGGGACGAGAACTCAACAACACCATTTTCTGCACATATTTCATGGGTTCACCCAATGGCAGTTTTAAACGGCGGAAGATCTTCCTCACCATTTTAGAGCCTACAAACTCATGGCTGTGGAAAGTCCAGCCGGTGCCCTTCACAAATTTCTTGGTGGGTGGTTTGCCAATATCATGGAAGAGGGCTGCATAGCGCAACCAAATGTTTTCACTGCGAGCAGCAACATTATCAACCACAATGGCGGTATGATAAAAATTGTCTTTATGACTCTGTCCTTCCAATTCTTCCACACCTGCCAGGTCTACAACCTCAGGTAGGAAGTGTTGCAATAATCCCGTGCGATAGAGGAGGATTAAACCTTTGGAAGGCTTGGGAGAGGCCATAATTTTATGGAGTTCATCTACAATGCGCTCCATGCTGATGATCTCCAATCGCTGATTTTGATTGTGAATCGCTTGCAAGCACTCATCGGTAATGGTGAAGTCCAATTGGCTAGCAAAGCGAATGGCGCGCATCATCCGTAAGGGATCATCGCTAAAAGTGATTTCGGGATCTAAGGGAGTACGGATAATACCCTCATTCAAATCCTGAATGCCCCCAAAGGGATCGAGGAGTTCACCATAATTTTCTTTGTTGAGGCTTAGCGCCAGGGCATTGATGGTGAAGTCGCGGCGTTTTTGGTCATCTTCACGACTGCCATCTTCCACTATAGGTTTGCGGCTGTCGCGCTGATAGGATTCGCGTCGCGCTCCCACAAATTCCAATTCCAAATCTTCCTTGCTCAGTTTAATTTGAGCCGTACCAAAGTTTTTAAAGACGTTCACCTTTCGGCCCCCGAGCCGCTTAGCTACTTCCTGGGCCAATTCAATCCCGGAGCCTACGGCTACTACATCAATATCTTTGGGTTCTTTCCGCTGCAAGATTAAATCACGAACATAGCCTCCTATCACATAGGCCTCTACACCCAGATGGTCTGCTGCTTCGCCCAGCGTGCGAAATATAGGATGATCCAGTGCTTTTTGCATGGGCTTAGGCCGGGATTACTTTTTCGGATAAAATACCGAGTACAATGAAGAGAATCAAACAAAAATAGATTCCCACATGACTGCGCTTGATCTTTTGCTTTAGTTCCAGGACTTCTCCTTTTTCATCTTCCTCAATAGGAACGGCATAAAGCATGGGGAAAAGTAGAAAAGCCTCGGCACGTAGATTACGCTCCTTGATATCCTTCCAATCAAAAAATAAAAAGCTCTTTAGCGTCCCCACCTTTTTACCAGCTTTAATTTGCAAATACTGCATTTGCAAGGCCATCTTTCGGTGAAATAAGAACAGTAGCCCGAAAATTACCAGGGCAGTGATGCTAAAAAATACTACGGACATGCGCTGAAATGTGCTGCAAAAATAAGGCTTTATTCAAGCTTAAGAAACTGAAACTTCCTGATAATGTTTCAGGGTTTTGGCCGCCATTTTTGATGGGGTAAAATCTTGTAGAATTTCCGTGGCTCTCTTAGTCAATTTGGAAGCCAAAGTAGAGTCATTTAAAACTTGTAAAACTCCTTGAGCCAGAGCGGTAGCATCCTTCACCTTGCATAAAATACCGCTTTTTTGATCCTTTACCATTTCCGGAATTCCTCCAGCATTGGTAGCGACTACTGGAGTGCCGCTGGCAAAGGCATCTAAAACCGAAGTTCCTAATCCTTCCATTTCAGAACTAAAGAGGAAACAATCCAGATCAGCTAATATTTCAGGGACATCCTCACGAAATCCCAAAAACGTCAATTGCTTCTCCAATCCCAGCTTCTGCTGATAGGCTTTTAATTCCGTTTCCAATTCGCCAGTTCCGGCAAGGAAGAAATGCAAATCCTTGCGCTCGGTTAGCAATATTTTAGCCGTATCCATAAAAGTGAATAGATCTTTATGGCCCGTTAAAGCGGCCACATTGCCTATCCATTTTTGTTGAGCGAATTGCGGGAATTCGGCCCGAAGCTTTCCTTTTTTTACGCCTTCAAAGCGAGAGGGTTCAATGGCGCTGTGTACAGTGAATATGCGATTGGGATCCTTAAGGCTCTTTTTGAGTATATCTGCAATAGCCTCACTTACACAGAGGTAGCGAGAAACCGAAGGATGATTGTATTTAAAGGCGCTCATCCGCGATCGGGCCACCGGGAAATCTACCCGGCGAGATACCAGCAAAGGACAAGAGGCAGAGAAAAATTGCTGGGCATAAACCGCAAAACCATGGGCATGGGCATCATGGGCATGCCACAGTCCTATTTGGTTTAGCTTGTGATAGCGACTTAAGCCTGCGGAAAATCGCAAGTCTACAGAACTGGCTTTGGCCAAGGCAAGCACCGGGAATTTATTCTCCAGCGCCCATTGGTGTAGAGGAGCATTGGCAATGCAAGCAATATGCTGTTCAATACCCAATTTTTGCAGTTCGAGGCAGAGGTAGGCTATTTGTTGTTCGCCTCCGCGCCATGACCTTGCGGTTGATATATGTAATATGGGAACCTGCATCAGGACTTCTGCAATTTCATGAGCTTCCGATACTTAAGATAGGTGGCATGAGCACTCCAGCGTGCGATCATCCAGCCTTCCTTACCATCTAAAAAACCTAGACGGAAAACATATGCTCGAATGAATTTCAAGAAAGGGGAGAAGAGCAATTTGAAGTAGCTGGAGCGTTTGCCATTATCAAAAGCAGCTTTGGAGGATATATCCGTGAACTTTCGAATTTGGGCAATATGCTCTTCAAAGCTGTAAATGCTGTAATGAAGTAAATGTCCGGGTAAATCCTGAATTGTAGATCCCTTTTCCATGATAAAGGTATCATGTGGATTTTGCCCACCCCAAGCGCCTTTGCGGCTGTCCCAGAGTCTTAGTTTCCGATCGGGATACCAAAGCCCGTGACGAATCCATTTACCGCAATAATTGGTCAGGCGATTTAAACGATAGCCGTCGGCCTTCCAGTTTTCTTTGATGGTCAAAATAGCCGCTTCCAGTTCTTCGTCCAGGGCTTCATCTGCATCCAGCGAAAGAACATGAGGATATTTAGCTTGGGAAATGGCCCAATTCTTTTGTTGAATATGCCCTTCAAAAGCATGAGGTACAAAGCGAGCACCAGCGGCTTTAACCAATTCTTCGGTGCGATCCGAACTAAAGGAGTCTACTACAACAATATCATCAGCTACCTTTTGCAAAGAAGCCAGACAGCGAGCAATATTCTTTTCCTCGTTGTAGGTGATAATGACCGCCGAAATTTTAATCATGTCCTGCAAGTTCGCGGTAAGTGTCCATCCATTGACGGGCAATTACCTGATCTTTAAACTGGGCTACAAAATTACGGTTCTGCTTAATGGATTTTTGACGAAGGTTTTCGTCCTCCCAGAATTTGCGAATGGCTGCCCCTAATTGTTCAGGAGAATTTTCTTTTACCAATAAGGTTCCGGGGCCGGCCACTTCTTTTAGGGCAGAATTGGCACTGCTTATTAAGGCCGTATTACAGGCCATTGCCTCGACCAAGGGAATACCAAATCCTTCAAAATTGGAGGGATAGGCCATAAAGGTGGCCTTTTGATAGAGCCCCGCTAATTCGGCATTAGGCCCCACTTTAATAGGGCGAATGAGTTTCTTTTCTTCTGCCGAAAGGCTATTGTAAAAATCGGCCCAATATTTTTTAGGACGGCCCACCAGCACCAAGGGTATATTCTCTGCCAAGCAAGCTTGCGCCAAGGCAACCGGATTTTTACGCGGTTCTAAAGTTCCAACAAACAAACCAAAGCGTTCGGGTAAGGTCTCTCTTTTAATGAGGGCCTCTCCTAAGTCTTGATGATCTTCCCAAAATTCAGGCGCACAACCTTGACCAATTACTTTAATCTTACTCGGGCTTATGCCCAAAAGTTTGATGAGGTCTTCTCGAGTTTGATGACTAATGGCTACCACCAAATCGGCTCTTTGGCAAGCCGCGAGGGCCTTACGCTTATAGATCTTACGATCGATGGCCTTGTATAATTCGGGGTAGCGTAGGAAAATCAGATCATGAATACTCACGATGGATTTTATGCCCAGTCGGGATAATCCTTGGGGCAATTCAGCCGAAAGGCCATGAAAAATTTCTACGCCTTCTCTTTGGGCTTGTTTGCTGATAAATCGTCGGCGCCAAAGTTGAGCGTAAAGCTTCGATTTTAAAGCCGGTAATTGTTCAACAACATTGCTGGGCGCTGGAAAGCTTACACTGCCTGGCCAGGGATTGTAAAGGCGAAATTCAGAATCGGGATAATCTGCAGCGAGGGCACGAATTAAGTTGCGGCCATAGTTTCCCAGGCCACTATGGTTGTGGTAAATGCGCTTTGCTTCGTATCCGATGATCATTCTGAAATACTATGCCACTGGCCCTTTTGATAGGTAGCCAGGGCCTTGCCTTTAAAGGTATAATCTGTAAATGGATAGTTTGCTGCTTTGCTTTTTTTGCGATGGTCTTTCCAGTTCCATTCCATTTCCGGATCGAATAGCGTAAGGTCCATGGTGCCGCCTTCCGCAATACTACTATCAATGTGGTAATTGATGATTTCACGGTTTTCGTGACTCAGGCACTGTACTATTTTTTCCAAGCCCAATTCGCTTCCCAACTCTGTGTTAAGAAGGGCAAAACTGGCTTCTAAACTGGCGGCACCAAACTGGGCCAAGTCAAATTCGCAGCGTTTTTCTTCGATGGTGCGAGGACGGTGATCACTAGCAATGCCTTTAAGGGTACCATCTTTTAAAGCGGCAATTAAGGTTTGGCGATCATCCTCCGAACGAAGCGGTGGGTATAACTTAAGATTACTATCGTATTGATCCAAAGCCTCATCAGTCCAAACCAGATTGAAGAGGTTTACATCGCCACTAACTTTGAGTCCTTTGGCTTGGGCCTGACGAATTAAATCTACGCCTATTTTGCTACTTACTCCTTGAAAGTGAATCGCGCTTTCGGTATATTCTGCCAGTGAGATATCACGCGCCATAGTAAGACTTTCCGCTAATTCAGGAATGCCTTTTAAGCCTAACCAAGTGCTTTTGCTTCCTTCATGCATTTGTCCGCCTGCCGTCATGGCCGTATCGTATGATAATACTTGCAAAGCTCCAGGCAACTCGCGATGGTAGAGTAGGGCCAGACGCATTAAGGCGGCATTGCTTACCGCTTTGGTTCCATGACTAAAAGCCAGGGCGCCGGCCTCGCGCATATCGTACATTTCGCTTAGTTCTTCCCCTTTAAGACCCTTACTGAAGGCCGCAATGGGTAAAAACTCTACCGGACTTTTTCGGGAATGGGAGCGTAGGTATTCTACGGCCGATTTAGTGTCAACTACCGGATCGGTTTGCGGAGATAAAGCTACCGCGGTAAATCCTCCCCATTGGGCAGCAGCGGCTCCACTTTTTAGGGTTTCCCGATCTTCATGACCCGGATCATTAAAGTTGGCTCTTAGCTCTACCCAACCCGGACTTAAGTGCAAATTCTTTCCTTCGATTAATTGGGCCCCTTCTGCTTGAAGATTGTTTCCCAGGGCGGCAATTTTCCCCTCTTTTAAAAGTACATCTAGTACTTCCTGATGGTGGGGTGAAGAAGGATCGAGGATCCTTACATTTTTAAGGAGGTAGGTGGCTTGGTTCATCTTCGGCCGGACTTTAAGAATAACATTTCGAGGAATAGAAATAATAAGGTGAGCATCACGAACCAGGGCCACAGGGCCGTATTTTCCATTAGGATGCTGGCTTTGAGCTGGGCTTGTTCTTGATTGGAAGAAGGGTCAATGATTTGCGCTTCAGGCTTGAAAAGTTCATTTAGCTTGAGCTCGGATCCTTGCAATAAGCTTTCCCGCGGATCTAGATTAACAGAGAAGTAGGCGATGTTTTGCTCTTTTCTTTGAACCGGATAATTTCCGGCTTCCAATTTCTGAGCGCCCAAACGCAATTCATAATGATCATTTAGATAGCGCTGGTAGGGAATAAGCTCCCCACCTTGAACCGTAATCTTTAAAGCTTCTTCCATTTGTGGAGCTTCCACAATTTGATAATCCTTAGCATTTCCAGCCTGTACATAAGACTTTGCCTTGCCACCGGCGTAAAAAGAAGCATTGGCTAAAAGCGGAATTAATATAGGGTGTGAAGCTAAATTGCTTTGATCTGGATCAATGCTGCTTAAGGCATAAAACACCTGTCCATTGGCCAAAGGCTTGCGGGCGATTAATGGTCGATTCTTGCCAAAACTCAAAAGGTTGATGGAACTCCGGTCCAAACTTTGAAGATGCGATTTTGAATAGGGAAGAAGGGGGGCTTTTCGATTTTCAACGAAGGTGTTTTCCAGGTAGGGATCCACTTGATTGAGCTCCTGGGCCATCAGGCTATCTACAATCCATTTTCCTTCAAGCTTAATACCTATACTTTGCAATTGCTGTTGATACATCTGGGCATCTGAGCCAGGGAAAAACCAAATATTCTTGCCTTTCTGTAAATGTTCTTCCAGTCTTTGCTTCAAGCTTTCGCTGATGGCTTGATTACCTGCCATAATGATCAGTCGGGATTCTGCTAAATAATCGTAATCCAAATCCTGGCTACTACTCTTTTTAAATTCAAAATAAGGGTCGCGAAAGATGTTTAATGGTAGTGCGGTTTCCTCTTGTTCTGAGAGATAATAAACCTTTTGCTTAGCCAGGGTTTGAAAGCTGAAATAGAATTGATTATCAAAATTAGGTTCGCCCTTAGAAATACTAATTCGACCGCGATAGGCACCTGCTTTTTGTGGAATAAAGCTAATGGGGAAGGCGGTACTTTCTTGGGCAATTAGGTCAACCACGCGCGCATTTTGCAAGGTGTCATTTAACCAAAATTCTAGGCTCACCCCACTGAGCTCCTCTTGAGAATAGTTATGCAGGAAAACTTCCATATCCTGTACCAAGCCCGGTACAAATACCGGTGCTTTAAAGGCCAGGGAATCAATTGCAGCATTATTAGTGCCCACATCGCTGCTTAAGGCCAATAATTTAATTTCTTCATTATCGGTACTTTCCAGAGCTTCGGAATTTAGTATTCCGGCTTGGAAATCACTTAAGAAGAGAATCTGATGATTTGCTTCAGGGTTTTGGGAGCTGAGGTTCCGAATGCGATTGAGAACTTCTTCCAGACTGCGAAACTCGGAACTGTAATCCAATTGCTCGGCTAAATCTTTGGCTTCAGAAGCTGGATAATAGCGTTGATACTTGCTGTCAAAATCATTGCTGAGAACCTGAACCTCGATGTCTTCACCTAAGGAACCTAAGAATTGCGAGGCAAAAAGTCGCGCTTGATTTAAAAGCGGGCCCTGGCTGCCATCCCTTTTCATGCTCAGGGAATTATCTACATAAAGGTGCAGATACTGCTTTTTTTGCTCACCGGTATTTTCCGTGCTATTAAAATAGGGAAGGGTAAATGCACTTACCAGGGCGGCCAATGCTAATCCCCGCATAAGCAGTATTAACCAATATCGTAGACGTTTAACCGATTTTCGTTCTTCTTCTAATTGCTTTAAAAAGCGCGTGTTAGAAAAGAAAACGGTTTTTGGTCTTCGTAAATTGAAGAGGTGGATGAGCAGTGGTATGCTCAGGGCGAAGAGAGCCCAAAAGAATTGAGGAAAGCCAAAATTCATCAAAGCACAAAAGTAGTGGATTGGAGAGAATAGCCGAGCACGAAAACTAATTTTCGCTCAACAGAATTTCATCCAGGAAATCTGAGATGGCTTTTTCGGTTCCCGGAAGGTCTTTAGATTTAACGGGGGAGCCCAATACATGGTTCCCCACCTTATCCAGTTTCACTAATCTCTTTTGATTTTCAGGCGTGCCTAAAAGTTCGTGCATCCATTCAATTTTTGCCACCGAGACTACTGGATCTTGCTCGGTTTCCGACTTATAATAGCAGAGGTTTAATACGGGTTGTTTCACCCTGGCGAAGGTTTCGGGAATTAAAGTGCTTTCTAGTAAATTTTCTAATTCAACCAGGGCGTGCACGGTATATAGGGTATCCCAATAAAGAGCATGACCGGCTGAATCGGATACTACTCGGCGCTGATTTCCTAGGACCAAATGGGCGATTTGCTCGCCCCAAGGATCATCTAATAGGAGGGCATTGGGGTCTTTTACCCTGATATTAGGAGATAAATTAATGAGGGCCTTCACCTTGCTGGGGAATTCGGCAGCCAGGTTTAAAGCATAACTGCAGCCTGTGCTGGTGCCCATAATTAGGACTTTCTGCCCCAGTTTTTCGGCTAAAGCCAGAAATTCTTTCGCATCCTCCCAAGCGCCTAAGGCAGTGTATTCTCCTAATTGCTCCTTTTGGTAACCATGTCCGGCTAAGCGTGCTAAAAGTAAATTGGCACCTAGCTTTTCGGCGATATGCTGATGGAGTGGGGCTCCCTCTCCTTGACTGGCAGAAAAACCATGTAAATAGAGAACTACCCATTCGGTTTGGCGAATACTATCGGCCCATATGATGCGCGCCTCATTGTCTTTTCGCAATTCAAAAGCGGCTTCACGGACCGCTAAATAATGGTCAAGTTCCTCTATGGATGCTTCGATTTCCGGAAGGGAAGTGTCAAGGCTAATAACTTCGGGGCGGGGGCCGGCAAAGTAAAATGCCGTAAGTAAACCTATAATTAGGATACTGATTAGAAGACCTTTTTTCATTTCATCAATTTACAATCTACCAGGATGTAATTGAAATCTTCCGTATCAGTTTTATTGAGTTTTAATGTACCTACGAAATTGAGGTAATCATCCGTTTCCAAGCGTGGTGGTTTTTCTTCGAAATGCAGGCTCATCACGCTTTCGGGCCCGGCACCACCACAGAAAAAGCAGGCGCTGAAGGGATAGGCGGATAAGGCATATTTTCCTCCATCTACATCCAAAGGAATAACATAGCCTTTGATGAGCACCTTTTTTCCATTCAAATTTTCAACTTCATCACTGAAATCCGGAACTAAATACCAGGCTTCAAATTCTTCGAAATATTGATCGACGAAATCCACTTTGGCCAATAATTTCCAATCAATAACCTTAGCTTCATTTTGAGCCATCAGGCCCCAGCCACTTAAAAAGAATGCAAAGAATACTAGCTTTTTCATTATCCGGAGATTTCGGCATTTTCAAGGGTGAAAAAGAGACCCGAACCATTACGGTTGAGTTTGAGGGTTCCTTTTATAGGTAGGTACTTATCGGTGGCAAATCGCCCGGGATCGGCGGTGAATTTTAATTCGATTACCGTTTCGGGTCCGGCATTGCCACAGAAGAAACAGGAGCTAAAAGGATTTTTGCTTAAGGCATAAGTGTTGGCTTCTACATCTACCGGTATTAAGTAGCCCGCAATGATCACTTCCTGACCTTCAAATTGATCTTCTAAAATCTTTGGGAACTGAGGCGTATAAAGTCCGGTAGCAGGATCCTGACTGTAATTGGTCATGGCTAAAACCGGCCAGGCCAGATTTTTTTGAGCCAGAACATTAAATCCAAAAAAGAGGCTAAGCGCCAGAAAGAGATACTTAGGCATGGGCCAGAGTTTTAATAATGTTGATGCGATAAGCATGCCAGGCTGGCAAGACGGATGCGATAATTACCACGCCAATTAAGGCAAGCAGGGTGTAAATACTGTTCCAATTGAAGAGGACTTCAGAAGTAGATAATTGATAGGCCGGGCTTACTAAGGTGCCAATAAATTGGAAGGCAATAATATTGAGGATAAGGGCTATAATAAAGGAGATCAATCCAATGATCAGGCCTTTAACCAAGATGAATTTCAGAATGCGAGAGGGCGGACTGCCAATGGCCCGAAGGAAGGCAAACTGGGGTTCATCATCCTTAAGTCCTTGAAATAAAGCCAAGAACACCGAAAGTGCCGCGATGCCAATGAGGAGGTAAGCCAAAATATTAAGGAATTGCACAAAGGAATCAGCCAGGCTAAAAAGGCGGTTTACCTCAATGGCAGGTAAGGCAGCTTGCATGGGTGTTTTCTCATTAACCATGCGGGGCAACATGATATTGGCCATGGGGCTTTTAAAGCGAATTAAGGCGGCGGTAATTTCTTTGGGTCCGTCGCCATGCTCATGCACATCCCATAAAGATGCGGTGGGGCATAGGATCAATTCATCCAGCACGGTGCCACTGCTTTGGTAAATCCCAACTACTTTAAAGGGATGGTGATGATGTTCTTCAGCTTCTTGATTAAGGCCATGGGAACCTTCAAAAGTATCTCCCACTTGTAATCCGGTGGCATCCGCTACAGCTGATCCTAAGACTACCTCCATGGATTTCTGAAAACCGCGCCCTTCCGCTAATTGCATAGAGTACCATTGGGCATAATTGCTATCGGTACCCACAATGCGCCAGGAACGGAAGTTGTCGCCATAAGACAGGGGAACGGCAGCTTCGATTAAGGGGTGCTTGATTAATTTCTTGTACTCATCTAAGGGAATGTTTCCGGTAGGTGGATCAATATGATAAACACTACTCAAGATAATTTGCAGGGGACTGCCTTTGGCTCCCACTACCATATCAATACCCTTGATATTATTGCGGAAGGAGTCCTCGAAACTATTGCGACTATTAAGCAATAGTAGGATTAATCCCGTACTGATAGCCAGGAGAATAACACTCAGGCTATGATGTAAGCTTCGGTAGCGAATGCTTTTCCAGGCCGCTTTCCATTGATTCATAGCGAATAACTTTTAGGGATTCGGTCCTTAAGCCTTTGATCGTGGGTAACCACTAATAAGGCACTTTCAAAATTTTCTACTACGGATAGTAAGAGTTCACCCACTTTGGAGGCATTATGATCATCAAGAGCCGAGCTGGGTTCGTCGGCTAAGATTAGAGCTGGCTTTTGCAAGAGGGAGCGCGCAATGGAAGCTCTTTGTTGTTCTCCCAGGCTGCAATCAGCGGGTTTCTTGAATTTAAGATGACTGATCTGCAATTGCTCAAAAAGGTGATTGATCCAATCTTGATCGACTTTAGAACCTTGGTAGCGCGCACTGAGTTGAAGGTTTTCTTCCAGATTGAGATAGGGTAAAAAGAAGGGACGTTGAAATACCAAACCAATATGCTGGGCCCGAAATTTTTCCTTCTCCCTTTCTCCCATGCGTTTAAGATCAGTCCCCATGATACTTACAGAACCACTTTGGGCACTTAGCAATCCAGCTAATAAATGCAAGAGGGTAGATTTACCGCTGCCAGAAGGCCCTAGTAGTAGTGCGGCTTCACCTTTGTTGATCCCGATGTCAGGAAAACTAAAGGTCTCCGTTGTAGGGTAGGAGTACTTTAGTTCGGAACTTTGTAGAATCATAAAAGCAAATTTAGCTAAGAAATAGGGTCATGAGAACATTAGTCATCGGCGCAAGCCCCAAACCAGAACGCTATTCGAATCGTGCATTGCTGATGCTTCATGAGCATGGTTTTGAGACGGAAGCCTTGGGTCTACGCGAATGTACTTATGCTTTTGGAAGTATCGATGCCGGATTTCCAAAATATGAGGATATCGATACAGTAAGCCTGTATGTGGGACCTAAAAATCAAGCAGTCTATTATGATTATATCCTGGCTTTAAAACCCCGCAGAGTGATCTTCAATCCGGGAACTGAAAATCCTGAATTCTATGATAAGTTAGATGCGGCCGGGATTGAATATGAGCAAGCCTGTACTTTGGTTTTATTGAGTACGGGGCAGTATGATTCTTAATTAGCTGAAAAATCAGCGCTAAAATCATTCTTGAATTCAAGAATCATGTCATTTGGGTTCGGACCTAAAACTTGGAGATCAAAATGCCATCTTTCCTCAATTAGCATTTCGCAATCACCGGGATTATCAACGTATAGTGCCAATTGATGATTATTAGTATCAGTGCTAATCCATCTCAGATGTGCTTCTGTGCTGGAACAACCACTGTATTGAAATTGGACAACTAAACAGCCATCGAAATTCTTAAGGTCTTGAATAACTACCATTCTCAGATTGCTATCCGAATGCTCGCTTGCTTTCTCTAGTTCCATACATGCTATGGCTACATCACCTTGTATTTCGTAGGGCTCTAAGTCTTGCATTTTAATCTTAGACTGAGGTACTGCGCTGGAGGGAACTGCCTTTTCTTGAGAAGTAGATTTTTTAGAACCGCAAGCACCCAGAAATAAGATACCGATTAGGGCCAAAGAAGAAAAGCCTCGCATAAAATGAAATTTTAGAAGGCTTCGAAGTTAAAAGAATAAAGGGGATGCTGTGACCTTAGGAAAGTAGTTTCTGGCGCAGTAAGAATTCCAATTGCTCATTGGCTCTTTCGAGCTGATCAATAAGGTCTCGGTTTTCTCTTCTCAGACGAAATACTTCATGAGCCGACAAAATAGTGGCCTTCAAATCGTCGTAATGCCAGGGCTTATTAAGGTAGCGATATACTTGTCCGCGGTTAATAGCATCAATTACCGCATTGATATCAGAATAGCCGGTGATCAAAATTCGCATGGGCTCAGGATTGATCTTCTGCACCTCTACCAAAAATTCAATCCCAGTCATATTTGGCATTCTTTGGTCAGTGAGAATAATATTGAGCTCTTCCCTTTTAAAAATCTCTAGACCCTCAGCCCCTGATTCTGCGGTGAATAAGGTGAAATCTCGACGAAAATTGGCTTTAAAAGCCTGCAAGTTGTGGGCTTCATCGTCGACATACAAGATTTTCACATTTTCGTTCATCTCTAAATCAAAAATCTAAGGTAAAAGTAAGGTAAATTTCAATACTATGCCGTAATTTGGCTGATAGATTTCAGGGTGTCCTACACATGGAAAATGCAATAAACTCCAAGCTAAAAAACTCATCTCCAGCAAGTTTGAGTGCGAATAAAAATACATTTATTCCATTTATTTACGACATGTCTAAGGAAGATGATAGAACGAAATTAGAAGTATTTCTAGATAAAAATAATTCACAATTAAATGTTTATAACTCCATTGAAAATCAGATTTTGGAGTTGTATAAAATTGACAATCCGAAGCTTAAGCCAGACGCTAATTCGCTTAAAAATTACTGGTCTGAATGGTGCGCCCAGCAAGACCCTGACTATTATGGGGTATGGGTTTTTTATCCCTGGAGCAATTCGCTGGTTCATTTAGTGCCTAAAGAGGATTTTATTCGTCTTAGGACTTCGAGGAATCAATATAAGATTCATCCCGAAGAGCAAGATTCATTAATGAATAAGAAAGTGGGCGTGATTGGTCTCTCGGTAGGTCAGTCAGTGGCGCTCACCTTAAGTATGGAAAGGGTCTACGGAACTTTGCGGATTGCCGACTTCGATCATCTTGACTTAAGTAATCTCAATCGTATTCGTGCCGGAGTGGCAGAATTGGGCTTGCCTAAAACCACAATTGTGGCTCGGGAAATAGCCGAGATTGATCCCTTTTTAAAAGTGGAAGTCTTTGACGAAGGCATTACTGAAGACAATCTCGATGAATTTTTAGGTGAGGGCGACAATCAATTAGACCTTTTGATTGAGGAATGTGATTCCTTAGCCATTAAGATAAAGGCTAGAGTAAAGGCACGGGCGAAAGGTATTCCAGTTATTATGGATACCAGCGATCGAGGTATGATGGATATTGAACGTTTTGATCTGGAGCCTAGTCGTGCTTTAATGCATGGGATGGTTTCGGAAGAAGGCGCTAAATCGATCGATCAATGGACTGCCAAAGAACGTTTGGCTCTGGTGATGGATATGGTTGGAGCGCAGAATATTTCTTCGCGTTTAAAAGCTTCTTTACTCGAAGTTGAGGAGTCTTTAACCACCTGGCCTCAATTGGCCTCTTCCGTAAGTCTTGGTGGTGCACTGAGCACCATTGTAAGTCGCAATATCCTTTTGGGAAAGCCGGTACAATCGGGGCGCTTCTATTTAGATGCCGATGAGATGTACCTCGAGGCAAAGAAAAATGATGAACAGGCTACTACAAATGTGACTAGTAGTCCTGAAGAATTAAGTTTCGACTATTGTTCTCAATTATTGGCGCAAAGTGGGGTGAAGGCTTCTGCCGATGCAATAGAGCTCAATTCTGAGGAAATTGATGATCTAGTTGAAAAGGCTTGCTTAGCGCCTACCGGTGGAAACGTTCAGCCTTGGAAATGGATTTGGAAGGACTCCATGCTAGCCCTTTGTCATGATAAACACTATTCGGTGAGCTTTTTGGATTACCGTCATAGAGGTAGCTATATAGGTTTGGGTGCGGCTATGGAAAACTTGGAGCAAAGAGCTTTGGCAATGGGCTATCAGGCCCAAGAGCTGTATAGAATGGACACCTTTGGTGCAGACTTAGTTGCTGTTTACTCCTTTTCTAAGATATTAAGTCCCAAAGCTCCTTTCCAAGATTTTGGTGATCGCCTCGATATTCGAATGACCAATCGCTTAAAGGCTCCGGAATACAAGGCAATCCCCGAGGCGGTGAAATCTGAAATTGGCTTAGCCTTAGCCGATAGCTCCTTTGCCATGAATTGGCTAGAGGATCGCAATAAAATTGAGGAGCTGGCCGAGATTATTGGTAAGGTTGAACGTCAGAGGATATTAGATCCCTGGGGTCATCGTGATTTTATTCATGAGGCACGCTGGACTAAAGAGCAAGCAGAAGGAAGCAGAAATGGTGTGGATTTACGCACCCTCGAGCTTTCCGAAGCCGATAAGGTAGGCTTTAAGCTTATTCAAGATGCAGAGGCCATGGCCAATTTAAGAGAATGGGATAAGGGTACTGCCTTAATAAAGATGAGCACGGATGCCATGAAGAACTGCTCCGCCTTAGCCATTTTACATAGTTCAAAGCATGATGCAGCTACCGTATTAGAAGGTGGGAAATGGGTAGAAAGAATATGGTTGTATTTAAATGATCAGGGAATATCCTATCAGCCGGTTTCGCCAGCTACCTTTATGTTTGCTCGCTTATCCGGTGAGGATGTCAGTACCAGTCCTTATCTTAGAGAAAAATTAAAAGAGCTGAGGAAAGCTTATTTAGACCTCTTAGGTCTAGGGGAAGACGTAAATGATTTATTCCTTTGCAGACTTTTTTATGCCAGGGAACCAAGTATTAAATCTTTACGCAAACCTATCACTGAAGTGTTTAAAAATTTAATGGAAAACCGTGCTTAGACTTAGAGCGTTTAAGGCAGTGGACGATCCCGAAAGCTGTCAGAAATTTTTAAAAGGCCATGGTGACATCCTAAGCAGTATTGGGGTTAATAAAGTGACTTCCAATAAAGCTACATGGGTGGAAAATCCAGGTACCTATGTGCTGGTGGTCGAAGACCCCGATAGCTTAGAAGTATTGGGTGGCGCTCGTGTGGATACCTCCTACGGTAATAGCAAATTACCCATTGCCTCTGCCACGGGATATATGGACCCTACTATCCATGATCATATTGCCGATGCCGCTACCGAAGGAACCGGCGAAATTTGTGGTCTTTGGAATTCTCGAAAGGTAGCCGGATTGGGATTTGGAAGCTTATTCCTTACTCGAGCGGCGGTAGCCATTACAACCCAAATTAATGTAAAATCCTTATTTGCCCTGTGTGCACCCTATACCATAGCTACCGCAGAGAGTTTCGGTTATAAGGTGATGCATGAGGTGGGTAATGATGGTACTTTTTATTATCCTAAACTGGATCTACTGGCAACGGCCATGAAATTACCCGATACCTCAATATTGGATGGAGCCTCAGAACTTGAGCTCGATCGGGTGGGATCCTTACGTCAGGAACCTAATCAAAGATTTGAAGAACAATCGCGCCGCCGCATGGTGGATGTACAGTATCAATTGGATTTAAAGCTCTAGGAACTTGAAAAGGATTTTTCTGATAAACCTTTTAATCCTCTTGAGTTGGACGGCCCATGCTCAATTGAGTATTGCGACCTTCAGTGATGGAAAAACGCATACCGAGTCGGAGGTAATTGGTTTAGACTATGTAACCGAGAAAAAGGGAGTAGCAAACTTTGATAATGGCAATGTTGCCTATGTAAAGTTGGTGGTTGATGCCGAATATGCCCATGAGGATCGCCGCATTTTCCTGTCCTACGCCTTATTAGACACCATTCGTTTCTATCGTCGTGAAGCCGACGGCTTGCATTTAATTTTGGAAACCGGTCAGGCTTTTGACTTTAATACACGAGCGTATGAATCTTCGGATTTTGTATTCCCGGTTAAAAATGGAGTGCAAGAGTATTATTTCGAAATTTACAGCCATAAGCCGGTAGTTTTACCCTTTCAATTAGTGGAAAGAGAGTCCTTATCGGCTACTTTAAGTAATAACGACTTTTTCTTTGGGACCTATGTGGGATTAATCGCCGTGATGTTCTTGTACAACTTGGTGATCTTTTTCCTTACCCGCGATCGCAGTTACCTATTTTACATCCTGTATCTCCTCACCTTAGGATTGGCGCAAGCAGCTTTATTTGGATATACCGATCGTTTCCTATTCCAAGCTTTTCCGGCTTTCAACCGAATTTTCGCTGTTCTGTCTGGGGCCCTGGTGGCTATTGCCTCGATATTCTTCATCAATAACTTTTTACGCCTAAAGACCAAAGCTCCCTTCTTTAGGAAGCTGCTCTTTTCGGTAGTTCCTTTAGATGTGCTAGCCATTGTTTTATTGCTGATGGGCTATGAGTCCTTCTCCTATAAAATGGTGAATATGGTGTCTCTGGTGGGATCCATTATTGCCATTGTAGCGGCGGTGAAATTGGCGCAATCAGGCTTTAAGCCAGCTAACTTCTTCCTTTTGGCTTGGTCGGTATTCCTCACTTCGGTGGTGATATTCGCTTTAAAAGACTTTGATATTATTCCTTATAACCCGGTATTCCGTCGTTCTATGCTCTTCGGATCCAGTGTTGAAGTCGTACTCCTCTCGGTCGCCCTGGCTGATAGAATAAACCAATTGCGAAGGGAAAAAGAATATTCCCAAGCCCGTGCTCTGGAAATGGCTCGTGAAAACGAGAGAATTATTAAAGAGCAAAACATAGAGCTGGAGAAAAGGGTAGAGGCTCGCACCATGGAATTGCAAGAGGCCAATGAGGAACTTCAGGTTACCTTGGATAATTTGAAGGAAACCCAAACTCAGCTGGTCGATGCAGAGAAAATGGCATCCCTGGGACAGTTAACCGCGGGTATTGCACATGAGATTAATAATCCGATCAACTTTATTACTTCCAATATCAAGCCTTTGAAATTGGATTTAGATGAGGTATATACCATTGTTGACCGTTTCTCTCAATTGCCGGAGGATTGCAATCCAGAGCAGTTGAAACAAGCCAAAGCAAGCTTGCAGGAGTTTGATTATGATTTCTTAAAAGAGGAAATCGAATCGCTGGTAAGCGGTATTTCCGACGGAGCCGTGCGAACTTCTGAAATCGTGCTGGGGCTGCGGAATTTCTCTAGATTGGATGAGGATGTGGTGAAAAAAGCAAATCTTAATGAAGGTTTGGATAGTACCATGATCCTGCTTCGAAATAAAACAAAAGACCTCATTGAGGTAGTGAGGGACTATGATGATAACCTGATGGACATTGATTGTTTCCCGGGTAAACTGAATCAGGCCTTCATGAATATCCTGAACAATGGAATATATGCGGTGAATGCCAAGCGTTATGAGGAGGGGGAAGAACCTACCTTAACCTTGAAAACCCGCATGGTAGATTCCGAAATGGTAGCCGTGCACTTAATCGATAATGGTATCGGTATGAGTGAGGAAACCAAGAAAAAGTTATACGAGCCTTTCTTTACCACAAAAGAGGTGGGAGAAGGAACAGGGCTAGGTATGAGTATTGTTTTTAAAATTATTGATAAACATGGTGGGCGAATAGAAGTAAATAGCGAACTTGGCAAAGGCACTGAATTTATCTTATTTTTACCCATTCGTCAGCCAAACGAATTTGCATGACACCCAGAAATTCGACTAAATTGATTCGGGTCCTGTACCTGGATGACGAGGATAATAACCTTCGATCTTTTAAAGCTGCTTTTCGCAGGGATTATGAAGTGTATACCGCTAATAATACGGAAGACGCTTTTAGTATCCTGAAAACGCATAAACCTCAGGTTATTTTCTCGGATCAAAGAATGCCCGTGACCAGTGGGGTAGAGTTCTTTAATGCCGTACGCCAAGTATTTCCGGATCCCGTAAGGATATTGATTACCGGCTTTACCGATGTTAATGATATCATCGATGCCATTAACAAAGGCCATGTATATCGCTACATTACTAAGCCCTGGAGTGAGGCAGAGATTAAGGTGGCTATTGAAAATGCCTATGACCTCTACCATACGCGTAAACAATTGCGCACTAAGATTGAGGATTTGGAGAAAACCAATAATGAGCTCAATCGATTTGTTTATAGTGTTTCCCACGATTTAAGAGCACCCATCGCCAGTGTTTTAGGTTTGGTTAAAGTGGCGCATCTTGATGTTAAAGAAGAACAAGCAGTAAGCTTATTCAATAAAGTAGATCAAAGTGTTCACAAGCTTGATTTACTGGTAAATAATATTATCGATTATTATAAAAACTCTAAGGCTGCCGAGGAGTTTGTAGAGGTAAATATTGAAAACCTTGTAGATGATGTTCTCAATCATCTGCATTCAGGAGAGAGTCGCGAGAATGTAAATATTCAGAAGAGCGTAAATCAAAATGCACGTTTCTTCGGCGATTATTTCCGAATTCGGATCGTATTAAGTCACTTGATTGCCAATGCAATTAAGTTTAAGAAACCGGATCAAGATCGTGCTCGGGTGGATCTCAAATTTGCCATTGATGCCGAGGAAATTCATATTCGGGTGAAGGACCATGGTGTTGGAATTCTTCATGAACATGTTGAGCAAATCTTTAAAATGTTCTTCCGAGGAAAAGATCAAATGGCGGGTTCCGGACTGGGACTGTATATCGTAAAAGAGGCCTTGGCCAAAATGGGCGGTTCAATAGACGTGACATCCAGTCCCGGAGAGGGTGCGGAGTTTCACATCTGCATTCCTAATGTAAGCAAAGACTCCGATGAGTGAGTTCCAGGTGGAATATTGCTTACTGATTGACGATAATGTGGTGGATCGTTTTGTTCACCGCAGACTCATACAACACCATAAAATTGCTCGCGAAATTGTTGAAATCGACAGTGGAAAAGAAGCACTGGAGTTTTTAAATGATGCGCTGGAAGGCAAAAAGCCGATGCCCGATTTAATCTTGCTGGATTTGATGATGCCGGAAATGGACGGCTTTCAATTCTTAAAGCACTATGAGATGTGGGTTCAACGCTCCAAAGTGCGTCCCTATCTCTTTATGGTAAGTTCTACAGAGGATGACCGCGATTTAAAAAGGGCCCGCGAAAACCGTCATATTATCCGATTACTTCGCAAGCCCTTAATTCCTTCCTTACTCCGCGAAGGGATCGATCAGAACTCTGATTTAAAGTGAAACTGAATCTTATCGAATTTCTCTCTTGCCATGCTTAGGCTGAAAGAGGAATCGGCTAAGAACACCAAACGATCGAATTTATCGCGAGCTAAATAGCGGTATTTTAATTTGCTGAATTCTTCCAGCTGGGCTTCATCAGAACTTTCAATCCAACAAGCTTTATATGCAGGGTAGTTCTCATAACTACATTTAGCGCCGTATTCGTGCTCTAAACGGTATTGGATTACTTCGTACTGCAGGGCGCCCACCGTACCAATGATCTTACGGTTATTACTTTCCAAGGTAAAGAGCTGTGCAACCCCTTCATCCATTAATTGATCAATTCCCTTATTTAATTGCTTAGCCTTCATAGGATCAGCATTATTGATAAAGCGGAAATGCTCCGGAGAGAAGCTGGGGATTCCTTTAAACTCTAAATCAGGACCCTCACTCACACTATCACCAATGCGGAAGTTGCCCGTATCGTGTAAGCCGATAATATCACCGGGGAAAGCTTGATCTACCACCGATTTTTTTGAGGCCATAAAAGCGGTAGGGTTGCTAAACTTCATGCTCTTGCCTATGCGAGTATGCTTGTAGTTCTTATTGCGCTCAAAGGTCCCGGAAACAATCTTCATAAAGGCCAAACGGTCCCGGTGCTTGGGGTCCATATTGGCGTGAATCTTAAATACAAAACCACTGAAGAAGTCTTCATCGGGTTTTACCATAACCCCATTGGCATCTTTGGGCTGGGGTGGAGGGGCGATTTCAATAAAGCAATCCAGCAATTCCTGAACGCCAAAGTTGTTCAAGGCACTACCGAAGAATACCGGGGAAAGATTTCCGGCCAAATAGGTATCCCGATCAAAATCATCATAAACCCCTTGTAAGAGGCCGAGTTCTTCTACTAGCGTGGCGGCGGCTTCATCACCAACCATTTCCGCCATTTTAGGATCTTCAATATTTTCAATCTCTATACTGTTGGCAATCTTTTGCTTATTGACTTCCGTATAGAGCTTCAATTGCTTTTCCCAGAGGTTGTATACGCCTTTAAAGCGCTGTCCCATGCCGATAGGCCAGCTCAAGGGACAAATATTCAGACCTAATTTGGATTCGATTTCATCCAAAAGATCAAAGGCATCTTTACCCTCGCGATCCAGCTTATTAATGAATACGATGATAGGTGTATTCCGCATCCGACAAACTTCAACCAGTTTTTCGGTTTGGGTTTCTACTCCTTTGGCCACATCAATTACCACAATAACACTATCTACCGCTGTAAGGGTGCGATAGGTGTCTTCGGCAAAATCCTGGTGACCAGGGGTGTCGAGGATATTGATTTTCTTCGACTTATAATCGAATCCCATTACCGAGGTGGCAACGGAAATTCCTCTCTGCCGCTCAATCTCCATAAAGTCGGAGGTGGCGGTTTTCTTAATCTTATTACTCTTTACCGCACCCGCTTCCTGAATGGCTCCACCAAATAGCAGGAGTTTTTCCGTTAGGGTCGTTTTACCCGCATCGGGGTGGGAAATAATGCCGAAAGTTCGGCGCTTGGCAATCTCTTGTTTTAAGCTACTCATAGTCGCCGCAAAAGTAGCCAATCCCGACTTTAAAAAAAGTGTCTATTTTCGTGCAACTTTATTCATCTAAAAGCTAAACAAATAGCCGAGAATAGGGTTTCTTTGGTAATAGACTATACATGGAATCTAAGTATTCGATAAAAGATCTGGAAAAGCTTTCAGGAATTAAGGCGCATACCCTGCGTGCCTGGGAACAGCGTTATCAGCTAATTGAGCCCAAACGCACCGATACCAATATCCGATACTATATAGATGAGCATCTTAAGAAGATCCTCAATATTGCTGTATTGGTAAAGAGTGGTATGCGGATTAGCAAAGTAGCAGAGCTAGGTCCGGAAGAGCTAAGAGCGGCAGTGATTGATGCAGGTCGTTACCAGGGCAACTACGAAAGTCAGATTAATGCTTTCAAGATTGCCATGCTGGAATATGATGAGTATCTCTTCGACAGCATATTTAATAAGTGTCTCATTCAGTTTGGAACCGAAGAAACGCTTTCCCGCATCATGGGGAAGTTTATTCAGGAAGTAGGGCTTCTGTGGCAAGCCGGTGCAATAAGCGTTAGTAATGAGCATTTCATTAGCAATCTGGTAAAGCAGAAGCTTTTTGCGATTATTGATCAAACCATAATTCCTCAAAAATCCGAGAAAAGGAAAAGCTATGTACTGTATTTACCTGCAGACGAATTGCATGAACTGGGCTTGCTTTACCTGTACTATTATCTAAAGAAACTGGGTAATCGGGTTATTTATCTGGGGCAATCTGTTCCTATAGAGTATTTGAAAGAAGTTGCTGAAAAGACTAAGGTGGATCAATTCATTTCCATTTTCACCACCAATCCTCATTTCGAGGAAATCGACGTTTATTTTCAGAAAATCGGGGAAATGTTCAACAAAGACAATTACCGATTCTTCCTTACCGGGATGCAGTTTCGCAATTATGAAACGCAAGATGTCCCAGCCCAAGTGGAGATATCCCCTGATATTGAGTCTTTAAAGAAAACCTTTATACGTTAATCGACGTATATTATATCTCAGAGTTGTAACATCGACTAAATCAGTCCTTTAAGATTTTGTTTAATCAAATTAGTGTTAAGGTTAAACAAAATACTTGTGAAACCGAAGTGATTTGTTTAAGTTTGGGGTGTTATAAGTTGAACAAAAAAAATCAGCACGCATGTCTCAGGCAGAATTCAGTTCTATGATCATTGGTCACCAAGATTTCTTACGTCAACTGGCCTTAAAACTGACCAAGAGCAATAATGACAGTGATGATCTGATGCAAGAAACCTTGTTCAAAGCGCTTAAGAATCGCGAGAAGTTTCAAGAAGGTACCAATATCAAAGGATGGTTGTATACCATTATGAAGAATACCTTTATTAATGCCTACCGCAAGCGCAAAAATCAGAACACATTTATTGATGAATCCGAAAACAAGTATTTCATCAATATGCGCGAAACTGAGAAATCAGTAAGCACAGACAGTATTGTAGATCATAAGTATGTTATGAAGCAGGTAAATTCTATCGACAAGACTTATCTGGAAACCTTCATGATGTATTACAATGGTTATAAGTATGAGGAGATTTCAGAGATCCTCGATATTCCATTAGGTACAGTTAAGAGTCGTATCTTCTTAGCGCGCCGCAAAATGATGGATAAACTCAAAGATTACCGTTAATCTAAAAGCACATGGGCCAAACGGCAATTGTAGTCGGAGCCGGATTTGCAGGATTATCGGCTGCAAGCTCCCTCGCACAGAAGGGTTTTCAAGTAAAAATCCTCGAGAAAAACGAGCAGGCAGGGGGAAGAGCCCGGGCCTTTAAGCACGAAGGTTTTCATTTCGACATGGGGCCCAGTTGGTACTGGATGCCCGATGTTTTTGAAGCCTACTTTCAAACTTTTGGTAAAAAGGTTTCCGACTATTATACCTTGGATCGATTGGATCCCAGTTATCGGGTTTATTTTGGAAGCAATGACTTTATTGATCTTCCAGCCGGAACCGAAGCGGTAATTCAACTCTTCGAAAAAATTGAAAAGGGAAGTGGAGCGAAACTGAAGAAATTTATTCAGGACTCGGCTTATAAATATGAGGTTGGCATTAATGATTTGGTCTATAAGCCGGGTCGCTCTCTACTCGAATTTGCAGATTGGCGGATTGCCAGAGGTCTCATTCAGTTGGATCTTTTAAAGAGTATGCGTCGCTATGTACAGGCGCATTTTAAAAACCCTCGCCTTCAGCAAATTATGGAGTTTCCCATTTTATTCCTGGGTGCTACTCCTCAAAATACCCCCGCGCTTTATTCGCTAATGAACTATGCCGACATCGAAGGCGGAACCTGGTTTCCACGAGGAGGCATGTATGAAATTGTAAAGGCCATGCTGGCTGTGGCCGAAGAGCAAGGAGTAGAAATCCTTACCGATCAGGAAGTGATTTCAGCAAAATTTGATGGTGATCGAATAATTGGCCTGCAAACCAATCAAGCTTATTTTGAGGCTGATGTGATTTTGAATGCAGCGGATTACCATCACTTCGAACAGAGAATTCTTCCTGAGGAATTTCGTCAGTACAGTCCTAAGTATTGGGATAGCCGCGCCATGGCTCCTTCTAGTTTACTCTTTTATTTGGCTGTAGATAAAAAGGTTCCGGGTCTATTGCATCATACCTTATTTTTTGATGAGGATTTTGATCAGCATGCTCGTGAAATCTACGAAAACCCGCAGTGGCCCTCTAAACCTCTCTTTTACGTTTCGGCTACTTCCAAAACTGATCCGGCGGCGGCCCCGGAAGGACAAGAAAATTTATTTTTATTGATGCCCTTAGCTCCAGGCTTGAAAGATGATCCGGAGCAAAGAGAAAAGTATTACCACCTCATGATGGATCGATTAGAAGCGCATATTGGTGCTGAAATCCGACCTCATGTTCATTTCAAACGGTCTTATGCCATGCAGGACTTTAAAAACGATTACCACGCTTTTAAAGGTAATGCCTATGGATTGGCCAATACCTTAAGTCAAACCGCAATCCTCAAACCTTCTCTCAAGAGTAAAAAAGTAGCTAATCTCTATTATGCCGGGCAATTAACCACGCCTGGTCCCGGAGTGCCTCCATCCCTAATCTCAGGCTTGGTAGCAGCTGCTGAAATTGAAAAAGACACCTTAAAAAACCGGAGGCATGAAAGCATTGTTTGATCGAATTTCCTATCGCACTTCCGCGATGGTGACTAAGAAGTACAGCACTTCTTTTTCTTTGGGTATTTTGTTTCTGGATCGCACCCTGCATCAGCATATTTATGCGATCTATGGTTTTGTGCGCTTCGCAGATGAGATCGTAGATACCTTTCATGATTATGATAAAAAGGCCTTATTGGAAGACTTTAAAATACAATGCCATAAGGCCATAGATCAGGGGATTAGCTTAAATCCCATTTTGAATTCCTTTCAGCATACCGTTAATCAGTTTAATATTGATCGAGAGCTGATTGATACTTTTCTGAAGTCGATGGAAATGGATCTCGACCTAAGCAAGGTGCAGTCCGAAGAAGAGTATGAGGAGTACATTTTAGGAAGTGCCGAGGTGGTTGGATTAATGTGCCTAAAGGTATTCTGCTATGGCGATCAAGAACAATACGATCGCTTGCGCTGGAACGCCATGAAATTAGGTTCGGCTTTCCAAAAAATCAATTTCCTTCGCGACCTCAATGCCGATTATCAACAATTAGGAAGGGTGTATTTCCCGGGAGTGAATATGCAGGTTTTTGATGATCAGGTAAAGCGTGAAATTGAGGAAGACATTGAGAAGGATTTCAAAGCCGGTTATGAAGGAATTATTGCCTTGCCCAAGCAAGCCCGATTTGGCGTTTATGTAGCCTATATGTACTATTATCGCTTATTCCTGAAAATCAAGGCGACGCCTAGTAGCACGATATTAAATCAAAGGGTACGTATCCCCAACCACAATAAATATCGTTTATTAGTAAGCTCATATCTTAAACACAGTTTTAACATCTTATAGTCAATGGCAGAAGAAGTTATCCTAGTCGATGCTCAGGATCAAGAGCTCGGACTGATGGAGAAAATGGAAGCCCACCGCAAAGGACTATTGCATCGTGCCTTTTCCGTTTTTGTCCTTAATGCTAAAGGTGAACTCATGTTGCAACAACGTGCTGCAGAGAAGTACCATTCCGGAACCCTCTGGACCAACACTTGTTGCTCGCATCCCCGCAAAGGTGAAACCGCAGAAGAAGCAGCGCATCGTCGCTTAATGGAGGAAATGGGATTTGATTGCCCGGTTGAAAAAGTATTGGAGTTTACCTATCGTGCCGATTTGGATAAGGGCATGATTGAGCATGAATACGATCATCTCTTTATCGGTCACTTTGATGGTGAACCCCAAATTAATCCAGCCGAAGTAATGAGTTGGAAATGGGTTTCCATTGAAGCTTTATCCCAGGACATTGAATTGCATCCGGAAAACTATACCGCGTGGTTCAAGATTATCTGGAAACAATTTGAAGCGCACGTAAATCAGCTCTCGTGAAGGTTACGGTAAGTCGAAAGGCGCATTTTAATGCAGCTCATCGTTTATATCGATCGGATTGGAGCGATGAAAAGAATGAAGCCATTTTTGGGAAATGCAGTAACCCCGAGTATCATGGTCACAATTACGAATTGATTGTGAGCGTGAAGGGAGAGGTGGACCCTGAAACTGGTTATGTGATTGATTTAAAGGTGCTGAAGGATTTAATTCGCAGCAAGGTAGAGGAGCGTTTTGATCATAAAAACCTCAATACCCAGGTAGCTGAGTTTAAAAACCTGAATCCCAGTGCCGAAAATATTGCGGTAGTGATTTACAATCTACTTCGTCCCGAATTAGAGGCGCGCTACCATTTAAAAATAACTCTCTATGAAACTCCGCGAAACTTCGTTGAATATGAAGGCTAATGGCCAGCTGCGACGGGATTTGGAGCAAAACGCGGATGAAATCTTACATAAAGTAGAATCCATTGGAGATGCTCATTTAATGAGTGATCTGGAAACCCCTTTACGCAAGGATGCATTTGAGCTCAGCCCAGAAGAAAAGGTAAATCGCATTGAAGAAAAATTTGCCGATATCCTGCAAATACTAGGCTTAGATCTTAGTGATGATAGCTTAAGTGGTACCCCCAGAAGGGTGGCCAAAATGTATGTGAATGAGATTTTCCAGGGCTTATTACCGGAAAATAAACCGCAGGCTAAGCTCTTTGATAATAAGTACCGCTACGGTCAGATGTTACTGGAAAAGAACATCACTGTGCATACCTATTGCGAGCATCATTTAGTACCTATTATCGGGAAGGCCCATGTGGCTTATATCTCATCCGGTAAAGTAATTGGCTTGAGTAAGATTAATCGCCTAGTGCGTTATTTCGCCAAGCGCCCTCAAGTGCAAGAACGCCTTACCGAGCAGATTGGTGCCGAATTAAAGAATGCCCTTCAAACGGAGGATGTGGCAGTATATATTGATGCTGAGCATATGTGTGTGGCAACGCGGGGAGTGGAAGATGCTTCTTCAAATACCATTACCGTGCATTATTCCGGTAAATTCAAAGAGGAGGCCTATCGCAACGAATTTTTGAAAATGATATCCTAAAATGGCTAAGAATTACTTGATTGTTGGTGGAGGAAGTGGCATTGGAAAAGTAATTGCAGAGCGGCTAGCCGCCGAAGGAAATCAAGTATGGGCTTTCAGTCGCTCGATTGAAGAGTCTGAGCGCCGATTGGGGATAATAAGCCGCAATTTTGATGTACTCAATGATGAGGGCTTACCGGATATAGGGGAAGTCATCGATGGTTTGGTTTATTGTCCGGGTTCCATTCAATTAAAGCCTTTTGAGCGGATTAGCTTAGACGCTTTTCGGGCTGATCTGGAAATTAACTATCTCGGCGCTATAAAGGTCTTACAACAAGCATTGCCCTTATTAAAGAAGAGTGATTCGGCTTCGGTGGTTTTATTCTCAACTGTCGCTGTTCAAAATGGTTTGCCATTTCACAGTTCTATTTCGGGAGCAAAAGGGGCGGTTGAAGGCTTATGCCGAAGCTTAGCGGCAGAATATGCTCCTAAAATTCGCTTTAATGCGATTGCCCCATCATTAACCGATACCCCATTGGCACAAGCCTTATTATCCAATGATCGCAAGCGAGAAGCTAATGCTGATAGGCATCCTCTAAAACGTGTTGGTCAGCCAGAGGATATGGCCGAAATGGCGCTTTTCCTTTTAAGTGAAAAATCGAGCTGGATAAGCGGTCAAGTTCTGAAAGTGGATGGAGGAATGTCGGCTATTCGCTAATGGCTGGAGAAGGCTTACATTTCAAAAGCGCCGATTTTGAGGCTTGGGAATCCCGTTATCGGGCAAATTTTTTTAATAGCCTAGGAGGTTATAAAAGCTTTAATCTGCTGATTAGCCGCAATTCGGAGGGTGTACTCAATGCCGCACCTTTCTTTTCGGTGCAGCATATAGGTTCCAATCCTCCATTATTGAGTTTGATATTCCGTCCTCATACGGTGGAACGCCATAGTTTGGAGAATTTCCGTGCTTCCGGCCTCGCTACGATCAATGCCGTTTCGGCCGAAATTGTGGATCAGGCGCATCAGGCGGCAGCCAAATACCCACGAGAGGTATCCGAGTTAGAGGCAGTAGGTTTAAATGCGGTTCAAAGAGATTTTTCGATTCCCTTTCTTAAGGAAAGCCATCTTGGGATAGGCCTGCAATGGGTTTCTGAACAAAAGATTCATGCAAATAATACCCTTATGGTGGTGGCTTCGATCCTAGAAGTGCATCTTAATAAACCGGAGGCCCTATTAAATGATGGATTTATTGAACAGCATCGCCTGAATACGGTTTCTGTAAATGGACTGGATACGTATTATTTACCCAAGCCTTTAAAACGCCTGGCCTATCCAGAATCCAATTCGAAACCTAAAGAGAAAGCATGGCCCAAAAAGAACTAGCAATTTTTTGGATGCGCAGAGATTTGCGCCTGGAGGATAATCATGGACTGGCAAAGGCCCTGGAAGGGGATTATCCGGTGCTGGTGCTCTTTATTTTTGATCGGGCCATTTTGGATCAATTACCTCCCCGCGATGCCCGGGTGCAATTTATTTGGCAAGAGTTAAAGCAGATCAAAGAACAATTGCAGGCCAAAGGCTCAGATCTCCTAGTGAAGTATGGTGAGGTAACAGAAATTTGGAAGGAAATTTTGAAATCCTATTCCATTAAGGCTGTGTATGCAAATCGCGATTATGAGCCACCAGCAAGGGAAAGGGATAAAAAGATTTATGAAACCTTAAAGGCGCAAGAGATACCTTTCAAAGGTTTTAAAGATCAGGTTTTGTTTGAAAAAGGGGAGGTGCTTAAGGATAATGGCGAGCCCTATGTGGTATACACTCCCTATATGCGAAAGTATAAGCACTTACTTAAGGACTCACATTTGGAGCCCTATGCATCCGCTGATTCCAATCATTATGCGCAGCTCAAAGGCTTGGATTTTCCCGATTTGGAATCCATGGGTTTTGAAGCTTTTGATTTTGAATATCCCAATCGTGATTGGCGTAAATCCTTGATTGAAAATTACCATGAAACCCGCGATATCCCATCCATAAGGGGAACTAGTCGACTAAGTATTCATTTACGTTTTGGAACTATCTCCATCCGAGCTTTAGCTAAAGAGGCGAAGCAATGGAACGACAAGTATTTTAATGAATTGATCTGGCGCGACTTTTACCAGCAGGTATTATATCATTTCCCCCATTCTTTTAAAGATAGCTTTCGTAAGGAATACGATCAAATTAAATGGGAGCACAATGAGGCTCATTTTAAGGCCTGGTGTGAGGGGAAGACCGGTTATCCCTTAGTGGATGCCGGAATGCGTGAGTTAAACGCAACTGGCTTTATGCATAATCGGGTACGCATGGTGGTGGCTAGTTTTTTAAGCAAACACCTTTTACTGGATTGGCGATTGGGGGAAACTTACTTCGCGGAAAAGCTTTTGGATTATGATGCGGCCAGCAATGTTGGAGGTTGGCAATGGGCTGCTGGTTGTGGGGTAGATGCCGTTCCTTATTTCCGAGTATTTAATCCTGCCTTGCAACTGAAGAAGTTTGATCCGGAATTGAAATACGTTAAAAAATGGGTTGAGGAATATGGTACTGATGCCTATCCTCAACCCATTGTAGATCATAAAAATGCTCGGGAGCGAGCTTTGGATCGTTATAAGTCCGCTTTAAAGTCGGATTAAATTCCGGTATCGTCGCCGAAACTTAGTTTCACATCGCTAACGAAGGTCTTGATCAATTGCTCATTCTGCATTTTGCAAATCAGCAAAGCTTCGGGTGTATCCACAATGATATACTCCTTTAAACCTTCGATTACCGCAATTTTGTCTTTGGGCATACGAACGATATTTCCTTCGCTTTCGTAGCTCAAGATCTTGGAGCCAATCAAGGCATTTCCTTTGTTGTCCAGTTCTTTATGCTCATATAAGCTGCCCCAGGTCCCGAGGTCGCTCCAACCAAAATCGGCGGGGATAACAAATACCTTACTTGATTTTTCCATCAAACCGTAGTCGATGGATTCATTTTCGCAAGAAGGGTAAATCTTATTTACAAAGCTGTTTTCTTCTTCGGTTCCAAAAAGCGCACTGCCTTGCTCAAAGTTTTGGAATAAATCAGCCTGATGCAGGGCTAATTCCGTTTTAAAGGTTTTCAAGGACCAGATAAAGATGCCGGCATTCCAAAGAAAATCGCCACTATCCAAAAACTGTTGGGCAATTTCAAGATTCGGTTTCTCAGTAAAGGTTTTCACCTTTTTCACTTCCTGATCTACTTCCGTTTGGCTTTCAAATTGAATATAGCCATATCCAGTATCAGGACGATGAGGCTTAATTCCCAGGGTGAGTAAGAAGTCGCTATTTTCTGCGGTATTCAAAGCTAATTTCGCGATGCGTACAAATTCACTTTCATTGCTGATTAAGTGATCAGAAGGGGCGATTAAGATATTGGCCTCGGGATCTTCGCTCTGAATGCGGTAGGCGGCGTAGGCAATACAAGGAGCTGTATTACGACGAGCGGGTTCGAGGATAATATTGCGATGCGGCATGGCGGGCAATTGCTCCGCAACTTGCGCTTCATATTTACGATGGGTCACAACCAGAATTTTTTCTGGGTCTGTGAGTAGTGATAATCTTCGGAAAGTTTGTTGAAGTAAAGATTCTCCAGTGCCTAAAATGTCGTGGAACTGCTTGGGGTTTTCGGCGGTACTCATCGGCCAAAAGCGACTTCCAATGCCGCCAGCCATGATTACACAATAGGTTGAAGCCATATTCGAATATTTGCCGCAAATCTACGATTATACTTAGCGATCACCTCAGGCCTTAGAGGTTAATAAATTGCTACTTTTGTGGCTTTTCATCTTCTAACCTCATTTAGAATCAAATGCTCAATATTGTACTATTCGGCCCTCCCGGAGCCGGTAAAGGAACTCAGTCTGAAAAACTCATTGAACAATATCAACTAAAGCATCTGAGTACCGGAGATATTTTCCGTGCTAATATTAAAGGTGAAACTGAATTAGGCCTTCTTGCTAAATCCTATATCGATAAAGGCGACCTGGTACCTGATGAGGTAACCATTAATATGTTGAAATCGGAACTAGAGAAAGCTCCCGATGCCAAGGGATTCATCTTCGATGGTTTTCCACGTACTACTCCTCAGGCAGAAGCCTTAGATCAATTATTAGAAAGCCGTGGAACGCAAATTTCCATTATGCTGGCTTTGGAAGTAGAGGAGAATGAACTCAAAGCTCGCTTATTAGAGCGCGGTAAAACTTCCGGTCGTTCGGATGATACTGATCCCGCGATTATTCAAGCCAGAATTGACAATTACAACCGTGAAACTGCTCCGGTTAAAGATTTTTATGCTGCTCAAAATAAACTTCAGGTTATTGATGGTATCGGTAGCATTGAAGAAATTACCCAGCGCTTATTTGCTACGATTGACGCACTTTAATTTATGCAAGAAAATTTCGTCGACTACGTAAAAGTTTACTGCAAATCCGGGAAAGGAGGAGCAGGCTCTGCGCATTTGCACCGCTCCAGGATTACCTCTAAAGGTGGCCCTGATGGTGGTGATGGTGGAGCTGGAGGTTCCGTAATCTTACGTGGCAATAATCAGATGTGGACCCTCTTACATCTGAAATACCGTAAACATATTAAGGCCAAGGCCGGAGAGAACGGCGGGCAAAATCAAAGTTTCGGAGCTAAAGGAGACGACGAAATTATAGATGTGCCACTAGGTACCGTTGCTAAGGATGCCGAAACCGGAGAGGTGCTTTTTGAAATCACTGAAAATGGTGAGGAGCGCGTTTTGCGCCAGGGCGGTCGTGGAGGCTTAGGGAACACCCACTTTAAATCTTCCACTTTTCAAACACCACGCTTTGCCCAACCTGGTGAGCCGGGTGAAGAAGGCTGGAACATTCTGGAACTTAAGGTTCTTGCTGATGTAGGTTTGGTAGGATTCCCCAATGCCGGTAAATCGACCTTGCTTTCTGTGGTTTCGGCTGCCAAGCCGGAGATTGCCGATTATCCATTTACCACCTTAACTCCCAAATTAGGTATTGTTCAATACCGTGATTATCGCTCTTTTGTAATGGCCGATATCCCTGGGATTATTGAAGGCGCAAGTGAGGGGAAAGGTTTAGGACATCGCTTCCTGCGGCATATCGAGCGAAATTCGATGTTGCTCTTTTTAATTCCGGCCGACTGTGCTGATATGCGCAAGGAATATGACATCCTCCTCAAGGAGTTGGAGCGTTTTAATCCCGAATTGCTCGACAAACAAAGGCTTTTGGCGATCAGTAAAAGCGATATGCTGGATGATGAGCTGGAAGTGGAAATGACTGAACAATTAAAGCAGGAATTACCCGAAGATTTGGATTTCCTTTTCTTTTCTTCGGTAAGTGGAAAGAATCTTCAAGGTCTCAAAGACCGCTTATGGCAATTAATGAATAAAGATGCTTGAACAAATCATGCAATGGGATGAGCAGCTTTTTCTGCTCTTGAATCAACAGGGAACTGAATTTTGGGACCCCTTTTGGCTCAGGGTGTCGGAAGTGGCAATTTGGATTCCCTTGTATGCTGCTTTATTGGCCCTGGTATTTTGGCTTTTCCATTGGAAAAGTGGCCTATGGATCAGCTTGTTTTTAGTGCTTAATATTTTTGCAACCGATCAGGGTTCGGTTCAATTATTCAAAGAAAAATTCCAGCGCTCACGACCTTGCCATGAGGAGCATTTGCAGGATCAAATTCGCTTGGTGAAAGGTCACTGCGGCGGTGCCTATGGCTTTGTGAGTTCCCATGCCAGCAATACCTTCGGTTTGGCTTTTTTTCTGGGACTTCTTTTTCGACGTCGCTTTCCTTGGTTGTACTATGCACTAATTGCCTGGGCTTCTATGGTGGCCTATTCACGAGTATATCTGGGGGTTCACTATCCGGGTGATATAATTGGCGGTGCCTTATTTGGTGCTCTCTGTGGTACTGCCCTCTATCTGATTATGGATCGATGGATTCCGCTGGATTATAGAAAGCCGAAAGCATGAACTGGCTCTGGGTCTTTTTAGGAGGAGGTTTGGGCTCTATGGCCCGATATGCCATTAGCAAAGGCAGCTTACATCTTTTTAAAGAGGCTACATTTTTCCCCTGGGCGACCTTAATTTCCAATACTGTGGCTTGTGGTCTCCTGGCCTTTTTTGTTTACAGTATTCCTGATAAACTCACGGAGAATCATCGCTTATTCTGGATAGTTGGGGTTTGTGGTGGCTTTTCAACCTTCTCCACTTTTAGCTTGGAGAATTGGATATTAATAGAGCAAAAAGCCTGGCCTTTTGTAGCTGCTAATATCTTAGTTAGTCTGGGCCTTGGGATTTCGATTATGATGGGGATGAGCAGATTGAGCGCTTAGCGAATCAAACTTACAGTGCCTCTTTTCACTACCGAGGTGAGATCCTCTTTCTGAATCACCTCAATCACATAGGTATATACTCCACCGGGAAGTACATCGCCCATATTATTCATGCGACCATTCCAGAAATAGGAGGGATCACCGGTTTGAAAAACCAATTGTCCCCAGCGATTTAAGATGCGGATTTTAAATTCTTGAACCCCTAAAATCGAATAGCTAAAACGATCATTTAAACCATCACCATTAGGTGTAAAGGCATTGGGGATATAGAGTCGGAAGGGCTGTTGCACATAGGTTTCTACCTGAACCGTATCACTACAGCCAAATTCATTTTCAACGATATGAACAAAGCGCTGTATACCTGTGTCCCGAGCGGTGTAAACCAGATTATTACCTGGATCAATTACTTTACGTCCATCAGGAAATAGCAAGCTGGAAGTGCTGTAATTTTCTGAAGTGAGGGTGATTTCAAATTCCGGATTGAATATGGTGGTTTCCTCTGGCATAATAATCATTCCCGGGAAAGGAGTGGGGTGTATGCGAATGGCGGTGCTAGATTGTTCTTCCAGCGTGTCCTTACAAGCGCTGGTGGTGATTAAACGATGGTAAACAAAGTAATCGCCTGGGTTTTCATACAGGTGCACTGGATTCTGCTGGCTGGATGTAAAACCATCCCCAAAATCCCAAAAATGAATGGCAGTTCCTGCGTATTCCGAACTATCTCGAAAGCTTACGGCATAAGGTACACAGCCTGAATTGGCGTCCAAGCGATGTTTAAGAATGGGCCTGGGATACAAATGCACACTATCGCTATAATTGTCTTTACAATCTCCGTCTTCAATTTCTAAAGTAACTAAATAGGATCCGGATTGGGCATATACAATTCCACTGGGATTTTTCAGCGTGGAGGTATTGCTTCCAGAAGTAGTATTCCCTCCGAAATTCCAGTTAAACTGAGCGTCCGGACCAAAATTTCCGGTAGGCGTGAAATTAAAACTGTGTTGATCAAAACAAGCCTGTCCACCAATATCGAAACCTACATTTAAACCTTCAAATACTTTGAACTCACGAATCATGGTATCAGCACAAGAAGAACCTGGTTCGGCAATAAGCATTACCTGATATACCCCGGTATCCGGAAAGGTATAAACCGGATTGGGCAAATTACTGGTATCCGAATTGGTGAGCGGGACGCCAAAATCCCAGAAGTAGCGACTGGTATTTATACAGTCCTCATTAAACTGGATGGTTTTACCTGAACAAAGAGTATAGGGGTCCAGGTCTTGTTCATCGAAATCGGCAGTAGTGCGCACGCAGGCCGCAGTTACATTAAATTGGAAGTCACGTCTTAAAGTGCTCAATAAAACACCATTACGCCATTCCTGCACGCATACCGCAAATACATATTGCCCAACTTGGTTGGGTTTCCCACTTAGCATTCCGGTTTGGGGATCCAAATTGAAGGCTGGTGAACTGGCAATCGGGTAAGATGTGGAATAAGTATTGGAAAAGGGCACCAAGGCGTAGGGCGGTGCTGAAGCGGTGTCGGGTCGAGGCGAATTGGGACCGGTAGTATTAACCTGATTACCACCTCCATGTAAAGGCGAGCATAGGAAATAGTACAAACTGTCGCCATCCGTTTCAATGGCACCCATATCAATATTAACGGGAACATTTAAACAGAGAGCCACCGGAGGCGCAGCGGAAAATCGGGGACTACTATTACAGGCTGGACTAGCCGGAATATTAATGGTATAGGTGTTTCCCCAAAGTCGGGGATTGGGAATATTGTCAATACTGTTGTTTCTACAGCAACGCTGGTGACTTACAGTATATGGGCCACCGCCAGCAGGTAGGTTTACAGTATCCAAATAAATACCTTCCTGAGTGCACACAAAACTGGGCAGAGCGGTGCAATTGTTGGGGGCATTAATGGGTAAGAAACTACTTTGATGCAGAGGAACCTGGAGATTGTGAACCACCTGATTAGAGCCATTAAAAATGGTGATAATGGCCGGATCATCGAAAGGTGCACCATTGGAGGCGCAGTCGCGATAAATGATTAAACGAAGCTCATAATTGCTACCTCCCAAACAGCGATAGCTCAGCTCCCCACCAACCAAGTGAGCAGCCTGCATCCCAAATCCTAGCAGGAGGAGTAAAAAAAGGCCAATGCGCCGCATAATCCATCAATCGAACAGCAAGTTAACAAAAATGACGGGTGGATTTTTCAGGAATGTGTAAAGGGAACTAATTCTGAAAAAGAGAAGACTTCATTAAGACCTGCAGCCTTTAGTTCTTCAGTTTCTGGCGCTTGGCTGAGCCATAAGAAATCGCCTCCCCAGGCACCTAAGGATTTTGCCTGTCCTTTAAAATTTGGCAAGATTTGCAAAGGCATGGGCTTGCGCCCGATTAATTCTGAGGTATAAGCTTCATGCACCTCCATCCAATTGGCCAAAGAGGGGATATCCGATAGTTTCAGAAGCTCTTCACTTAAGTCGGAAATTTTCTGTACTAAATCAGATGAGCGCTTTTCCTGTAAGTAGCGATCTACCTCGCGCGCTGAATTTTGCTTCTTCCCTAAATAGAGTAGATAGGTGTTTTTAAAGAAGTCCGGAATTTGCACTTCCTCCCAAGTGGGTTTTTGTGATTCTACTAATTGGTACTGAATAGCATGGGCAGCTTCAGCCACCGCTACATCGTAACCACTGCCTTTAAGGTGCTTGAAAAACAGCTTCCAAACATCGGCCTCCAACCATTGCGCCATTAAACTGATGAAGGTGCTGCTGCTGCCCAATCCCCAGGCGCGTGGAAAATCCAAACGACTCTCAATTTTACAATATTCCGGGAGCTGCGATCCACAGGCGTCAAGTAGAATGGCCTCAACTAATTTCTCCTCAGGACTTTGGGCCTTGCCTAATTGAAAATCCAACCAAGGCTCGCCTTTTTCGTCCAGAGCTCGGTATTGCAGGGCTTTCTGATCTTGAGCTTCCACCCTCAGGTGCTGACCCTTAATGGTTGGCACAGCAATAGCCTTGGCGCCTTCAAGAACGCTGTACTCTGCACTGAGAAGTAATTTGCCTGGGGCAAAAAAATGCTTCATCTAGTTTTCCTTCTTAATCTCAGAAGGGCTTTTAATACCACGGATTTCGCAGAACTTATTTACAGCAGCAGAATGTGATACTACTTTATCTTTAAAATAGTTTACGATGCTTTCTTTTTCTGCATCGGTAGCTTCCAATTGATTCAGGATATTCAGGAGATGCATTTTCATATGACCTTTCTGAATTCCGGTAGTAGTTAGCGCGCGCAGGGCAGCGAAGTTTTGGGCCAAGCCTGAACTGGCTACAATTCCCATCAACTCCTCAGCATTGGGCTGTTGTAATAGGTCTAAAGAAAACTTCACCATGGGATGCAAGCGAGTTAAACCACCTACGGTTCCCAGAGCTAAAGGAACTTCAATCCAAAAGCGGAAAATACCATCTTTTACCTCACAATGGGTGAGGGAACTGTATTGACCATTGCGGCTGGCATAGGTATGACAAGCAGCTTCTACGGCTCTAAAGTCATTTCCGGTAGCTATAATCACGGCATCAATACCATTCATAATGCCCTTATTATGGGTCGTGGCCCGATAGGGTTCAACCTCTGCAATACGTACCGCGCGTTGAAATTTTTGAGCGAACTCCTCAGGGCTAATTCCAGCATCGCCATTGAGTTCTTCTACTTTACAGGATACCTCGGAGCGTACCACACATTCGGGAGTGTAATTGGATAAAATACACATCACCACCTGAATGGCCTTCTCGGCTTCATTAAAATGATCCTGAGCTTTAATTTCACGCTGCAGAGTTTGGGAGAATTGCTCCAAACAAGAGTTAATAAAATTGGCCCCCATGGAATCACAGGTTTCGAAAAGGGCTTCAATCTGCCAGTAATCTTCCATGGCCGAACGCTTATCTACCAATTTGAGGTCGATAATACCGCCACCTCGAGCACGCATATTGGCGGTGAGTTCTTCAGTATCCTTTAAAAGAGCAGGCTTTAAATCTTCAAAAAAGCTTTGCAATTTCTGAGCATCTCCTTGATAGATAAAATGCACGTGACCTACTTTCTTAGTAGAGATAATGCTGGTTTTAAAACCACCACGCTCTAACCAATAAGTGGCACTTTTAGCCGCAGCAGCAACTACCGAGCTTTCTTCTATGGCCATAGGAATGGTGTAGAGCTCTCCGTTTATCTTAAAATTCGGAGCCACACCAAAGGGCATATAATAATTGCTTAGGGTGTTTTCAATAAACTCATCATGAAGCTTTTGCACTTTTGGGTCTTCGTGCCAGTAATGCTTTAAAAGATTGATCGCATCTTCTGAATTATCAAAAAACTGATCACTAAGCCATTCAATTTTGGCTTCCTTGCTGAGTTTCGAAAAACCTTTAATCGGTTTGCGCATGCTGCTGGAAATTAATTTTCAAATATACGAGCACAATCCTAACCCCTGTTTCGTTTCTTTGTTGTAAATCTTTTCTTAAAAAAGTGAAAGAAACCAAATGCGAACATTGCAGTGATTGGACAGATGGTCATCAGGAGAACTGCAATAATTGCGGAAAGCGTTTAAATGACCGTCATCTTTCCGAAATCGAAGCGCGCGAAAGCATTGAAATGCGGGGTCTGCCTCTGATTAAAATTGATCCGGATACCCCCTTTATCAAGAAAGGCTTTTTACAAGTGCTTCGTTTTATTCAATTGATATTCTTTAGTATTATTAGCATGGTGGCGGCAATGGCCAGCAGTACCGTTCATTAAAGATGTGGTTTCGCTTTAGCCGATTATTCTGGATTAGCTCCATTCTTTTTAGCCTTCATCAAATTGTGGAGAAATGGTGGTCCATTCCTTGGGTTCATGCCTATTTGGATGATATACTGGCTCCCTGCATAGTATTGGGTTTAGCCCTGGCCTTTTTCCAAAATGTATTTCCGGCCGATCCGGATTTTAAAATTCCGAAGTACTGGATTCTGATTTTCATTATTTGGTATGCCGTGCTTTTTGAGTGGTATTTTCCATCCATAGATGCACGACATTATTCCGATCCTTATGATATCCTCGCTTATACCATAGGCGGAATATTGTTTGCCTGGCTGGGAAATCGACCACTGGGAAATTCTTCAGAGACTAAAGCCACGGCTTAAGTACTATTTTGGTCTAATATCTTGATATTCAGGTCCTATTTATTTCTTTATAGGTGTTTTAGGGATTGGCATTTGATCTAAATTCGCTCGATTTTTATGTCAATCGCAATTCGCGTCAGGCAGGTTCAAAAAGTATTTGGACAGCTTGAAGAGGAGACTAAGGCTTTTCAAAAAGTCAGTGGCCTGGCTTGCTTAAGCGGCTGTGGTCATTGCTGTAATAAAGCGGATATCGAAGCGGCAGTACTGGAGTTTCTGCCCTATGCATTTCATTTGTTTTTAGAGGGACAACATGAGCTGGCGAAACAGCAAATTCAAGCCAATACAACTGGTCTTTGCCATGGCTTTAAGCCGATCATTGCCAATAGTCCTTATTTAAAAGGTCGTTGTACGATTTACGAGGATCGTGGATTAATCTGTCGTTTATTCGGATTTGCCACCATTCGCGATAAAAATGGCGATCGGCAATTATCTACCTGCAAATGGATTAAAGGGAGCCAGGCGGATACCTTATTAGCCAGCCAAGCCTTAATTCAAAAGGGGAGAGCCCCCCATTATATGAGCTATTACCAGAAATTGGCGCAAATTGATTTTCGCTTAGGTCAGGAATATCTGCCCATCAATAAGGCTATTCTGCGAGCTATTGAAGAGGTAGAGAACTACTATCAGTATCGTCCCTTTCCATATCGCCTCAGGAAATCAGCATAAAAAAACCGCTTGCCTTATGGAGACAAGCGGTTCGGGTTAAATCGGGAAATTTCCCTTAATTAAGATCAAAGCGATCGAGCTGCATCACTTTAGTCCAAGCCGCTACAAAGTCCTGAACGAATTTTTCTTTGGCATCATCACTACCATAAACTTCGGCCAGTGCACGTAATTCGGAGTTGGATCCGAAAATTAAATCAGCACGACTAGCGCTGTATTTTACCTCTCCGCTTTGGCGATCCAAGCCATTAAACAATTCCTTGCTTTCGTCGGTAGCCTTCCATTTCACATCCATGCTCAGAAGGTTTTGGAAGAAGTCATTCGATAATTGAGAAGCATCTGAACCGAAAATACCGGTATTGCTCTTATCGTAATTAGCATTTAAGGAACGCATACCACCTACTAATACGGTCATCTCGGGTGGAGTTAAACTCAGTAATTGAGCTTTGTCTACCAATAGTTCCTCGGTAGTATAGGTGTATTGAGTCTTTTTGTAATTGCGGAAACCATCAGCCATCGGTTCTAAAACCGCCATTCCTTCAATATCAGTTTGCTCTTGACTGGCATCCATACGTCCGGGGATAAAAGGAACTTCAATTGGGTTTCCAGAATTTTTAGCCGCTTCTTCGATGGCAGCAGCGCCACCCAATACAATGAGATCGGCCATTGAAATGCGTTTATTTCCCTTGGCTTTTTTGTTAAAGTCCTTTTGAATTTTTTCTAGAACCTTTAAAACTTTATTCAATTGCTCAGGATTGTTGCATTCCCAGCTGCGTTGAGGTTCCAATCGAATGCGCGCTCCATTAGCACCACCGCGACGATCGGAAATCCGATAGGTAGAGGCAGATGCCCAGGCGGTACTTACCAATTCAGAAATGCTTAGTCCTGAATTTAAGATTTGAGATTTCAAGGTCTTAATATCCTCTGCATTTACTACTTCATGGTTTAAGGCTGGGATTGGATCTTGCCAGATGAAATCTTCTTGGGGAATTTCCGGACCTAAATAGGTAGTCTTAGGACCCATATCACGATGGGTAAGTTTAAACCAGGCTTTGGCAAAGGCTATTTCAAACTCCTTCGGGTTTTCCAGGAAACGACGTGAAATTTTTTCATACACCGGATCAAAGCGCAAGGCTAAATCGGTGGTGAGCATAGTAGGATTGTGGAATTTAGTGGTGTCGAATGCATCAGGAGCTACTTTTCCTGCGTCTTTAGCTACCCACTGATGGGCTCCGGCAGGGCTTTTAGTTAATTCCCATTCGAAGTTAAACAGGGCTTTAAAAAAGTCATGACTCCATTGGCTTGGCGTACGGGTCCAAATTACTTCTAATCCTGAGGTAATTGCATCACCGCCCTTACCGCTACCATAGCTACTGGTCCAACCAAATCCTTGCTCTTCAATGCCGGCTGCTTCAGGCTCAGGCCCAACATATTCAGCACTGGCAGCTCCATGGGTTTTACCAAAAGTGTGACCACCGGCAATAAGCGCTACGGTTTCTTCATCATTCATCCCCATGCGGCCAAAGGTTTCGCGAATGTCTTTACCGGCTAATACTGGATCAGGCACCCCATTAGGTCCTTCAGGATTTACATAGATCAATCCCATTTGAACCGCTGCCAAGGGCGATTCTAATTCGCGATCTCCTGAATAGCGTTCATCATCTAACCATTTACTCTCTGGGCCCCAATACACATTACTATTGGGTTCCCAAACATCAGTACGACCACCAGCAAAGCCAATGGTTTCGAAGCCCATATCTTCCAAAGCCACATTACCGGCCAAAATGATCAAGTCAGCCCAAGAGATAGAAGCACCATATTTCTTTTTTACCGGCCAAAGTAGGCGACGTGCCTTATCGAGATTGGCATTATCAGGCCAACTGTTTAAAGGCGCAAAACGTTGTTGCCCTTCACGTGAACCTCCACGACCGTCTCCAGTGCGGTAAGTACCGGCACTGTGCCATGCCATGCGGATAAATAAACCACCATAATGTCCATAATCCGCTGGCCACCAATCCTGGCTATCGGTAAGTACTGCTCGGATATCCGCTTTAAGTGCGTTGTAATCCAAATTGTTAAAGGCTGTCTCATAGTCGAAGTCGGGTCCCATGGGATCAGACTTCATTGAGTTTTGCCTTAAGATGCTTAAGTCTAATTGATTAGGCCACCAGTCGCGGTTGTTGGGTCCATCCTTTTTGGCCTCCATTTTCTCCGGGGTAGAAGTGGCCGCCGCTGCACCACCATGCACCGGACATTGGGAAATGTCGCCCTGCATTTGCACTTGAGCACCGGCACTTCCGACCAGTAAGATCATACTTGCGGTAATGAATTGTTTCATGCTAGTTTAATTAAGATTAGATCCAATTTTCTTAGAGCATAATTAAGAATAATTGCGGCTAAATATCGAGCATGACAATTAGATTGATAATTATATTGCTAAAATCAATCAATATGAAAATGAGAAAGCGAGTCATTGGATCTAAGCCTGACTGTTTCTAAATCAGTAAATAAGCTGGGCTTAAAGGGGCTTAGCCCTGACGATACTTTTCAGCGTATTGATGTAATCGCTTATTGTAGGTCTCTACCATGCGAGCTTTGGATCGCTCAATCAAACCAAAGAAAACAAAACGTCTTTGGAAGTAGGGAAGGGGATCTTCAAAGGATAATAGCTGATCATCCCGGATAATTAAACCATCGATACCTAAATCATCTGTTTCCGCAAATTCGGCCGTAAAAACTTTTTGATCAGGAGAGAGCTTAACACTCTGGAGATCAGCATTGAAAAGCTTTCCTATATAATCACCGCTGCGAATAGCTTCACTGTCTTTAGCATAGAAGAAATAGACCGGGCAAAAGTCGAAGGTCTTTCGGAAGGAGAGCACAATTTCACGGTTTTCGCGTCGCTGTTTTTCGCGAATTTTTTCTGCTTGTTCCATTAGCCCTTCTTCTTCGAGGCGTTTTAAGCTAAGATCTTTATCCTGTAAACGGACCAATAAAACGGCCTGCTGAAAATCCTGTATAAATTCCTTTTTTCCATATTCAGCTTTGGAAGGAGATGCTTCCTGAGCATGGGCTTGTGGAGTGTATATAAAGAGAACACAAAGAAGTAAGCAGACATTAAAGTCTGACCTAAAAAAGCGCTTATTCTTCAAGGGAATCTAGAATCTAGGTTATAACTTGCAGGGAAAAGGTACATACTTTTTCCAAACCAAATTACATGACCGATTTAGATATTGCAAGAGCTTACGAGCCAGCAACCATTGATAAGATAGCCTCGAAATTAGACATCAAAGAAGAGGATCTCGAGTTCTACGGAAAATACAAAGCCAAACTACCACTCCATATTGCCAAAGAAGCCAAACAGGGTAAACTGATTTTGGTTTCGGCTATTTCCCCTACTCCAGCCGGAGAGGGAAAAACTACCATGAGTATTGGTTTGCATGATGCATTATGCAAGCTTAAAAAGCGCTCCTTAGCCGTTCTTCGCGAGCCCTCTTTGGGACCGGTATTTGGTATTAAAGGTGGAGCTACTGGTGGTGGTCACGCCCAAGTGGTACCGATGGAAGATATCAACCTGCATTTTACTGGAGATTTCTCCGCCATCGAATCCGCTCATAATTTACTTTCCGCATTAATTGACAATCACCTTCATTTCAATCAATCACCACAGATAGATCCTCGCTCTGTACTTTGGAAAAGAGCGATGGACTTGAATGATCGCGCCTTACGTCATATCAATGTAGGTTTGGGTGGTCGCAGTCATGGTATGCCCCGTGAAACCGGTTTTGATATTACCGCTGCTTCTGAAATTATGGCTATTCTGTGTATGGCTCTTGATCTTAATGATCTTAAGAAAAGACTGGGAAATATTCTGGTTGCCTACACCTTTGATCGCAAGCCTGTCTTTGCTCGTGACCTGAAAGCCGAAGGTGCAATGGCCGCTTTATTGAAAGATGCCATCAAACCGAATTTAGTGCAAAGTTTAGAAGGCAATCCGGTGCTGATGCACGGTGGTCCATTCGCCAATATTGCTCAGGGAACTAATACTATTATTGCCACTCAAACGGGTTTACGTTTAGCTGATTATGTTGTCACCGAAGCCGGCTTTGGCTTTGATTTAGGCGGGGAGAAGTTCCTCGATCTTAAATGTCGTGCCGCAGCTCTGGCGCCGGAAGTAGTGGTTTTAGTAGCCACGGTGCGAGCATTAAAATATCATGGGGAGCAGCCATTGGCAGAACTGCAAACTGAAAATGTAGATGCCTTGCGCAAGGGGATGTGCAATTTGGAAAAGCATCTCGAAAATGTGAAGCAATTTGGCCTACCCGCAGTGGTAGTGGTAAATCGTTTCCCCACCGACACGGAAGCAGAGATTGCAGCCGTAATTGAAGAATGTGAAAAATTAGGTGTTCGCGCGGTAACTAGCACGGCTTGGGCCAATGGAGGCGAGGGCTCAGTAGATTTAGCCAAAGCCGTTTTGGAGACCATCGACGAAGCTGAAAATGATTTTAGCTTCTTGTACAATCTTGATTTACCCGTGGAGAAAAAAATTGAGAAAATTGCCACTCAGTTTTACGGTGCCGCTAAGGTGAGCTTTACCAGCACGGCACGCCGAGATTTAAAGCGTATTCAAGAATTAGGAATGGATGATGCGCCTATCTGCATTGCGAAAACCCAAAAGTCCTTAAGTGACGATCCGACTTTAAAAGGGCGACCTAAAGATTTTAATTTCCAAGTTCGTGGTATTGAGATCGCTGCCGGTGCAGGCTTTGTAATTCCGCTTTCCGGCGAGATTATGCGTATGCCAGGCTTACCTAAAGCTCCGGCTGCTCAAAACATTGATATTGATAAAGACGGAAATATTAGCGGTCTCTTTTAGTCTTGATTAGTTTATCCGAATTATTGAAGGAGTTAAAGCAACATTTAACTCCCGAGCGAGTGGAGCGCATTGAAAGCGTTGCTGCCCAAAGAACCCGTAAGCTATGTTTGGTGCTGGAGGATATTCGCCAAGAGCATAATATTGGTGCGCTCTTACGTACAGCCGATATACTTGGTATCCAAGATGTGCATTTGGTAAGCCAACGTTATGAAGCTCGCCTGGCCAAAGCTATTGCAAAGGGCTCAACCAAATGGATCAGTCTTCATCGCTATCAAGAGCGTAATCAGAATAATTTAGAGCTCTGCTTGGAGCAATTAAGAAAGGAGAACTATCAATTAGTGGTGGCTGATCCAGATGGCGATGTGGATCTCCCAGACTTTCAATATCAGGGAAATAAATTGGCCTTATTGATGGGCTCCGAATGGGATGGTGTATCAGAACAAGCTCGCACCGCAGCCGCAACTAAGATTCGCATACCTCAATATGGCTTTACCCAAAGCTTTAATGTTTCGGTAGCCTCTGCACTTATTCTACAGCAATTAAGTCAGAGTTTACGCAGCTCTGACTATCCTTGGAAATTAGAAGAGGATGAACGCCAGCAATTGGAATTGGATTGGACGATGGAGCGCCTGGGAGCTTCAGCCTGGCCCCTGCGGGAAAAAATTGAACAAGAATGGGAAGCTCAAAACAAAGCATGAAACGAATATTTTACCTCAGTACCTGCGATACCTGCAAACGATTGATGAAGGATTGGAACCTACCGGAATCTGTGTATCAGCAAGACATTAAGAAAGAAGCCATTACTGCAGATCAATTAGACGCCATGTATAAACTGTCTGGTACTTATGAAGCTTTATTCAGTAAGCGTGCGCGATTGTATAAGGAACGCAATTTGGCTCAGGCCGATCTTACTGAGGCCGATTTGAAGGATTTGATTTTGGAACATTACAGTTTTCTAAAGCGTCCGGTTTTGGTTTGGGACGATCAGATTTTTATTGGTAATTCCAAATCGAATGCAGAAACCGTAAAGGCATTTCTTGAAGCCAATAGCTAAGAATAGTTTCTAATTTACTGGATCAAAAAATAAACAGCCCAAGCTGAACATTCCACCGTGGAATTGTTTTTTGGAATATCTTTCCTCTTTGATTTGAACCCATGACTACCGACTCAAACACCGAAACTAATACTCCAAGTCCTAATCCGGAATCACATCATCCTGAGCATAATCCATTAGCGATTGCTTTTAGATATGTTCGGAAGTTTTTAAATCAAACGCTTCGAATTGAAGGGAATGCGCATCCTCAAGATACCATCGAATCGATTAAAGCGGATATTGATTTCCAAGGCTATAATGTTTGGATTCTGATCTTCAGTATTCTGATTGCCTCCATCGGATTGAACGTAAACTCAGGAGCGGTTGTAATTGGAGCCATGCTTATTTCTCCCTTAATGGGTCCAATCTTGGGGATGGGGCTAAGTATGGGAATTAACGACTGGGCCACCATGAAGCGCTCCTTGCGCAACTTCGCCATTATGTTCTCGGTGAGTATCATTACCAGTACTATTTACTTTAGCCTTACACCGCTGGTAGATGCACAATCGGAATTATTAGCGCGTACACGTCCTACCTTATTAGATGTATTTGTGGCCTTTATCGGTGGTTTAGCGGGTATCTTAGCGGCTAACCGACGTATCAAAACCAATGTGGTACCCGGTGTTGCCATTGCCACCGCTCTGATGCCACCACTCTGTACCGCAGGTTATGGTTTGGCTACCGGACAGTGGTCCTTCTTTATGGGGGCCTTCTACCTCTTCTTAATCAACTCCATTTTTATTAGCCTGGCGACCTTCGTAATTGTGCGTTTCCTCAACTTCCCGGTTAAGGAATTTGTAGATCAAGTAAGAGCAAAACGTGCCCGTCGCTATATCGTAGCGGTTATCTTAATTATCGTAGTTCCCAGTGGCTATACCTTTTACAATGTGGTTACCGAATCTTACTTTAATCGTCGGGTAGAATCCTTTATCGCTGAAAATGTCTTGTACGATGGCGCTGAATTGGTGAAGAAGGAAGTGTTGCATGAGGAAGGAAAAGAGACTCAAATTAACCTGGTCTTTTTTGGTGAACCTATTCCTGCCAAGATCATTGATTCTTGGCGTTCAAAATTGGGAGCCTATAATTTGGAAGGTTCCGTTTTAAAAGTGGTCCAGCCCCAAAGTATGGATCAGATGAATTCGGAAGAGGTCACCAAATTGGTAGATGTATTCTCGAAATCTCAATTGGAAATTCAGGATAAGGATCGCACCATCGCAGAGTTGAAATTAGCCCTAGAAGGGGAGCGACGCCAGCATTTACCCTTGCAGCAAATTCATAAGGAATTGCAGGTGATGTATCCGCGCTTATACAGCGTTTCCATGGCCCGTATGGTTGAGTTTACCGAAGGCGCAACCGATACCCTAATGATGGCCGAATTGAAATGGAATGCTCCGGATACCAATGGTTTAGATGCAGAATGCAAAACCATTGGTCGATGGTTGGAGGCCCGCTTGCAAGTAGATACTATTTCCGTTCAGCGTAAGCTGGTTATGCTAAAACCCATGGAAGTTGAAGTAAAGGGTTTGAAAAACTAATCCTGAACTCCTAATTGTCTTTTTAATTCTGGGTTTAACCAGAGATGGGAAAAGACGCGTAATTCCCTTGGATTGAAAAGGCTGATGCCCTCCAATTCTAAAGGGAAGAAGCTATCATGTCGAATGGCTTTTATGCCAAAGACTTGCTGATTTCCTTCCCAAAGAATTACGCCTTCCTCGTAGGGTCCATCAGGATCTACCTTGAAATAGAGGATATCCCATTCGTAGATATAGCGATTGTTACAGTCACGGATTCCAATAAACTCGTCCACTTCATTGTATTCGGGTTTATAGCCTCGCCACCAAAAACCATCTTTGGAAAAGAGCACCATGCGTTCGCTAAGCTTGCGCATATAGCCCACAATTTCATGATCTTGCCTAAGTCGAAAACGTCGCTCGGGATTTCCCATAGCTACTAAACCCTTAGATGGCTTTATAGTTTATCGATCAGGTATTTTCCGGTATAGGAATCCTTTACCTCTAATAAACCTTCTGGGGCCCCTTGGTAAACCAATTTCCCGCCCTTGTTGCCACCTTCGGGTCCGAGGTCGATAATCCAATCGGCACATTTCATCACATCAGGATGGTGTTCAATAACCACTAGGCTATGTCCGTTTTTAAGCAGGGCATAGAAGCTTTGCAATAGCTTTTGAATATCATGGAAGTGCAATCCAGTGGTAGGTTCATCAAAAATGAAAAGCACCGGCGATTGACTCTGGCCTTTTCCTAAAAAGGTGGCCAACTTAATCCGCTGGGCTTCACCGCCAGAAAGGGTAGAGGAGCTCTGACCCATACTAACATAACCCAGGCCTACATCCTGTAAAGGCTGAATTTTGTCGGCAATCTTTTCCTGGCCGCTTTCGCGGAAGAAGGGAATTGCTTCATCTACGGTTAATTCGAGGATATTGAAAATGGACTTGCCTTCGAATTTCACATCCAGAATTTCTTTCTTAAAGCGCTGTCCCTGGCATTCATCACACTTTAAGTGCACATCGGCCATGAATTGCATTTCAATGGTGATTTCGCCTTCGCCCTGGCATTTCTCACAACGTCCGCCATCAATATTGAAGGAGAAATATCCCGCTTTGTATTTACGGCTTTTCGATAGAGGCTGCGATGCATAAAGGGCACGGATATCGTCGTATGCTTTGAGATAGGTTACCGGATTGGAACGAGAGCTCTTACCAATAGGATTTTGATCTACAAACTCAACATCGCCAATGTCGTTAATGGCGCCACCTATGCGACCAAATTTTCCTGTTTTATCAGCATAAGCGCCTAAGCGTTTTTTAAGGGCCGGGTATAAAATCTTGCGAATTAAGCTCGACTTCCCTGAGCCACTAACACCGGTAACGACCGTAAAGCGATGTAAGGGAATTTGGATGTCGATATTCTTGAGGTTATTCTCTCGAGCACCAAAGATTTCGATGAATTTGCGAGCTTCTTTTTTAGCCGGAACTTCAATCTTAGCGTCACCTCGCAGGTAACGGGCCGTATAAGTATCTTCTTTGGCAATCAATTCTTGAGGAGTACCGGCAAAGAGGATTTCTCCTCCGTGGATACCTGCATCCGGACCAATGTCTACAATATAATCCGCGGCCAGCATCATTTCCTCATCATGCTCAACCACCACAACGGTATTACCGAGATCGCGCAGATTTTTCACCACTCGGATCAATCGTTCTGTATCACGTGGATGCAGGCCAATGCTTGGTTCATCCAGAATATAGGTGGATCCCACCAAAGCACTTCCCAGGCTGGTAGCCAGGTTAATTCGCTGTGATTCACCACCGGATAGGGTATTCGAAACACGGTTTAGCGTTAAATAGGGAAGGCCCACGTCGCAGAGGTAGCGCAAACGATTATTGATCTCAATTAAGAGGCGTTTCGCAATCTGCTGTTCAGACTCGCTAAGTTCCAGCTTTTCGAAATGGCTTTGCAGCTTATCAATGGGCCAGTTTACCAATTCGGTTAAGGCATATCCACCAACTTTAACATAAGTAGCTTCTTTGCGCAGTCGACTGCCTTTACAGGAGGTACAGCGGGTTTTTCCGCGGTATCTGGAGAGCATTACCCGAAACTGAATCTTATAGGATTTGGATTCTAGGTATTCGAAAAATTCATTGAGACCTTTAAAATGCTTGCTGCCATCCCAGAGCATGTCATATTCTTCCGTTTTAAGCTCGAAGATAGGTCGGTGAATGGGGAAGCCGGCTTTCTCTGCACCTTGAATCAATTGCAGTTTCCATTCCTGCATCTTTTCTCCTCGCCAGGGATAAATGGCATCTTCATATACGGAAAGACTGGAATCGGGAATTACCAAATCCTCATCAATTCCCATAATGTTACCAAAACCCTCGCATTTTGGGCAGGCCCCAAAAGGGTTGTTGAAGCTAAAAAGATGGGGACTTGGCTCTTCGAATTCAATTCCATCCAATTCAAATTTATTGGAGAATTCGCGGGTCTCATTCTTAGCAAATAGTTCAATCCGGCATAAGCCTCTTCCTTCAAAGAAGGCGGTTTGCAAGGAGTCGGTCCAACGATTTAATTGCTCATCACTGCTGATATCTGCCGTAAGGCGATCCACAACAATCTCCAAGCTTTCTGGATCTTTTACTTCTTTAGGATCCAGTTCATTAATCAGAACCACTTCACCCTTCCAGGATAATCGGCTAAAGCCCTGCTGTTCTAAAATCTCTAGTTGATCTTTTAAACTGCGATCATGTAAATGCAAAGGAGCCTTTAAGAGAATTCGAGTATCTGGTGCGAGGCTTTTCACAAATTCTAAGGCATCTTCAATATGATGCTTCTTTACTTCTTCACCACTAAGCGGGGAGAAGGTTCTGCCAATACGGGCATAAAGTACTTTGAGGTAATCGTAAATCTCGGTGCTCGTCCCAACGGTAGAGCGGGGATTACGTGAAATCACCTTTTGTTCGATGGCAACGGCCGGACTTATCCCTTTAATTTGATCTACCTCGGGTTTGTCCAATCGACCTAAAAATTGACGGGCATAGGAAGATAGACTTTCTACATAGCGTCGTTGCCCTTCGGCGTAGAGGGTGTCGAAAGCCAATGAAGATTTGCCAGAGCCTGATAATCCGGTAATTACGGTTAGCTTTCCGTGAGGGATGCGCAGGCTAATGTTCTTCAAATTGTGAACGCGCGCACCTTTTATTTCAATCCAATCCTTATGGGAAGGGGAATTTTTTGTCATACTAAACGTTAAAGAAAGCAAAAAGCAAAAGTACCAAACCCACTTGCGTTTGTGGGATTGAAAACAAAAATTATATATTTGTTGACATGGGTAGCCAACCAAACAGAGCTACCAACGTCTATTAACTAAATACCCATTGCTTATAGATACATAGTTACTTGATTGTTTTTTAGGATTGATTTATTAACCCCAATCATGTGAACTATGGATTACACTGCAATGAAAGATGCTGAGCTAATCAAGCTCTACATCGACGGAGACGAGAAAGCCCTTTCTTTTCTGATCAATAAACACGAGCAAAGGATCTTTTCCTATATCCTTAGCAAGATTCAAAACAGAGATCTCGCTAATGATGTATTTCAAGACACTTTCGTGAAGATCATCAAAACATTCCGCAAGGGCAATTACAACGAAGAAGGTAAGTTCCTGAATTGGGCACTGCGAATTGCGCACAATCTGGTGATAGATCATTTCCGGAAGCAAAAGCGCATTCCTACGGTTACTCCCAATGATGAGTACGACATCTTTAAAATTATTAAGGATGGTTCCGAAAATGCGGAGACCGGTATGATTCGCGAGCAAATTGAGAAAGACTTACACAAGCTTATTTTAAAATTACCCCCTGAGCAATTAGAGGTATTACGCCTGCGTCATTTCAGCGGATTAAGCTTTAAAGATATTGCGGATCAAACCGGAGTATCCATTAATACAGCTTTAGGTCGGATGCGCTATGCACTGATCAATCTTCGCAAATTGATGCAGGAACATAATATGAGTTTGAGTCTTTCCTAAAACATGTTTCGGTGTTTCTGCAATTTTTTTTGAAATGAAATACTAATCGTTTTCTCCTTGCCGTTATAGATAGGTCTATTTTCAAACACGGTACATGGATAAAACAACTACTTTACGAAATGATCATCAAGTGAACGCACGGCCAGACCGGCAAACCATTAAAAACATCCTCAATTTTTCGAAGGCTTATCGCTATGAAAAATTGGAAAATGGTCTGGATTTCGAGATGATCCAAAATTAATAAAGAGCTCCTTCGGGGGCTCTTTTTTTTAGACCTTGCAGCCATGAAAGCTTATTGGAATGGAGTGGTCGTTGCCGAAAGCGACGAAACCATAGTTGTAGAGGGAAACCACTATTTCCCAGCAGATTCGATCAAGAAAGAATTCTTTAAAGATTCTGAAACCCATACCTGGTGCCCTTGGAAAGGGGAGGCCAGTTATTATCATTTAACGGTAGATGGGAAAGAAAACCCGGATGCAGCCTGGTATTATCCTCAAACTAAACCTTTGGCTAATCATATTAAATCCTATGTGGCCTTTTGGAATGGTGTAGAAGTAAAGGAGGATTAAAGGGTCTGCCAGCGGTAGGAGTCCAGCTTTATCAGGATAAAAAGCAAAAAGGTAAAACCCCATAGTGAGGATCCGCCATAACTAAAGAAGGGCAGGGGAATGCCTATAACCGGAGCCAGGCCAATGGTCATGGCGATATTAATGCTAAAGTGGAAAAAGAGTATACTCACCACGGCATAGGCATAGGCCCGGGCAAAGCTAGATTTTTGCCTTTCAGCCAGATGAACCAAGCGAAAGAATAAGAGGCTAAAGAGCACTATCAATAAGGCACTGCCTAAAAAGCCCCATTCTTCACCTACCGTACAGAAGATAAAGTCTGTACTCTGTTCCGGTACAAAATCGAATTTAGTTTGGGTTCCCTGCAAATAGCCTTTGCCACTCCAACCTCCAGAACCAATGGCAATCATGGATTGCGTGGTATTATAGCCAATTCCCTTGGGATCATGTGCCTTTCCTAAAAGGATATTGATCCGGTTGCGGTGCCGATCTTCGAGTATATTATTGAAGGCATAATCCACACTATTCACCAAAACCAAAGCCACCGCTAATATGGCGGTTACCCTGAGCCAAAAGCCTCGCACTTTACGCCCTAAGAATATGATGATGAGGGCTACTGCGGCCAAGATTAACTGCAGATAAAGAATAGGGATGAGTAAGCTCAGTAAAAAGAGCACAGCGATGCTTATTCCGGCAATGATATAGGAGCTTGAAAGCCCTTCGCGGTATAGCACCAGGATTAAACTAAAATAAACTAAGCCGGAGCCTGGATCAGGTTGAGGTACAATTAAAATCGCTGGTAGAAGGATAATTCCGAAAGCCACAATTTTAGTACGCCAGGAACTGAGGTTTCGTTCCGGTTTCCCCAGAAAGGCCGCTAAGGCCAAGGCCGTGGCGAATTTGGCAAACTCCGAGGGTTGCAAACTAAAGCCACCAATCACAAACCAGGAACGGGCACCGGCAATCTCTTTTCCAAAAAACAGAACCGCTAAGAGCGAGAGCATACTGAGCCCATAAATGGGATAGGCCAGGGTTTGAAAGACGCTGCCATCCAGAATAAAAAGGAAAATGATAATCAGGACTGAGGTGCCAATCCACAACAATTGCTTGCCATAACGCTGGGTAAAATCGAGGATATTGGAATGCGCCTCATCGTAAACCGCGGCATAGATATTTAGCCAGCCCAAAATAGCCAGGCTGAAATAAAGCAGCACGGTTAGCCAATCAATCTTTTGTATTCCTAAATTACCTTGACGCATTTGCGGTAGTGTCCATGACCTCCAGGCCGTATTTTTCAATTAATTGTTTGGCGTATTCTTCACTTAAGTCACCAGCCAACATGCGTTTTTCCATTTCGGGCCGACTAATCTCGCCAGTTAAGTACTTCTCAATTATTAAGCTGGCAATAGGGGCGGCCCAGCGACTGCCCCAGTAGCCGTTTTCTACAATAATCGAAATGGCAATTTTGGGATTATCCTTGGGGGCAAAAGCCACAAAAATGGAATGGTCTTGTCCGTGAGGGTTCTCCGCTGTTCCGGTTTTTCCGCACATCTGGATGCTTTCCATCCGTGCACCTCGGGCGGTACCACTTTCAAATACATCGAACATACCTTCGATAACCACAGGAAAATGAATACTGTCAATAGTAGTTTGTTTTTTCTCTGTATACTGCTTGTTATCAATAGGTTTACCCCCAATACTCTTAATAATATGAGGCGTATAATAGTATCCTCGATTGGCAATGGCGGCAGTCATATTCGCCATTTGAATAGGAGTCAAAAGCATTTCCCCCTGACCAATAGCCAAAGAAATGGTACTTACCGCTTTCCAACCTTTGTAGCCAAAGGCGCGATCGTAGTAATCAGCATCCGGTACCAGTCCTTTTCTTCCAGTGGGTAAATCATTATTTAAAAACTGGCCAATATTGAAGCTCTTTACATGATTACTCCAAACGTTCATGCCCTCTTGAGCGGTAGGGTATTTTTCGATAATGTTTTTAAAGACCTGGCAGAAGTAATTATTACAACTTTTGGAAATCCCCGTTCTCAGGGCAATTGGGTAATTGGTTCCGCAGTGGCAGGCTACATGCAAGCGACCGTAATGAAAGCCATGATGACAAGTATAACTGGTGCTTGGAGTCAAAGTGCCTTCCTGCAAGCCAATCAAGGCATTTATCACTTTAAAGGGAGATCCCGGAGGATATTCGGCTAATAGTCCACGGTCAAATAAGGGAAGGCTAATACTATCGCGATAGAGGCGGTTGTAATTCACCGAGCGTTGACGACCTACCATTAAGTCGGGCTTATAGGAAGGACTGGTAACCAGAGCCAGAATTTCTCCACTAGAAGGCTCAATGGCTACAATGGAGCCACGTTTACCTTGCATCAGTTTTTCACCATAAGCTTGAATAACAATGTCGATGGTGCTCTGCACATCCAATCCTGGCTCAGGTAAGGTGTCGAAATCACCATTTTGGTAGGGACCCATCACCCGATTATGCACATCCTTCAAGCGGTAGTTTACACCGATTTTCCCCTTAAGAACATCTTCATAGCTTTTTTCAATTCCGGTTTTCCCGATGAGGTCTCCTAATTGATATTCAGGATGGTCTTGGATATAACGCTCATTCGCCTCACCGATAAAGCCCAAAACATTGGCCCCAGCCAGAGTCATATAATCCCGGAGAATCCGCTTTTGCGGATAAAAACCCGGGAATAAGTGTAATTGCTCTTGTATTAGAGCAAAATCCTCTTTGCTAATTTGCTTTACAAAGATGGAGGGCTTTAAATAGGAATAGCGCTTGGCCGCTAGCATTCTATTGCGATACTCCTCTTTGCTCAAACCTACCAGTCTACAAAAGGCTAGGGTGTCCTTCACCTGAACCTGGGCAGGCACCACCATCAAATCGTAGGCACTTTGATTTCCTACCAATAATTTTTGATTGCGATCATAAATAAGACCGCGCCCAGGATACACCTTTTCAATTCGAACCACATTGTTGAGGGCCGATAACTTATACTCTTCCTGTAAAACCTGGATATAGAAAAGCCTCCCGGCAAATACCAGGGCTATGGCAATGAAGAAAAAATAAAAAAGGTATTTGCGCTGCATTTAGCGACGGGCATTCCAAAGTTGATACAGGAGTACAAAAATAAAAGAGAAAAGACTGCTGTACAGACTTCTTTGCAACAAGATACCGAATTGATTCCACTGAAAACTCTCTAGGCCAAATAAAACTAAATGATGCAGGAAGAAACCTACAAAGAGCAGACCTAATCTGCGTTCCAGGCTCATAGTCTTAAATTGTGGTACATCCGGATTATCTTCTCTACCGGTTCCAAAAATTCGGGTAAGGATAGGCATAATGAAGGCTAAGAAGACAGTCGCAGCAGCGTGCACACCTGCACTTTCTTCCAGGATGTCGATAGAGGCTCCTAAGGCAAAGGCAATCACCAATTGCCAAAACCGCGGATAAAAGATTAAGATGCTAAATACAGGATAGATGTATAAATAGGGATTGAGATAATGATTGAAGAGATATTCATTAAGAAAGAATACCTGAACCGCTATCATGAACAGCAAGATCCCTATGTCGCGGAGCGTCTTCATTGCACGGTGGGATTTTGAAGGGTATCTAGTTCCGCGCTAAACAAATCCTTAACAACGTACACTTCGGCGATATTTGCGAAGTCGGTGCTTAAGGCCACTTCCAAGCTGAAAAAGTTCTGATCGGCTTGCAAGGTTTTAGATTGAACGATCCCAATGGAGATCCCCGGAGGGAAATAGCGAGAGCGGCCATCGGTAATCAGCGTATCACCTGCTTCCACCTTGGAATAGCGAGGAATGTCTGTTACCTGACTCATTAAATAATCTTCACCGGGCCATTTTAAAGGACCAAAGTAGCCTTCGTGTTTAAGGGCAGCGCTAATGGATAAGCTATTGTTGATCAGTGGGATAACCCTTGCAAAATTGGCACTTACGGAGGATACCATACCCACTACTCCTAGAGGTCCTATTACCCCCATATGCGGTTTGATTCCGCTGCGAGAGCCTTTATCGATTATCAAGTAATTACTGGCTTTCAAATGGCTACTGTGAATCACTTTGGCCGGAAGATAGGTATAGCGCTGATTAAGCACACTATCATTAATCGTATCGGCGCCATAATTCTGGACCAATAAGGACTCATTTAACTGCTCCCTCAGCCTACGATTCTCCTCGGCCAATTGCTCATTTTCAATGCGCAGATTGAGGTAAGACTGAAAGTCATCCTGAAAATTACTTATGCGACCATTAATCTCCGTGGTAGTGCTGTTGAATTGCGCACGGGGATAGCTTTTGGCAGAGACCACCCAATATACAGCAATGGCCTCCAAAAGAATAAAGAGTAAAAGAATTCGGCTCCTATGCAGCAGTATAAGGAAGTACCGCATAAGGCTTTTAGCTCATCAAGAAATTGTACTTCCCGATATTTTTAAGGGCGATACCCGTACCGCGAACTACTGCACGTAATGGATCTTCGGCCACATATACCGGTAAATCCGTTTTCATGCTAATTCGTTTATCCAAACCGCGAAGCATAGAACCTCCGCCGGCCATGTAAATACCGCTATTGTAAATATCAGCTGCCAGTTCTGGAGGCGTCAAGGAAAGGGCTTCCATAATCGCATCCTCAATTCGGATAATAGACTTATCCAAAGCTTTGGCAATTTCTTTATAGGTAATGATCAATTGCTTGGGCTTACCGGTAAGCAGGTCTCTACCTTGTACCGGCATATCTTCAGGTGGGTTTTCCAACTCATCCAAAGCTGAACCAATCTTAATCTTAATTTCTTCCGAACTGCGCTCTCCAATAAAGAGGTTGTGCTGCGTGCGCATATAGTAGGCAATGTCGTTGGTGAATACGTCACCCGCAACTTTAATACTCTTATCGGCAACAATACCCCCTAAGGCTAATACCGCAATCTCCGTGGTACCGCCACCGATATCGATAATCATGTTTCCTTTAGGTTCCTGCACATCCACACCGGTACCTATTGCAGCGGCCATAGGTTCGTGAATGAGATATACTTCACGAGCACCTGCTTTTTGAGCAGAATCTTTTACCGCCCGTTTTTCTACTTCTGTAATCCCGGAAGGAATACAGATTACCATGCGCAGGGCAGGGGGAATCATTCGCTTTTGTAAAGCCGGAATGCTTTTAATCATCTCCCGAATCATTGACTCAGAAGCTTCAAAGTCGGCAATAACTCCGTCTTTAAGGGGGCGAATAGTTTTAATATCCTCGTGGGTCTTGCCGTGCATTTGCCGTGCAGTTTGACCAACGGCGATGATTTTATTGCTGATGCGATCTTTTGCGACGATCGAAGGAGCGTCTACCACCACCTTATCGTTGTGGATGATCAGGGTATTGGCAGTGCCCAGATCTATCGCAATGTCTTCGCGTAAAAAATCAAAAAGTCCCAATTCTCTTAGTGTTTAAAGTGGCGTATGCCGGTAAATACCATTTTCATTTGCTCCTGATCGCAATAGTCGATCGAAAGCTGATCTTTGATTGATCCGCCAGGTTGAATTACCGATTTGATTCCTTCCTCATTGGCAATCTCAACACAATCAGGGAAAGGGAAGAAGGCATCCGATGCCATAACCGCTCCCTCTAATTCGAAGTGAAAAGCCTTGGCCTTAGTGATGGCTTGTTTTAAAGCATCAACTCTCGAAGTTTGGCCGGTACCCCCCGCGATCAATTGTTTGTTCTTGGCTAAGATAATGGTATTTGACTTGGTATGCTTGCAAATTTTTGAGGCAAAAAGCAGATCTTCAATCTCCTCTGCTGATGGACTTACTTTGGTTACCACTTTTAAGTCTTCCTGGCTGTCGGTATGATGATCTTTTTCTTGAGCCAGAATGCCATTTAAGAGGCTTCTGTATTGCATTTTGGGCGCATCAAAATCCTTCAGAATTAAAATGATGCGGTTTTTCTTTTGCTGCAAGATTTCTAAAGCTTCGGCACTGTAAGAAGGAGCAATAACAATCTCGAAGAAGATTTTATGCATATCCTCCGCGGTGGCTTTGTCAATTTCACGGTTAGAAATCAAAACGCCACCAAAGGCAGATACCGGATCACCAGCAAGGGCATCAGTCCAGCTGTCTAAAACGCTTTCGCGTGATGCGATACCACAGGCATTATTGTGCTTTAATACAGCTACGGTAGTTTCATCAAATTCGCGAATCAGATTTACCGCTGCATCTGCATCCAGCAAGTTATTATAGGAAAGAGCTTTTCCATGTAGTTGCTCGAAAACCTCTTCCATATTACCGTAGAAGCTTCCTTTTTGATGTGGGTTTTCACCATAACGCAAAGGATGTTCCTGACCTAAAATAAGGTTTTGATAATTACCGCTTAAATAGGCTTGAATATGGGTGTCATAGGCTGAAGAAATGCGGAAAGCCGCAGCTGCAAATTGTTTGCGAACTTCCTCATTAAGACTATCAGAAGTTAATACTTCAAGCGCTTGAGCATAATATTCACGCGAGGGAATAATCCAAGTGTCATTATAATTCTTGGCAGCGGCGCGAATTAAGGAAATTCCACCAATGTCAATTTTCTCGATAATATCTTGATGCGAAGCTCCTGAAGCTAGGGTTTCTTCGAAAGGATAGAGATCCACCACCACTACATCGATGGAGGGAATCTCGAATTCATTCATTTCAGCGATATCGCTATCTAAATTGCGACGACCTAAAATGCCCCCAAATACTTTGGGATGTAAGGTTTTTACCCTTCCTCCTAAAATACTAGGGTAACTGGTTAAGTCCTCTACGGCTTCTACTTTATGTCCCAGATCTTCCAGGAATTTGCGAGTTCCTCCAGTAGATAAGAGGGTATAACCCTTATCAACTAAGGCTTGGGCGAGGCTATCTAAGCCATCTTTATAAAATACGGAGATCAAGGCGGTAGGTGCACCGGAAACTGAAGGCATGCTGAAAAATTTTTTAAAGGGCAAAATTAGTGCTTTTTAAAAGCATGGAAAGGCCTTGGACAAAATTCATTTACCTTTGAATTGCAATTCAAGATCATGGTCTTCCTTCGCCTTTTTCAAGAGAGTTTACGCTTTGCTTTGCATGCCTTGCGAGTAAACCGTTTGCGCACTTTTCTCTCCTTGATTGGAGTAACCATTGGTATCCTAACCATTGTTGCTGTTTTTACCATTGTTGATTCTTTAGAGCGAAATATCCGCGAAAGTGTGGAGAGCTTAGGGAGTAATGTGGTTTATGTGCAAAAGTGGCCTTGGGGTGGAGGATCTGGCGAATACAAATGGTGGAAATATTTCCAGCGCCCGGAACCCGATTTTTACGAAATGGAAAAATTGGAGGAGCGCCTTAGCACGGTTGAGTACATCGCTTATGTTTTCGGGGTCAATCAGACCCTTAAATACGGATTGAATTCGGTGGAAAGGGTAAACGTGATGTGTGCCTCACATAATTACAATCGCATTTGGAATTTTGAATTATCCGAGGGTCGTTACTTCTCCGACCTGGAATCTCGAAAAGGAAATCCCATTGCTATCTTAGGACATGATGTGGCAGAAGGGCTTTACGGTGGCGCTGATCCTATTGGTAGAGATTTCAGTGTGCTGGGTCGTAAACTGAGGGTGATCGGTGTTTTAGAAAAACAGGGTCAAAGTTTGGTTGGGCAAAATATGGATGGAGCTATTCTGGTTCCTATAAAATATGTGGGAAACCTGATGAGTCTAAAGAATCAAAATGGGGGGACCATCATGGCTCAAGCCAAGGAAGGGGTGGAGATGAGTGCGATGAAAGATGAAATTACCGGAGCCATGCGGGCCATTCGACGTTTAAAGCCAAAGGCAGATGATAATTTTTCTCTAAATGAAATTTCGGTGATTTCTAATGGACTGGATTCTTTTTTTGCTGCGATAGGATTATCCGGCCTGGTAATTGGTGGTTTTAGTATTCTGGTTGGCGGTTTTGGAATCGCGAATATCATGTTCGTTAGCGTTCGGGAAAGAACCAACCAGATCGGAATCCAAATGAGTTTGGGTGCCAAAAGACATTTTATTCTGAGCCAATTCTTGTTGGAGTCGGTGCTTTTATGCCTCATCGGCGGAAGCCTAGGAATTGCAATGGTTTACGGTGCGCAATTAGCTTTACCCTATATAATGGGTGAAATGGATTTTGAAATCTACGTGAGCCTTAAGAATGTCATCCAAGGCCTAAGTATTTCGATTGTCATTGGCTTGGTATCCGGATTTCTTCCAGCCCTAAGTGCTTCCCGACTAGATCCGGTAGAAGCGATTCGCAGCGGACAGTAGTACCTTTAAATCAGCGTATCAATATAGCGGCTTAGCTCCGAGTATCTTTGGGCTAATAGCTCATTTACAGCTACTAGAAATTGCTCATCCTCTGCTTGAAAGCGATTTATTAAATGGCTGTCAATATCAATTTGGGCGATTAATTCGCCGTTTTGGTAGAGCGGAACTACAATTTCAGATTTCACATCAATGCTGCAGGCGATATAATTAGACTGTGCATTAACATCCTCTACCAGAAAACTATTCCCGCTTTCCGCAACTTGACCACAAATGCCTTTCCCGAAGTCGATAAGGGTATGATCGGTTGGAGCACCTACATAAGGTCCTAAATGTAATTTTCGACTAGGATGATGCATGAAGTAAAAACCCACCCAATCGTAGGCCTCCATTTCGCTGTGAATCAGTTCACATACTTTTAAGAGCCCTTGACTAATATCCTCTATCGATTCTAGCTCTTCTTTGATTTTGCTTAAAAGCAATGGATGCATCTATTAGAATTTGGGTACAAAAATAATCAGGGCGATAATCACACTGCAAATAGCAGCGATTAAAACAGCTGCCGCAGCGATGTCCTTGGCTTTTTTTGCTAAAGGATGTTTTTCAGGATGGCTAAGGTCAATTGCATACTCTATGGCTGAGTTCATCGCTTCGAGACTAAGCACTGCGCCATAACAGAGAATCAGGACGATCCACTCGCTATTACTCACATTTAAATAAATAGCACTTGAGCTAACGAGTACTATGGCCAGTAAATGTATACGTGCATGAGCTGACTCTTTAAATAGGAGTCCAAGTCCCTCAAATGCAACACGGAAGGCAAAAATTCGCTTTTTTAGATACCCCACCTTTTGCTGTTTTTTTACGTATGGGTTTAATGAGCAGTGTACATAAGGCAAAGGTCGTTAACTAAATTGTCAATATCCCTTGTCAATTTCATAAGACCAGTCCTAAAGAATGCTGTAAATTGCCAATATTTTGCAAACAATCCTAATTATGAAGAAGAACCTGTACAAGCTCTCTGGTCTATGGAGCCTGCTTCTGTTATTGCCTGCTTTTAGCTTTGGGCAAGTAGCAGTGGGAGATATCGACCTACAGCTAGTGAGTAACAATCCAGGCAACCCGACAGGGATTTGTCAATGTGATACAATCACAGTCCGGTATGAAATTAAAGCCGGGTCTAGCTTTTCCAGCACATCCGACTTCTTTTACGAGTTAACAAACTCCGTTAGTCCTCCCAACTGGGCAGCACGTATCAATTTAAGTTTAGTGGAGCTTTGGACGAATAACAATCCTGTAACTCAAGCCACTTCGGTTTTAGATACTTTCGGACCGGGTTTGAAATGGGCGGTACTGGCGATTCCTTGTAATTCGAATCTCTTTGGTTCCAGTTTAAGGATTACCAACCGTGATGGAGTAGGCAATATTACTGCAAATGGTGCTAGTGATACTGCCTTTTATAATGTGAACCGTATTCCAACCATCGCCATGATCGATTCGATTGCTTTGATCCGCAATCAATCTCGCATGGACACTTTTGATAATAAATACACTACCTCTGTAGTCGATATCGGTTTCTGTAAGAAAGATTCCGTTTTCTTACGCGTTGCTAATGATGGTAATTCTTATCAGTGGTACAATGGTACGGCTGCTATTCCTGGTGAAACCAATGATTCTATTATCGTAGGTTCTTCGGGAGTTTATAAATGTGAGGTTATTGATGGTCCTTGTTCGATATTCTCGGATGAGGTAATTGTAAACCAATTAAATACACCAACCTCCGTAACTTTTAATGCTTCTAATGCATTAAATGCTTTTGCATATCGTGTAGATAAGCCCTCTAATAATAATTCACCTCGAGATTCGATTGAACTCTGTGAGAATGAAATCGCTTTATTAGATGGTCCTTTGGTTAATCCTGCAACTGGTTTAGTATTCTCTTACCAATGGATCACCGATTCATTTAATTCCGTGACGGGTAAATTTGATTGGTATGATATTACTACTCCTACCGGAACTCAAAGAACCTTACAAATCAATCAGAATAGTTCAAAGCCAGGTTGGAATCACTACCGTATTGTAGTTTCTGATGGCTACTGCCAGGATACTACTCCAATGGGTAATATGTTCTGGGTAAATATTGATACCGTTCCTCAAGCAGATGTAGTAGGTGTGCCTTTCCCAGGATTAGTCGGACCAACTGTATTCAACGAGATATGTATGAAGGATTCGGTACTTCTTACCACCTTACCTTCAGTTCCAGATCCAGGTTGGAAGTACGAATGGCAGTGGTATGATCCAAGCGTACCTCCCGGTGCTAACCCATGGAAATCTGTTTCCGGTGGTCCTTTAAGTTTTGATACTTTACCTGAATTGGTAGTGGATACGAGCTTGAGTGATCCAGGACAACCTTATTTCCAAAATCCGAAACCGGCATTGCGTTATTTCCGAGTTCGGATATCAACGCGTACAACCTTTACCAATATCGAGACTTGTTTCTTTGAGTCGGATAGTGTAGCGGTGCGCTGGTTCCCAGATTACGATCTTTCTATTGTGAATTCACCTAATGCTTTTATCGTAGGACAGGATTCAGTAAACTTCTGCGAAGTTGATTCGGCCATTATTCGGGCCCCTTCAACTCCAACCAGTCTTATTAACTTTGGATATAGCTATAGCTACCAATGGTTAAGTGATTCCTTAGATCAGAATTTAGGAGCTCGCGTAAAATATCCACTTACCGGTGAAATTAACCGAGACTTTATTGTCCATGAAAGTGGTAATTACTGGGTTTCTATCGATGATGGTATTTGTACTGATACCTCTAAAGTTTACAAAGTGTTTGTTGACTCTATCCCATTAACTTCTACTGCGGAGATTGAGTTCCCAGGAACCAGTTCTGGTTTAACCGGCTATAACCTTTGTTTGTATGATTCAGCATTGGTATCAGCCACCGACACGGTATTAGGTTTACGCCCTTGGAACTATCAGTGGCAGCAATGGAATCCACAAACTAATATGTGGGCCAATCTCTTGAATGACACTTTAGTTACTCTTCAAATCGATACAACTTTAAAAAGAGTAAATGAGGATACCGCCTGGTTCCGCTTATCAACTACTTATTTTAACCGTTTCGGTTTACAGACTTGTGATTACTTCACCGACAGTATCGAAGTAATCTTCTACGAATCTCCAGACTTAGCTTTCTTCCCTGGTGATTCTATCGGACTCTGTGAAGGGGATAGTATTCTCTTAATTGCGCAAGGTAATTTCAATAGCGTAAGTTGGGATAATGGAACCGTAATGGGTGCTACCCGCTATGTTAATACTCCTGGATTGTATGCAGCCAGAGCAGTGGGGATAAATGGATGTATCACTCGCGATACGGTTGAGATTTATGCCTTAACGGTTAATGCAGCTGCCGGTCCGGATCAGACTATTAAGTCAGGTGAAGTAGCAACTTTAACTGCCTTCGGTGGATCTTCTTACCGTTGGTTCGCTAATAAGCCGATTGAGTTTAACGACTTCCTCAGTCAGAGTATTCAGGTTTCTAAAGTGCTCGAAAATGGAGTATTGGCAGATACCATTACTATTTACGTAGAGGTTACCAATGCTCGTGGTTGTTCTGGAATCGACTCTCTGGTATTGATCATCAATAGTAATATTCCTGATCAGATTAGTGCGGTAAACCAGTCCTTCAACATCTTTACTCCTAATGGTGACGGTCTGAATGACCTTTGGGATATTCGTGAATTGATGGCGGGAGACGCTTGTGCGATCACCATTATGAACCGTTGGGGTTCTGTTGTATATGATGATGAAAACTTCCCTGGAACCTGGGGTGGTACAGATAATGGAGGCAATGAGCTTCCTGATGGTACTTACTATTATATTCTGGATTGTGGCGGAGATATTCGCATGCAAAACGCCATCACTATAATCCGCAACCAACAATAAGATGAAGATCATGAAGAAATTAATCCTTTTGCTTGGACTGGGACTGATGGCGACTTATACACAAGCGCAACAGATTCCTTTATACAGTAATTATTTCTTTACTCCTTATATCTATAACCCGGCCTTATCCGGAACGGGAGGAGTAACCGAAGCCACTATTTTACACCGTCGTCAGTGGAGCGGAATCCAGGGTTCTCCCGAAACTTCTGCATTAGCTGTAAACGGTGCCATGAATGATGGAAGTGTTGGTTGGAGTGTGTATGGATTCTCCGATAAAACCGATATCCTGAGCCGTTTAGGTGTGTATGGTAATTATGCTTATCACGTACAGTTAACTAAGGATATTAGCCTTTCTGGAGGTTTAGGTGCTGGTTATATCAATCAGACTATTGATCAAAGTGGGGTTAGAGCTCGCGATGCTGGTGATGTATTCACCGTTGTAGCACCTAACCGTGGTACCTTCGATATGAACCTGGGCTTAAGCTTAATGGTTCGCGATTTTACCTTGGGTTTTGCCGCTCCTCAGATTTTTAGTGAGAGCATTGTTTACGCTACTAATCCTAGTGATATCAACTATAATTTGATTCGTCACTATGTAGTATCTGCTCAGTACGATTTCAAATTCGCTGGCGATAAGCAAATTCTTAGCCCCATGGCTATGGTTCGTGCTGCAGAAGGAGTACCCGTACAAATTGATGCAGGATTGCTTTACAATATGGTAGAATACGGTTATGTAGGTGCTATGTATCGTTCTAGCTATGGAGTAACTGCCAATATCGGTTTAAACTTATCTGAGCAATTAACTCTTGGGTATGCTTATGACTTTTCTACTAATACCTACGCTAGTAGCTTTGGTACCAGTCATGAGTTTATGTTGACTTATCGCTTCGGTAGTAATAAGGAGAATGAGCGTTTGGAGAATGAAGTGAAACGCATTAAGCATGATCTTCGTCGTCAGCGTGATGAAACTGAAGAAACTATTGACGAGAAGATTAAAGAGTTTAAAGACAATTACAAAGACGAATTGGCCAAATCTCTGGAAGAAGAGAAAAAGAAAATGGAGGCCGAGTTAGAACGTATGCGTCAGGATGCTCAGAATAATGCTCCTAACAACCAAACCAATAATGGTGGAAACCAAGGTGGTAATCAGGGTGGAAATACCATGCGCGATCTGCAGAATCAGCGTGATCAGAACATGAATAACAACCCGAACAACAATTACCAGCCGGATAACAACAACCCGAATACGGGTAATACCGGCAATACCAATCCACAGGATTATGCTCCTGAGAACAGAGCTTCTAATGTGAGCCCAGGTTCACCAGGATACTATGTTACTGCTGGTGTATTTGGTGAGCAAGGCAATGCCACTCGCTTGAAAAACCGCTTAAACAGTCAAGGAATTGACGCTCAGATCTTCCAAGATCCTAGCAATAATTTCTTCTATGTTTACCTGTATAAGTTTACCAACTATCAGCAAGCAGACCAAGCTAAGTCTAGCCGACTGAATGGTTCTTATACTGGAGATCTTTGGATTAAGATTGTAAAATAAGCCTCGAGCTTTTAGCAAAATAGAAAAGCCGTCTTGGTAGTACCGAGACGGCTTTTTTTATGCCTTTATATTTTGCCTACTAGCCTTGCATTATGCGCTTTGCTTGGGCGATATGTCTAAGTTCATGTTTTAGTAAAATGAAAAGACTATCCGCAGCATTTACTTTTAAAATAGGGAAGAGGGTAGGAACCTTGCTTTTCTCCAGAGCCTTGCCATCTAAAATGTCGATGTATTGCTTGATGGTTTTTAAATCCTCAACAATTTCACGGAAGATCACTTGTTCTACCGCTGCATGGCCACGTTTTTGAGCGGCAATGGGATCACTAAGCGAAGGCGTTTTATACTTCTTTGCTATACTACCATCAGGCTTTAAAGCCATGGACTTCTCCAATTTACGACCTACAAAGCTTCGTTTAAGACTGCGATTGCCATCCGCATCAGCTAAGCTTTCGATATTAGGCATGTTCTTGAGGTAGCTCTCATTTAAGAGGTTGATATGAAATAGCACTTCGGTAACCGACCAGGATTTGGGGTCCAGGCGTTTTTTAAGATCTTCTTCCTCACTGTAATAAAACAGTTCTTCTAATTGCTTTTGGGCCTTTTGCCAAAGCTGATTTAAATGCGCTTGTGCTTCCTGTGCTTTCATGGCTGCAAATTTACATTAGGCATTATCAAAATCGTCGATAGGCTCATATCAAGACTATTGCTTCCAAAGACGGGGATGCTACCTTTGCGGAAATATTTTTAAGCATGACTAATCCCTTATTAAAGGATTTCAATACGCCCTTTGGTACTGCACCTTTTGAAGAAATTAAAACCGAGCATTTTCTTCCAGCACTCAAAGAGGCAATACAAGAAGGTTTAGCTGAGATACAAGCCATTTGTGATCAGTCTGAAGCTCCTAACTTTTCCAATACCATTATCGCCCTAGAGGAGGCAGGGGAAAGAGTTGGCCGTATTGCGGAGATTTTCTTCAATCTTAATTCGGCTGAAACTAATGAGGAAATTCAGATGCTCGCGCGTGATTTCTCTCCTCTCTTGAGTGAATACCGAAACGACATTCTCTTAAACCCGGTGCTTTTCGATCGTGTTAAAACGGTTTATCAAGAAGCGAATCGTGAGCTTTTGGATCAGGAAGATCAAATGCTTTTGGATAAGTCCTATCGTTCTTTTGAGCGAAATGGAGCTAAGCTGGAAGCCAAAGCCCAGAAACGCCTACGTGAGATTGATCAGCAATTAGCCCAACAAAGCCTGCAGTTTGGAGAGAATGTATTGGCAGAAACTAATCGCTACGAACTCTTTTTAAATAAAGAAGAATTAATCGGATTACCAGACTATGCCCTGGAAGCTGCCGCTGAGGAAGCATCAGCTAAAGGTCAGGAAGGTAAGTACTTCATCGGCCTACAAGCCCCCAGTTATATTCCGGTAATGACCTATGCTCAAAATCGGGACTTGCGTAAAAAGCTTCAATTGGCATTCGGCAGCAAAGCCTTTAAAGGCGATGAATACGATAATCAAGAGAGTGTATTGCGCATCGTAAAGCTCCGCCAAGAGCGTGCAGAATTACTGGGTTATAAAAGCCATGCTGATTATATCCTATCCGAACGTATGGCACGCAGCCCGCAAGAGGTAAATGATTTTCTGGCCAAACTGCAAGAGGTAGCTTTACCAGCGGCTCAAAGCGAGCTCAGCGAACTGGAAGCCTATGCCAAGGCTAAAGATGGCATTGATAAACTGGAGCGTTGGGACTTGAACTATTATCAAGAAAAGCTCAAGCAAGAGCGATTTGAGATAGATGATAATAAGCTTAAGCCTTATTTCGAATTAAATAGAGTGATTGAAGGAGCCTTTGCGGTAGCCAATAAACTCTATGGTATTAGCTTCGAAGAACGCAGCGATATTCAGAAATACCATCCGGATGTGGTTACCTATGAGGTAAAGAACTCTGATGGCAGTCATTTAGCCATTTTCTATGCCGATTTCTTCCCTCGTGAAGGCAAGCGTAATGGTGCCTGGATGACATCCTACCGCAGTCAAAAGCTCACCAAAGATGGTGATCAACGCCCGCATGTGAGCATCGTTTGTAATTTCACTAAGCCCGGAAAAACGACTCCCTCCTTATTAACCTTTAATGAGGTTCTTACCTTGTTTCACGAGTTTGGACATAGCTTACATGGCATTCTGGCCAAAGGAAAATATGCCAGCTTAAGTGGAACCAATGTGTATTGGGATTTTGTGGAATTACCTTCCCAGATCATGGAGAATTGGTGCTATGAGAAAGAATGCCTGGATTTGTTCGCACATCACTTTGAAAATGGGAGTGCCTTGCCCGCCGAATGGGTAGATAAATTAAAAGAGTCGGCCACCTTTATGGAAGGCTATGCTACCATCCGTCAGGTTGGTTTTGCTAAGCTGGATATGGCCTGGCACAATGGTTTGCCTGAGCATGATACGGTAGCAGAACTGGAAGAAAGCGTTTTTGCCGAAACTGCGCTTTTCCCTGCTCAGGATGAAACCAATATGTCCTGCAGTTTTAGTCATATCTTTCAAGGTGGATACTCCGCAGGTTATTACAGCTATAAATGGGCTGAGGTGCTGGATGCCGATGCCTTTGAACTTTTCAAAGAAAAAGGCCTCTTTGATACCGAAACGGCCCAAAAGTTCCGCGATTTATTAGCTTCAGGCGGATCCGAACATCCTGCAGTATTATACAAGCGCTTTCGAGGAAAAGATCCCGATCCAGAGGCTTTATTGCGTCGTGCAGGTTTGATAGAATTACATGGTTAGAGCGAAAAAACATCTCGGGCAACATTTCCTTAAGAACCCGGAAACTGCCGGGCGAATAGCCGAAGCCTTAAGTGGGGAAGGCTATTCCAAAGTATTGGAGATTGGTCCGGGTATGGGGGTCTTAACCCAGCACCTTTTAGAGCAAAAGCAGGAAGTTTTTGTAGTGGAGATCGATACCGAATCGGTTCACTATTTAGAAGAACATTTTGCTGCTCTGCAAGGACATATCATTCCCGGTGATTTCCTGCAATTGGATTTGAAAGACTTGATGAAGGAGCCTTTCGCCTTGGCCGGAAATTACCCTTATAATATTAGCAGCCAGATCATTTTTAAAATGCTGGATTATCCTGATTTGATTCCGGAAATGGTAGGCATGTTTCAAAAGGAAGTTGCTGATAGATTAACAGCGGAGCCCGGTTCCAAGACCTATGGAATCCTGTCGGTGCTATCTGCGGTTTTCTACGATCGCGAATATCTCTTTACGGTAGAGCCGGAAGAGTTTAATCCGCCTCCCAAGGTCCGCTCAGGGGTAATCCGCTTTAAACGCAAGGAAAATTGGCAGCCGGAGGTGGCAATTCCATTGCTTACAAAAATTGTGAAAGCAGCCTTTAATCAAAGGCGGAAAACACTGCGCAATGCCTTGAAAAGTCTAAATTTACCGCTGGAAGGGATAGCGCCGGAAACCCTGCAAAAACGGGCCGAGCAGCTTACCTGGCAAGAATTTGTAGCCTTAACACAAAAATTAACGGGATGAGTGTTGATCTGAGCAAGGACTTTTTACAGCAACTGGAACTGGATATTTCCCAGCGTCATTTAAGCGAGTATGAGGAATTGCTCAAAGAGGGTCACCCCGCAGATTTAGCCGAAATAATAGAGAAGATCGACTTCGATCTGGCTCTTATCCTCTACGAAAACCTTAGTGATGAAATCGGGGCCGAAGTCCTGATGGAACTCGATGATGACCTACGGGCAAAGATCCTGGCGGATTATACCGGTAAGGAGATTGCGCAGGAGCTTATCGATAATCTCGATTCTGATGATGCGGCCGACCTTATCAATGAACTGGATGAGGTTCAAAGGCGTGAGGTATTAGAGAATATCGAGGACCAGAAGCAGGCGATGGATATTGCTCGCTTATTGGTATATCCTGAAGGAACCGCTGGTTCGCTGATGGGTACCGAAATGATCAAAGTAAAGGATCATTGGAATGTACTCGAATGTGTGCGTGAAATGCGCAAGCAAGCGGAAGAAGTAGAGCGTGTGCATGCCATTTACGTGGTGAACGGGCAGAATAAATTATTGGGCACCCTTTCCCTTAAAAAGTTACTTACAACTCCTACGCGTACTCCTATTTCGGAGGTTTATTCCCATAAAGTACAATACGTAGAGGTCAATACCGAAGCAGAGGAAGTGGCCAATACCATGCAGAAATACGATCTGGTGGTAATGCCGGTGGTTGACCCACTTGGTCATCTGGTAGGTCGCATTACCATTGATGATGTGGTGGACTTAATTCGTGATGAGGCGAAGGAAGATTACAACCTGGCCAGTGGTCTTACCGATGAGGTAGAAGCAGATGATACCCTCTGGTCAATCACCCGTGCTCGTTTGCCTTGGTTATTGATTGGATTGTTTGGTGGGCTTTTAGCCGCATCGGTGATTGGTCGCTACGAAAGTGATATTGACATCATCCCCAAAATGGCCTTTTTTATTCCGCTAATCGCGGCAATGGGAGGTAATGTGGGCGTACAGTCTTCAGCGATTATAGTGCAAGGTTTAGCCAGCCAGTCTTTGGCCGATAATACCACCCTAAATCGCTTGGTAAAGGAATTGGGAGTGGCTCTGGTTAATGGTTTGATATTGAGTATTCTGGTGATTGGTGCCAGCTTGTTTTTAGGCTATGGAATGAAGTTGGCCCTCACCGTAAGTGTGGCCTTATTCTCGGTAATTGTGGTAGCGGCATTAATAGGAACCTTCGTGCCCTTAGTGCTAAATAAATATAAAATTGATCCGGCCTTAGCCACCGGTCCATTTATTACCACCCTCAACGATATTATTGGACTCTTTTTGTATTTCCAGATTGGACGCCTGATCTTAGGGCTATGAGAAAATGGAAAATAGCCTTAGGATTTATCCTTTTTAGCTTCAGTTTACAGGCTCAGCAAGACTTTAGTAGTGATCGTCCTGGTCAAACTTTTTCAGCGGCCGTATTACCCAAATGGGGGCTACAAGCTCAACAAGGCTTGGAATGGCGAGATTTTTACGATCGCCAGGGAGAGGATCAAATTGTGGTAAATCAAAGGATTCTAAGTTCAAATACTGCTATTCGTCTGGGGCTAGGCCATCAGATTGAAGTGGGTTTAGCCTATCAAATGAATGGTATTAATAATCCAACCTTTGATGATGGTTATCGCTGGGAAGGTCAGGATCCGAATCTCATGCTACGCTTTGGCCTACCTGGAAACGGAACCAGTTTTCAATGGGCCTTCATCGTGCAAAGCTCCTTCAGTAATTTGGATTACCGCCTTTCAGCAGCCCTAAATCAAGGACCATGGTCTGTGAGTGGGAATTTGGGTTTTTACCATGATGAGTTTATTGATTATACCGCACAATGGACGGTTTTATTGGCCTATTCCAAAGAGTATTATTCAGTATTTGCTGAGGTTTATGGTTTAAGCCTGAATTCGGCCAACCGCGATTACCTGGCCTTTGATGCTGGCTTTAGCTTTAAGCTTAGTCCTCGTTTCCAATGGGAGCTATTTGCAGGCAATCAGGTGGGTGTTGGTCCGGCCGTAGGCTTGTTTAGTAACTATTTTGTGAATACCGGTTTTAGCTGGCGCATACGATGAAAGGAAAAGTATTGATATTGGATCGGGTACACGATCGCTTTAAAGAAATCTTACCAGAATTGGGTTTCGACATCGAAGAGGAATATCTCGCTGCAGAAGAGGAAATCAATTGGTCAGCTTATAGTGGATTGGTGCTTCGTAGTCGTATGCCCATGCATGCTCAGCTTTTAGAGAAAGCCAGCCAATTGAAGTTCATCGCCAGGGTAGGAGCCGGATTGGAGAATATTGATCTGGAGAAAGCCCGAGAATTGGGAATTGAGGTATTAGCCGCTCCGGAGGGAAATCGCCATGCAGTGGGGGAACATGCTCTGGGAATGCTTTTAGCTTTAAATAATCGCCTGATCATCGCTGATTCAGAAGTACGCAAAGGCATGTGGCTGCGCGAAGAAAATCGTGGCTTTGAACTAAAAGATAAAACCGTCGGGATAATTGGATATGGTGCCATGGGATCGGCCTTTGCCAGTAAACTACGGGGCTTGGATTGTAGGGTAATTGCCTACGATAAGTATAAACAAGGCTATGCAAATTCTCAAGTCGAAGAATGCAGTCTCGAAGAGTTGCAACAAGAAGCAGACATCATCAGCATACACCTACCCCAAAATCCTGAAACCCTCTTTTATGTAGATCAGGATTTCATAGATGCCTGCCAGAAGCAAATTGTATTGATCAATACCGCTCGTGGTAAAATTGTGCGCATTGCTGCCGTGGTGGAAGCACTTAAGACCGGTAAAATTAGAGGAGCTTGTTTGGATGTATTGGAATACGAAAAAAGCAGTTTCGAGAATCTGGTTCAAGAAGGAAGCACGGATGATTTTGAATACTTACTTCAGAGTAATAAGGTGATTTTAAGTCCGCATATCGCTGGTTGGACTTTTGAGAGTCAAGAGCGAATGGCAGAGGTACTTTTACAAAAAATTGCAAAACTTAATTTATGATCGAGGCAAAGTGGAAGGATAATGGTGAAGGAATCTTCGAATACAAAGAAGGACCTGAAGCAGCAGTTAGTGGCTTTATGGATTTGTTACAAACCGAAAGCGGCAAATTGGTTATTAAGCACACTGAGGTAGATGAGAACATGTCGGGCAGAGGTATCGGGAAACAATTACTCGAGGCCGTTGCGGACTACAGCCGTGCTAATGATCTAAAAATACTTCCGGTCTGTCCTTTTGCTAAAAATATAATGTATCGTTTTCCGGATAAATACAAAGATCTGCTTTAAAGCGAGACTGCATGCTTTTTGAAATTCTCGAGAATGGCTTGCCATCCTTGCTTTTGTAAGTCCAAGCTATTCTGATTTTCTGGCTCAAAGCGCTCAATAAGCTTTACTTGGCCATCGCTTTCAATAAAGGAAATTTCAACCTTACGGCCATCTTCAATATGGTAGCAGATAAATTCTTGGGGACGCACTTCTTGATAGGTGCCCTTGAAATCAAAACCAACACTAGCATCCTTGGATTCCATCCGCCATTGTAAGGCACCACCAGCTTTAAGATCATTTATAACTTCAGGACAATGCCAATCATCACTGGCAAAGTTCCATTTCTGTATATGCTCCGGCTGGGTCCATGCTTCCCAAACTTTATCGAGTTCTTGAGGAACCAGTACTTCAACTACAATGCTTTCCATAGCTATTAGCCTAGCGCTCTCTTAATTTGGAGAGCAAACGTAGGATTTCCAAATAGAGCCAGATAAGGGTTACCATCAGACCAAAAGCACCGTACCATTCCATGTATTTTGGGGCGCCTCGCTCAGCAGATTTTTCGATAAAATCAAAATCCAAAACCAGATTTAAAGCTGCAATGGCAACCACTACTAATGAAAAGATAATTCCAAAGGTGCTGGCTTCATGAATCATAGGGATAGGAAAACCAAAAAAGCTTCCTACAAAAGAAATAAGGTAGATAATGGCAATGCCAAAGGTGGCAGAAATTACCATAGATCTAAATTGCTGTGTTACTTTAATTAGTCCTGAACGGAAGGCAAATAACATCCCAAAAAGCACACCGAAGGTGAGTAGAATAGCCTGCATCGCAATTCCGGGGTAAGAATATTCGAACATAGCAGAAAGGGCTCCTAAGACCAAGCCTTCTAATAAGGCATAAAGAGGGGCCAGATAGGGCGAGCTTTTAGGATTGAAAATGACAATCAGGGCAGTAACCAAACCACCAATGCTTCCACCAATTAAATAGCCTCTAAAACCTTCAAAACTTTCAGCTTCCATAAACTGGTTCCAGCTGAAGATAGCGGTGCAGAAAACTAATAAGCTCAAAATCGCAATCTTGCCTACTGTTCCTTCTACCGTCATGCTATTGCTGGTATCAATAAAAGAACTTTGCTTTTCGAAAGTGGAACTGCGCAGGGCAGGATTGCTGGATTTAAAAAGTGCCATTATACTAATTGCTTTAGGCGGTTAAGGTAAATAAAAGCCGAATAGAGCGAAATAGCAGCGCTTAACAAGTTTTGCACTAAAATTAGAAATGCTAATCTCCCAAATTGCTACCTGCGGGGTCGACCTTGTTTATGAATTTTGTTAAGACTCCTAATTAAGCATTAGTGCGCAATCCTTCTAACAATAGCTTCAGTGCTCTCTGAGATTCTTTCTTCCATTGATCTCCATTATTGGTACCAATGGAGAAGGCCAGCATTCGAATGATGAGCAAGAGATCACTTTCCAAATTGAAATCCATTCGAAGTAAATTTTGCGCTTTTGCTCTTTCAATCGGGCCCGCCATTATATCCAGTACTCTTTGAATTAATGGGGTTTCATCACCCGGAAAAAAAACGATCAAGGCTTGGAAGCGCGCTTGTTGATAGGCAATCATTTCCAAAATTTTAAAACAGGCCTGTTGATCCTCTTCCAGTTTTTGGGCATAACGTTCGAGCAAATCAATATTATACTCGAAAACGGCAACTACCAAAGCCCCCTTGTCTTTAAAATTGCGATAGAGGGTAGGTCGTGAGACTTTCGCTTCTTTAGCGATTTCAGCTAGACTGATATCCGCTCCTTTTTGGGCAAACACTCTCCGGGCCGTATGAATCAAGGTCCGCCGATTGGCCTCCGCATCAATGCGCTTGGGTAAGTCGGAAGATTTTTGATGGGCTGAATATTCTCGCATATCTGAAAAGTGTTACACAATGTATCACTTATTGTGAAATAATGTAAATTGGGGGCAACAAAAGTATCTCAATCATGGAAACAGAATGGTTTGCTCAATACGATGTACTAGTCGTTGGAAGTGGGGCCAGTGGTCTTACGGCTGCTATTACCGCTGAAAATAACGGTTTTAAATCTCTATTGATTGAGAAAATGGATACCTGGGGAGGATCTTCTGCTTATTCGGGAGGTGGTCTATGGATACCCAATAACTTCTTGATGCAAGAGGATGGTGCCTTAGATTCAGAGGAAGAAGCCTTGGAATATATGGAGGCCGTTATTGCAGATGTTGGTCCAGCCAGTTCCCGGGCCCGAAAGGAAGCTTATGTGCGTGAAGCGCCTAAGATGGTTAACTTTTTAAAGAGCTTGGGATTTGAATGGACTCGAGCGCAGTATTATCCGGATTATTATCCCAATGTAAAAGGCGGGAAAACGGGTCGTGTTATAGAAAGCACTGTTTTTAATGGCAAGAAACTAAAGCAATGGCGCAAGACTCAAAATGTGAGTCCGGGTATGCCTCCTATTGCTATCACCTCTGGCGATGCCTATCTCCTTTCTCTGGTGACTCGTACTATGAAGGGTTTTCGTCGTACTATGAAAATTATGGGGCAAACCCTAGGCTGGCTGATAAGCGGTAAGCATCCATTAGGTATAGGCCTTGCTTTAACTGGCCGCTTGATGTACATCCTTCAAAGTAAATATCAAGGAGAAGTATGGCTAAAGGCCGCCTTGCAGGAATTGATCATGGAGGATGGAAAGGTCATTGGACTAAAGGTAGAGAAGGACGGTAAAATCTTAAATATTAAAGCAAACAAAGCAGTTTTATTAGGCGCGGGTGGTTTTCCGCATGGTGGTGAATACCGCCGTAAATACCAGCCAGTTGGTTCTGAGTATAGCTCCGCATCGCCCGGGAATACCGGAGATGCAATCCGCGCCGGTGAAAGGGTTGGAGCTGCTTTGTCTTTGATGGATGAAGCCTGGTGGGGAGGTTCCTTTATTTTAGATGGGAAAGTGAGTTTTTCGGTTACGGAACGCTCCCTGCCGGGCTGCATTATCGTAGATGCACGAGGTAAGCGCTTTGTTAATGAGTCAACCTCCTATGTGGATTTAGGTCGACGTATGCTTGATCATGATGCACAGATGGGCGGAGGAGCAGTGCCTTCCTGGTTGATAATGGACAGCACCTATCGGAAGAAATATCTTTTTGGGATGATGCCTCCGGGCCAAACCCCATCCAAATACTTTAAGAGTGGAGAGTTTGTAAAGGCTTCCAGCATAAAGGAATTAGCCACTCAATGTAAGATTAATGCTGATAATCTGGAGGAAACGGTAAAACGCTTTAACAGCTTTGCTAAAAATGGTAAGGATGAAGATTTTATGCGCGGACAGGATATCTACGATCGTTACTATTCAGACCCTCGTGTTGCTCCAAATTCCAATTTAGCGGCCTTAGAGGAAGCGCCTTATTATGCTACTCGTATTTACCCAGGCGATTTGGGAACTAAAGGAGGTTTAGTAACGGATGAATATGCCAGAGTGCTGCGCGAAGATGGTTCGGTGATTGAAGGATTGTATGCTTCAGGAAATAATACCGCCTCCGTAATGGGAAGAACCTATCCCGGACCCGGGTCCACCATTGGCCCGGCTTGTACTTTCTCCTATATCGCTATGAATCATTTAGCAGGCAAAGCTTAAAAACACCATGAAAAATATCTCATTAATTACCGGTGGAGCTGGCGGTATGGGCCTGGCTTCGGCCAAAATTATTGGCAAAGATCATTACCTGATTTTATGCGATTTGAATCAAGATCGATTAAGGAAGGCCCAACAAGAACTGGCAGAACTAGACATTGAATCTGAAACTCTTATTTGTGATGTATCAGATCAAAGGTCGGTCGAAGAGGCCATAGTTTATGCTGCGGGTAAAGGCCATCTGGCATCTGTAATTCATACCGCCGGTGTTAGTCCGCAAATGGGGAAGGCCGATTTGATTATGAAAATCAATGCCTTGGGAACCATCTATATTACGGAAGCCTTTTTAAAGCTTGCAAAACCCGAATCGGTATTGATCAATATCGCCTCCATGGCAGGCTATTTAATTCCAAGTTTAATTCTTCCCAAAAGAGGCTACAAATACGCCTTTAATGATCAAGCCACTTTTTTCAAGAAAATGATGTCGAGGGTAAATCTCTTTCCCAAAAAGCAAAGGGCGGGATTATCTTATTCCATTAGCAAGAATTTTGTGTCTTGGTATTCAAAAAAAAGTGCGGCTCAATTTGGAGCCAAAGGCGCCCGAATTCTGTCTATTTCGCCGGGAAGTTTTGATACAGATATGGGCCGATTAGAGGAAAAAAGTGGCTCTGCCGCAATGCTGGGTATGGCCGCCATAAAACGTTTTGGAAAACCTGAAGAAATTGCTGAACTTATTGCCTTTATGGCTAGTACCAAACAAGGCTATACCACCGGTATAGACATTCCTTGTGATGGTGGTGTTACGGCTGGATATTCGGCCAAAGCCATGAAGAAAGCCTTGGCGAATAAAAAGCATTAAGTATGAAGGTAAACGGGAAAGTAATTGTGGTAACCGGTGCCGGTAGTGGCATGGGACGGGCCCTGAGCTTACAACTTATTAAAGAAGGCGCTCGGGTGGCAGGTATTGATATTAATGAAGAAGGACTGCGAGAAACTCGTGACTTAACTGGAAAAGCTTCCGCCGCCATGAGCACCCACGTAGTAGATATTACAGATCGCGAAAGGGTAGAAGCCTTACCGGCTGAATTAATAGCCTTGCATGGGGCTGTAGATGGAATTATTAATAATGCGGGTATCATTCAGCCTTTTGTGCCGATTAAGGATTTGGCTTACGATCGCATTGAGCGGATTTTTAATATCAATTTATACGGGACCCTCTACATGGTGAAGTCTTTCTTACCGGCTTTATTGGAAAGACCCGAAGCTCATATTGTGAATATTTCCAGTATGGGTGGTTTTATTCCTTTTCCAGGTCAGAGTTTTTATGGTGCTTCAAAAGCCGCTGTAAAATTGCTCACCGAAGGATTATACGCCGAGCTAAAAGACAGCAACGTAAAAGTTACTGTGGTTCATCCCGGAGCGGTAAATACCAATATCACCAAAAATTCTAATGTGGAGATGCGTTCGGATGTAAGTGCAGAAGAACAGGCCTCCATGACCTTATCTGCCGAGAAGGCTGCCGAGATAATTCTCAATGGAATGAAAGCCGATAAATACCGGGTAATGGTAGGTAAGGATGCCCGTTTTCTCGATTTATTCTATCGCTTTAGTCCTAAGCGGGCGGTAGATTTTATCACAAAGAAAATGGCCCAAATGGCCAAGGCATCTTAATGCCAGCGGGTTCTTATTTAAATAGAAGTACTTGATTACTTTGACCCGCAGATTGAATATTGAGGATTAATGCTCCATGAGGCCAATTTTCAGTATCAATATATTTTTGATGAGCTAAGAATTTACCTGACCATAATTGGTTACCACGTAAATCATACAAACAAAGATCATAACTAAGCTCAGGAGAAGTTTTACTTAGGAAAAGCTTATTTTTCAAGGGGTTGGGATAGGCCTGAATTTCTTTTAAGTCAATTTCCTCGGTACTTAAATTAGTGTAATCACAAGTGCTTTGATTGGGAAATTGATAAAATCCCAAGCTACTATCTTGAAAGCATCGAATTCCAATTGGCCTATTTCCATCACAAGATCCTTCGGACCAGTGACTCCAATTAAAAAGATAACGGATATCTCCGATGCCTTCAATAATTTCGGAAGGAATGCTATAGGTCCTATTTTCTTCTACCATGTGATAAGTAACAAATTGAACTTTGAGCATTTTTCCATTTATTGAAATTTGCGAAATAGAATCAACAGTAATGTTCAAGGTATCTGGATCGCCATATTCATCAGTTATAGTATTGAGCCAGCTATCTCCGGCCACAGCATTAAAATCATATAAGATTTCAAAGCGGTTTAAGTCGAATGACCAATAAAAGACACTGTCATTGCTGTTATACACAAACTCTTGTAAACCTTGTCCTGAACAAAAGGGGACATGCCTTTTTACCAGCTTAATGCAATTTTGACCTTGAAAAAGTGTATCCTTTTTTGCTTCAATGGAGAAATAATCAATGCGATTAGAAAAGGCGAATTGTTCGGTGTAATGCCATTTGGTGCCTACTGAAGGGAAGTCTTGGCATTGAACCTCAAAGAATTGAAATAAAAAATAGCCTAATAGCAGAATCCTAACCATAATTGGATTGTTTATGATATGGAGGAAAGAACAAATCAAACTTAAAGATTTAAAGTCAAATTTTTAATCAGATTATTACGATCAAGCAATGGTTGAATTTTAGATAATTGGAAAGGCTAAATATTTTTGGCGAAGTCAAGCCTAAAACCTGCCAAAAAGGAAAAATTTAATGGGGTAGTCATCATACACTAGGGTTTGAAGCAGATCGATCAAAGACTAGACTAGAAAACATAGAATTTGGACTCTTTAATAACGCTTTCCATTTTCAATTGAAGACTTGGAGATTATACTAACTTAGCGGGGAATCCCCCTTCTTCATGAAAAAAATCGCTTTTCGCTTTTCACTATTAATCCTACTACTTTTAAGCAGCCTTGGTGTTAAAGCCCAACATTCTGTGGCGCGGCAGTGGAATGAAGTGCTTTTGGAAGGGATTCGACATGATCTGGCCCGACCCACCATTCACGCTCGAAATCTTTTTCATTCTTCGGTACTTATGTATGATGCTTGGGCGGTTTACGATCCTGTGGCCGAACCTTATTTTCTGGGGAAACGCCTGCATGATTTTGCCTGTTTGTTTACCGGGATATCGGTGGAGGGGGATCGACAAGCAGCTCAGGAAGAAGCCATTTCCTATGCGGCCTATCGTTTATTGAAACATCGTTTCAGCAATAGTCCTGGAGCCGAAGAAAGCTTATTCCTTTATGATTCCCTAATGGACCACTTGGGCTATGATCGCAGTTTTATAAGTACGAATTATAGCACGGGAAATCCTGCCACTCTAGGCAATTACTTAGCAGAACAAATGATTTTATATGGTTTGCAGGATGGCTCCAATGAGGCGCATGGCTATCGAAATCGACATTATCGGCCAGCGAATGCGCCCCTAATTCCTGTGCTTCCCGGAAACCCTGTTTTATTGGACGTAAATCGCTGGCAGCCATTAGCCTTAGAAACCTTCGTCGATCAAGGGGGTAATTTAATCGCCGCAGATACCATTGATTTTTTAAGTCCGGAATGGGGCGAGGTAGCGGCCTTTGCTCTGAAGGAAGAGGACCTGAGTATTTATCGCCGAAACAACTATAATTATTGGGTTTATCATGATCCGGGAGCACCGCCACACCTGGATACTTCAAAAGGCTTGGAGGATTACTATAAATGGTCCTTTAGCTTGGTCTCAACCTGGTCGTCTCATATGGATACCACAGATGGAGTGATCTGGGATATTTCTCCAGCCTCCATTGGGAATGTGCAGAGCTATCCTCGAACGGAGGCCGAGATGCGACAGTTTTATGATTTGCGAGAAGGTGGTGATCCCGGTAAGGGCTATACGGTAAATCCGGCTACAGGGCTACCTTATCAACCTCAATATGTTCGCCGTGGCGATTATGCTCGCGTCTTGGCCGAATTTTGGGCTGATGGTCCGGATTCAGAAACTCCGCCCGGACATTGGTTTACCCTGCTCAATTATGTGAACGATCATCCACTTTTTGAAAAGCGCTTGCATGGAGAAGGCCCGGTATTAAATGAATTAGAATGGGATGTGAAAGCCTATTTTGCTATGGGAGGTGCCATGCACGATGCTGCCATTGGAGCTTGGGCTTGCAAAGGTTGGTATGACTATCTGCGACCGATCTCTGCTCTTCGATATATGGCAGATCGTGGGCAAAGCTCAGATCCTAATAAACCTCGATTTAATCCTAGAGGACTACCCTTAATTCCGGGATTAATTGAGCAAGTAGATTCCAATGATGTATTAGTTGGCCCCTCTAATGTACATTGGGGTAAAATAAAGGTCAAAGCCTGGATGGGCCCCGATTCCATAACGGATCCAGCCGATGATATGGCAGGGGTAGGTTGGATATTAGCAGAGAATTGGTGGCCCTATCAAAGACCCACCTTTGTAACCCCACCTTTTGCGGGCTATTTATCAGGACATTCGACTTTCTCCAGAGCAGCGGCGGAAATTATGACTCTGCTCACCGGTGATCCATATTTCCCAGGAGGGATGGGAGAATTTTATGCCCCCAAGAATCAATTTTTGGTTTTTGAAGAAGGTCCCAGTGAGGATATCGTTCTGCAATGGGCCAAGTATACTGATGCCTCCGATCAATGCAGTTTATCGCGTATTTGGGGAGGAATCCATCCACCGGTAGATGATATGCCTGGTAGGATTATGGGCGAAGAAATTGCTAAGGATGCTTATAGCTTTGCCTTGTCTTATTTCAGCGGAGAACAAGGCCAGGCCGGTGCTGATCGGAATTTGCTGCAAGTTTATCCTAATCCCGTACCCAATCAACAAGACTGTTTGCTGCAAAATAATTTTTCAGAAGCTCTTAGCATTCAGCTTCTTAATTTGAATGGCGAGGTAGTTTATCAGGAAATGGTTCCGGCCAATACCAATGCCAAGCAGTTTTTAATTCCCATGCAGAATTTGAGTCGAGGCTTGTATCTCTTGCGATTGGACGGAGCTACAAAACAGTGGACTCAATTAATAGTGAAGCAATAGGATAGTTTAGCCTTCCTTCTTTTCCTTCAAAAGTTCATGAATAGCATCCTGAGCGCCAGGCTGAAGATTTTGATCTAATTTGGCCATTAACTGCTCCTCACTTAGGTTTTGAAATTTTTGTTTGAACTGTTCTTGACTGGATAGCCTTTGCTGCGCTTTTTGCTCTGGGCTGCGTCCCTGAATTTTCAACCAAAAGGTTTTAATTTCTTTCCTTTTACTTATTAATAAGCAAAGGGTCATCAAAAAGGGTAGGATATAGAATTTAGGGAAGGTTATGGCACTAATTCCAAATTGAAAATGGGTTTGGAAGAGCGGTGAAAGCGGTATAATATTAAAAGTTGCAAGAATCAGTACGGTAAAAAGTGCTTCGGTAATTTTAAACCAGTTTAATAATTGAGCAAGTCTTAGAATGATCCAAGCAACACAACTCAAATAAAATCCAACTGGTAGATAGAGGCCTTTAATTTCAGCATCCACCAGGTTGAGGAGGCAGGTCAACCCAAAAGTGAAAAGAACAATATTCTCTATGTTCATTTTTAAGCGAATACCAGACATCTCAGATACTTAAATTGAATTAGGCCTCTCTAAGTATTTTCTCCATTTTCTTACCCTTCGCCAATTCATCTACCAGTTTATCCAAATAGCGAACCTTTTGACTGAGCGGGTTTTCAATTTCCTCTACTCGATAACCACATATTACTCCTTTAATAAGATGGGCATTAGGATTAAGACGGGCTTGGTCAAAGAATTCACCAAAGCTTGATTTTTGATCGATATGCATTTGAAGATCAGCTTCCTTGTAGCCCGTTAGCCACTCAATTACCTCAAGTAATTCGGCCTTGCTTCGACCCTTGCGTTCTACCTTGGTGATATAATGCGGGTATACCGATGCAAAGCTTAGTTTGGCGATCTTTTCATCTTGAGCAGTACTATTCATTTGCGGAGCTTTTTGGAATGAGCAAAGTACTAATTTATTAGAGTAGGATAGGCTTAAAGCATAGAAGCCTTCAAGATTTTGAGCAGATAATTCTACCTTTAGTCCATGCAAGAAAAAGCACAAGAATCAATCTGGGTTTTAGGCGCTACCGGATACGTTGGAAAAGCACTTAGTTTGGAATTACTTAAGGATACAAATGAAAAATCCTTAATCACTTGCTTTGGTAATCGGAGGGTAGATCTGGAACTAATGGAAAGATCTAATCTTATTTTAAACCCTTTGGAAGAATTGGAAGAGCATTGGCTGAAACGCTTCCCACCCAAAGTGATTTACCATTGTGCACGTTTAGCCGGTACCAGTCCTAAAAAACGAAAGGAAGCCGCTTTAAAAGGAGAGAAGGCCAACCGACGTTTGATTGCTCTCTTGAAAAAGATGGAAAAACCGCCGGTGATCGTTTATTGCAGCGGAACCTTAATGTACGGTCCACAAAGTGAGGAAATCGATGAAAGTGCTCCCTTAGCACCAACCGCTTATGCTAAGCAATACGCAATTGCAGAACAGCCCTGGATTGAGGCACAGCAGGAAGGCATTTTAGATGTTCGCATGGCCAGACCGGCTTGGATATTTGGTCCGGATTCCTGGTTCTTGCATTTCTTTTTAAAAGTTGCCTGGGAGCATGGTGCAGTGCCTTATTATGGAGATGGGCAACAAATGATGTCGCTCTTGCCTCTAGGAGATTGCGCAGGTCAATTAAAGCATTGCTATCAAGAAGGAGAGCCCGGAAAAGATTACAATCTTTATGGCTTTGCGCCGATATCCCAAAAGGAATTTGCTGAGGCTGTAGCCCGAATAATGGGATTGCCTACCCGCAATATTCCCTTGGAGGAATGTTTGAAAAGCTTTGGAGAAACGGTAACGGAAGCCCTGTGTTCGAATATTCCGGTGCGAACTCAACATCAAGCCTGGAAGGAGAAATACCAGCCTTATTTCCAAGACCTGGATAGCCTATTAAAAACCGTAATTGATAAGGCGGCGGCGCTTAGTCCGACTTCCTAAAATCATAAAGCGCATATTCGCCAAATTCACCCAAGGGGCCTTTGCCAATTTTTCGGTCTATTTTCCAGAGGATTTGCAATAAGGCGGCAGGCATTTTTTTATGTAAACCATGGTAGTACCAGGCGGGGTATAGGATGCTATAGCCTTCTCGTTTATCACAGTTTAAATTTGCTTGGTGAGCATAGGCCTTTATCTGCCGACTGGAATAGCAACGGCTGGCTAAAAACTGAGTAGGAGAGTAGCCACCCCAAACTTTTCGCAATCGGGCAAAAGCCCAACGAGGCTTTAATTTAAGTAGTTCAATTAGCATTCCCGCCAGGAACCATTTATTTACAAAGGTGAGTACCATTCGACCTCCCGGAGCCAATAGTTTTTCCAATTCCTTCAAGGCTAAAAGCAGATCTTCAACCGTATTTAAAGCTCCGAAAAACACGTAGATTAAATCGTATTTCTGCTCGGGAAATAAGTTCTTTAAATCTTCCACACTGCCTTGGGCCACTTGGGCATTGGGTTGGTTTAAACCTGGAATTTTATCGGCGGCTAGGTTCACCATTTCCTGGGAAATATCAATACCAAACAATTGACTCTCCTTAAAAATACGAGCAAAGTGAATAAGGTCGAAGCCCGGTCCAATCCCAACTTCCAAACCATTTTCGAAAGGATGCCTTTTTACTTCTTCCCGAAAGGCCTGACGAATCCGCTGTAAAGCCTGGTTCTTCCAATAGCGATTCTCGAAATCACGAGCATCTTTATCATAATAATTACCTACTTCATCGTAATATGTCATGCTTCTTCCGGCTTGGTTTGAAAATCAATCATTGCCCCAAATGACCAAAACAAAAAGGCAAAGGCAGGTTGATTGAGGAAATTATTAAAGTGCATATGAAAATAATAGGTACTCAATCCTAGTAAAAGAGGGAGGTACAAGGCTTTAGTGGCTGATTTTGAGGTGAATCCCTTAAAGAACCAAAGTCCTAAGATCAGGCAAAAAAGCAAGACTGAGGGCCAACCATTTTCAGCTAATTGCAAGAGTATTTCAGAATGCGCGGTACCTCCACTTCCCTCAGGTGGGGAGTCGGGATTATGCACTGTAAGTCGATTCTCCAATTTTTTCTCCTGAAAGGGGATATAGGTAAATTGATAAGTGCCAGGACCAAAACCCCAATGGGGTCGTTCTTCAAACATCCTTAAGGCAGAAACCCAGCGATTGAGCCTTTCGATATTGCTCACATCGCTTTGCACATTGGTAACCGACATGGATTTTTCTACTATGCTCGCATTAGGGTCATAGCTCTGAAAGCGGTTATAGGTAAACAACTCCTCAAGCTTGGAATAGCCTCCAAGGCCTAAGGCTATTGTCAGTCCAAGTATTGGAAGTGCAAATCGCCAAAGCGGCTTCAATTGCAATAAGGTATAGATTCCCAACATAAAGAGAATGCTCCAAAGGGCGGCTCTGGAACCACTGATCATGGCCAGCACTCCCAATGCTATTGCTATTGGCCACCAGCTTTTATCCTGACTGGCTTTCCCCAAACTGAAGCCGGCAATGATGGCCACCGTCGCTCCGAAATAGGTATGTGAATAGAAGAAGGGTTTATAAATCCCGGCCAGGGTGATGGGATTAAATTCATACTCCGCAAAATGATAAAGACCGATTAAGCTAGCTGGAAGCATGGCCCAGGCGAATAGCTTTACCAGTGAATTGAAATTACCTCCTTCCGCACGCCAAATCAGGATTCCATAATAAAAGGCCAACACATATAGTCCATTAAGAATCCAGAACTTGATAGAAACCAGTGGTAAGTCACTAAAGATCAAGCCGGGAATAAAACTGATCAACCAAAGAGCCGGCCAGGGGAATCGAAATAGAAATCTGTCTTTTTGATGTTCCCAAAGTTTTAGCAAGACGATGGGAGCTAAAATCACAATGATAAACTCTGCCGGTAAAACCATTTTGGCGCTGCTTGAAATAGGCAGGGCTACCGAAATGGGTAGGCAAAAAACTAAAGCTGGAATGAGGTATTTAAAGCCATTTTTTAAATAAACAATCAAGCAAAGAATTCCTGCTCCCAAAGCCATGGCTAACCAATGCCAGTAGCGATCGAAGTAAAATGCCAGACCCAGGCCGATAAAGCCAAAGATCAAAAGCCATAACAATGACTTTGAAGAGGGCATCAGGCTGTTTGCTTACGATAGATTTGCCAGGCATATCCTGCAGAAGCAGAAAGTACTGCGGCAATTAGGCCAATGGCCCAAGCGGGTATTCCTGAAGCTTCTTTTGGGATTTCAGGGGCATAGATAATATAGGATTTGGGCGCTGGAGCCTTGAGGTAGGCGTCCAATTGCTGTCTGCGGATTTTCAGTTGATTTAAGGCTACTACCTCCGAGCCAAAGAGATGCTCGTATTTAAAAACTTCGGATGCCAGAGCGATGGAGTCTTCAATCGCAGCAATGCGCAGCGAATCCAAAATTACTTGCAGGCTATCCATGTCACGGCGTGTCTCTTTCAGGCTTTCATTTACGAATGCATGGGACTGTCCTACATTTTGCAGTAACATAATTTGCTTGAGGGAATCTGTAATGTCCACCACTTTTTGGGCAATCAAGGCAGAAGTTTCTGCATCTGAGGCCCAAACTTCTACTAAAACAGCATTGTTCCGGGTTTTAGAAACTTCAAAGTCAAAATTGCTCTTTGGGAAAATTGATTTCAATTCGCTGCTAATCCGTGGGGAACGCATCAATTCGATATGCGCGTCAATCTCTGCTGGTGCACCAAAGCCAATACCATTTTGTTCAATCTGCTTCTCTAAGAGCGTTAGCGGCACAAAAACCGCGATTTCCGAATTGTACTTAGGGGGTCTGATAAATGCCAGACCGAAAAAAATGAATCCTACCACTAAACTGAGGAGAATAGTAGATCTTGTCATATAAGACTTGCTTTGCTTTGGTAATGATTGAGGATGCGACTTTCCACGCTATCTGGAAAATAGGCAGAAGAATAATCGGTGGTTTCATAATGCGCATTGGGGCTTGCACTTTGATTTTGTACATGGCGATGAAATAAAGCCTGACACCATTTTTCGAAAGCAGAACCCAGAAAAAGGTCCAAAACTCGCTCTACGGCTCTTTTAATTCGAGTAGGGTCTTTGCCACTTTGCTTTATTTGGGCATTGGGGAAGTAGTCATTTAACCAGGGATTCTCTTTGAAAAGCTGAGATAAATATTCAGGATGATTTAAGGGAATTACCGACACTGCTTCGGTGGCGATATAGATATTATGCCTTTTGAAAGCCAGGTGGTTTTCGTCTCGAAGTAAATTGATGCAGAAGTACTTTTTAGAATTCAGCAGAAAGATCTTCTTAAAGACCATCAAGAAGAATTTAGTCGTCCAAACTCGATTTTCGGCGGTGACCAAAAAATAGTCGATATCATCATCTTCTCCAGTAAGGCCTTGTTTCGATAAGGAACCCGAAATATTTACGGCACGAACAAAGGGAAAACTTTGAATAAGCCTTCCCATTTTCTTAGCTATTCCTAACCATTTTTCATTGCGAGCTTTATTCTGAATCCGAATTTCTAGGCTTTGAGGACAGAGGGCATAATAACCCTCATTTTCGAAAATCTCTTTTCGGAAAACGGCTAAATCCAATTCAGTTTGTAAGCTCTCGCGATCCATTTTTTCGCGCAGGTACTTATGAATTTCGTCCAGATTTAAGCCATGTTTAAAGTATTCGAAATACCAGAGTGTATCCCGAATCGACTTGCGTAATTGCGCACTAGTACTGATTTGTAGAATATCGGTTGTCATGCTAAAAATAGGGTGGGCCAATGGCCTCAGGCAACTTGTATCCCTATCCAAGGGATGTAATTGCATTAGTAATTCTCTCCGAATTTACTATTATCCGCTGGTTTTCAGCAAGTGTACACCGCTTGTATACCGATTTAAAGCTTATCAAAGACTTTGTATGATCGATTTAGCAAGGCTTTCTGAGCTTATGACTATTTGTTATTAATTGCGATTCAGGTCCTTAGTCCTGCTACAAACTAATATGGCCATCTTTAATCTTAAAGCTGTATAGTACCATGGTATCGATGGCTTTTCCATGGATAGTTCCGGCTTTCCATTCCTTCAAAGTATTGAAAACGGCTACTATCTGCTCATCTAATTCCGGACTTTGCGTCTCATTGTCAATTTTACAAGACACCATTTTGCCTTTACAATTCACAATAATTCCCACCATGCCTTCATCATTATAGTCAGATTTGCCCTTTAAGAATTCAACCTGGCTATTTAACATTTCCTCGATTTCAGCCTCTGTTTTTGGAGCCACTGCTTCCTCCTGGCCATTACCTTCGAAAGGCATAATCGATAAAACATAATTGAGATTGCATACCCCCGGAACCGGGTCTTTCATTTGGACCACCGCAACCATATCCTTTAAGCCGCCTCCTTGCTGCATAGAGCAGGCATTAAAAAGGAATACGAGACTTAGGAAACTGAGCAGTTTAATAGGCTTAATCATAGCGAAGCATTATTTTTTGGTCCCCGAATATAGGTAGAATCCCTATAGACCTTCAACTAACTACCTACTACCAACTACTAGGATCCAATCTATAGTCTAAACTCTAACGTCTAACTTCTATCAAATCACATTCTCACATTCTCCGTAATCGTAAGTCCATAACCGGTAATACCCACTCGCTTGATAGGATTATTGGTTAGGAGCTTCACTTTGGAGATGCCTAATTGATGTAAGATTTGAGCGCCAATACCAAAGTCGCGGGCGTCTTTTTTAAAGCTTACTTGACGTTCTTGGTCGCCACTTTCTTGCGCCATGCGGTATTCGCGGATACGTTCTAAAAGCTTGCCTTTTTGGCTGTGCTGATTCATATAGACCACCGCGCCTTTACCTTCTTCGCTTACTTTATTGAGGGCTTTACCCAATTGATGACTGCTATCACCGGTAAGAATTTCAAAGATATCGTGGGCAACGCTGGCACTGTGCATACGTACTAATACCGGTTCATTGCGCTCCCAACTGCCTTTGGTTAGGGCAATGTGGATTTGATCATTGGTAGTCTGACGGAAGGCCCACAGACGGAACTCGCCATATTCTGTATCGAGATTAAAATCCTCTTCCAAGCTTATTAAGCTCTCGGCTTCCATGCGATAGGCTACCAAATCTTCAATGCTTACCAGCTTAAGATCATGCTTATCTGCAATTTCTCTAAGCTGAGGAAGACGAGCCATGGTACCATCTTCATTCATGATTTCCACAATCACTCCAGCGGGTTCCTTTCCGGCAAGACGAGCAAGGTCAATGGCCGCTTCGGTATGACCGGTGCGGCGCAATACACCGCCAGGTTTTGCGATTAATGGGAAAATATGCCCGGGACGATTTAAATCAGAAGCTTTGGTCTTAGGATCCACTAAAGCCTGCACTGTTTTAGCGCGATCGCCAGCAGAAATGCCGGTAGTAACCCCGTTTCCATTTAAGTCTACCGATACGGTAAACTGCGTGTGCATGGGATCTGTATTTTGGCGTACCATAGGATCCAACTCCAGTTCCTTACAGCGCTCTTCAATCAGAGGGGTGCAAATTAAACCACGCCCAACAATGGTCATGAAGTTGATCATTTCGGGCGTTACCATTTCGGCAGCGGCCACAAAATCACCTTCATTCTCGCGATCTTCATCATCCACTACAATTACCACCTTGCCCGCCTTAATATCGGCAATGGCTTCATCGATGGTATTGAGTTTAAGCTTGTTTTCTTTGGGTAGGCTGCCAGGCATTTGTCTTTATTCCTTTAATGTAGTTCAAGAACCCTTCAAGAAGTGCCAGGTTCATATTGATAAAATGACCAGGGTACTGAAGTATTCCGGATGAAAATTTCTGCGAAAGTAAGATACCAAACAGTCCCAATCCTATAAAGGCCATATAAATCCCGGCTATGAGGCCGTAGAACCAATGGACAAAAAGAAGCTGTGGAGCACTTATCAGCAGTAAAAGCAGGAAGAAGGGGCTAATCCATCGCAAAACCTTATGGCTGAAATACATCAGGCCTTGAGGCCACAGTCGGCGCCATAAAAAGTGTTTGTAATGCACTAAGTTTTGAAAGTTCCCAATGCTAATGCGAACCTTACGTTTGTATTCTTCGGTGGGAGATACGCTTACATCTTCCCAAACTCTGGCCATGGGTTCCCATAAAATTCGGGCCTTGCGATTTAAAACATGCAAAGTCACAAAGAAATCTTCCATGTAAAAGAGTGGGGGGATTTCCGGGAAATAGTCGCGTTTAATCAGATAACATCCACCCTCTAAGCCTAAAGGAGCCGCTGCTGTTTTCGCTTCTGCATACTTAATGCGATTCTCCAATTTCAGATAGGTATCCTCCTGTCCGCTAATGCCCTTCTTTTCGAAATCACCATAATGGATATCTGCACCAACTGCAGCCACATTTTTCTGGGACAGCATTCGGCGTACTAAGAGTTTTAAAGTCTGAGGCTCAAAAATGATATTGGCATCGGTTAAGAGCAGTAGATCGGCCTCACTATCATCCTTGATAAAATTAAGGATGGGGCTTTTGCCTGAACGGCGTTTAAAAAGATAGGGGATGAGACGTTTGTCTTTCTTTTCCCAATTTTCAAGGATGCTATTAGTCCGATCACTACTGGCATCGGATCCTACACGAATGCGGATTTTATCTTGGGGATAATCCAGATTAAATAAGGATTGCAGTTTCTCTTCTAAAACGGCTTCTTCATTATAAGCAGCAAAGAGGATGTCTACTGTAGGTAAATCCTCTTCATTGAGCAGTCCTAAAGGCTTTTCCGAGCGTAAGCGGGCTAAGAAGAGCATCAGCAGGGGGTAGATGAAATAGGGCGTTCCAATGACCAGGAGGCTAATCCAAAAAGTGTATTGCCAAAAAATTGTCATGCCTGAGTGCTCAGATTAGTGTCTGGTAAAACTGAATGAGGTCTTTACCTAAAATTTGATTGTCGAAGTTTTCTTCAAAGAAATTACGCGCTTGAATTTGCATTTCCTGCCGCGATTCTTTTCCATCGAGCAAATATACCACCGCAGCGGCAAAGCTTTCAGGGTCATTGGCGATTATTCCATGCTTATAATTCTCAATGGCAATTCCTTCTGCTCCTATACCGGTGCTAACCGTTGGCATTCCCCAGGCTAAGAATTCAAGCAGTTTAATACGCATGCCACTGCCTGCTAATAATGGAATTACGGCTACCTGGCCATGACCAATAAAATCACGAGCGCTTTCTACAATTGGGTAGAGCCAGAGGTTTTCGCTACCCATCTCAATAAACTCGGAAGGCATATCCCTGCCGCCAAAGCCCATGGTAGTTTCTGGGCGGGCTTCTAAAATAAGGGGCCAAACTTCTTTTAAGAACCATTCTGCTCCTTGGCGATTGGGCAACCAGTCTAAACTTGCTAAATGCACCAAATCGTATTTGGCTTCATATCCGCTAATTGGTGGATTTTCTTCCGGCGTAAGCCCACAGGGGGAAACCGTGCTAAGACTGCGACCTCCCCATTCGCGGTAAATCTTCTGATCTTCGGAACTAATAAATGCAATACCATCCACCTTTTCCAGGCTTTTCTTTTCGAAGGCCTTAAGACGTTGGGTTTGCAAATTCAGATAGGCCTTGCGTACAGCATTTTCTTCATGCTCTACATGGCGTTCCCAAATTTGATATTCGATATTATGGGCACGTAATACTACCGAAGCCTTGCTGTACTTGCGAATTTCAGGTAGGTAAACCGCCATGGGTAAACCTTCCAATTGAATGATATCAAAATGGGTACTTCGCAGTAATTCGATCAATCGCTTGGTTAATGCCTCCTGCCTAAAGCGGGAAACATGGTAGGCTTGCCCGCTCAGTAAATTTAAGCCTGCTGACCAAAGGTTTACATTGGTATTTACATCGAAATACTCAAGGTTGATTCCTTCGGGTTTGTGCTTCTCTATTTCTGCGGGCTCCCGATAGTGCTTTTGGGTATTTAAGCAGAGTAAATGCAGTTCAATAGCATTGAGCCGAAGGGCCTCTGCCATAGAACGCATAGCTATGCTGCTCCCGTCTTTAGCGGGAAAAGGGACTTTATTACTGAGGAGTAAAATTCTCAAGATCCAAGCTTCTTGAAACGACCAACAAAGATGTCAGAAATTTTCTGAAAGGGCTTCAAGTAAAGCTCGATATTAAAGATTACTGAATCGGTAGCAGATTTATAGGTAAGCCATAAACCGATGGGCAGCAAAATGAAATTGGCGGTCCACATTGCCTGGAAGGGTGTCCAGTACATAAAGCGACCTAATTTTTCGAAGCTGAAGCTGGTAACATGGTACACGATAAAAATAAACACACTTACCACTACCGGCATTCCCATTCCTCCTTTACGGATAATTGCCCCTAAGGGAGCTCCCACAAAGAACAATACGATCACGGCAAAGGAGATGGAAAACTTCTTTTGCCATTCTAATACGTGACGAGCAATCATCATCTTTCGCCAATTGTATTGAGCACTGGCATTGGTGAAATAGGCACGATTACCACGGGCAATACGCAAGGAGTTTTGCAAGATGCGACTGCGCATTTCAGGAGCGAAATTCTCGAGTAAATGTGGACTCATTTTTTCGAGATCGGCCTTAATTATTGGATTTTGATTGCTGTCATTTTCAGCGGCACTTTCCTCCGCTAATTTTTCCTTTTCAACCAAATCGGTATAGGCGTATTTGTCTACCATCTGTCGGGCAAACTCCTGTTGCTGATTGGCCAGCAAATCATTCAAGCTATCAACGGCAACGCCTAATTGCCGAACATTAAGCATATCAAATTCCTTTCGGCCGGTTTTGCGCATATCTCCAGCTTGAAAGTCGCCCAGATTAAAGCGAATAAGACTTTCTTCAAAAGCTGAGCTTACAAAGGGCTTATTATCGCGATCTTTTCGTTTCTTAGGAATAAGGTCTTCGTAACTATGTCCATTGTAGAGAGTGATCTCTAGGAATTGCTCATCGCTGGTCACATTCATTTTTCCGCTATCCGCTACAATTACCTTGGTATTCCCATTGTTCTGGGTATGATCGTAAATCAGAACTTCATCCAGCAAATTTTGATCAGGACCATACTTATCCGCAATCTTAATGGAATAGCCTTCGATACCGGTATAGAAGATACCCGGACGAATACTGAGTGCGGGCTTCTTATTGGTAATGTTGCGTCGTAAATTCTCACTATGCAAGTTTGCGATAGGGATTACATAATTGCCAAAAAGGAAAGCACTTAATGCCAAGAAACAGATAAAAACAAAGAGGGGACGCATCACGCGCATCAGGCTTAAGCCCGATGATTTTAAAGCGGCTAATTCGTAATTCTCGCCAAGGGTACCCAAAACCATAATGGAACTGAGTAGTACCGCTAGGGGCAGCGCCATTGGAACCAGAGTAGCAGAGGTATAAAAAAGAAGTTCGGCGATATAATACCATTCCACGCCACGACCCACCAGATCGTCGATATACTTCCAGACGAACTGCATCAATAAAAAAAGAATCATCACAAAGAATGTGATGATAAAAGGTCGAAAGAAAGACCGTAAAACAAAGCGGTCAAGTATCTTCATTTATTCGGATATGTAGTAACCGGGATAGTCTGCTTTTACAAACTTAAATTGATTGGCCGGCCATTTGGCGTTCTTTACCAATTTGGTAACGATCAATGTGGTAACGGTGCCATTGGTTCCCCATTGTTTCATGGAGTAAACTTCTTTGGTCTGCGCATCAATACCGATCATAATCTTGTCGATCTCCTCACTGGCGGTGGGCTTTAAAATCACATATTGAATGTTACGGCCATTAATACTTTCCTTACCTCCCATTTTATAACTGTAGCCTTTTTCGTAGAAGCTGAGAATGCGAGCAGGGCTTAAACCGGCTTCATCGCTTTCTTCGTAAGTGTTCACCTGTACTTCTTCATCTTCATGATAAATATTGTACAACTTCTTACCTACTCTCAATTGTTCTAGGAGGTCTGTTTTCAAGCGGTAATTTTCACCTTGCAATGCCAGGGTACCTTTTTGCTCTTGCTTAATGGGTGGCTCTACGCGCGTATTTTCAAAAGTGTAAGTGAAGCTGATTTCCAAAGCCGGATAGGCTTTCATGGTTTTGCTAGCTTCTTGCAATAAGGCCTTGGCCTCAGTATGACTCTGCGCTAACAATAGCTGGCCGGCAAAAGCCGCTACAAGTAGGGGAAATAAACGTCGCATCTTTTATTCTTTGTTCTTCTCGTGATTCAATAACTGTTCCAGAGCATATTCATCCGGAATTAAAACTTCCCGGGCTTTGGATCCTTCGAAAGGACCAATAATGCCTGCCGCTTCCAATTGGTCAACAATTCGTCCCGCTCGATTATAGCCCAGCTTTAATTTTCGCTGTAGCATGGAGGTAGAACCCTGTTGGGACTGCACAACCAAGCGCGCTGCATCTTCAAAGAGTGCATCTCTTTCAGAAGGGTCCAGAATATCAATACCGGTATTCCCATCCTCATCAGCGCCTTTGTATTCGGGCAGTTTATAAGCTTCGGGATAGGCTTTTTGGCCCCCGATATAATCCGTTATCTTTTCAACTTCAGGCGTATCTACAAAGGCACATTGCAATCGGATTAAATCCGAGCCCTGACTCAATAGCATATCACCTTTACCAATCAATTGTTCGGCGCCACCGGCATCCAAAATAGTACGAGAGTCAATTTTAGAGGTTACCCTAAAAGCTACCCGCGCGGGGAAGTTCGCTTTAATAATACCGGTAATTACGTTTACTGAAGGCCTTTGTGTAGCCACAATTAAGTGGATGCCAATCGCACGAGCCAGCTGAGCCAAACGAGCAATAGGCGTTTCCACCTCCTTACCAGCCGTCATAATCAGGTCGGCAAATTCGTCAATTACCAAAACGATGTAGGGTAAGTAGCGATGACCTTCTTCCGGATTTAATTTGCGTGCGATAAACTTGGCATTGTACTCCTTGATGTTTCGCACCATGGCATTTTTAAGGAGCTCATAGCGGTCGTCCATCTCAATACAAAGGGAGTTTAGGGTATTAATCACCTTGGTAGTGTCGGTAATAATAGCTTCCTCCGTATCCGGGAGCTTCGCCAAATAATGGCGTTCGATTTTATTAAAGAGGGTCAGTTCTACCTTCTTCGGATCTACCAGAACAAACTTCACTTGCGAAGGATGTTTGCGATAAAGTAGGGAGGTAAGAATCACATTTAAGCCAACCGATTTACCTTGACCAGTAGCACCCGCCATTAGAAGGTGAGGCATCTTAGCCAAATCGGTTACATATGTTTCATTACTAATGGTTTTCCCAAAAACAATGGGCAATTCCATTTTGCTTTCCTGGAATTTTTCACCTGCTACTAAATTCCGCATGGGAACCATTTGCGGATTAGTACTGGGCACCTCAATACCAATGGTGCCGCGACCTGGAATTGGAGCAATAATCCGAATACCTAGGGCACTTAATGAAAGGGCAATATCGTCTTCCAGGTTTTTGATACGTGATATACGTACCCCTGGCGCAGGAACAATTTCATAGAGCGTTACGGTAGGACCAATGGTAGCCTTGATTTTCGAAATCTCAATCTTATAGTTATTGAGGGTTTCTACAATCTTATTTTTATTGCTGGCCAGCTCTTCCTCGTTAATGGTAATATTGGTTGAGCCGTAATCCTTTAATAAATCGAGGGTAGGTAATTTAAACTTCGATAGGTCTAAAGTGGGATCATAAGGACCAAACTCTTTCACCTTGCGGTTTACTTCGCTGGCACTTAATGCTTCTTCCTCTTCCTTTTGTTCAATTTCAAAATAGGTACCATCTTCTTCTTCGCTAGGAGCTTCGGGCTCGGGGGCCGATGGTTTATCGTCTTCGCTGGCTTGAGCTTCTTCCTCTGCTTGCGTTTCGAGTTCGAACTCTAAGGAAGGTTCTTCTTTGGTTTCTTCTTCCAAACTTTCAATGTCTTCCTGATGATCGGGTTCTTCTTCTTGCTTCTTGCTCGCTAGAGATTCGGAATAGTCGTCTTTAACTTCTAAATGAGGCTCAGGGTCTTGCAGCTCTTTTTTCTCAGGTCTTTTAAATTTCCCAAAGAAGCCTTTCACCTTATCGGCTGTCCAGCGGAAGCGAATGGCTAAATAAATCAGCATGCTGGCCAGAAGTACGATCAGAGTTCCAATCGGTCCGGCTAAACTTCCTAACCAGGCGGCATAAAAATGACCGGAGGCTCCGGATAAATAACTGCTTTGAGGGGCTACAAAAGCAAAGAGACTGGGAATCCAAATTAAAAGGAATAAGCTTGAGGCGAAACTTCTGCGCAGAGGTTGCAAGCTTACTCTTAGACTAAGACGCAGTCCGCTGATCAGTAAAAACCAGGGCACTAAGAAGGCTGCAATTCCAAACCAAAGGTGGATGAATTGATGGGCCATTCCCGCACCTAACTTACCCAATGCATTTTGAGCTTGTATTTCCGGGCGGGCTAATACCTCACCATAAGTTTGACCAACTAAACTTTGATCCTGGGTCCAATGCAGAAGATAGGAAAAGAAGGAACCCCCTAGAAAAAGAGCCGTACTCACCAAGAAAATCCCGAACACCATTTGGTAAGTTGGGTTTCGAAAGGCTTCGCCGATTTGAGCGGTGCTCAATTTCGGACGGTTGCTTTTCGCCTTGGTGCGGGATTTACTTTGCTTTTTTGTCGCCATACATTCTTACGCAGAGGCAAAAATAAGAACATTATGCTGCGACCGCGGCCCCCTCGGAGAGGGTAATTAACAATGTTCCTAAAATTGTACTCTCCGCACGCTGGATGCTGAGGTAGCCATAATACCGTAGCCGTTTTCTACATTGGAATAAATCTGCGATGGTTCACTAAAGAAGCCATCGCTGTAATTGTAGGCCGACTTCGTTAATTCGTGGCGATAGTAGCTTGAAGAAATATGGTGCAAGCGCAACTCCACAAATACGGCTGAGGTTTCGCCTTCAATCCGCACTTTTAATTCGCGCGTCTTACCATTAAAATCATCATCCTTAAGGTAGCTTACAAAGCCATACTGGCGGCCATCAAATTCGGAGTCACCAATAAAATCCTGGAATTCGAAAAACTCCAAAGCCAGATCTAAAGAGGAATAAACTAAATCATCGGCCCCCAATTCATTTACGGTAATCATGTAATAATCATCAGTAGCGCCATCATCCTTAAAGCGGAAGGTGAATTCCTTATCCGTGCGGTTATATGTCACCGTATCGATTTCTACCGGGCCGGGAACACGCTCGCTAACTGTTGCTTCCGGGAAACCAGGTCCACGAACCACCAAACGGTAATTTTGACCCGCAATAACCTGATGGGGAGTGCGGTATACAAACTGAGGCTCATAGCCAGGATTGTAAGCTTCTGCTGTTAATTGAAAGGGAGAAGCAGGATCATCGGTATATAACCAAGCTTCAAAGTCATCCCGACTTTTGGGTTCGGCAGAAGAAAGAGAGTAAACCGATTCGCTTAAAAACACTTCCATGCCTTGTCCGCTTTTAAGGCGGGTATCAATTACAATTTGAGGTCCGGGATCAGGTAGTTCATAATCCAGCTCTTTTTCGCAAGACCATAAAGCAAGGAGCGGTAGGAAATAGCTAAGTTTTTTCATGGCTAGAATTTGAATTGATAAGAGAGGGAAGGAATGATAGGGAAGAGGCTCACCTGATTAATGCGGCGCTCCCCATTACTATTTTGATTAAGATATAAGAAGAATGGGTTTTGGCGCGAATAAGCATTGTACACGGAGATATTCCAGGTACTCTGACCCCATTTGGTTTTTACATGCCAGTTAAAGCCCAGGTCTAAACGGTGATAGGCAGGCATCCGCAATCCATTGCGATCACTAAAACGATCGTAGGTAGTAGAGGAACCGTATTCGTTGGTCAACATAAACTGAGAAATAGGAGCGGTAAAGGTGTTTCCGGTTCCATACACCCAAGTAAGGCCTAAATCAAATCGCTCGCTGAATTGATGGTTTAGTACCACACTAATATCATGACGACGATCAAAGCGGTAAGGATACCATTCACCATCATTTAGATTACCGAAACGACGGTTACTCCAAGCCAAGGTATAGCCAATCCAACCCGTAGTTTTGCCTTTTTTCTTGCGGAATAATAATTCCAAACCATAGGCTTCACCTTCGCCATCGGTTTCAACTGTGCTTTGCCAATCGGTATTCGACAGGAAGGATGCCCCTTCTTTGTATTCAATCAAATTGTCCATCACCTTATAATAGGCTTCCGCACTAAATTCGAAGCGCTTATTCCATAAGGAGGTACTGCTACCAACAGCCACCTGCTGTGAGATTTGCGGCTTCACTTTAGCAGTAGAACTTACCCATAAATCGGTGGGCAAACCAATTCCTGAATTGGAAAGCAAATGCACATATTGATTCATCAAGGCATAAGAACCTTTAACAGAAATCTCATCATTAATCAAGTAACGGGCAGAAACCCGGGGCTGAATATTGTGGTAAAAGGCATTGTCATTGGTGAGGTAGGCAGAATAGTGTAAACCATAATTTACTCGCCATTTATTACCTAATTTCCAATCGTCCTCTGCATAAACATAAAGGTCATTGGCAAATACTTTCTTTGAAAGGTCCAGAATAGAGTCGATACCAGCACCATTATAAGTTTCCTCAATTTGGGCAACTCCTGGACGGAATGTATGATTGGTATACGAAGCACCAAATCGTAATTGATGCTGATTGTTGAGGGCATATTCTAAATCATAGCGCAGGCCATAATCGCGAATCAAAGAGAAGTATTCAAAACCACTGCGATTTTCTTCGGTACCATCTTTATAATAACTTTCGAAACCAATCGAAAAGCGGTATTGTGAAAAGGTCGCCGTTAGGTTGCTGAAGAGTTTATCGCTAAAGAGGTGATTCCAACGCAAGGCACCGGTGTGATTTCCCCAGTTTAAACCCGACTCATCATAGCCTTCGCCTCCGCCAAAGAAGGGATCATCCTGGTATTCTTCGCGAAAGCCGAAATCATCAATACCATTGTAATAGCTTAAATATAAACGGTCCTTACGGGAGAAAACATGGTTGATTTTTGCATTGAGATCAGCGAAATAATAACCGAAATCCTGTCCTTCCGGAATAAAGGGCGCTGCCAAAATATCGTAATAGGTGCGGCGGCCACTCACAATAAAAGAGGTATGATCTTTCCAGATGGGTCCTTCTATAGTAAGCTTACTACTAATTAGACCTAAGGAACCTTCACCATGGAATTCTCGTAGGTTACCTTCTTTCATGTCGATTTCCAATACGGAGCTCAAACGACCTCCAAAGCGAGCCGGGAAACCTCCTTTGGTGAGGTTTACGTTCTTAATCGCATCGGCATTAAAAACCGAAAAGAAGCCGAAGAGGTGAGAAGCATTGTACACAGGAACCCCATCTAGTAAAATCAGGTTTTGATCCGGACTACCACCGCGAACGTAAAAACCAGTAGTTCCTTCATTACCACTTTGCACACCGGGTAAAAGTTGAATGGCTCGGATAATGTCCACTTCCCCTAAAAAGGCGGGAATTTTCTTAATTTCAGAAACACTTAATTGAACTTGACTCATTTGCACCTGTTCCACTTGCGCTTCTTCGGCAGTTACGGTCACTTCTTCTAGAGATTCGAAAGCTTCCTTAAGCTCAAAGTCGAGATTAAGGTTCTTGTTGCTGATAACAATCTTCTGACGAATGCTCTCGAAACCGATAAAGGAGACTATTAAATCATACTCACCAGGGGGCAGAGAAAGTGAATAATAGCCAAAAGTATTGGTGGTAGTGCCGATAGTGCTGCCATCGATATAGAGGTTTACACCGATGATTCGCTCACGAGAAAGGGCGTCTTCAACATAGCCACTTACCGTGAAGCTTTTTTGGGCCCATAGGCTGGATTGCAGGGATAGCAAGAGACCCAGAAGAAAGATTCTTTGCATGTTTTAGTTTTCGTTACGACGATGCATAAACGTCAAGAGTTCGTTTGCATTGCAGACGACTGTCCGGGAAAAATAGTTGGAAGGTCGAATGCAAATATTTTAATGATGAATGCGCGCGTCCTTTCAAAAGTTAGGCCGAAAAACTAATTTCACCTAAAAATTATTCATGCGCAGATTGTGCTTAATCCTTATAAGCTTGAGCTTGGGGAAACTAGGAGCTCAAGATTTTCATAGTCATATTGAAGAGTATGATATTCAGGAAAGTCTCTTTAATGGCCAAATAGGAGAATACCCCATTCGCATGTACCTCCAAATTGTAGCTACCGAAGATCGAATGCATCCTTATACGGTGGTTGAAGGCTGGTATTCTTATAATTCGGTGGGTGAGGCCATTCCCATTTTCGGACTGCAATCTGGCCAGCAACTTTTGCTTTTTAGCGGCGAAAGCTATTTGGATAGCATTCGTGAATTGGCTAATCCGGAATTAGACTTTGTCGATGGTTATTATGATCTGATTGATCCCTGGCCTATCCTGAGTAGTGAGGAATTTGATTTTTTCGGAGAACGATTTCATTTCGCCCAAAACAATGCCTATTGGCAAAAGGGATCTAAAAAACTGGATTTACACCTGAGCTTTGATCCTTTTCAGTTGTATCGTTCATTTCGGCATTTGGTCTGGGATGACGGCCGAGCCATGGATCTGGAGGCGATGGGCTTAGTAGGATCAGGGTATTCGGTAATTGCGGAAAATGATCATTCTATACTCCTGCATTATATCTATGACTCCAATCCCTGGAATCCTATGGGGCGCTGTGGGGCTGGCTTTGAGTCGGGTTTATACCTTATGCATTTTTCGGAAGAGGGTTATTTCCTTAAAGCGGATCATTTTCCTTTAGAAAGCTGCAATGCCGGTACCTATGTAGAATTTAGCTTAGAGGAAGATGGTAGATTGAAATTAGAGTCGATGGCTAATGATAAACAAGAAACCTTGTTCATCGACTTAAATGTATTTGATCAAAGTCAAGAGTCTATAGTGGAGGCGCTACAAAATCAAGCCTATTAAAGCCTTTTCACTAGTTCCAAATAAATAAGGCCGGTGGCCATAGCTAGGGCAAAGCTGAGTAGGGTGCCAATTAAAACGTATTCGGTAAGCTTCCGGTCTTTGGCACGTGAAAGATCTCCAAAGCGAAAAACCGACTTCGCCGCAATTAAAAGACCAATGGCCTGCCACTGATTAAGGACAATAAAGCCGAAAACGAATAGTCGTTCCAAAACACCGATATAGAGTCCGGCCTTGGCTAGGGAATTAGCTTTGGGATCTTCATCCAAAACCCATTGCTGCATAACCAAACGCATAATAAGAGAAGAAACAAAGCTCACAAAGGTGAGGGCTAGAATTAGGCTTAGGAAAGAAGCTTCGTTAAGAAAGGATAAATCGGGCCATTGATCATGATAGGCAAAGCAGGCCAGAGCCAGAATTGAGATATGTGCAAATTGATCGGCAATAAAAAGGGGTAGCGCCTTAAACCAATTGCGAAGGTGGTATTTCAGTTGGTCAATTAGGGCATGACTGATAACAATCAAAACCCACCAGGGCCAAAGTTCCCATTGAAAGGCCGTGCATAGAATCAGTAATAAGGCATGCACCAAAATATGGTAATAGAAGGCCGCACTTTTAAAGCCCTTTAAGGCCTTGGCTTCTGCCCATGCATGGCTTTGAAAAACAAAATCACCTAAGAAATGCGCCAATAAGAATTGAAGGAAGAGGCTGATCATAAGGCTTCGATTTGAGCTCTAAAATAAGCTTCGAAATCGGAAAGGGCATCAAAACCACCTCGTTTTAAAGCTTCGGAAACGGTACTTTGAGATTTACCACTTAAGCGCATTAAATCTTTTTGACTGCGTTGAGGATCACGCAGGGATAAATGAATGAGCTCTGCAACGGGGGGCGTCCAATGATCTGCAACTAGCATCGCCAGTTTGGCCATTAGATTGAGAGTGGTATCTAAATCCTGATAATCCGAACGGAAGGCTAGGCTTTGCTTTTTAAGCTCCTTTAATAAACGACCGGAATATTGATAGGCCAGGCCCGTATCTTCATTGATGGGTACAGAGCTTGGTGCATCCGGCCCCAAGCCGATAGCTAAGCGAATATCAGGACCATCTTTTTGCTTTAGGCGAGCCTTTAGAAGCAGAGCTTGCCTTAGGGCATCTTGAGCCGGGCAACGCAATTGAAAACCATCTCCTTGGAAGATGGCCCAATCACCATAGGCCACGCGGCCTTCTGCAACCTCAAGCTTCAGAGGCTCCTGATAGTTTTGAGCCGCATGGGCTGACGACTTGATTATATCACCACTAATTACCGCTAACATATATCGCCTTATTTTACGATATTCAAATATATCGTTTTTTAAGGCGATTTTATCATTCTATTCTTCTTTTTTTCTCCTTAAGAGCATAAACAAGAATTCCTGATGACTATCAAATGGGGTATTGTGGACTTCTCTTTGGTGGCCAATCATTTCAAAATTATCGGCAAAGAGGGTTTCGAGTTCGCTTTCATTATAGCGACTCACTCCTAATCCACTGCATCGCAGCGGACCTTGATCGGAGAAAGTAGCCACTAGCAAATAACCTCCTGGGCGAATGGCTGCTGCGGCCAAATCCTTGTATTGTTGGATTTCGCCTGTTTCACGTAAAAAGTGAAAGGCAGCACGATCATGCCAGAAATCCACATTTTCGGATGGATTATAGTCCAGAATATTTTGGGCCAGCCATTTAACGCTTAGAGCATTATGCCCCAATCGTTTGCGAGCTTTTTCTAGGGCTTTCGCCGATAGGTCTAAAACGGTAATTTTCTTAAAGCCTTTAGAAGTAAGGCTGTCTACCAAGCGGCTATCGCCTCCACCTACATCTAGAATTTTAGCCTCAGGATGCAGGGCGACTTGATTAATCCAATTCATCGAGCTCTCCGGGACTGCTTGATACCAGCTAAGCATGGTGCTGTCTTTTTCGCTGTAAATCTTTTCCCAGTGATTTTGAACATCAACTTTAAGCTCCATAAATCAAATGCTATTTAATGCGAAGCTACATACTTTAAAAGGCCGAAGGGGTGATTTAGCTCTCTTTCTGTAAAATCACTGCAGCGCAATGGAGTTCCGATTGAAATAGAGGGCCTGAGATTAAAGAGCTCAGCACCTTTTCCCTAATTTTGCGGCCTCTCAAAAAGCACAATATGTCTAAGCAATTACAAATAATTGGAGTTACCTCAGAGCTAGGAGCGGGAACGCGTGGTTCATCTCTGGGATTAGACGCCATGCAAATTGCCAGTTTGCAATACGATCGAAGCTTTTTCCTTCGTCATCCCGAAATAAGATTAGAAACCGTAAATCACCACTTATACCAGGAAACCGATTTAAACTACGCTAAGCGATTGGACGGGATCGCTGAAATGTATAATCGTATTGAAAACGTAGTGAATCAAAGTTTACGCGATGATCAGTTTCCTTTAATAGTTGCCGGTGATCACAGTAGTGCCGGTGGTACTATTGCTGGTATTAAAAAGGCATTTCCCAATAAGCGTTTGGGCGTAATTTGGGTTGATGCTCATGCCGATTTGCACAGTCCATATACCAGCCCCAGCGGCAACGTTCATGGTATGCCTTTGGCCACTGCTATTCATGAGGATAATTTGGAATGCCAGAATAATCAACCTGAACAGGAAACCATTTGGCATTGGAATGAAATGAAAGGGCCAAATCAGCGAGTTTTGCCGCAAGACCTGGTGTATATCGGAGTGCGCAGTACCGAAACTCCCGAAGATGTGATTATGGAAAAATATGAGATTCCTAATTACACGGTAGAGGAGGTGCGCGAACAAGGGATTGCCGCTATTTGTAAGGAAAGCCTAGACTATTTAGGGGATTGCGAAATCCTTTACCTTTCATTTGATGTGGACTCTATGGACCCCAGCATTAGCGAAGGTACCGGAACCCCCGTGCCAGGAGGATTTAATGAAGAGGAGGCCAGGGAGATTGTACTCACGCTTTTGAAAGATCCCCGATTTATCTGCTTTGAAATGGTAGAGATCAACCCCTTATTGGATAAAAAAGGAAATTCGATGGCCGAAACGGCCTTCCGCATATTTAAACCCGTTTACGAACAAATCGAAGCGCAAGAACAGAACTAATGCAGCACGATATCCTGAACCGCTTGCAGGCGGAAACCTCAGAGCTTTTAAAAGCACTTTATGGATTAGAGAATGCTCCCATGGATTGGCAGCCTACTCGTAAGGAATTCGAAGGTGATCTTACTTTAGTGGTATTCCCTTATCTGCGATCCAGCAAGAAAAAGCCGGAAGCCACCGCAGAAGAAATTGGAATCGCATTGCAAGAGCGCATGGCGGAGGTTCATTCCTTTAATGTGATAAAGGGCTTTTTGAACGTGGAAATTAGCTCAGACTATTGGTTGGCTTGCTTGCACGGAATTCAGGATTTAGAAAATTACGGTCATCAGCCGAAAGGCAATGAAACCATATTGGTAGAATATTCTTCGCCCAATACCAATAAACCTCTGCACTTAGGACATATCCGTAATATCCTATTAGGTTATTCGGTATCCAATATTCTGGATGCAGCCGGAAAGAATGTAAAGAAGGTTCAGATCATTAATGATCGCGGTATCCATATCTGTAAGAGTATGGTGGCCTGGCAGAAATTTGCCAATGGTGAAAGCCCAGAATCTTCAGCCTTGAAAGGCGATCACTTGGTGGGCAAATACTATGTTGAGTTCGATAAGGCTTACAAAGCCCAGATTGCTGAGCTAATTGCTGCAGGAAAAACCGAAGATGAAGCTAAAGAAGAAGCCCCCATTCTTCAAGAAGCGCGCGAAACCCTGCGCAAATGGGAGCAGGGTGATGAAGAAACGGTAGCACTCTGGCAAAAAATGAATAGCTGGGTTTATGCAGGCTTTAATGAAACCTATCAGCGTATAGGAGTAAACTTCGATAAGAATTATTACGAAAGCGACACCTATATCTTAGGGAAGCAAGTAGTGGATGATGGATTGGCCAACGGACTTTTCTTTCAAAAAGAAGATGGTTCTGTTTGGTGTGATTTAGAAGCCGAAAAACTGGGGCAAAAACTCCTTCTCCGTAAGGATGGCACCAGTGTATATATGACTCAGGATATTGGTACGGCCATCCAACGTTATGATGACTTTGGTATCGATGGCATGATCTATACCGTGGGTAATGAGCAGGATCATCACTTTAAGGTGCTTTTCGCCATCCTCAAGAAATTGGGTTATAAGTGGGCTGAGCAATTGTACCATTTAAGCTATGGTATGGTAGATCTGCCTTCCGGCAAGATGAAGTCTCGAGAGGGAACTGTGGTAGATGCTGATGATCTGATGGATGAGATGAAAGATACTGCCCGTCGGATTTCAGAGGAATTAGGAAAAACGGATGGTATTGATGAGGCTACTAAAGCGGAATTGCATCACATGATTGGTATGGGTGCATTGAAGTACTTCATGCTGAAAGTAGATCCTAAAAAACGCATGCTGTTTAATCCGGAAGAGTCGGTAGATTTCCAGGGCAATACCGGACCATTTATTCAATATACCCATGCACGGATTCAGTCCTTATTGCGCAAAGCAGAGGATATGAATGTGGCTGCTACTGGAAATTATACCGAGCTGATCAGTCAGGAACGCGATTTAATCAAAGCCGTATTAAGCTTCCCAGAAATAGTTTTGGAAGCGGCTAAGGATAAAGCCCCCTCTGTAATTGCCAACTATACTTATGATTTGGTGAAGATGTACAATGCCTTCTACCAACAGGTAAGTATTTTAAATGATGAGGATACTGCAGCGGTAAGCTTCAGAGTGGATTTGTCGCGTAAGACAGCGGCAGTTGTGAAAAATGCAATGGCCCTCCTTGGTATTGAGGTGCCCAATCGAATGTAAAAACCGGCGCATTTAAATTTTTAAATTTGCCACCCTTTTTGAATTAGGATTATGTTTGACAATCTTCAGGATAAATTAGAAAAAGCCTTTCACGTATTAAAAGGTCACGGCCAGGTTTCAGAAGTAAACGTTGCCGAAACTCTTAAAGAAATTCGCCGTGCTTTGGTGGATGCCGACGTGAGCTTTAAAATCGCCAAGGAATTTACCAATACCGTTAAAGAGAAGGCTTTGGGAGCCGATGTACTTACAAGCTTAAAGCCGGGTCAGGTTTTAACCAAAGCGGTACGCGATGAGATGGCGACTTTAATGGGAGGCACCGCTTCTGATTTAGATCTGAGTCAAAAGCCAAGCATTATCCTGATGGCCGGTTTACAGGGTTCGGGTAAAACCACCCATTCTGGTAAACTCGCCAATTACCTTAAGCGCAAGAAAACACGCAAAGTACTCTTAGTTGCTTGTGATGTTTATCGTCCGGCGGCGATTGATCAGCTGCATGTAGTGGGTGAGCAAATTGGTGTTGAGGTATTTTCCGACAAGGAAAACAAAAACCCGGTTGATATTGCCCAAAAGGCACTAGCCCATGCCAAAGCCAACGGCTTCAACGCGGTTATTATCGATACCGCTGGTCGTTTGGCCATTGACGAAGAAATGATGGCCGAGATTCGGGATATCCATCAAGCAGTAAAACCACAGGAAACCCTTTTTGTGGTAGACTCCATGACGGGTCAGGATGCGGTGAATACCGCCAAGGCCTTTAATGATGTGCTGGACTACGAAGGGGTTATCCTTACCAAACTGGATGGTGATACCCGTGGTGGAGCAGCGCTTACCATTCGCTCGGTAGTAAATAAGCCGATTAAGTTTATTGGTACTGGCGAAAAAATGGATGCCTTGGATGTGTTCCATCCCACTCGTATGGCGGATCGTATCCTCGGAATGGGGGATGTGGTGTCTTTGGTAGAGCGCGCTCAAGAGCAGTTCGATGAAGATGAAGCACGTAGGGTTCAGAAGAAAATTGCCAAAAACCAATTTGATTTTGATGATTTCCTAGGTCAGATAAATCAAATCCGGAAAATGGGTAATATGAAGGATTTGATGGGCATGATCCCTGGCATGGGCAAAATGATGAAGAACATCGATTTGGATGATGATGCCTTTAAAGGAGTGGAAGCTATTATTCAATCCATGACTCCAGATGAACGGGCCAATCCAAAATTAATCAATGGCAGTCGTCGCAAACGTATCGCCGCAGGAGCGGGAAAAGACATTCAGGAAGTGAATCAATTAATGAAGCAATTTGCTGAGATGTCGAAAATGATGAAGATGATGCAAGGTGCCGGCGGACGTCGTGGTATGGCGCAAATGATGCGTGGCATGGGCGGTGGCGGCCGTCCTATGTAATCAATAAACCGCATTAAAAGCTGGAATCCAGAACCCTAGTTATCAAGTGACTATTTTCATTTGATTAGTATATTAGCGCTTTCTAATCAAAGAGAATTATGGGGAGGAAGTTTTTAGGTACACTGATCATTATTATTTCCATTGCAATCCTATTGCATTTGGCTTATTTAAGTCCAACAATTTGGGAAGAAGCGCCCTTAATGTGGAAGCATTATCAGAGTGATCCAGACGAATTTATGATGAAGGATGAGATGGATACCCTTTTATATTGGGTACTTCATTTAGTTATTCCAGGAATTTTGATTGGTACCGGACGCGCATTGCGCAGAGAGCGTCGATAGACCTTGCTAAACCGTCGCTTTGCCCTACCTTTGCCGCTTCATTAAAAGGACCATCATGATTCTTATCGACGGCAAGCAAACCTCACAGGATATTCGTAACGAAATCGCAGAGGAAGTTAAAGCAATTACTTCTAAAGGCGGAAAAACACCTCATTTGGCCGCTGTGCTGGTGGGAAACAATGGTGCGAGCATCACCTATGTGAACGCCAAGATTCGCGATTGTGAGGAAGTAGGCTTCAAATCCAGCTTAGTGAAGCTTTCAGAAACTATTTCGGAAAAGGAACTTTTGGAAGAGGTAGATCGCTTGAACACCGACGATGATATCGATGGCTTTATTGTTCAGCTACCTTTGCCCAAGCATATCAACGAGCAAAAGGTTTTAATGGCGATTGATCCTGAGAAGGATGTGGATGGATTTCATCCTACCAATTTGGGTAAAATGGCCCTGAACCTACCTAGCTATGTTCCCGCCACTCCCATGGGGATTATGGATCTTTTAGATCGATACAATATCGAAACCGGTGGTAAGCATTGTGTAGTGGTGGGGCGTTCTCATATTGTTGGCCTGCCCGCGAGCATCTTAATGGGGAGAAATCACTATCCGGGAAATGCAACCGTAACCCTTTGTCATAGCCGCACTACCAATCTTAAGGAAATACTGAAAAGCGCCGATATCATTATCGCAGCCTTAGGTAAACCCGATTTTATCACTGGTGATATGGTGAAAGAAGGGGTGGTAATTATTGATGTGGGCACCACTCGCGTGGTAGACAAGTCTAAAAAGTCAGGCCATCGCTTGGTGGGGGATGTGGAATTTAAAACGGTATCTCCAAAAGCATCTTACATTACACCAGTACCAGGTGGTGTAGGACCAATGACCAGAGTTAGTTTACTTAAAAACACTTTGTTGGCGGTTCGCCATAAACTCTAAGCTTCTTGTATATTTTCTTTGGGCCAGATTGCTTTTAAGCTTATCAGGAAACCGGAGAAAATCAGAATCATAGTCCATTCACTGCGGTACATAGCCGGGTGAAGGAATAGATCTATACAGGCTCTAAATAGCTGAAGATGCTGGCTAAGTATGTCCCAGCTATTGAAGCGTAGAAATCTTCCCAGGTAAATTCCATAGGCAGCTAAAAGCATAAAGCCTGTGGTCCAGATGAAGCTGGAAATACGCGGAAAAAGTTTTTTCAATTCAATAAGGATAAGGTCTAAGCTGTCGAATGCCATTTTGATGCCGGCTATTCCTGCAGCTAAAATGAGTAGGGTATCATACCAGTCAAAACCATGCGAATGATCTAAATGAGTGAGGTCAGTAAGAATGTAGGGAGCATTCGGGAAGAAAAGAAGCCAAAAGAAAAGGCCTAAAACCTGCAATATTGGCTTTTCGCTAAGTCGCATTGTGACTTTTGCGAAAAATAAGGGGAGGTAGGCCAGAAATAAGTTCCAAAGGATAAATAGGTAAGCAGGATGACCAGGATTAAACCAGGGTCGACCTATGCTTAAAACAACTGTAAAAGCGAGAAAGGCAAGGAATTTCTTAGACATTGATGTTGATTGAAAGTGCTCAATATTAATGTTTAATGCAGAGTGAAATTGTATGAGCCTTGTTAAAAATAACTAAAGGTTTTTCCTGAGTTTTCTGAGCTTAATCCTAAGAGGAGCTGCTATTTCTTTTCAGGACTGGGTCCAATGTATAAGCAATTTACCGAGCTTAAAATTCAATAGGTATATTCAAATTATAATTAAATCAATTACTACTAATTAATTTGAACTTTTAGATTAATTAAAAGCCTTCACTTTTTCTACTTTCGGATAGAGTAAAGGGAAGAGTTTGAAAAAGCATGTAAGCTTGCATTACTACAGCGTAAAGGAGGGGAAGGAAGAAGAGTTTATCGCCACCTGGAAGCTATTAAATGATATGTATTTCCGTTATGGAGGATCTTTGTCTTCGCGGATTCATAGGCAGCTTAGTAATTACTATGAATACATTCTTTGGCCAGATCGAAATACTTATCTCAGGGCAAAATCCGCTTTACCAGCAGCGGCATTAGCCTTACGAGCCCGATTGAGGGCCTGCTGTAAAAAGGTAGATGAGAGCCTGGAAATGGAGGTGTTGGAAGACTTAGACAACCAAGATTTGCTTAAAAAAGCAAAATCTTAACGACTCAAGGCACGATCCATATCGCGCTTAACATCGCGTTCCTTAATCGATTCGCGTTTGTCGTAATTTTTCTTACCCTGGGCTAAGGCAATTTTCATTTTGGCTAAACCCCGGTCATTGATGTAGAGGTTTAAAGGAACGATGGTGCGATTTCCTTTTTCTACTTCCGCCTTAATTTTCTGCAATTCACGTTTATGCAATAAAAGCAAGCGTTCGCGAAGAGGATCATGGTTATTAATATTGCCATGACTGTATTCCGCCACGTGCATATTCTTTACCATTAAACGACTTTCATCAGCAAAATAGCAATAGGCCTCTTGTAAGCTGGCTTTGCCTTCGCGGATGGATTTAATCTCCGTTCCTAGCAATTTGATGCCTGCTTCAAAAGTGTCCAGCACTTCATAATTGAAACGTGCCTTTCGATTCTTAATATTTACTTTACTATCTGCCATAGAGCCTGCGAAGATACATCCTTCTTTTGGAGCTCCAATAGCTCTGTCGGAACGGATTTGGGGATGTATCTTTGCAAAAATTTTTGGATGTACCGCCTTCTACTCAAGCCGATCTTCTTTAGCCTCGATCCTGAAAAAGCCCATCATTTTACTTTCAACCTCATTCGTTGGATGCATCGCATACCTGGATTTGGAGCGATTAGTCGGGCTATGTACCGTCCTGCAGATACCGATTCCATTGATCTTTGGGGATTGCATTTCCCAAATCGTATTGGCATGGCGGCAGGATTTGATAAAGACGGTAAACTTTACCGCGAGCTTTACAATTATGGCTTTGGCTTTATCGAAGTAGGTACAGTTACGCCTAAGGCTCAACCCGGAAATCCGAAGCCACGTTTGTTTCGCCTTCCGGCGGATGAAGCCCTGATTAATCGCATGGGCTTTAATAATGGTGGAGTAGAAGAGCTGGCCGAACGCCTAAAAGCCAAACGTCCTAAAGACTTAATCATTGGTGGGAATATTGGCAAGAACAAGCTTACGCCTAATGAGAATGCATTAGATGACTATCGCATCTGCCGTAAGGCCCTGCATCCCTATGTGGATTATTTCGTGGTAAATGTAAGTTCACCCAATACCCCTAATCTGCGCGATTTACAAGAGAAGGAACCTTTAAAGCGCATCTTGAAAGCTTTGAAAGAGGATAATGCGGCGGAAGAAAATCCAAAGCCCATTCTTCTTAAAATCGCTCCGGATTTAAGTGATGCCCAATTAGATGATATCATTGAGATTGTAGAAGAAACTCAAATTGAAGGCTTAATTGCGACCAATACGACCATTAGTCGAGAAGGATTAAAAACACCAACATCGATTGTAGAAGCGATCGGAGCAGGTGGTCTTAGTGGTAAGCCCGTTAAAGCGCGTTCTACAGAAGTGATTCGCTATTTAAAGAAAAACAGCAAAACTGACTTCCCCATTATTGCCGTAGGTGGCGTTCAAACTAAAGCCGATTATCTGGAAAAATTGGAGGCAGGAGCGAGCTTGGTTCAGGTTTACACCGGCTTTATTTATGAAGGTCCGGGTTTGGTTAAGAAACTTTTAGCTTAAGCAGATACTTCTCCAAGGTTTGGTAAAACAAGGTTTTATTTAAAGGCTTGGATAGGTAGTCATTACAGCCTTCCTGTAGAGCCTTTTCTTTATCCTGATGCATGGCATAGGCGGTTTGAGCAATGATCGGCACTTCTTGGTTCATCTGACGAATGATATGAGTAGCTTCAAAGCCATTCATCAGAGGCATTTTTAAATCCATAAGGATTAAATCGAAATCCGGACTTTGTTTATAGAATTCAACTGCTTCCACACCGTTTTTAGCCCGAACGGTTTGAAGGTCGTCAACACTGTCTTTCAAGAATTTATCTAAAAGCTGCAGGTTAATAGGATCGTCATCAACCAATAGCACCTTCGCTTTTTCAAAACGTATTGGCTGGCCAGGAATGTTTTGGGCTCCACGCTCTTCTTCCCGGGCACTGATAAAGGGAATGCTCAAACTTACAGAGGTTCCCTTATCTACTTCTGATTCAATTTTCAAATCACCATTTAAACAGCGGCTGTAAGCTTCGCAAATACTGAGTCCTAAGCCTAGTCCATCGTATTTACGAGTAAGATGTTCCTCAATTTGAACGAAATGCTGGTAAATCAGGTCGATGTCTTCCTTGTTCATCCCAATGCCGCTGTCTTCGACCTTCATGCACAATTGACCTTTCTCTACATGTACATGGATTTTAATGTCACCTTTACTGGTGAATTTCAAGGCATTATTCAATAAATGAATTAGAACGCCTTTTAATTTATTGGCATCGCTCCAAACCTTAAGATGTTCATCCGATATATTGAGATGGTAACTTAAATGCAAACCTTTAGAAGAAGCACGTGGCAGATAGAGCTTATAAATGAAGTCGACCAAGGATTTGATATCGACCGACTCAAATTTCACTTTTAGGTCACCCGCTTCTATTTCCGAAATTTCAATCAGGTCTTGCAAAGTGTTGAGGAGTCGATCACTGCTTACCCGAATGTTTTTAATGAAGCGATCCTTTAAATCGCCTTCGAGCTGCGGATCTTCTAGGTATTCGAGAAAACCCAAAATACCATTCATCGGCGTACGCAGTTCATGCGAGATATTATTGAGGAAGGCCGTTTTTAGGCGATCGCTTTCCTGGGCCTTTAAACTTACCTCTTCCAGAAGCGCATTCTTTTTGTTCTTTTCAAGGCGTAAGCGCTGTAACTCCGAATCTTTTTCCATGCACATTCTACGCCGTTCTAATTGCTTATCTACGGCAAAGCGAATCGCTCTTTTGGAAATGGCATTGCTGCGATAATCTTGAACATCCAGAAATGCAAACTCCTCAAGATTTTCCATTTCACCGGCTGGATCTAGGATAATCACGGGCATGGATTCTCCGGGGTGAAAGCGCTTAATTTCTTGAAGAAATTGGATTTCTGCTTGAATATCAGCACCCGGACAGAATAAAATTAAATGGAAATAGGAAAGAGCCTTTAAGTCAGGAAGATCATTGAGCTTACTACTGCTCATTACATGGTAGCCTTCTTCATTTAAAGTGGTTTCTACCAACTTTTTACATTGGTAGTTTCCCGAATAAAATAAAATGGGTTCTTTCTCTAGATTCACGAAGGCTGGCCTTTACAGCAAGGTAGTTAAAATATTCGTGAATCGAATTTTTAAATTAAAGCAAAGGGTTCTTGCTTTAAATAGTGCAGACTCTTAAGAATACGACTGCCATACCAGGTGAAAAACTCACCGTTTACCAGCCATACTTTGGAGGCATAAGGAGAAAGTTCCTTGCTTTCTCCACTGTTAAAATGATAGGGTTCCGAGCTTAAAAAGATGATATCTACCTTCAGGGCGTCAATTTCATCGAGGCTTAATTGGGGATAGCGTCCTTTGTTTTCAGGTGCAGCATTTACAAATCCGCAGGCCTCAAAAAGAGCAGAACTATAAGTATCTGTGCTGGCCACCATATACGGCTCTTTCCAGATGAAATACAAGAATCGTCTGTTTTCGGAAACTTTCAATTTCTGAAGAAGAGCCTTGGCTTGATCAGCCATAGCTTGGGCTTCTTTAGCTTTTGAAACTACAGTGCCTAAGCTGCTAATCAGTTCTATCGCTTGATCCAGATTGCGAACATCACTAACATAGACCGGAATGCTTTGGGCCAGCTCCTCAATATGTTCTTGAAGATTTTCTTCCTTATTGGCTAGGATTAAATCTGGCTTTAAGCCTTTGATTTGCTCAATATCAGGATTTTTGGTGCCGCCAATTACGGTTTTACGCTCCCGTAAACCAGTAGGATGCACGCACCAGGAGGTTAGCCCGATCAGCTCTGATTCCAGGCCCAAATCCACAATTAGTTCAGTGAGGGAAGGAACCAACGATATGATACGCCGGGGTCTTACTTCAAGAATTAAACTGCGTCCTATTTGATCCCGAAATTCCGGCAAGAAAGAGTCTTAGCTTAAAGCAGAAATTAAATCCTGTTTGGTAATGATATGCAAGGCTCCGCTATTCAGGCGAACCAGAACAGCTGAGTTATCTTTATTGATCAATTTGGCAACGCTTTTCACATCGGCATCAGGGGCAACTTCGGGGAAGGGCGCTTCCATAATGCTTTCCACAAATTTTTCTGCCAAACCTGGATCTTCAATCATGGCCTGGAAAAGTCGGCTATCATCCAAGGATCCTACTTGTTTGCCATCCTTCATCACTGGGATCTGGGAAATGCTGTGTTTCTGCATTTTCTGAATGGCCTGAGCGATAACTTCATCCGGTTGAACCGATACCAGGGGTAAATGCTCATGTGCTCTTACCAGGTCGCCAGCGGTGCTGTTTTCGGTGGTTAAGAATCCACGGTCACGCATCCAATCGTCATTAAAGACTTTACCAACATAGCGACTGCCATGGTCATGGAAAAGAACCACTACCACGTCTTCGGGTTTCAAACGATCTTTCAATTGACGTAGACCTTGAAAGGCAGATCCGCAGGAATAGCCCAGGAATAATCCTTCTTTCTTGGCTAATTCGCGAGTGGCTAGGGCGCCATCTTTATCACTTACCTTTTCGAAGTAGTCAATTACATCAAAATCAACGTTTTTAGGTAAGATATCTTCACCAATACCTTCGGTGATATAGCTGTAAATTTCCTTTTCATCGAATTCACCGGTTTCATGGTATTTCTTGAATACCGAACCATAGCTATCGATTCCCCAAATCTGAATATCTGGATTCTTTTCCTTCAAATATTTACCCACTCCAGAAATGGTTCCACCGGTACCCACACCCACTACAAAATGGGTAATGCGACCTTCGGTTTGTTCCCAAATTTCGGGACCAGTACTGTCGTAATGCGCCTGAGCATTGCCAGGATTATCGTACTGATAGGGGTAGTAAGAATTGGGAATTTCTTTATGCAAACGATCTGCTACTGAATAGTAAGAATCGGGATGCTCGGGTGGTACATTGGTAGGACATACATAGAGCTCCGCGCCCATGGCCCGTAAAACATCCATTTTTTCTTTACTCTGCTTATCGCTGAGGGTACAAATCAATTTATAGCCTTTCACAATGGCGGCCAGGGCCAGACCCATGCCGGTATTCCCTGAAGTACATTCGATAATGGTGCCTCCGGGTTTTAATTTCCCTTCTTTCTCGGCATTTTCAATCATCTGCAGCGCCATACGATCCTTCACCGAGTTACCTGGATTAAAGTATTCTACCTTAGCCAATACCTCGCAAGGGAAATCTTTTACAATTTCATTCAAGCGAATCATAGGCGTATGGCCGATGGTTTCAAGGATATTATCGTATACTTTTTTTATTGGACGCATGTCTCGTTTTTTTGGGAATTCAGGGCCGCAAAGCTAATCAAATCGGATGGCTTTATTAGGTCGAATGCGACTGATCAAATAGGCTGGAATTAACAAACAAATCAGGCAAATTGCCAGAGTAATTAAGTTGATGCCGATCAAATGCCAGGGGTTCAAATCGATGCTAACTACACTTACATAATAGGTGCTGGGATCGAGCTTTATAAAGCCATATCGATCTTGCAACCAGGCCAGGCTTATGCCGATGAGATTCCCCCAGAATAAACCTTTGCCCATTAAGTAGGCGGCATTAATAATAAAGATGCTTTGGATGCTTTGATTCTTACTGCCCATTGCTTTGAGAAGACCAATCATGGTGGTGCGCTCCATAATAAGGATTAAGAGGGCAATGGACATATTAATGGTGGCCACTATGATAATGATGCCTAGAATCAACATGATGTTTAAATCAAAGAGATCCAACCACTGGAAGAGCTGTAAATTGAGGCTACGCGCATCCATAGCATCGTATTCAAAGGGGAGCTTGAGCCGCAGTTCCGCTAAGAATGCTTGGGGATCGTCAATATTTTGAAGATGGATTTCGTAGGCGCCAACTTCATGCGGGTCCCATTTAGCCAGTCGCTGCACATGGTCTAAATCGCCCACCAGAAAGGATTGGTCCAGCTTATCGAAGTCGGTACGAAAAATACCTGCCACTGTAAATTTCCTTCGCAGCGGTGCTTTATTCGGACGCAAGAAATACATCTCGCAATCGGAAAATAAATCGAGCTTTAATTTCTGAGCCAAATTGGCACTGATCAAAATACTATCATCAAAGGTCCCGTCTTTGAATTTGGGAATATGCCCTTCGGTGATATAGTCTTGGATAAAATGCAAATCATAATTTTCGCCAACGCCCTTAAGAACAGCTCCTTCAAAGAGATCATCAGCTTTTAGTATGCCGGCATTCTGACCATAGGCTTGAAGCTTTTTGATGCGGGGATCATGCTTTAAACTATCAATGAGAGCAGCATCCAGAACAATGGGAACCTGTTCATAACCGGGGTTTGGTCGATAATTCAGGATTTGAATATCTCCCCCAAATCCGGTTACTTTGTCTTTAATCGCTTTACGCAGTCCATTTCCCGTAGAAATGGCTAAGATCATGATGATCAAACCTAAGGCGATGGCCCAAACGGTAATGTTCAAGACCGGTTTGGCCACCTTGCGGGTGGCGGATCGGTTTTTTAGAATACGACGGGCTATAAAAAACTCAAAGGACACTCAATGAAGCTTCAGAAAATTCGGCTCAAATATACCACAATGCTCTTGCTGCTGGCAGCAATTTTACCAGCACAAAGCCTGCGATTAAAAAGTCCGGATAGTTTGGTGGTAGCAGCCGATCGCCCGGGAGCCTATCTCGCTTCTTTATACGATAAAAACGTGGGCATGGTGGTAAACCATAGCTCTGCCTTAAAGGATGGTAAACACTTGGTTGACTTTCTTTTAGAGAATAAAATTAAGGTTAAGAAAATCTTTAGCCCGGAGCATGGTTTTCGTGGTACTGCATCGGCTGGAGCCAAAGTAGAAAGTGGTAAAGATGCTAAAACCGGCTTGCCAGTAATCTCACTATATGGAAATCACAAGAAACCTACGGCTGCCGATTTGGAAGGATTGGATATTCTGATCTTCGATATTCAAGATGTAGGGGCACGTTTTTACACCTATATCAGTACCCTAAGCTATGTTATGGAGGCCGCGGCTGAGCATAAGGTGAAAGTGATGGTCTTAGATCGACCCAATCCCCATGGTTATTATATTGATGGTCCCGTCCTCGAATTGAAGCATAAGTCTTTTGTAGGCATGCATCCGGTGCCCATAATTCATGGAATGACAGTAGGGGAGTATGCCCGTATGGTGAATGGTGAAGGCTGGTTGCAAGGATCTGTGCAATGCGATTTGGAGGTAATCCCTTGTCGAAATTACGATCATAATACCGCCTATGAATTACCAATTAAGCCTTCTCCCAATTTACCTAATCGATTGGCGGTGAACTTATATCCTTCACTTTGCCTCTTTGAAGGCACCCCGGTAAGCATTGGTCGTGGTACTGACTATCCTTTCCAGTTAATTGGAGCCCCCTGGTTTAAGGAATTTGGTTTCAGCTTTACCCCGGAAGACCGCCCCGGCGCTGCCAACCCACCCTACGAAGGAGTGGAGTGTAAGGGCTTTGTACTTCAGGATTTTGCGGATTCCTATATGGATGGATTAGGGGAGATTTACCTTTATTGGTTAGTAGAGAGCTACAGAATGGCTCCGGATAAGTCGAAATTTTTCAAGCCCTTTTTTACCTTATTGGCTGGCACCACTAAGCTTCAGGAACAAATTGTACAAGGCCTTACGGCGGAAGAAATTCGTGCTTCCTGGCAAGATGATTTACGGGCTTTTCAGCAGATACGCCGGAAATATCTGATTTACAGCGATTACTAATCTACTCTAACCAGGTCTTGGTAAAAGGCTTCATAGCCATCAATACTGCGTTCTGAACTGAAGCGAGTACGGATTCTTTCCTTGGCAGCGGCACCCATTTTAGCCGGCGCATCAGGATCGTTATACATTTTTAAGAGTGCATCAGCCATCGCTTGAGGATTTTTCTTAGGCACTACATAACCCGATACTCCATCTTCAATCATTTCGCGATTTCCTGGGATATCGGTAATAATTGCCGCTGTGCCTAAAGACATACCTTCCAAAACCGATTTAGTAATGGATTCACCATAAAGAGAAGAAAGCAAAAAGGTCTGTGCCATTTTAACAATCCTCAGACTATCGCCACGCCAGCCCATAATATGGATACGATCGGGACGGGGTAAACTGTTTATGATCTTGAGGTTTTCTTCATTGTCCATATCCTTACCCAAAATCAGGAGGTGGATATTGGCCTCTTCCGGAATATGAGCAAAGGCTTTTAGTAGATAAGGCATGCCTTTCATCCTCCGATTATTGGCAGCGCAAACGGCATAAAATGCATTGGAATCCAAACCTAATTCGGCATGGGGCATACTTTCCACATCTTCATACCATTCTAAGCGATGCCCTTTGTTTACCGTGACCAATTTGGGTTTTACAAAAACACTGGCTCTTTCGATATGCTCTTTAACGCCTTCTGAATTGCAGAGCACGGCATCAACCCTGGGGTGCAAGAATTTATAGTAGCAGGAGGGATCGTACCAATGGATATGCCCTTCAAAACCACGGTATAAAACTACCTTAACCGGAGTGCCTTTAGCGGCCTGAATACCATTTACCATCGATACCCCATTAAAGAGATGCATCACATCATAGGCGCCATCTAAAATCTCACGGCGGATCAAGGCAATTTCCTCCTTATCGAACTTTTTCTGAGGATGAAAATCAATCAGGCGAATGCCAGCCTCACGGAAATTTTCGCAATAGGCACTATCGCCGTAGGTCATTATAGTTACCGAATGCCCTTTCTTCTGCAAGCCGATAAAAATCTCAGCTTCAGGGCGAACGGTAATGGTGGTACGGTAATTACTTATGACCAATATTTTGAGGGGCATTCCTGAAATTTTGGGCGAAGGTACATAATCAGTTATAGCTTAAAACTGTAGGGAAAATATGGGCATTTATCAGGGTTTAACAAGAGGCTCGCTGTAATTTTGCGGCATGAATTGGAAACACATGACCAAGCCCGAAATTAAAGATCGGGTTTACAAAGCTTTAGCGGAAAACCGCAATTACGATAGCGATTATATTTTAGGTATTCCCGGAACTTATCTCGATACGGCTCAGTTTCACCGCGATGCCGATTTTTTAGAAGACGCCCCCTTTTTACGCACCTTCATTAATAATCCCAATCATATTGGTTGTCATACCCTTACCGGGGATGAGGGTGAGGATCTTTTCCGCGGTACCCAGAAAATTGAGGTTGAATTAATCCGGATGATTTCCGAAGAAATTATGCGAGCTGATGCACGTTCCATCGATGGTTATGTAGCGCCTGGCGGTACCGAAGCCAATATTCAGGCCTTATGGATTTACCGAAATTACTACCAGAAGGAATTCGGCGCAAAGCCCTCCGAAGTAGCGGTAGTATTTAGTGATGATAGCCATTATAGCTTTTACAAAGGAGCCAATTTATTAGGTATTAGGGCCCTTAATGTTCCGGTTGGGGAGCAAGATCGGATGATTAAATCCGAAGCTTTGCAAGCTGTACTCGAGCAAGCTAAAGCGGATGGAATTAAGTACTTCATAGCCATTGCCAATATGAGTACTACCATGTTTGGCTCGGTAGACGATCCCGATCAAATTGCGGATGTATTTGAGTCGATGGAGCTACCTTATAAATTACATGTCGATGGAGCTTTCGGAGGCTTCATTTATCCCTTTACCAATCCCAATTCCAAGCTCCACTTTGGCAATCCACGCATTAATTCCATGACGGTAGATGCGCATAAAATGCTGATGGCGCCTTATGGTACCGGGGTATTTATGATTCGCAAGGATTGGATTCATTATGCCGCTACCAGCGAAGCCTCTTATGTACAAGGCTTAGACTATACCATGGTAGGCAGCCGTTCGGGGGCCCAAGCCGTTTCCATTTGGATGATTTTAATGACTCACGGTCCCAAAGGCTGGAAGAATACCATGGAGCGATTGATCATCGAAACCGATAAACTTTGCGCGGCATTGGATGATATGGGAATCAGTTATTTCCGTGATCCTCATCTAAACATCGTGACTATGCATGCCCCTCAAGTTCCAGCTGAAATTCCCGGTAAATACCGTTTGGTAAGCGACAATTTTGGCGCCGAACCTAAGTGGTGGAAGATCGTGGTTATGCAACACACTATCGGCAAAGTGGTAGACCAGTTTATTGCCGATATGCGATCTGCTTTAGCTTAGTCTTTCCACAGCGGAAGTCGGATATCGAATACCGCTCCATTATCATTAAAAGCGTGGATGTTCCCTCCGTGGGCATCCACGTATTGTTTTACGATGGTTAATCCTAAACCAGTTCCATCCGCTTTCCCTTCAGTGGTAAAGGGTTGGAAGATTTTAGATAAGACGGTAGGAGGGATACCCGGACCATTATCGCGAATGGTAATGCGGTGGAAATTCCCATCATTGGAGCATTCGATTTTAATGGTAGGATTCGGAATATTAAAATCCAGCAAGGCATCACCTGCATTGCTCAAAATATTCATTATCATCCTTTTAATCTTACTGGCATCTCCTTGCAGATACACCGCTTCTTTCTCTTGTAAGTCAAAATGGATTTTGCTTAAATCCCTGCGATTATTGGTGAGCTTAATGGCCTCCTTAATCAGGTTATCCAGCAATACCTTTTCTTTTTTAATCGGTGCTTCCCGCACAAAATCAAGGAAATCATCTAAAATTTCAGAAGCCTGACGAGAGCTTTGATCCAGCAATCCTAATAGCTCTTCATTGGCGCCATCGGCTCTGAGCATATCGGTAATTTGGGGGATGTTCTTGATGGGGGTGCGTAAATCATGCATTAGCATACCCAAAGCATTTCCCGCTGCACTAAGTTTTTCCTTACGCAGAAGCTCTTCTTGTAAATGAGCGTTCTGAATGGCATGAGTGGCATTCTGAATAAAGAGCTGCAATAAGTAGATCTTTTCAGTCTTGAGTGTTTCATTCGGTTTTAAGAGCGCGAAAACTGGATAGTCCTGTAATAGGGCTAATACCACATTATCATTCTGGACGATGGATTCGGAATTGTGACGAGCTACCCGAATCATTTTTAATAAGGCCTCACGGTTTAGGGAATCCTCTACATTACCTACTTCAAAAAGAAGATCCAATTCTTCTTCCTCGCGCATCATGCCCATCACCGCATTCTCAGTTCCGATATAACGAGCTAATTGATCGAAAATATTCTGTAGGAGGCTGTTTAATTGGGTTTCCCCGATGGTAATTCTACCGGTGGTGGCAATTAAATCTTCAAGGTTTCGAAGTTTGTTGTAATCATTAACGGCTTTGGTTGCCAATTGCAGAATCTCCTCCGAATTATAAGGCTTTACATGGTAGCCTACATTTCTTCCAGCTTCCTTTACAATCTGATCGATCGAATGGTCCGAATAAGCTGTAACAATGATGATTTCTACTTTTCCGTCTACCAAACGAATACGCTTGGCTGTTTCCAAACCATCCCAACCTGGCATACGCATATCCAGGAAAATCACTGCATAAGGATCTCCGTTTTCTACGGCTTCACTAACCTTCTCCAGACCAATCTGCCCATTATAGGCTTTGTCTACTCTAAAGTCAGGGAACTGCTTATTATCTACAACTGGTTTTTCAGGTTTTTCTTCTTCATCAAAAAGGAGGTCGAGGGCATCATCCACCTTTTTGTTTTTCTCCTTGCGTTGAGGAATGAGGATTTCCTCAATATTATCACGTACCATTTCCTCATCATCGATGATAAGGACTCTTGTGTTTAATTTTTCCATGAAGTTTTAGTCTTGTTGTAGAGGGATTGTAACTTGGACGGTAGCACCTTTGCCAGGTCCATCACTATGGATAGATAAGGTACCGGAATGACTTTCGATTATAGCGCGACTGGTAGCCATTCCAATTCCACTGCCTTGGGCTTTGGTGGTAAAGCCTCTTTCGAATAATTTATCAGTTTGCTTGGGCTCAAAGCCAATTCCACTGTCTTGAATGGTGATTTCCAGCTGATCCCCCATTTCTTTAAGATCAATAGATAGTTGATGATCTTCACCTCCGGCATCATCAATCGCATCCAATGCATTCTTGATTAGATTAATGAAAACCTGAATTAATTTCGTGCGGTCGCCGGTAAATTTGGAGCAGTCCTCCGGAATATTTGCCTCTAGTTTGATGCGACGTTTTTCAATGCTGGCCATTAGTATAGACAAGGCATCGTAAAGCACACTCTTAATGTGAACCGGATCTCTTTTGGTGTCACCGTTTTGATATACGTATTGGCGTTGAATATTGAGAATATCACTGATATGACTAGTGATTCCCATTTGCTCCTTGAGGTTTTGACTGAGCTCTTCCTCCAATTTTCTCTGATTTTCCTCCAGCCCAGTAACTAAATTTACCAAGGCTTGAAATTTGCCTTCACCTAAGGCCTCAGTTAATTCAGCCTGCTTAACTTCAAAAAACTTGAGCAGCTTTTTGAGAGTATCCAAATCGCTGCTTTCTAAACTGCGACGTGCTTTCGTGAGGTGAGAACCAATGCCCACTACTGCATTTCCAATATCGTGTAAAACGCCTGCCGCCATTTCGAATTTAGAACGGTCAATTGCCATTTTCTGATTCAAATCAGCAAGCTCTTCTTGGGCTGTATGGTAATTGGTGATATCATCGAAACTATAAACAATGGACTCCTCTGATACTTTGTTGATGGAATAAAAGAAGTGCCGAATAATCTTTTCTCCCTTGTATTCCATTTCCACCGTTTGCTTTTGTTGGGTAATCACAAAGCCGGTAGGATCGGGGAAGTTTTCTACTTTTTCTGCTATTCCGGGGGCAATCATCTCCAGTAGATTCAAAATATTCGTGGGTGCTTGTCCCGCTTGTTGAAACAAGGGCAAAACCATTTGTTCTGCCATTTGATTCATATGTCGAATATTTCCGGGTTTATCCGCTACAATGAGGCCAATTGCAGCTTGGTCCAGGATGGTTAACAAGTCCTGACCAGAGGGTCCTGAGTGGGGCGTTTTCATGTCTCTAAAATTCATAAAAAAATCCGTAACCATTGCTGGATACGGATCTTGAGTTTATAAATTTTTCTAATGATTATTTGGAAACCATCAGCTCTTCTTCAATTACCTTTTGAAGATTGTGTTTAGGCATGGCACCACGCGACATCATTGGGGTTCCTTCCATTGGAATAAAGAGAATCGAAGGAATGCTTTGGATTCCGAAAGCGCCTGCTAGCTCTTGCTCTACTTCGGTATCAACCTTATAAATGATGATGTCGTCTTTGTATTCATCACTCAGTTCTTCGAAAATTGGCGCTACCATTTGACAAGGTCCACACCAATCGGCATAAAAGTCGATAATGGCGGGTTTGTTACCCTGGTATTTCCATTCTTTATATTGAGTGTAATCAAACACGTCTTTTTTAAATTGCTCGGTACTAAGTTTTACTGTAGGCATTTTTCTCGTTTTACGCTGCAAAGGTAGAAGGAGCATTCCTACCTTAGCGTGTCATAAGTTACTCCCACCCATTATATAATGAATAATGATCGCTGGGTCAGGATTTTAGTCTCTGATCGTTTTTTTGGGATAAGCGCTTCTCTTTTTCTGGCGCTCTTTTTAGGACTCTACCGTTCCTTTGGTATTTGGCAGGAATATTCAGCTAGCGGTCATTCTCTTAGCTTTCGCGTGATAAGCTTCAGTTTGGTGCTCTGGGGCTCCACTGCAATTTGGGAGCAATTATTAAAAGCTAAAGCCCGTTGGTTTCGCCGATTTATTCAATTTTTAAGTGGAAACCTTTTTCTATTTCTCTTACTCAACATTTTTTGGCTGGGGCAAGATTGGCAATGGAACAGTTTTTTTAGTCTCAGCAGCGATTTTGCCCTTACCTGGATTTGGCCTATCCTGGTTCAAGAAATGGCATTAGCATTTCGCCAGTCTCCAGCTAGAGAAGAGCCCGAATTGAATATTCAAGATGAGGGTGGTCGCCTAGAACTAAGTCTTCCGCTAAGCCAATTTAGATATGCCGCTTCCGAAGGAAATTACATCGAAGTCTACTGCGATCGGGGAGAAGGGCTGGAGTCCATTTTAATTCGCCAAACCTTAAAGAAGCTACTAGAGCAATATCCGGAGCATCTCATACGGGTTCATCGTAAGTATGTGGTAAATCCCAATTTGATTGCCGAGGTCTATTGGCATTCCAAAGATTCGTATCTCAAATTGCCAGGAGGAATTCAATTGAAAGTAGGGAATAGCTATCGCGAGGTTTTGCAAAAGGCCTGGCAGAAATCTTAGTTTCTAAGTCTGTATTCTTCTTCATCCCAGAAATGGCGATTTTATCCCAAAGTCTTGATATTCTTGCCCAAATAAGAGAAATGGCGGATTTTTGAACCATGTCATTTCAGAAAATACTGCTCCTAATTACGGGCATTGGCCTGGCCTTATGTCCTACTATCCCGGATGAGGAACCTTATTTTTCCGGTCAAATATTCCTGAAATCCCAATTGCTGGAACAGCCGATTTATTTGGCTCAGGGAATAGCTAATCGAGATCATTCTGTTTCGGTAGATAGCAATACCGTTTTTGATATTGCTTCCGTAAACAAGTCTTTTATCGCCAATTTGGTATTGCAGGCTGTGGCTGAGGGCCGATGGGATTTGAATACGGAATTGAATAGTTTATTAGCACTTTATGGTTTTGATGCCCGCTTTAAACCAGGTATTACATTGCATTTAATGCTTTGCCATCGCTCTGGTTTAGGGGATTATGATGATTTGCCAGAAGATTATCATCAAGATGAATTTCGACCTTTTAAGCGACTCCATTTTAATAATGATGAATACCTCAGCTTTCTGGCTCAAGTGAAACAGGCAGAAGCCGGTCAGGATTTCCATTATTCCAATTTTGCTTATCATATCCTTCCCATTTTATTGGAGGCCGAGTATGGTTTGTCCTTTCAGGAAATCTTGCATCAAAAGATTGCTAAACCGCTAGGAATGAAGGTTGCTTACGCGCCTTCCAGTCATCGGGAAATCATTCCTCATTTAGCTGTAGGCTATCGCATGGAGAATGGACAGTTCAGGGCTAATGATTATATCGATTTAAGTTTAGGGCGCCGGATTTTCTGCCGTGCTCAAGAGCTGATGCTTTGGCTGGAATCGGGTGGAGGTCGGTCCTTACTACCGGATAGTTTAGCAGCCTTAGTGATGCAAAATCACCTCCAGGATATTACTTCGGATAAGTCTTATGGTTATGGCTGGGTGTATTATCCTAAAGGGGCTCATTATGAGATGGGGGACCTCGATCTGGATCCATCCTATTTTATCCACGGCGGCAGTACCGAAGGCTTTCAATCCCTAGCCATTTCTGTTAATGATGGCGAAAGTAATTTAGTGCTTTTGGCCAATAATGGAGATGGCAAAGCGCTCTTTGAAAGGGCTAAATCAATACTTAAAAATTTATATGAAAAGGACTAAGTTTTACCTCGCTTTATTAATTGGATTAGTAGCTGGTCCAATTCTCCCTGCACAAAACATTTTGGGTTTATGGCAGGTGAGCAAGGTGATGGTTGGAGATAGGGAAATGACCCCACAAGAAAAGTGGATTCGCTTTTCGGAACAAGGTTTCGAAGGGGGGAATGGTCTTTTACAAAATGGTGCTGGCACCTATCAATGGGATAGGGAAAATCTAAAGCTTTCTATGGACGATAGTTTGGGCTTTGAAGATCCCAATAATGCCTTTAGCGTAGAAGTTTCGGATTCTACTATGCAGTGGTCTCGAGAGGAAGAAGGTATGCAGGTAAATGTTTTCCTAAAGTGGATTTCAGATTTACCCTTGCGCTTGGCAGATAAATTAGTGGGGGTTTGGGAAGCGGATAATCAAGATAGTTTGGCCTATGTCTTTTTCCGTTGGGATCGAGTTTATATAGCTGTTTCCAAGGATGGGAAACGAGAATCCGGACTCTGGTATGCCCATGCGCATCGCCCTGAGCTAAGCCTTCATCCTTGGGATAAAAATAAAAAGTCCCGCCATTTTAAAATTATAGCGGGACCGTGGAGAATACTTCAATTGAAAGCCACGGATCAAAGTGGCCTCGAGTGGATTTTTTCTCGGAGAAGGAGTTTTCCGAACTAAGCTTCTTGGGCTGCCCAAGATTTGCAATAGCCTCCGGGTTCTACACCTCCGTTTACAAATAGCATGCATCCGGCACAACTGCCTTCAAATTTATCAGGTTGGAAGAAGCGACAGTTTTTACAAATCTTATCGGCTTCGGTGCTTTTAGATACATAGGCAACGCTTTCGCGTACTTCTAAATCGGAATCACTCAAATTGGCATTTTGGCTAGCGCAAGCACCGGCATCAGTGGATGGCTTAGCGCTGGTATTGGATGATGCGGAAGGAGAGCTGTTCCCACTATCGGAATTCTCACTGGCACCGCCACCACAGGCTTGTAATAGAGCTGCGCCGGAAAATGCGGTGAGGGAAAGTAATCCGGCTTTGGCTAAAAATGTTCTGCGATCTGTCTTGCTCATTGTCCTCTGTTTTTAGACTATCAATATTAGTGAGAAAGGCTCGAAATTCCTCAGAATCAGATTATTTGGACTTAATCCAACTTAAGGGCTAAAACGAAAAAACCCTCCGTATTTCGGAGGGTCTATTCAATTCTGGAAGAGCAATTTAACTTAGATATATTGTTCCATAAAGAGTGGTTCTTTCAATAAACCCACTCGGATAGGTTTCACTTCTTCATACCAAACTTCTACTTCTTCGATACGGATCAGATCATCTTCAATACGCACTTTAGAATTACTGTCATAGTCCTTAAAAACGTCTTCTTCATCTGAATTTTTCCAGCGCTCCTCAATGCGTTCCGTCTCCGGACAATCGGTGCAGAGCAAACCATGATCTGTCATGGTCCAATAATGTCCAACCATATCAGGGTCCCAATAGTTTTGGACATTGGCGATATCATCAATAATACTCTCCGTGCCAGGCCCCAGGAATACGGTATCCCCTTCAGCGAGATAAAGTACCAAGCGGATTTTTTGAGCACGGTATAATTTCCCTTCCGGGATGGTGTAATAGATGCCTGATACCACTAAGCCACTATCTACTTTCAAAAAGTGCTCGGGACTGCGGGCATTGAGTCTAGCTTCATCTCGGCTGGAACCGCGACCATCTACCTTTTTCAGCAAATAGCTATGGGCCGAATTAGATCGCTTGATATCAAATTCAATATCTGAGAAATAGCTTTTACCATTGTAGATATACCACTGATCTCCATTGCGATAACCACTCATCTGTTCGTAGAGGCTGTCTTTGTTCACCTCCATATAGATCATACCATTATTGGTCACCAAATTGTATTCCTGACTTTGAGTTGCATGATCCTCGAATTCATGGGCCACTTTTACGCCACTAATGGCTAATAGGATAACTCCAGCCAGAGAGGTTAAAGCTAAGCCACGACGAACACCGGAGTTTAAAGGTTCAATACCGAATACGATACGCAAGCCGTAATAAACCAGCAATAACAAGGGCCCTAAGAGCAAGAGGGTAGCACCAATCATCATGCTGTTGTAGGAGCTGCTGTCTATGGCTAAGAGTTGAAAAATATTACTGAGTTCACTGATATTGTAGTGGTAATCGTTGATTTCAATCCCAATGAAAAGTGTAATGGCCAGGGTGGCGAGAATTACGATTCCTATGCCTAAAAAGACAAAGCCAATGGCTTTAAAGATGAACTTTAGGATTAGTCGGATTAATTCAAAAATCCCACTAAAGAGTTGAGCAAATAGACTCTGACCACTGCGACCTACATTACGTGCTTTTCCCCCCAGCTCAGACATTCTTGCACCAACGGCGGCACCTTCTTCTTTTACGAAGTTCTCAATATTGCTGAGGGTAACTGGCTTTCCCCGCATTTGCAATTTCTCGGTGGTGGTGCGAGCGGCAGGAATAATGGCCCATAAAATCAGGTAGAGTAAAAATCCAAATCCAGCAAAGAAAGAAGCCAGAAATAGAATTCGAATCCAAAGGGCATCCATATTGAAATAGGCTGCCAAACCCGAGGCAACACCACCAACAATGCGATTATCTACATCACGGTGTATTTTCTTGCCATTACTACTATAGCTCTCTTCATAAGTGTACTTAGTACTAGAGGCCATTTCTTCATCCAAATAATCCTCAGGGCGACCCATAATAGCAATTACTTCATCTACATCCTGAATATTAATTACCTGCTTACTTTCACTGGTTCTTTCACGGAAGAGCTCAGCCATGCGGGTTTCAACGTCGTTAAGGATTTCAGAACCGCCATTGGTTTGGATAAATTGCTGGCGCAGAGCACCTAAGTAGGCTTCCAGCTTATTGAAGGCATCTTCATCAATATGAAAGATCATGCCTCCTAAATTGATATTTAGTGTCTTTTTCATGATGTTTTATTTTCGTTGGTTTCGTTCATACTGTGATTGACAGCCTCCTGTAATCGTTCCCAGGTTAGGCGTAATTCTTTGAGGGCAGATTTTCCCAATTCAGTCAGGCTATAATACTTCCGAGGCGGACCGCTGGTCGATTCTTCCCAGCGATAAGCGAGAAGACCCCCGTTTTTAAGGCGAGTTAGTAAGGGGTACAAGGTTCCTTCTACCACTATTAGTTCGGCCTTTTTTAGTTCTTCGATAATCTCGTTGGCATAGGCATCACGCTCTTGCAACATGTTTAGGATGCAGAGCTCCAAAACGCCTTTGCGCATTTGGGCTTTGGTGTTTTCCAGATTCATGATGCAGTGCTTTTAAATTCGATGGAGCCGGAGAGCAGAATGATATTCGCTTTGCGCTCTTCGCGATCATTAATGATGATGATCAAATGCGGACTAAGCCTTTGCCCCTTCTTTTTGAAGATCAGCATTTGACTGTTTTCATCTTCATATTCGCTGGGTACGATGGCTAGTTCATAGCCAATTTGTAAGAGCTCCTCCACGATTTCCTTTTCCGAGCGTAAACCGGGTCGGTATTCATCAAATCCGATGAAACGCAAACGACGGATGGTGCCACTAATGCGCTGCTCCAGGTCATCGGTGTCGATATCAATATCAAAATCCTGGAAAATGCCAGCATCCAAATTAACGGCGATGCTAAACTTATCTCCAGAGTAGCGCTCGTAGATCGCATCCACCGGATCGGTGTTTTGGGCAAATCCTCCAAAATAACAGAGGCTAAGTATTGCCAGGGTGAGACGTTTTTTCATTGTTCTATGTTTTGTTAAGCAAAGATATGTTGAAATATCAGTACTATGCAAAACAAAGTACTGTAATATTTTTTAAAATAATGTAAATGAGTTAATTACAAATTGGCTCCAATTGCATTTGTGATTCCTTGCTCGAAATTGCGGAGGTGAATTGAGGAGAATAGTCGCTGAATTGTTCAGCGGATTGGCCAATTAATTTGATCCGATAATCCCTTCAATAGGTAATCATATTGAAATTGAATTTCAGAACCTTGATGATTTACCTGGCAGAAGCTTACGGTTTTAAGGGGGAAATTGGGCCCCAAGAGTAATCCGCCTTCGCGAGGACTGCGTTGCGGGTCTAAATGAAATTGACGCAGATCGGAAGCCTTAGCTAGCTTTTGCTGATGGAGCCACTGCTCAAAGCGATACTTTCGGGCCTCTCTGATATTGGAGTGGTAGAGTTTGGTGCTACTCCAGAAATGAGATTGAGTAGGGTCAAGGCGATTCCAGATATCACCATCCGGATTATGTTCCAATTGCCAAAGCTCGCCGGCTTTGCTTAGAATAAGGGTGAATGGTTCTACGCCCTGATAATCTATTCTCTGAAAGGCATCGATATTGGGATCTTCCAGGAAGTCAATTAATACCTTACCGCGGCTGTGGCGATAAGGTAGCTTGCGCAGATAGGGAACACTGCCGCCATTAAGCAGGCAGGCAGACCAACCTGATTCATGGGCACCCATCCAAGTACCACCGGCTTTTAAATCTTGGGGGAAATGAAATTTACCCCTCAAGCCATCTTCATCAATGATACGAGATGAACTTTCGCGATTGGGAAGCTCATCTCGATTATGACTAAGGATATAACCTTCCGCTTGAGGGATATAGCTTAAGCTACACATGATTAGCTTTTACCATGCCCTTTCCAGGGACGGATGATCAAGCGAATTTTACGATCGTAACTAAAGTAGTTTACCAACCAATTAAAGAACACCACCATGCGGTTGCGGAATCCTACCAGGCTAATTAGGTGCACGGCCATCCAAACCGCCCAACCCGGGAATCCTTTGAGCATCAGTTTACCATACAATTCGGCCACCGCTTTATTGCGACCTACGGTTGCCATGGTGCCCTTATCTTTATAAGTGAAGTTTTTCCATTTGGCTGTATCGGAGCTGTTATTGAGGTTTTTTGCGAGGTTTTGACCTTGCTGAATGGCCACCTGAGCCAACATGGGATGCCCTTTGGGATTTTGCTCATCGGCCATAGAGGCCACATCGCCAATGGCATAAATAGTGCTATGCTCTCCAATTTGATTGAGTCCGTTCACCTGATAGCGTCCGTGGTGAAAGTCTTTGCCTTCTTCCAAGCCCGGAATAATATTTCCGGTTACGCCAGCCGCCCAAATAAGGGTAGAAGCAGGTAAATCCTTTTTATTGGTTTTAACCGTTTCGCCATCATAAGATTTAACCGCGGTATTGAGCCAAACTTGAACACCAAGGGTTTCCAGATATTTTAGGGCATTACGCGATGAAAAATCCTGCATGGGAGGTAATACCTTACCCGCCATCTCGATTAGGTGAATCGACATCCGACGAAAGTCGAGATCCGGATAATCATTCGGTAAAACGTGGTTTTTCAATTCTGCCAAAGCACCGGCTAATTCGGTACCGGTAGGGCCTGCGCCCACAATGGCGAAATTCATCAGCCTTTCTCGGGCTTTCAAATCTTGGGTTAAGGAAGCCGCTTCGAAATTCTGGAGGATTAAGCTGCGCAGGTTTAAGGCTTCTGGCACCGTTTTCATGGGCATACCCAATTCTTCCACGGTTTTCATGCCGAAATAATTGGTGCCACTACCTGTAGCGATCACCAAATGGTCAAAATCCAATTTTCCGATATCGCATTGCAGAATCTTATTCTCGGTATCAATGCTTTCGGCCTTAGCCAAGCGGAAATAGAAATTAGGCAGCTTACGAAAGATATGCCGGATGGGATAGGCGATGGAGTCGGGCTCCAATCCAGCTGTAGCTACCTGATATAGAAGAGGTTGAAAAGTGTGATAATTATGCTTGTCAATCATCACCACTTGATAGCGTTGATGATTGAGCTTTTTAGCCAGATTCAAACCACCGAAGCCGCAGCCGATAATTACGACTCGCTCGAGGTTTGTATCCGGAATATTTAGTCCGTTCATGGTGTTTTATTGCAATCCGCTCAATATATAATCGTATAAACCATGTCCCGGTTCATATTTGGGTGCAGTAAAGCTATGAGTCTTGTAAAGGGGTGGTTTAACGATTTCACGATCGATCATTTCTACCAGCGTATCGTAAAAGTCGGTAGAGGTTTTTCCTACTAGGAGAGGACTAAGATCGATGTCATTAAGGTACATCCGTAAAATCTTAACGAAGCCGCTAAGGTACAGGTAATCTTTAGTGAAACCACCGCCACGGAAAATTCGTGTACAAAGGCTAAAGGCATCGTTTGGATTCATGCCCTCATCTTGATGCAGGTAACGGAAGCATTGATTGAAATCGGCACCATTGCACATCATATCTACCACCTTTACTCGAGTGGCTAATTTCTTCAATCGCTTGAGCGTGATATTTCCGCTGAGCAATTCAGCCAGAATCGCTAAACCTTCTTGAGTACGGGTATTTACCGGTAAACCTAAATTGAAGATTTTAAGATCCTGAAGATTCGAGTTTTGGGTAGTAACCATATGTACGCCCAATTCATGCTCAATGAGTGCTCCTAATTCTCTTTCTGTAAAATGGGCATCCGGACGAATGAGTACCGTTTTACGGGAGTTAAGCACCATTACCTGAGAGATAACCCGCTTGCTCAATTCAATTTTTCCTTTCATTTCGTAGCGATCCATGGCTTCTTCAAAGCGCTGAATCACTTGCTCCATTTCTAAATAGGGCATGCGCTTAGGTTCGCTAGGAATCGCGGGTAGGAGGGAGAGGTACTGAGCGTTTTGCAAGTCATTATGACTTGGGCGCCCAAAGTATCTCAGGGAATTATAAAGGAATTTCTTGGAGTTTAAACTGGCCAGCAGATCTACCTTATCAAAGTAACTGTTAATTACCGCCTCATAGAGGTAGCGAATGGATACATCGCTAATTTCCTGAGTCTTAAGATTACTTAAGGATTGTTTAAGCTCGAAGGGATGAATCTTAATGGGGCTATAGCGGAAATGTGGCACCTCATTATACTTCTTCTTAAAAAAGCGCTTGCGCTCCGTATCAATATTGATTGGGTTTACATAGGCCAGCAACTCGAAATTACGTAGGAGCTTATGCAGTTGTCGGTCAATTTTAAGCAAAGAAGGGTCAATGCCATTATGTAAGAGTACGCCGGGCGCCTGACTATTATAAGATGTTTCTTTATCAATAAAATGACGGGCACTATTAAGGATAGCAGTTTTAAGGTGTCTTTGCAAATTGCGGATCACATCCGGATAATCAATCCCATTGGATTCGTCGCAGTAGACCTTTTTAACCTCAGTGGCTAAAACCAGGGTATTGCTAAAATTAGTGCTTAGAAATTCCAGGTTATAACCTAAACCTTCGAACACATCATTGATGGCGCAAACACTATTTTCATTGGGTACTTGAATCTTTTCCAATTCTTGCTGCCAATGATTGATATATGGACCAAAGCGTTCTTGATCAACCCTAACCGTACCAATGTTAAATAAAGGTACCTCACGATCCCAGCGTTTCCAGTTATAGGAGTGCATATCGAAGACTATGCATGCTTCAAAACGCTCTTCTAATCGGGCTACCAAAGCCCTCAGAATGCGGTAATAATTATGATGCTTGCGCAGACTTTGACTTTGCTCTCTGGGACTGAGTTTTTTCTTCCATACATCTTTGCCCCAGGCTGTTTCGTAAATGGCAGCAACCGGGCGACGATTCAGATCATACTCATAGCGTGAATCACAGCCTACCAGAGTGATGGGCATAGACGATATAAAAGCGTCGGTATGGGGGTCTTCCTCATACCATCGTTGATAATCGTCCAAGGCAATGCGAGTTTTTAAAGATTCGCGCAGTTTGGAACCGGCGTGAATGGCGGTACAGACATAAGGAACGTAACGTTCAATTTTAATCTTTAAACCACCATCGCGGGTTTGGGCATCAAAACACTCGCCTTTGCGAATTAGCCTAATGATCTCATCAGGACTCAGAACTTGCGTCGTCATACAAAATCTCAGGACGAAAATCGTCTTTAAGTTCACGGCGGGTTTCCACCACCTTCTCGAGATAATCGATTATTTTTTCCTGTAAGCGAACCTTATAAAGGCGATTGATGTCCTTTAAGGTTCCAGGGCTTAATACATTGATTTCGATCAATTTGCCATTGATTAAATCCAATCCGGCATAATAAATACCATCCTTAACCAGCTTTTCACCAATCTTTTTGCAGAGGATCTTATCTTGTTTGGTGAGTCGGTATTTCTCCACCGATCCACCTGCTGAAATATTGGAACGAACGTCTCCGGCAGTTGGTCTTCGGCGTAAAGCCCCAATCGGTTCACCATTGAGCATGATTACCCGCACGTCACCTTCTTCAGCCCCTTCTATATAATCCTGAAGGATTACATAATTCGATTTTCCTTTTTCGCGATGAATGTAGAAATCGAGGAGGGAGCGAATATTGTGCATCGCTGATTTCTCAATCACAATTACACCACTGCCACCAAAGCCATCCAGAGGCTTCATGATCATTTTTTCCTGCTCCGAATCCTGAATAATACGCAGTAAATAATCCAAGTTTTTAGATACGTGGGTAGTGGGAATCAAAGCCCGATCTGGATCGTGATAAGCGGCGGTATAAATCTTATTGTTGGCTTCCCGTAAACCATTCACATTATTGATGATAAATACTTCATCCTTAATGGAGTCGAGGAAATTGAGCACCAAATTGTCTAATGGCGGATTATCGCGCATAAAGATCACATCGAAGCTATTTAAAGGGCTCATTTCGGTTTGGAAATTTACCTCCCGATAAAAGGCCTTAATGCTATTGGTGGTTTTCTCTTCGGGCTTAATCCACTTGCATAAACTTAGGGTTACGCTATCGCGGATAGTAAGATTGGCGGCATGGGTAATGGCTACCTCATGCTTGCGTTTTACACATTCGTGAATAATGCGGATGGTGGAATCCTGAGCGGGATCTACCCGTTCCCAAGGATACATGATGAAACAAATTTTCATTGGAGTATTATCGTTTAAATGGGATTTTCTGGCCGCCTTGTTCAAATACCATCGATCCTTGTTCAGGGTCAAAGGTCACTTTAATAGTTGCGGCTTTAAATTCGAATACGTGATTTCCGCGCGCTTCCATGGGGAAGGAGGGTTGGCCAGTAGCCTGACCTTTTAAAACACCATCTTCAACAAAGAATTTAATATCCAGCGGAAAGTGATCTGATTTATAGTTACCAGTGTATTGCTTTAGATCATCTACGGCTACATCCACAACTTCAAAGCTGGGAAGCTGATAATCTTCTTGTTCAAAATAGATCGAGAGGAGGTCAATTAGCAATTGGTTAAGCGGATACTGTGTGCCATTCAAGCACACGGCAATGGCTAGGTCATCGGCCGCCATATAAGAAGCATGACTTACAAATCCATCAATCCCTCCATTATGGCCATAAGCAGAATGGCTGTAAAAAGGGTAGAAGAAGAGGCCTAATCCGGGAGCCTGCCCGTTTTTCATTTGGGCTACACTATTCTTTTCCAGAATCTTGCCTTGCTGTAATCCTCGCATAAACTGGCAAAGATCACCGGTGCTGCTAACGATACCGCCTGCGCCCAATGGAACCGTGGGATGCGTATTGGAGGCTTTGGTCCACTCGCCGGTCCAATAAAAACTTTCTTGTTCTCCCTTCTTCTTGGTATCAGCGGTATAGAAATAAGTATTCTTAAGCTTTAAGGGATTGGCAATTTTTGCTTGCAATAAGCTGGCAATTGGCTGCTTGTAAATATCCTCTAGGATATAACTTAGTAAAACATAATTGGTATTGGAATAAGAGAAGTCCGAGTCGGGGCTGAAGTCGGATTCTAAACTGGCAATCCGTGTAAGCATTGCTTCACGACTTTGTTCCTTTTCCATGATTTGCAGATAGCTTTCGTCGTCGGTAAAATTGTGAATACCACTGCGATGGCCAAGCATCATTTTGATGGTGATCTTATCGGCATTAGCCACTTGAGGAAACCACTCTGATAATTTACGATCCAAGCTTAATTCACCTTCTTCCACTGCCTTCATTACCATAGTGGCGGTAAAGGTTTTGGAAATCGAGCCAATGCGATAGAGCTTGGTGCCTTCATCTTTAGCTGGGCTGGATTGAGCAAAGCTTCCTTCGTAAAAAACTTCACCTTTATGATAGATACTAAAGCTGCCAATGACTTGATTTTCATTGCTAAGTATCTCAACCAGAGAGTCGAGTCGCAAAATTCTATTATCGGATTGACCGTATAATGTGACTGAAGAAAAAACTAAAGAAAGGAGGAGCAATTTCGTGAAGCGCATAGGCGATGATACTTTTTAATGATCATAACGAAATTACAGTATAGGCCGCACATTTCAAGGGGTAAAAAATAGAGGACTTCACTTTTTTTTATGGAATGTGAAGTCCTCGTAATAAGAATTAACCTCTAGTTTAAATTTTAAATTTTTAGAATTGAATTGGTCTTGATACATTTGGGAAATACCAAACTCCCCCAATGCGAATTGATATCGTATTTCTAATTTTTCTGGGCTTTGCTGTGCTTATGTGGCTAGTGGCACTAATCACCAAGCTCTTTCCTGCTCGTAAACCCAATAGCCTTTATGGATATCGGACCGATCGATCCATGCGAAATAGGCGTAATTGGAATTATGCACAATCCTTATTACCTAAAATGTTTTTTCGTGTTGGATTGTATCATATTCTCTTAGCCGCACTATGGTCAGTTTTACCCCCATTAAATGATAGTATGGGGATCATGCTTTTCGGATTAGTGCTTATTGCTGCTTTCGGCTTAGAGCTCTATCGCAGCGAGTATAAGCTTAAGAAATACTCTAAAGAACGTTTTTAAGATTTGCTGAAGGGATCACTAAATTTCTCGTCATTAGAAATCACCGGATCACTTAAGGTTTTTAGGAAGGCCACCAAGGCACTCTTTTCCGCCTCACTTAGATTTAATAAACGCACGCCACCATTTGGTAATCGTAAGGGAATACTAAGGTTGGGGTTGTTTTGCACACCACTGCTATAGTGTTCAATTACCTCCTCTAAAGTATTAAAGCGACCATCGTGCATATAGGGCGCGGTTAATTCAATATTTTTTAAGGAACCCACCTTAAACTGACCTACTTGATTGGGATTGCCATTCTGGCCACCAATCCCCTGATCGTCAGCATTAGTAAGGTCCAGGCCATTATTACGTGGTCCAGGAGCAATAAAAGCATCGGTACCATGGCAGGCAGCACAACCAATAGCTGGACTGAAAAAGAGGCTTTTGCCTAAATTCTCTTCTGCACTAAAATTGGGGAAGTCTAAGTTTCGATTGTTCACCTCTTGCAAGCCCAAATCGTACTTGCTGTTAAAGCTCACCATGCTCCGGATAAATTGGGCTAGGGCTTTACTGATACGGTCAGAGTTTATCTCATCGCTACCAAAAGCCGCCACAAAAAGCTCTGGATAGTAATCGAGACCTTCAATACGGGCAATTAAACTATCTAGGGTCATCCCCATTTCTACCCCATCTTGAATGGGCATTAATACCTGTTCTTCGAGACTATTAGCTCTTTCATCCCAAAAGAAATGTCCATTAGCATAAAAACGACTATTGGCCAGGGACATGGAATGACGACCTGTTTCACCATTCTCAAAACCGAAGCTTAAGGTAGCAGGATCACTAAAACCATTCTCAATTTGATGACAGGAGGCACAAGCGATGGTGGCATTGGCACTCATTTGCTTATCATAAAATAATACACGTCCTAAAGTTGCACCAGCATTGCTAATGGCATTATCAGCGGGAGTGTTGTCGGCATTGGCCACCGGACCTGCTAAGAGATAATTTGGCAAGTTCTGTTGAGCATAATTGAATGGGCTTTCGGGAAGTTCAGGGCGGAGGAGGGAGGATGAATTAGGTCCGGAACTTGATATACCGGAGCTACTGCGGTCTTTTTGGCAACTGCATAGAAAAAGAATTGCAATTGCTATGGTGAAAATGGGCTTGATCATAATGGCTTATTTGCTAAATGGATAGATGTTTTAGGAATTGGTTTAAACAGAAGTCCTAAGAATTTTTAATCAGCCTGCGATTTTCTACTTTGCAAGCCCCTCACTCTATGAAAATATGCGCAAAATAATTTGGCCATTTGGACTCCTATCGGGTTTAATAATTGGCTCCGGTTTTTTTATAAACGTCGGAAATTCAGACCTTAATTCGGGAAGTTCTGAGATACTCCGCTACTTATTCATGATTTTGGTTTTTGGCCTCATCCTATTTTTTGCCGTGCGATTACTGCAGCAAAAAGTGTTTTTAGGAGAAATCAATTTTTCGAGGGCCTTTATTGGTGGGTTTTACATAGTCTTGATTGCCTCAGTGGTTTATGCATTGATGTGGGAATTGTATTTCGCCAACCATGGCCATGAGTATGTAAGTGCCTACTTGGCGAAGATGAAGGAACGTTTGGATGCCAGTAGTCTGGGGCAATTGGAAATTGAATCTCGCTATACCAATCAAAAACAAATTATGCAGTCTTATGAGGATAGTTTCCTGGTTCGATTTGGTTTAACTACCGCAGAGATATTTCCGATTGGATTAATCATCGCTTTGGCCAATGCATTTTACTATTCTGTTTTGGCTCGTAAGACTGAAAAAAGCCATCTTTGATCCATGCATTCATTGGAAACAGCGGGCTTCCTGATTTTAGGTTTAACCGCTCTTACGACATATTTAGCTTTTCAAGATCGTCAACGTTTTGAGGCCATGCTCTTAAGGGTGGCCGATCTAAAAGCCGGTCAATATTATCGCCTCTTTACATCGGGCTTTATTCATGTAGACTGGACCCATTTCTTCTTTAATATGTTCAGCTTGTACATCTTCGCTGGCTCCTTGGAAGATTCATTAGGCATGCTCAATTTCGTTTTGATTTATTTCAGTAGCATGGCAGCCGGAAGCTTATTAGCCTGGTTTTACCACCAGAATAATCCGGAATATAGAGCGGTGGGAGCCTCCGGAGCGATAAGCGGAATTATTTTTTCGGCCATTGTTATGGAGCCGGGCATGGAGTTGAGTATGTTCTTCCTGCCTTTCTTTTTTCCTGCTTGGATCTATGGATTGGGCTTTATTCTCTATTCCATTTATGGAATCGGTAAGCAACACGATAATATTGGTCATGAGGCGCATTTAGGTGGCGCTTTAGCCGGATTGCTCTTAACATTGCTGCTCGAGCCACAGGTTATGCAAACCAATACAATGACGATTATTTACCTGGCGGTTCCCAGTTTAGTGTTCTTGATCATCTTGTTTTTCAGACCTCAATTATTGCAATGGAATACTGGTGGACCTGGTCAGTCTATGACCATTGATGATCGATATAGGGCTCGTCGGGCAGATCAAGAAGAGGAATTAAATCGTATTCTGGATAAGGTAAAACATTCGGGTCCAGAGACTCTAACTGATCAAGAACGTCAATTCCTTCGCGATCATTATTGAAGCTGGCTAAAAGCCGTATTTTAGCCCCATCTAAATCAGTAAAATGGCCAATAACTTATTAGCTGGAAAGAAAGGAATCATCTTCGGAGCTTTGAATGAAGATTCTATCGCCTGGAAAATTGCCGAGAAGGCACATGAACAAGGTGCTCAATTTGTTTTGACTAATGCTCCCGTTGCGATGCGCATGGGAGAAATTAATAATCTGGCAGCCAAAACCGGTTCGGAAGTAGTTCCTGCTGATGCTACCAGTATGGATGATCTTAATAACCTGTTCGAAAAGGCAGAGTCCATTTTGGGAGGTAAATTGAATTTTATCCTGCACAGTATCGGGATGAGCGTAAACGTTCGTAAAGGCAAGGAGTACACCGATCTCAATTACGATTGGTTAACCAAGGGATGGGATGTAAGTGCCGTGTCCTTCCATCGTGTAATGCAAGTGGCTTGGCAACGTGAAGCCATGAACGATTGGGGTAGCATTTTAGCCCTTACTTATATTGCAGCGCAACGTACATTCCCCGACTATAATGATATGGCTGATAATAAAGCCTTTTTGGAGAGCATTGCTCGTAGCTTCGGATATCAGTGGGGTGTGCGCAATAAAGTGCGTGTAAACACCATTTCACAATCACCAACTCCAACTACTGCCGGTAGCGGTGTTAAAGGATTTGGTGGTTTCATTAACTACGCTGAAAAAATGAGCCCATTGGGTAATGCTACAGCAGATGATTGTGCAGACTATGCCATTTCTCTCTTTAGCGATTTAACCCGCAAGGTAACCATGCAAAACCTCTTCCACGATGGTGGCTTTAGCAGCACCGGAGTAAGTGAAGCCGTAATTGAGCGCTTCGAGGAAGATTAGAATAAAGAATTTGTTTTAGAAAGGCCCTTCGAATTTCGAGGGGCTTTTTTTTTGTGACTATTCCCAAAAGGAATCCTATCACTTTGTAATTCAGGGTATCAAATTCACCTTTTTAAGGAAAAGACCCTTCTCATTAAGCCAATGTTAAAAACATGTGGAAAAAGCCTGCAATTAGGCCCTGGTAAAGGCTTTCAAGCTAGGTCTAATTCGGTATCTTTGAGAATTATCACATTTAGCGTAACTGCAAGAATATGAGTGAAGTACAAAAAGATTACGGCGCTAGCAGCATTCAGGTACTGGAAGGTCTGGAAGCGGTTCGTAAACGTCCTTCGATGTATATCGGAGATGTGGGGGTTAAAGGTTTGCACCATTTAGTATATGAGGTTGTAGATAACTCCATCGACGAAGCCCTCGCTGGCTACTGCGATACCATTGAGGTTACTATTAACGAAGACAATTCTATTACCGTAAAGGATAATGGACGGGGTATTCCAACGGATATCCACGAAAAGGAAGGTCGCTCTGCCGTAGAGGTAGTTATGACCGTTCTCCATGCCGGAGGTAAGTTTGATAAAGACTCCTATAAAGTATCCGGTGGTTTGCACGGGGTAGGGGTTTCCTGTGTGAATGCTCTTTCAGACTATTTAAGAGTAGATGTTCACCGTCAGGGTAAGAAATACTACCAGGAATACAAGCGTGGGGTACCTGATTATCCCCTAAAAGAAGACGGTGCCACGGATTACCGCGGAACCATCGTGAGCTTTAAGCCCGATGCGACCATCTTCCAGGTAATGGAATACCAATATGAAATTTTAGCTTCTCGTTTACGTGAATTGGCTTTCTTGAATAAAGGAATTAGCATTTCACTTACCGATAAGCGGGTTACTGATGAGGACGATAAGTACTTAAGCGATCGTTTCTTCAGTGAAGGTGGATTGGGAGAATTTGTAGAGTTCATCGATGAGAACCGTGAAAAACTGATGCCTCAGGTGATCAGCATGGAAGGTGAGCGTAACGATATCCCGGTAGAGGTTGCGATGCATTACAATACCTCTTTTAGTGAGAATATCCACTCTTATGTAAACAACATTAATACCCATGAAGGGGGAACCCACCTGGCTGGTTTCCGAAGAGCTTTAACTCGTACCCTTAAGCGTTATGCGGATGAAAGCGGAATGTTGACCAAGGAGAAGGTAGATGTGAGCGGAGATGACTTCCGTGAAGGTCTTACCGCCGTAATTTCGGTTAAGGTGATGGAGCCTCAGTTTGAAGGTCAGACCAAAACCAAATTGGGTAACTCCGAAGTATCGGGAGCGGTTGATCAATTAGTAGGGGAGATGCTTTCCAATTATTTGGAAGAAAATCCCAATGAAGCTAAAATGATCGTTCAGAAAGTTATTCTGGCGGCCAAGGCGCGTGTTGCTGCGAAAAAAGCACGCGAAATGGTGCAGCGGAAAACGGTAATGGGGGGCACTAGCCTACCCGGTAAGCTTTCCGATTGTTCTGAAACAGATCCCGAAGTATGTGAGATCTTCCTCGTGGAGGGTGATTCGGCCGGTGGTACTGCCAAACAAGGGCGTGACCGTAATTTCCAGGCCATCCTTCCATTGCGTGGTAAAATCCTCAATGTGGAGAAAGCCATGCAACACAAGGTTTTCGAAAATGAGGAGATTAAAAACATCTTTACCGCGCTTGGGGTAAGTATGGGAACCGAAGAGGATTCCAAAGCTCTGAATACTTCTAAGCTCCGTTATCATAAAGTAATTATCATGTGTGATGCGGATGTGGATGGTAGCCACATCGCCACTTTGATTCTTACCTTCTTCTTCCGTTATATGAAGGAATTGATTGAAGCGGGTAATATCTACATTGCCGCTCCTCCTTTATACTTAGTGAAGAAAGGCAAGAAAGAAGAATACGCTTGGAATGATGATCAACGTGATGTTTTAATCAGTCAGATTGGCGGTGAAAATAAATCTTCAGTAGGTGTACAACGTTATAAGGGTCTTGGTGAGATGAACGCTGAGCAATTGTGGGAAACCACCATGGATCCTGAGAAACGCACAATGCGTAGAGTTACGATTGACAGTGCTGCTGAGGCCGATCGCGTATTCTCCATGTTAATGGGAGACGATGTACCCCCTCGTCGGGAGTTCATCGAAAAGAATGCGAAATACGCCAAAATCGACGTATAAATTTTTAAAAGCCCTCTCCGGAGGGCTTTTTTAATGCTTCTTTGCGACGAAGATATTCCTCATCTGCCAGGCCATTAATAGCGGCTTGATTTAAGGCCGCCAAATCGCGATAGTAGTTTTGAGAGCTTTCCGGTATTTCTTGGGCCCAATGGCAAATAGGGCAGTGTTCTATAAGCTTGCGCTTAACCGGAATTACAGGAATAAAGAATAAGCTGATGAAGTTCTTTAATTCCAATAATTGAAAGTAGGAGCTATTATTACAATGGGGACACTTCCTCTCTTCAGTAGGGCCCAATAAATTCTCCTTTTGATCGTATCCGAAAATAAATATCATCCTTTTAATCTTTCAATCGTATTCATCCAATTCATCAGCATTTCACGTCCGCCCTCCGTCATTATACTTTCCGGGTGAAATTGGATTCCGGCTAAAGCAGTTTCTTCGGCTTCAAATGCCATAACAATAGAATTGGAGCGTTTAGCTACCACTTTAAAGCGATCTGCAAATTCTCCCTGAGGTCGAATGGCCCAACTATGATACAGGCCAACATTAAAGCTCTCATCCAAACCCTTTAAAAGCCAAGTGTTCTCCTCCCGATGTACTATCCGACTTATACCATGAGCCACCTCTTGCTGATTGTAGAGCTCGGCACCAAAGTACTCGGCGATAGCCTGTGCTCCCAGACAAATTCCTAAGATGGGCTTAGATCTATGATATTGATCGATAAGCTCCATGCAGAGTCCGGCATCTTGCGGCAAGCCTGGCCCTGGTGATAGAACCACAGCGTCAAATTCTTCAACTTCCTCCAGTTTAAAATCGCGATTGCGTTTCACCATTACATCGGCGCCCAATGCGCTGAAATAATGTTCCAGATTATAGGTGAAGGAGTCGTAATTATCGATCAGTAAAAGCTTCATAACTTGAGCGCAAATTGATGAAAAAATGAAAGAAATCGTATATACGGATCAGGCTCCAGCCCCGATTGGTCCTTATTCGCAGGCTACTGTGTTTGGAAATCAGGTTTTTACTTCCGGACAAATTGCCATTCATCCCCAAAGCGGAGACTTGATTACCGATACTATTGAAGCTGAAACACGCCAGGTTTTGGAAAATTTGAAAGCGGTTTTGGCTGCGGCCGGATGCGAAATGAGCGATGTTCTTAAATGCAGCATCTTTATTTGCGATATGAATCAGTTTCAAGCCATCAATGCGGTTTATGCCGAATACTTCGATGAAGCAATGGCTCCAGCTCGCGAAACAGTGCAGGTAGCAGTATTACCTAAGCACGTAAATATCGAGATATCAGCAATCGCCATTCGTAAGGGATAAAAGCCCAGCAGGGGAGGCAGCCTTGCTTCTTTTCTGCTAAATTTGTGGCTTCCAAATTCTACAATCATTAAAGCATATTTCAATGGAATTTGATTTGATCGTATTAGGTAGCGGCCCCGGAGGATACGTTACCGCTATTCGCGCTTCGCAATTAGGCTTAAAAACAGCCATCGTTGAGCGTGAAAGTCTGGGCGGAATCTGCCTCAACTGGGGTTGTATTCCAACTAAAGCTTTGCTAAAAAGTGCCAACGTATTTGAATACATCAACCATGCAGAAGACTATGGTCTGAAGGTGGATAATGCCGATAAAGATTTTGGCGCTGTGGTGAAACGTAGCCGTAGCGTAGCAGAAGGAATGAGCAATGGTGTGCAATTCCTGATGAAAAAGAACAAAATCGAGGTTATTAAAGGTGAAGGAAAAGTTCTTCCCGGTAAGAAGATCGAAGTAAAGGATGCTGATGGTAAAAGTCAGACCTATAGCGCTAAAAATGTAATTATCGCCACAGGTGCTCGCAGTCGTGAACTTCCTAACTTACCTCAAGATGGTAAGAAGATCATCGGATATCGTCAAGCGATGGTATTACCCGAGCAACCTAAGAAATTAGTAGTGGTAGGTTCTGGTGCCATTGGAGTGGAGTTTGCTTATTTCTACAATGCCATGGGTACTGAGGTAACCATTGTAGAGTATATGCCTAATATCGTTCCGGTAGAAGATGAAGAGGTATCCAAGCAATTGGAGCGTAGCTTTAAGAAAGCCGGAATTAAAATCATGACCAATGCCGAAGTAACCGGTGTTGATACCAGTGGTGATGGTTGTGTAGTAAAAGTGAACAGCAAGAAAGGCGAAAGCAGCATCGAATGTGATGTAGTATTATCCGCCGTTGGTGTTCAAGCTAATATTGAAAATATCGGCCTCGAAGAGGTAGGTATCCAAACCGAAAAAGGAAAAATCAAGGTAGACGACTTCTACAAAACCAATGTAGAGGGGTATTATGCCATTGGTGATTGTGTACCTGGCCAGGCTTTGGCACACGTAGCTTCCGCGGAAGGTATTATCTGTGTTGAGAAAATTGCCGGTCACCATCCACAAGCCTTAGATTACGGTAATATCCCAGGCTGTACTTATTGTTCTCCTGAAGTAGCATCAGTGGGAATGACGGAGAAGGCAGCTAAAGAAGCTGGATATGACGTGAAGGTGGGTAAATTCCCATTCAGTGCAAGCGGTAAAGCCAAAGCCGCTGGTCATGCCGATGGTTTTGTGAAAGTAATTTTCGATGCTAAATACGGTGAGTTCTTAGGTTGCCATATGATTGGTGCCAATGTTACTGAGATGATTGCCGCAGCAGTAGTTGCCCGTAAGTTGGAAACTACCGGAATGGAAATCGTGAAATCCGTACACCCTCACCCAACCATGAGTGAAGCTGTAATGGAAGCCGCCGCTGCTGCTTATGATGAAGTAATTCACCTCTAGGAGAACAAAGATTCCCTTTGGGAACAAACCATTTGAGATCCCTGATCGTATTCTTATTGCGATCAGGGATTTTCTTTTTTCGCAAGAACTGACAAAAACAGGTGCTTAAAATCTTAAAAAACCGCTAAGGCGGTGTTAAAAAGGGGACTTTAACATTTTAACTGCATTTAATTTTAAAAATTAGCCCCACTAACCGTTTATTCTTCCCAACTGCTACTCGGGCGTCAAATATTGTATTATGGCAAGTTTGAGCTTGAGGGAAGGAGTCCAAGAACACCTGTTATTAGAAAGGCCTATTCTGCAAGGTCATCTTGTAAAAGATTTTTCTGACTCCTGCCTGGATCGAAATGAAGGCTACAGTATAAAGTACGCCTACAATAGCCACGAAACCTATTGGTTGAATGGTAAAAAGTTTCATTTAGCTCCCGGCGAATCCCTCTTCATAAACCTTAAATACAGCAAAGCTTATCACTTCGAAGCTTCAAAGCTGTCTCGCGGACTCTGCGTTTACTATCAGGAAGAAGAACTTCAAGATCTCTTTCAGGTATTAAAGCAGCAAAAGATTATTGATTATAATTTCAGTGCTTTTGAGCAAATTCCTGAATTGCGTTTCGAAAGAGGAACGCATCTTAATCAAAAATTAAAATCCATTTGTAGTGATCTCCAAGATGACCATCATAAAATAGATTTGGCTGGTTTTGAGTCTATCCTGGAGGAGATGTTAATGGAAATAGATTGGGAGATAATTGGATATAACCGTCGATTAAAAGAATTTAATCCATCCACTCGGCAGGCTCTTATAAGGAAAGTTATGGCCGCAAGAAGATTTATGATTAATAACCTTCATAAAGCCCTAAAACTGGAGGATATCGCCAAGGAAGTGGCAATGTCACCCTTTCATTTTCAGCGACAGTATAAAAAGGCCACCGGAAATAGTCCTACCCGTCATTTAGTGGAATGGAGAATTGCCAGGGCTAAAGAACTATTGGAAGAAGATGAGCATTCCGTGTTGGAAATCTCAACTATGTTGGCCTACAATGACTTACCTACATTTTCTAAAGCCTTTAAAAGGGAAGTAGGATGTAGTCCCAGCCAATGGACTAAAAAAAATGAAGTTTTAAGTGTATAAATTTCAATAAATGCCCAACGCAAGAAACATTTATAACGTTTTAAGAATAGATGTTTCAAGGTATTTATTCGCACTAAAACTTTTTTGAAATCGTCTTGACCTGGTCAAAGTATGCTTTGATTTATTGGTTATCCTGAAAACCCGCTCTTGCTGCGGGTTTTCTTTTTTAACTATTTCTCCAAGATTTCCATCCTTGAAATTCTTACAAACGAAAAACAGAATGTAATTTCAGGGCCTATTTGCTTTCTTAATTACTATGCCCGGAAATTCCTTTGGAAAAGTCTTACGCTTAAGCACTTTTGGTGAGTCGCATGGCCCGGCAATAGGCGGAATTCTTGATGGTTTTCCCGCTGGGATTCAGCTGGACCTTGATTTCGTTCAAGCACAATTGGATCGTCGTAAACCCGGACAATCACGTTTGAGTAGCCAAAGAAAGGAAAGTGATAGCCTACAGGTGCTTTCCGGAGTATTTGAAGGTAAAAGCACTGGTACTCCCATTGGACTTTTAATTCCTAATGATGATTCTCGCAGCAAAGACTACGATCATCTGAAAGAAAATTATCGCCCTTCACATGCCGATCGTACCTATAGCCAAAAATATGGCCATCGGGATTATCGTGGAGGCGGCAGATCTTCGGCGCGGGAAACGGCAGTTCGTGTAGCAGCCGGAGCCCTGGCCATGCAAATCATCCCTCAGGTAAAGATCAGAGCCTATGTCTCTGCAGTAGGTCCTCATAGTATGGATCCTGCCCTTGATCTGGATTTGGAAAAAATTGATACCAATGATGTGCGTTGCCCCGATCCGCAATCGGCTCAAACCTTTGAAGCGGCCATCTTAGCAGCCCGAAAGGTGGGCGATTCCCTGGGAGGAATAATTACCTGTCGAATTGAAGGCCTGCCACCTGGATTGGGTGAGCCCGTTTTTGATAAACTCCCTGCCGAATTAGCGAAAGCTATGATGAGCATAAATGCGGTTAAAGGATTTGAGATTGGAGAAGGATTTAGAGCCGCTACCATGACCGGTTCTGAGCATAATGATACTTATGATGAGGTTGGAAACCGGATTTCAAATCACGCCGGTGGAGTGGAAGGAGGCTTAAGTACTGGTGAGGATTTGGTTTTTCGGGTAGCCTTTAAACCAGTCGCAACACTTATGCGTGACCAGCAAGGAATTAATGAACAAGGAGAAGCCGTAAACATTAAAGGTAAGGGACGCCACGATCCTTGTGTGGTTCCCAGGGCCGTGCCCATTGTTGAAGCTATGGCCGCTCTAGTTATTGCCGACTATTATTTATTAAATCGTACCTCTAAAATAGAATTATGAGATTAGCGCTACACTGGAAAATATTGATTGGCCTTGCTTTAGGAGTCGTATGGGCCATCCTGAGTAGCTATTTAGGTTGGAGTCAGTTTACCATCAATTGGATTGAACCCTTTGGAACCATTTTTATCAATCTCTTAAAATTGATTGCGGTTCCCTTGGTATTCTTCAGCATTATCTCGGGAGTTACCGGTTTAGGTGATCCTTCCAGCTTAGGTCGAATGGGACTTAGAACCCTGATCTTTTATTTCATTACCACCATTTTGGCGGTAAGCTTGGGTTTGATTTTAGTGAATACCATTAGTCCAGGCAAGATAGTAGATGAAGATAGTCGTATTGATAACCGCATTCGTTACGAATTATGGGCGGAGCAGAATGAAATAGAAGTAAAAGATAACATTCATTTTCTTCAAGATGATAAATACACCGATCGTATTCAGCGATTAAGTGAAAGTGAAGCACAGGTGGTTATTGACCCTGATGTGCAGGCGAAAATGGAAATAGCCAATAAGACCAAAGAGGAAGGCCCATTGCATTATTTAGAAGAGATTGTGCCTTCCAACATTTTTAATGCTTTGAGCGATAATACCAAAATGCTTCAGGTTATTTTCTTCGCTTTGTTCTTTGGAATCAGTCTTTTATTTATCCCGCAGGATAAGGGAGAACCGGTAGTGCGTTTGATGAATGGCATTATGGAGGTATTGCTAAAAATGGTCGATATCATTATGCAAGCTGCACCTTTCTTTGTCTTTGCTCTTTTAGCTGGAACCATTAGTAAAATGGCTGGTGATGATGTTTCGAAAGTCTTGGAAATATTTAAAGGATTGAGCTGGTATTCGGCTGTTGTTGTTCTCGGACTGGCAATGATGATATTTTTAATTTATCCATTCTTTCTCAAGCTATTGGTGCGAGTAATTCCATACAATGGCTTTTTTAAAGCGATGAGTCCTGCTCAAACTTTGGCCTTTTCAACCTCTTCATCTGCAGCAACCTTGCCGGTTACCATGGAGTGTGTGGAAGATAATCTGGGGGTAGACAAGAAGATCACCAGTTTTGTTTTGCCAATTGGCGCCACGGTTAATATGGATGGTACGAGTCTCTATCAAGCTGTCGCGGTGATTTTTCTGGCTCAATTCCACATGGTAGACTTGACCCTTGCTCAACAATTGATGATAATGCTCACCGCTACACTTGCCTCCATTGGCTCTGCGGCGGTTCCCAGTGCTGGATTGGTAATGTTGATTATCGTATTGCAATCGGTTGGCTTAAACCCCGCCTGGATTGCGATTATATTACCTGTTGATCGAATTTTAGATATGTGCCGCACCGTGGTGAATGTAACTGGTGATGCCACCGTATCCTCCATTATTGCGGCTCGCGAAAATCTGCTCAATTATCGTCCTGACCATAAAACAGACGATACCTTCAACCCTGACGTTAATCCCTAAATCCCTTGGCTATGAAAAGAATTTTTAGATTTCTCTTCTTCCTTATTGTCTTACTCCTGGCTAGTGCCATGGTTTTGCCCATTGTATTCAAAGACTCTATTCTTGAGCGCATCAAGCAGGAAGCCAATGCTAATCTTAATGCCAAATTCGACTTTAAGGATGTGGACCTATCCTTAATTACCACCTTCCCTTATTTCGGATTTAGTCTGGAAGGATTGGAGATTTCAGGGATTCAGGAATTTGAAGGAGAAAAATTGCTTTCAGCTGGAGAATTTAGCTTGTCCATTGACCTGATGTCGGTATTATCCGGGGAAAGCTATCGCATTGAGAAAATCGCAGTTAATGATTTGGATCTTAATGTTTTGATCCTCGAAAATGGTAAGGCCAATTTCGATATCATGAAGGAAACAGATACTGCTGTAGATACATCCGGCAGTAGCGAGAGTACTCCTTTCCACCTAGCTCTTTCTTCCTATGAGTTGAATAATATTAATCTCAATTATCGCGATTTAGAAGGGGATATGGCCTTTGCATTACAAGGCTTAAATCACGTGGGAAGTGGTGATTTCACTGAAAATATAGTGGGCTTAAAAACCCATACCGAAGTGGAAGCCATGAGCTTTAGTATGGAAGGTATGGATTATCTCAGTCGGGTTCAGCTCGAGTCGGACTTTGATATGGATCTGATTCAGGATAAGTTCCGATTCAATTTTGGGGAAAACTATGTGAGTTTGAATGGTCTGAAACTCAATTTTGAAGGTTGGTTTGCCATGCCAGATGAGTCTATGGACATGGACCTCAAGTTTAGCAGTCCAGACAATAGCTTTAAAAGCTTAATTTCCTTGATTCCAGCTCTTTACTACAAGGATTTTGAAAGCCTTAAAACCTCCGGTGAGTTTAAATTGAATGGCCTGGTTCAAGGGAAATACATCAATGAAATTTACCCAAGCTTTGATATTAATCTGATGATTCGCGAGGGCTTCTTCCAGTATCCGGATTTGCCTTCTGCTGTATCGGATGTTAATGTGGATTTCCAAATTGTGAACAAGAGTCGTAATCTCGATAATATGGAAATGCATATGCCTCGCATCGAAGCGAAGGTTGCGGGTAGTCAAATCAGCGGAAGCTTTGATTTAAAAGACCCCATGCGCGATCCCGACTTTAAATTCTTGGCTCAGGCTAAGGCCAATTTAGAAGACCTAAGCAAAGCGGTGCCTTTAGAAGGTTATACGATGGCCGGCACAGTTGATATAGATATGAATGCCGCTGGACGTCTTTCTATGATTGATAATGAGCAATACGAAGCACTCAAAGCTGGTGGCTATGCAAAGGCCAGCAATTTGCTGTTTGGCGGAGACAGTCTGGGTATGGAAATCAGTTTGCCTAAAGCCGAATTAAGTCTCAGCCCACAAATGGCCAAATTGGGTCCAACTACCTTAATTTATGAAGGTAATACCATGGAAATGCAAGGGCAGTTGGATAATCTCCTTTCCTATGCCTTAAGAGATGAACTATTAAAAGGTGAATTAGAATTTTACAGTCCTCGCTTGGATTTACTGGCCCTTGCTGGAGAAGAAAGTACCGAAGCTCGTGCCGATCCTGCAGAAAGCGATACCGCTGCCTTAGCGGTAATTCGTTTGCCTGAAAATATTGATTTCCATTTAAATGCCAGAGTAGACTCCTTGCTATACGATCAAATTCGAATTTCCCAATTAGTGGGTGGAGTGCGATTGAAGGAAGGCCGTGCATCTTTGGAAAACGTGAAAATGCAAATGCTGGGCGGTGCTATGCGTATGAATGGTGGCTATGACTCTAAGCCTGAACTACCCTTAGCAGAATTTGATTTTGCTATCGAAGGATTCTCTTTCCGCGAAAGCTATGAGGCCTTGGATATGGTGAAACAAATTGCACCTATCATGAAAAATATGGAGGGTCGCTACACGATGGACCTAAGTATGACTACGCTTTTAGGTTCGGATATGTCGCCCCAAATGAATAGCGTTAATGCTAGCGGTTCTTTGGCCACCAAGAGTGTACAAACCGGAGGAAAGGTATTCGATCAATTGGCGACCTTCTTAAAGAATCCCGATTACCGTCAATTAAAGGTGAACGACATTGATTTAGAGTTCACCTTGGAAGATGGTCAGTTAAAAGTAAAACCCTTCGACTTCAAATTGGCAGGTCAGAAAGCAGATTTGGGTGGAAGCATGAGTTTGGCTCAGGATTTAGATTTTGATCTGAATACCACGATACCCTTATCCGGGCTTAAAGCCGATGCCTACCTAAAGCAATTCCAGTCTTTAAGTGGAGGTACCATTCCTTTAACCGTTAAAATTGGCGGAACCGCTACCAGTCCTGAAGTTCGCCCCAGTTTAGGGAACCTTAAACAGCAATTGGGAGATGAGCTCAAGCAAAAGCTTAATCAAGCTGTGGATAGTGTTAAAACCCAGGTAAAAGAAGAGGTAAACAAGAAGTTGGATGAATTGGTGAAAGCAGCAGAGGAGCAAGGCGATAAACTGATTGCGGAAGCCAAAACTCGCGGTGATCAATTAAAAGCTGAAGCAAAGAAGCAAGCCGATAAGTTAAGAGCTGCTGGCGAAGAAGCTGCTCAAAAGATATTGAAAGAAGCGGGGAGCAATCCTTTGAAACAAGCTGCCGCTAAACCATTGGCCGAGAAAGCCAGAAAGGAGGCTAATGAAAAAGCTCAAAAGCTAGAAGATGAGGCAGCCCAACAAGCGAATGACTTGATCAAAGCGGCTGAAGAACAAAAACAAAAGTTGATAGAAGATGCCCGAGCCAAAGCTCAGATATAAAATTTTCGGATCCCTTATTTTAAGTTTAGTATTAGCTACTAGCAGTCTTGCTCAAGCACCAGAATTGGGTGAATGTGAACAGAATGTAGAGGAATTGCCCAGTAGCCAGTTGCCTAAAGCAATTCGCGCTTGGAATCAAAAGAATTTTCGGGAGACTGAACGCTATTTGGAGAAAGCGATTCGTTTTGATCCAACTTATGCCGATGCCCTTTATCTCTTAGGGGAGTTGAAACTTCGTCAAAGAGAGATTCGAAAAGCCCAATTCCTTTGGAGTAAATTGATGGAAGTTTGTCCTAATTATAAAGCTGAAATCGCCTACTTCCTGGGGGTAATGTATATGGAAGACAATAAACTGGATGAGGCAATTCCATTGATCGAGCAATTTCTGGCTAATCCTGAAAGGGATTTTGGCTACGATAAAGAGGCCAAAGCAGCATTAGAGGAGGCTAAAAAGAAACAAGCCTTATTACGTAATGAGGTAGTGTTTAATCCTAAGCCCGTGCAAAGAGTGAGTACTACAGCAGATGAATATCTGGCTACCATTTCTCCGGATCAAAGGACTTTATATTTTACTCGTCGATCACGTAAAACTGATCGCAAATCAGGCCCTGCGGCTTCGGCACGGATGGTGGAAGAGTTTTGTGCCTCGGTCTTACAGAATGATGGCACTTTTGAAGAGGGAGCTCCTTTACCCAGCCCTTTTAATACCAGTTATAATGAAGGTGGCCCCAGCATTACCGCAGATAATACCGAATTGTATTTTACGGTGTGTGAAGATTTAGATGGCTATAAGAATTGCGATATCTATTATACCGAAAAGGATATGCTGGGCTATTGGAGTACCCCTCGTTCGGTAGGTGATCACATAAACCGCAAGGATTCCTGGGAGTCGCAAGCATCAGTTACCGCTAATGGAGATTGGCTGTATTTCACTTCCGACCGCAAAGGTGGGATAGGAGGCTTGGATTTATATCGTTGTAAGCGGAAGGAAGATGGAACCTGGTCGGCGCCAGAGTTGTTGGATGCTCGTATTAATACACGTCGTGATGAGAAGTCTCCTTTTATTCATAGTGACTCCGAAACCCTGTACTTTACTAGTAATGGGCATCCCGGATTAGGTGGCTTTGATATTTTTTATGCAAGGGCTACAGATAGCTCCTGGCAAGCGCCTTCCAATATTGGATATCCCATTAATGGTGAGAAGGATGATTTAGGCTTATTTGTAAGCCTGGATGGTAAGACAGGTTATTTTTCTAGCAACACTTTAAGAGCTAATACTGGTTGGGATCTCTATTCATTCGAAATGCCGGAGGAAGCCCGACCAGAAGAGGTTTTCCTACTGCAAGGTACTTTAGATGTTGCGGAGGGAGAGGATATACAAGATGCCTCTATAAAGATTAAAAACCTTAAGACCAAGGAGATCACTGAAGTTAAGGTAGATGCGCAAACCGGCTCTTATGCGCGGGTTATTGAGAAGAAGGAAGCCTCTGATTATATTGTTAAAGTAGAGAAGAAAGGTGCGGCCTTTAGCTCACGATATATATCCAACAGCGAATTGAGTATGAAGCCTACCGTGGAGGCTGATTTGCAATTGGCACCAATGGAAGTAGGGCGGGAGTATACTTTAAACGATATCCAGTTTGCGAGTAATTCTACCCAGCTCAATGCTGCCTCTAAAAGTATCATTGAAGAGTTTGTCCTATTTATGAAGGAGAACTCAGCTCTAAGGGCTGATATTCAAGGACACACCGATAATGTGGGTGACCAGCAAAGCAATTTGCAGTTATCTAAGGATCGTGCGAAGGCGGTATATCAATATGCCATTAATCTGGGCGTGGAAGCCTCACGACTAAGTTGGCATGGTTACGGCGAAAGCCGACCGCTAGCAGATAATGAAGATGAGGCGGGTCGCGCTAAAAACCGGCGGACTGTTTTTGTAATAACGGCCCGCTAATATATTCTGGGTTCTTTTCGCGCTTCAGGCGATGAAATACATCTCGAGCTTGCTGTAGGTCGTTGAATTCAAACCAACGACTTCTAAAGCATAAGCCCCAGAAATAATAATTAATTAATACTACGAATCGAGAGCCATTCTTTGCGAAGAGGCTGATTGATTTCTTAGGTTTTTTATAACGATCGAGGATTTTAAATCCTCGGGGATGTCTTTCTTGTGGCATAATCCGGGCATAAAAAAAGCCGCTACAAAAGAGCGGCTTAGATATTATCCCGAAGTAAAGGCTACATTCTTCTTTCTTTAATTCGTGCAGCTTTACCGGTAAGTTCACGTTGATAGAAGATACGTGCGCGACGTACTTTACCACGTTTGTTGATTTCAATTTTGTCAAGTGCAGGCATGTTCAAAGGGAAGATACGCTCTACACCTACGTTACCACTCATCTTACGGATGGTAAAAGTTTCGGTGCTACCGCTTCCACGACGTTGTAAAACAACTCCACGGAAGAACTGAATACGCTCTTTATTACCCTCGGTAATTTTGTAGTAAACAGTGATGGTGTCACCCGCTGCAAAATCAGGAAATTCGTTCTTAGTAGTGTACTGATCCTGAACGTATTGTACTAAATCCATTCTTAGTAAAATTTATTTTGAGGATAGGCAACATTCACAGCTCTTGTCAGAGGTTGGCCACCCTTGCCCATTTTTGGGGCTGCAATATTACGATAAATCAATTGTCTAACAAAGAATCATCCTGCAAAAGATCGGGTCTTTTCCTTTGGGTGATTTCCAGGGCCTTAGCTTCTCTCCAGGCTTCAATTTCGGGGAAGTTTCCACCGGTTAAGATTTCAGGTACTTTCCAACCATTAATCTCGGCCGGACGGGTGTAAACCGGAGGGGCTAACAAATCATCCTGGAAAGAATCCGAAAGGGCAGAGCTTTCATCACCTAATACCCCAGGTAAGAGTCGGATTACCGCATCGCTAACCACCGCTGCAGCTAGTTCTCCGCCACTAAGCACATAACTTCCAATCGAAATCTCGCGGGTAATAATATGATCGCGAATCCGCTGATCTACCCCTTTATAATGACCGCAAAGGATCAGGATATTCTCTTTTAAGCTTAATTGATTCGCCGTCTTTTGATTGAAGAGATCACCATCCGGAGTCATATATATAAGCTCATCATAGTTACGATCCTTTTGTAAATCCTGAATCAGATTTAAAATAGGTTCTACCATCATTACCATTCCGGCACCACCCCCAAACTGATAATCATCAATCTGGCGATGTTTCCCCAAACCATATTCCTTAAGGTTATGAAGTTGAATCTCCACTAAGCCTTTGTCTTGGGCTCGTTTCAAAATGGAGTGTTCAAATGCACTTTCCATTAACCAGGGTTGTGCACTAATGATGTCTATTCGCATGGGGCAAAGATAGCTTAGCCTAAGCTTATATAGGAGGACTAATGTCCGGTGGAAGTGCTGTCGCTCTTGCTTTCTGAATTGCCATTAAAATCTAGGGCAACTGAGTTGATACAATAGCGCATTCCGGTTTCGGTAGGCCCATCATTGAACACGTGGCCTAAATGTCCACCACAATTCGCGCAAAGCACCTCGGTGCGAACCATGCCTAAACTGCGATCTACACGTTCGATAATGGCATCATTATCAGCTACATTATCGAAGCTGGGCCAGCCACAATGGGATTCAAATTTATCATCACTGTCGAAAAGCACCGCTCCACAAGCGGCACATTTGTATTCACCTGCCTCAAAATGGAGATTATACTTTCCGCTAAAAGGACGTTCGGTACCGGCTTCTCTAAGGATATAATACTCTTCGGGGCTAAGATCGCTTTTCCACTGTGCATCGGTTTTCTCAACATTCGGTTTCATAGCAACACTGTCTTTAGGATTGGTTTCCTGAGCTTGGCAGGATACGCTAATTACGCTTAAGAATAAAATAAGGGCCTTTGTTCTCATTACTTGTATTTTAACTAAGTACGAGGAAGGAGGTTCATTAGTTCTTAAAGAAATCATAAATAGCATTATGAACCTCTGGATCGCGTAAAACCCGACGATGTCCTAAGCCCTCGGTTTCTATATAGCGAGAACCTCTCCATTTTTGATGCATGTGTCGGGCATTTTCCACTGGAACGTCCTGATCTTGTTTGTCGTGAACGATTAAACCTTCCGGACGATACACCTGGCAGAGATAGTCAGAAGATGCTTCTAAAGCTTTAATATGATATTGGTTTTCGATATAGTCAATAATGCCTTTGGCTACCCGTTCATCCATTTCGAGTTTAGCGCAGAAATCGCCGACTACATTTTCAATACTGGCCGGTGAACCTATGGTTACCAATTTTTCGAACCAGAAACTACGGGCCAAAACATTGAATAAAACCATTCCCCCCAGGCTATGTCCAATGGCAAAATCAATATCTCCAAAACGTCTGCAGGTTTCTTCTACAGAGTCCACAAAATCGATCATATGAGTTGGACCGCCCTGTAATTCGCCATGTTCTGGAGCTTCGATACTGAGAATATGAAATCCTTTTTCGTGCAGGAAGTTGGCAATTTCAAAAAACTGACTACCTCTGCCGCTCCAACCATGCATCATTAAAACCTTCGGACCCTCAGCTCTTAGCTCAAATACCAAAAATTCGCGTGCGTTTTTGGTAAGTAATTCATGCTTAGTAGCGCGGTTTCGCATATCCTCTTCCCGCTTAGGGATGGGGAATGGCAAGGGTTTAAAAAAGAGTTTTAAGGCAAAGGAGGTCGCCCAAGTAACATTTATACGGTTCAGTAATCTGGCCGTACGACTTAGGTATTTGGGGATTTTAAAACTTGGAGTTACTTCGGGATTCAAAACCTGAACATTGGCCTGCAAAATTGCAAAAGCCTATTGGAGCCTGCAAGGCTTTTATTCTACTAAAGAATATTGATTTCAGCCAATAGGGTTTTCCCTGTATTTGAGGAAGGGGTTTTGAATTGCATTTTTTAACCACTAATTTCAATCTATCAACCTGCGAAAATGCCTCCCTATAGTGATTGAATTTAGTGAAAGTGATCTGTCAGTCAGTACTTTAATCGAACTTATTGAGCGATCAGTAGATTCGAAAGAGAAGCTCAATACACTCTATCTTTTTCTCAAAACCCTCTATCCAACCATCTACTGTGGACTCCAAGAGCAAAGTCAAGAAATTCAAATTTTAAATCATTGGTCTCAGGCTGACATCAAATTATTAGAAAGGCTAAATCTCAAATCGCGGTATTTTTTACAGCAGAAAGAAACCTTATTGCTTGATTTTGATGCAGATCGGCAAATGCTCTACATTCCAGGTTGTGGCATTAATCAAAAGGTGCGAGCAGTGTTTTTTATCTTGGATAAGCACATTAGCATAGACCATTTTAATCTGATCGAATCTTTAAAATTACTGGCTTCCCACATTTTTTATTCTTCAGGCTTAAATCGTGGCGCCGCGAAAGTTCCCATTTGGGTACTCAATAAAATGCTGGGGCAGGGCCGCACGATTGTGGCACTGATCGACCAGGAATTCCGCTATCAGTATGTGAGTCCCAATGTGGAGGCGATATTAGCGATAAGTCCCGATGATCCTATTGGCAAAAGAGTTACAGTAGGAATCCACCCTGAAGATCTAAACAAGGTTACACAGGTTTTTGAGGAAAATTTGGATCAAAACACAGATTTCGAATTACCGGTGTATCGTTTTCGTCTAAATGATAGCCAGCCCTGGTCTTATTTTTTAACGCATATCTCAGACCTTCGTAATGACCCACAGGTGGAGGGCTTTGTTTCCAATACTTTGGATGTAAGTAAGGAATATGCTGTGCGTCGTGAATTGGAGTTCTCCAAAGAACTCTATCGGGTAGTGAGCACCAGCACTGGAGATTTAATCTACGAATGGAATATTGTTAGTGAAGAATGGACCCGACAGGGTAGTCCACTCGAGAATCTTTGCGGTTACAAAGCAGAAGATGTGCAAGGGAATTTTAATGATTGGTGGCATTCACAGATTCATCCTAAAGATCGCGAACAGGCTGTTAGTGAGCAATTAAAACTCTTTGAGGAAGAAGGAGAGAATTACCTTTTGATCTCCTATCGCTTTCGAATGCGCAATGGTCATTACCGCTGGTTTCAAGAAGAGGCCAGAGTAGAAAGGGATGATGAGGGACAATTGATACGTCAGTTTGGTGTGATTCGCGATATAAGTGCAAGTAAATTGGATGGCATTGGAGAAAGGCTCTTGCTAAATCTCGCTAATAATCAAAGCGAAGACGGTTTTATTCGGGAGGAACTGGAAATATTTTGCCAGCAAGTAATTGAGGAATGCAAGGTAGACTCTTGCGAATTTTGGGTGCGTAGCACTTATAAGGATCAATTGAATTTAGTGGCTTTTGCCGGAGATAAACTAACCGAGCAAGAACTTCAACTGAAGCACCAACCGTATTTATTTTTCTTAAAAGGAGAGGGTTTGCCGGGCTTTGCTTGGATGGAAAAAGAGGCCATTCTGTGGGATGACTTGCCCAATCATAAAGATTTTGTACGCCGTAATTCGGCTAAAGTTGCAAAAATCAGAGCTGGACTGGCAATTCCGATAATTTTAGAAAACAAATTGCTTGGAGTACAGGTCCTGTTTTCGAAACTTTCCAAAGAAGATCTATTACCTTATAAAGAATTGTTTAGCCAATTAGGTCAGCGCTTTGCGGAAACCTTGAAGCATCGGATAAAGGATGATGAAATCATGCAGTTTTTTGCTGTTTCACCAGATATCCTGGCTATTTCAGATTTTGAGGGAAAGATTAAGCGTATTAATGGGGCCGTTTACCCTATAACGGGCTACAAACCGGAGGAATTGGTTGGAACCAGCTTAAGGGAAAAGGTAGATCCTCGCGACCGGGAAATTTTGCAGGATCGAATGGCCAATCTTCTAAAGGGAAATGACCAGGAGAGTGTTCAATTGCGTTTCATTGCCAAAAACGGATCGGTCTGTTGGCTGTATTGGTCCTCAAAGGTGCGTACCGAAGACCAGCTTATATTTTCAGTAGGTAAGGATATTACCCGAGAGAAGAAATCCGAATTACAAAGAGAGAGTGCCTTATTACGCTTAAAGAAGGCCATGGAAATTTCGGATTTAGGTTATTGGTCCTTTTTCCCGGAACAGAATAAAATTCGCTGGTCGGAAGAGATGTATCGCCTCTATCGTATTCCCCAAAATGGAGAAGATCTCAGTGTTGAAGAAATAGAAGATCTCTGGCCGGCAGAGCTAGTTAAAGAATTAGTGCGATTAAGAAGATTAAGTCACAGTCAATTAGAGACTTTCAATTCGGAGAGTGACTTAGAGTTTAAGCATAAAGTTTACTATGATGAGGAAGTTTTATGGCTAACTCATCATGTAGTAATGCGACCGAACTTAAGCCCAGGAGGTGAAATATATTTCGAGGCAACTTGCCAAAATCGCAGTCGACTTGAATCACATATTGAAGCCTTAGCCGAAAGTGAAAAACGATTTCACTATGCTTTAAAGGCTAGTAATGAAATGATTTGGGATTGGGATCTGGAGCGACAGGTCGTACATCGTGGTCATTATTTACAATCGGAAATAAAGTATACCGAAAATGATTCTGGGGGTTATGATAATGAATGGTATCAACTCATTCATCCCGATGATCGGGGCGGTGTAATTCAATCATTGGATACCAAATTGCAGGATGGGAGTAAGGATTGGTATCGAGAGTATAGAATCCAGCGCAAGGATGGCCAATATGCCTTTGTAGCGGATCGTTGCTTTATCATTCGGGATGCTAAAAATCGCGCTATTCGCTGCATTGGATCAACTCTGGATGTAAGTAAAAGCAGACGGCAAATGCTGGATATTCAAGAGAAGAATAAGCAACTAAAGGAAATTGCTTGGATGCAGTCCCATTTATTCCGAGCGCCACTGGCTCGGATTAAGGGCTTAATGCTATTACTCGAAGGTTCTACAGAGGTCGAGAAATCCGAGTTTCTACGATTGGTAAATGATACCTTAGAAGAGATGGATCAAGTGATTCATGAGATTACTCAAAAAACCATCTTGTCGGATCAAATGGGAATTAGCAAGGAATAATTGGTATATCCATTAAGGCTTTGCATTTCAAAAGTCTGGGTAATTTTAAAAAATGCCAGGAAGGCTAATCTGGCAAACATGAAGTAAAAGAATAAACGTAATTTCGAAAGCTGTTATCAATAAACCTGAATGTGAATTTTTTGGGGGTGGAAAGAAGTAGGATAAGCTTAGTTAGTCTGATGCTTTGCTTGATGGTTTTCAGACTTCAAGCCCAAAATGCTCAGCCCGAACAAAATCCGTATACAGATTCATTAAAGGATTTAATGTACGCTACCCTGGATCGAGGTCATATCGATTCAAGCCTGGAGTTCAATACTGCCTTGATTCGCTATTATCGTGATAAAGGCGAAGACTATGAATATGTAAGGCAAAATATTAATCGGGCGGAAATCCTTCGCATGATTGGTGGTCGGGAAGAGGCTTTGCGTGTTTTGGAGTCAGTAGAGGAATTATGCCTTTCTCTTCCTTTATCAACTGTTCGATCGAGCTTTTACAATCGTAAGGCTGCCATTTTACATGAGTCGAAAGAGCATATGGCTGCTTTGGATGCAGTGCATGAATCACAAAGAATTGATTCCCTTAAAGGTTATAAATGGCGATTGAGTTCTAACTTGATGCTTGAGGGAGCCCTGTATCGCGACCTATTTGAATTTGAAAAGGCCAGAGATGTATTATTGGAAGCCTATGAATTAGCCTTAGCTGAAAATGATACGGATGAACTATCATCAGCTGCTTACAACTTAACCTTGTTGTCCTCCCGTCTCGGTATTTATGAAGATGCGGTCCGCTATGGGAGACAATACTTAAGTTATGGCCCTCATTATGAGGTGAGTATTACCTATGGTGATGTGATTCATATTGTAGCAAAGGCCTACGAAGAATTGCAGCAATTTGATTCGGCATTTTATTATTTGGATTCTGTATATGGAATCCGCATGCGAAGAATGCAGCAAATCATTGATGATAATGCTGATAAATACAAGGTAGTTAACCAATTGGAAAAGGAGCGCCTTGAAAATTCGGTGTTGCAGTCAGAGCAGGACCAGAGTCATTTGCAATTGCTGATTTTGTTTTTGGCGGTCATCGTTGCTATTCTCTTGATTCACTTTGCCAATAAGCAGCGTTTGCATTATAAGAAGCTGAATTCTAAGCAAGAAGAGTTTAATCGGGAGCTACAAGAAAGTTTGGAGTTTAAGAATAAGCTTATAAGCATTGTAGCTCATGATATTCGCAATCCTATGGCCTCCTTAAAAGGATTAATTCATGTGTATAATGAAGGTCTGGTTGAAGAACAAGACTTACGCCACATGATGGGTGGTCTGGAGGCTACGGTTGGCAATGTAGATTTGCTTTTAGAGAATCTCCTTAATTGGGTACGTACCCAAAGTGAATCACTTCAGGCTTATCGCGAAGAAATTCAAATTCGGACTCTGGTGCATACTGCAATTTCCGAAGCCCAAGCTCAATTGAAGGCTAAAAACATCCACGTGAGTTTAGCGGAAATGGGAGAGGGCGACGTGGTAATGTCGGATCCTAATTTTGTCTCTTTTGCACTTCGGAATGTTTTAAGCAATGCCATCAAGTTTTCGGAGGAGAATTCTACTATTACTATAAGTTGCTCTCATTCAGAAGATATGGATTGCCTGGAAATCCGTGATTATGGACGGGGTATGAATGCCGATACACTGGAGCGTCTGCGAGCCAATAGCATAACCCGCAGCGGTAATGGAACCGGGAATGAAAAAGGTACCGGTTTAGGCATTGGTTTAAGTATGGAATTCCTTGAAAAAGTGGGGGGTATGCTGGAAATTGATTCAGAGCTAGGCGAAGGAACTCGAGTTAGAATTTGCTTACCTCGTATTGGGAATCAGTAATTAAGCATCATTTTCCTTTACAATCGAAGCCTTGGTTTCAGTAAGGGCATAAGGTAGATAGACTTCCACTGTGGTTCCTTTACCTATTTCAGATTGAAAGAGAATTTTCCCCTGATGTTCTTCAATAATGCGACGGGTAATACTCAAACCCAGGCCAGTACCAATTCCTGGTGCCTTGGTGGTGAAGAAGGGATCCTGAATCTTTTTTAAATTTTCTGCAGAAATGCCCGAGCCACTATCGCTAATCTTGGTGCAAATCGCATCCGCGGAAGCGTTAACCTCTAAATGAATAGTACCCTTACCTTCAATGGCTTGGGCCGCATTGGTGATCAAATTGGTAAATACCTGATGCAGTTTCCCTACATTACCATAAATGAGGGGTAAGTCACTCTGATAGTCTTCCCTAATTTCTATCCGTCCTGAGGTAAGGTGACTCAGCATATTGAGGCAGCTCTCCAGGATTTCTGGAATATTGCAGGTTTCATCGTAGTTTTCCTGTTCGCGGCTAAAGTGATTAAGGCCTTTAATGATGCCATTCATCTTGCTGCTACCTGTTTCGATAAAACTCAATAGTTGTTCTACTTCAGCGTCTATTTGTCCCTCTTCTTTTAATCGAGACTCTAGTAATTTGTGAGAGCTGCTGATGTAGTTTAATGGATTTTTAATTTCATGAGCAATACCAGCGGTGAGCATACCCAAGGAAGCGAGTTTTTCTTTGGCTAAGAGTTGATTTTGCGCTTCTTTAAGCTCCTTAAGTTTGGTCTGTAATTCGCGATTGGAGCTTTGTAACTCTTCGTTGACATGATGCAAATTAGCGGTTTTCTCGGCTACAGACTCTTCCAGATGATCCCGATGTTTTTCCAATTCAGAATAGGATTGGAGCAAGCCATTGCGGAAGAAGTTTACAATATCTAAAATGGCCAGACTGGTTAAAGCCACAATAGTCATATTAAGGAGCCAAGAAATGGGATTCGTAACATACTCATCCAAATTATAGTCGGCTTTTAGTATCCCTTGAACATATAGAAAAGCAAAGCTTCCATACATAAAGAGGCAAAGTCCCAAGGTATAAAGCGCTTTACGATAAGTAGTGGTAAGGTAGGTGAAGATGGGGACCAGGGTTATATAATAAATGGCCGCCGCTAAGAGCCCAAGTCTAAATAAACCGGCCGCTAAAACGATAAAAATGGTGGATACCAGGGTAGTAGAAATATAGCCACTGGGAATTTTTTCACGGTAGCGTCGCATGAAAAAAAGCATAGTAGCCACAGCCAGCACCACAATTAAGGTAGTCCATTCTTGAAACAGATAGGTACGTACCCCCAATACGGCGGTAGCCAATAATGCCAAGACAAAAAATACGTCTAGTGCTCGTTGTAAAATCCGAGCCTGTAATGCTTCAATCTCCCTGTTCCTAGCCTGAGACATGCTTCAGTGTAATCATTACACTCTGTAAATGAGTGTGTAAGCAGCGCGAATGTAAGTAAATCTGCTAATAGTTATTAAGAGAAATTTCATTCCACGGCTTTTCTAAGGTACGAAAGGAAATATTCGATTTACGCTCATGTCAGAGGATTATTGGAATACCGTAAAAATTTTAACAAATTGTATTAAAGAGTCATAGGGGGAATATGCATTATATTAGTGCCCTTAGGGGGAAATGCATTTAACGGAGCTATGCAGCGTAATTTTAAATGGGAGGAGTATTTAACTAACCCTTGGTTAATGGGGGTGGTTTCGGTGATCTTATCTGTTTCGGTTTACGGTCTGATTTTACTTTTTGTGGACTTGCAAGAGCCAATGATGGGCTTGTACATGTCTACTATTATTCCAGCTCTGGTTGCGCCACCCATTGCGATTTTAATTCGCAGAAGCGTTCGCCAGGTGAAGGAGAAGAATCGCGAGTTGGCCGAATTAAATGCGACCAATAAGAAGCTCTTTTCTCTGCTATCACATGATTTACGCAGTCCGATTGCCTCCCTTAAATCAGTAATGGACTTATTGATTGAGCAACGCTTGAGTGAGGAGGAAGCGCGAGAAATGTTTAAAGATCTTTCGCATAAGACAGAGCGAGTGCTGGATTTTCTGAACGATATTTTGACCTGGTCTTTGAAGCAAAGTGAGTTGAAACCAATGCAGGCCGACTATTTCCAGGTGAAGGATTCCATTGAATCCATTTTGGAATTATTTGAAGATCAAAGACGGGCCAAGCATATTAATCTAGATACCCAAAACTTGAATGAAGCGGTATTTGCAGATAAAGACAGCTTTGCCTTTGTATTTCGCAATGTTTATCACAATGCCTTGAAGTTTACTCCGGACGGAGGAGAGATTCAGGTATACACCGAGGTGAAGGATGGTAAGCTTCACACTGTGGTGGCCGATAGTGGGGTAGGAATGAATGATGAAACTATCGAAACCGTTTTGAATCCCGAAAAGTGGTTTAGCACCAAGGGCACCCATGATGAATCAGGCACTGGCTTTGGCATTAGTTCCTCCTTAAATTACCTGCGCGACAATCACGGTGAACTGCGCATCGAAAGCGAACCAGGCAAAGGCTCTCGTTTTATAATCGTATTGCCACAAGTGGCCGAAATGGCCTAGGTGTTTTCCTTCCGAATTGCATTTTTCCTTAAGCCCAGGAGTATGTTGATTAAAAAGCCTATTTGAGCTAAAAGCCAGGTGAGAAGGGCAATTGCGTTTATTAGAGTTTATAAATTAAGGCATGTGTGGAAGGATCCCATTTATTGCGATTCATGAGCATTAAATACATGGGAATAAGGAAACAGGCCAGCACATGAAAAACGCTGAGACGATTGATAAGTTTCCTTTTCCGCATAAGCCAATACAGTCCACCGCTAAGAATCAAGTAAACAGAATGAAGGATAATAATCTCCTTTTGACTGATCACATAATACGTGTCATGCAAATTGATGGTCCATCCATCGTCTTCTAAATTGCTTAAACTGAAGAGGGGGAAGAGGATAGCGAAGATCCAGAGGAGGAGGTAGGTGCTGTTTTCTAATTTGTCTCGGAAATTATAATAATACTGATCTTGGTATTATTATAATTCAATAAAAAAATGTGTATTAAATTACTGTAAAACAGTTTGTTGAGTGTTTAGCTTGGCTAAATTTGGAGAAATAAACAAACTTAGGTAATGAAAATATTTAGATTAATTTGTCTTTTGACTATTCTCTTTGGCCCGTATTCTTTGATTTCCCAAGAGCACCTAGGGCAAAAATTAGGTGGGTTTTTTGAGCAGTTATACGGAGGTTCGACAGATGAAGAAGCGATAGATATATGCTCTTCTCAACAAGATTATTTAGTTACAGGCTGGACTGATGTTAACACGGAAGGTGTTACTAAAGATGCAACCATATGGTATATAGATAATCTAGGTAGAAAAAACTACAAGATATTCTATGGATCTGGAGAAAAGGATGAAGTTGCAACTGGGGTAACGGACATTAATTCCGAATATATGGCTATATGCGTTCACTCAAGTAGTAGTTGGATTCAAGATTCCGTTCAGCCAAATGATTTTATGGTAGTCTACATGCTTGAGGTAGCTACAGGTTTAATGGAGTGGAGAGACACTTTAATGTTTGAGGATGAAGGAGTGGCCCCTGTAGATATCCATTATGACGGAGCGGAACACATTTATGCGCTATACAATAGAAGAGATCCTTCTGGAAGGGTTTCAAATCAAATTGCAAAATATGACTTAGGTGGCAATTTAATATGGATCTCAGATTCATACTACACTCAAGGGCATGGGCAATGGGCTAGTGAATTACTTCTGACGTCCAGCTCGTTGGTGATAATGCCCTACAGTTACTACACTAAGTCGCCTGAGGCTGTAGAATTCAATACTTCAGGAGTTATTATTAATCAGAATGACTTTGTCTCAGAGCAAGAGACTCGTATTTACGGTTTGATAGAGGAGTCATCTTCGGGTAATATTATTGGTGCGGGATATACTGTGGATGATGAGGATGATATTAATTCTTATTTACTAGAAATAACCCCTTCATTAGCATTTAGCCAGTCAGAGTCATTTGGTCAGGCGGGCGTAGAAAAATTTAGAGATTTAGTAGAGACCGTGGATGGCTTAATTGCAGCAGGTGTTAGAAATAATGAAGGAGAGGGTAGCTATGATTGTTATATTCATCATTTTGACAATAACTGGCAAACAGATCTCGAAGAAACATTTGGAGGCATCAATTCAGATAGGCTAAGTTCCTTAATGATTGACGCAACTGAAACTAAGGCATTTTTCGCAGGCTACAATACAGAGTATGGTATAACTACTAGCGGTAATGCATATTTGGGGGGAATAACAACTAAACTAGGAGTAGTCCAGGCATCTTGTGACTTCCCCAGAATTTTATTTATTGATGATTTGGTTGATGACAATGATCAAGACACACCTGATAACCTTTTAAACTATAATGCGATTATCTCAACATGTTCAACTCATAACATCAATACCGTATTTTTATATGATGTTGACAAAATATACCATCCTACCAATCCTTCAATACAAGATGTAAAAGACGATTTAGATGTTTTTTTAAATGCCTTATTAGGAGCTCAAATAAAGGTAGGTTTCATAGTGGGGCCTGAAATTGATAAAGTAAGAAACTTAACAGACATAATGAAAGGGGTAACCCAGAATAACACAAATTTTGCCGGTAAAATAAATTACATTATGCTTGAGCACGAGTTTTGGGGAAATAATAGCAATTACTCTGGATTTGTTCCTCTAAGTGTTTTGAATAACTCGGACTATGGGTTTAATTGGTCATCAAATCCATATCCTTCTGGGACTGATAATAAAAAGAATCACTATTTCTGGCACCTAACTAAGGATCATGAGACACTTTTAGAAGAGATAAATACTCAATTGCCAAATAATGCAAACTGGTGGGCTTCTTTTGACTATATAAGCTATCTAAAGAATTCTGGATTTACAAATGCAACTTATTATGACTACAACAGTAATGCAAACGGATTAGGTACTTTAACTACACTTACAGGTTCAGACCCAGTAATGCAACATCGAGAAGGCTTAGTAGAGCATTTCTTACCTTTAGTAGACTATACGTTTTTAGTAAACTATAGAGATGCAAGTAATTCCAAGCATTTCATGACTAGTGGCGGTAATCTTGTTCCAAATTTTGATGTTTCTTCACCTAATTCCACTTTAAGCAATTCAGATTGGTTAAAGCGATTGCAAGCCTATTCGAATAAGGCTAATCTATCAAAAAACTCTAGTACATTTTATTACATCAACCTACAGTCAAACGAAGAAACTGTATGCTCGGATGTGGGTGCCAACAAGCTCGGGAACTGGCTGGGTGGTGCAAATTCCTACAATAGGGCTGAACAAGCATATGTAGATCAGCTTCAAAACTTGAGTTCAACATGCATATCATGTGGAACAAACAGTGAAGTTGTAGCTCACGCTTGGTTTGATTATAGTTGCCATACAAGTAATAGCTCATTTTCTAACTATGGCTTAGTTTCTGGATGTAGTACCCAAATAAGTATTGAGGAACAAAACTCTTCAAGTGCGGGATTGAGCGTATACCCTAACCCAAGTAATGGACAGTTAAAGATTTCTGGTTTAAACAATAAAAAAGAGGTTGCTTTTTTCAGTTTAATCGATGTTTCAGGAAGAGTTTTACTTTCAGGTCCAGTTCCTGCAGATAATACAGTTAACTTACCCTCTCATTTAAAGGGGTTATTTATGTTGAAAATTGAACATGGAAGCAATTCAACTAGTTTCAGAGTTATTTTAAATTAAATACCATGAAAGGGTGTTTCCTTTTTATCTATATCTTTTTAATAGGGTTTAGCGCCCAAGCACAGTGGACAATTACCGCTAGTGATACGTATACAGGATCCCAAAATAGCGCTGTTTTTACAGTGCATAATTCAGGGGATACCTTATTACAGGTGGGTACGGTAATTACAGTTCGACCCAGCGGTGTGTTTTATCCCGTGTTAAGTGAGTATGAGATCTCTTCCGGAAGTAAAATTGACTCAGTTCCGCTTCAGGGCAGTGGTGCTGCTAGTGTTCCTGTAGGCTGTTCTTGGACTAATGACGGGTATTATGCTGTGTCTAGGGATAGTACTTCTCAGTTTATTGGTTATCAAAATGCTCTATCCAAACATTTAGAATTTAGAAGATCATTTGATCATCAAGGCTTATGGTCTACCAGCGGTTCGTTCTTAGTGCCAAATTTTTATGGCAAGGATATTTTTGTCAATTCCTTAGGGGCATTTTGGTTATACAATCCAATTCGCAATGAGCTGAATGCCCTAGCTACTCTCAACGGAGACACTATAATGACCTTAGATAGTGCAGACATGGCCTTTAAAATGGGCGTAGATAGTACTTATGAATTGTTAAGTGTTTATCTTGAAGGACCTCATTGGCGTAAGTCCGATACCTCGGTTGTTTACCTTGATTTTGGAAGACGAGATTCTTTTGGAACTTTTATTGAGTTTCAATCCAAATATGCCTTATTTCTGATAGATAGTTTGAAACCGATATCGTCATTTAGAGATTGGGGAATTGAGCCAAACATCGATTATGAAGATTTTACCTTAATTGAAAGTAAGGTTCATTTCAACTCTAATAATACCTTGGATAGGACTATTTATAAGAGGGACCTGCTGACCGGTAATATTGTAGATAGTTTAAAAGTTGATTCACTGACCTATAATCCAGATACTTTACAATACAATCCAGATCACTATAATCGTTTTTACTCTCGAGGAAGATTTAGTGTCTATGAAGAGGAGTATGATTATGTGGACACCGTGTCTGGATCTCGCACGGAGGGTTTTGTGATGTTAGTGCAAAAGATTCGCTTATATGAAGATGACCAGATGATATATGAAAGGGTTATCACGGACTCGGCCAAATCAGGTTTTTTAGATACCCGGTTTCTAGATTTAATACCTCTCCCAGATGGGGGAGTCATTCTAAACTTAAGAGTTAATTTTGACGGCAAGAGGGGTAGAATTGTGTATATCGACCCACAAGGCAATCATTATTTGCACTCAGAGTCAGTCATTCAGCCGGTGGTGGATATTTACCCAACAATGGTTGAGCACAAACTAAACGTGGCTTGTCGTTCTCAAAAATATCAGGTTTTGATATATGGTCTTGATGGGAAAGAAGTTGGTGAGTATAATATTGAAACTAAAACCGATTCATATCAAATTGATCTTCCGCAATTGAATTCAGGGGTGTATTATGTTCTTATAAGTTTTGGTGAGAATCGAGCACTTCGGAAGATTGTTAAGAGGTAAGCCCTCTAACCCTAAAATTAGATCGATCTTAGATTGAGAAAAAATTGTTGTTTATAAAAAGACAGCCCTGGCAGAAATGCCAGGGCTGTTAAATTTAGGAGATCACTGTTTTCCACTGCAGTAAAAAGTGCTCCAATGTCATTATCGTCTGCACACCTTCATTCGAAAAGAAGTTATCGTCCTGGTCTTCTATTTCATGCGCAAGTTGACAAACAAAGAAGGTAAGAAAGTAAGAGACCTTCGCTGGATCTGTAAGTCCCCCATTATCAGGATTGCGTTCAATGAAATCTGTCATGAAGCGACCTAGCTCAAAAAGCTCATTATTGGTATTGAGCTTTCTTTCAAAGAGCTCATGAGATAGAGCTAGACCTGATAGGTAGGTGTCATTAATGATCTGTTGGCATTTCTCACGGATTAGCTCCAACACCTTCATTTTTTCCAGTGCCTCTAGTCGTGATAAGCCCTTACCATCAGCCAGAGCTTGTTTTTCCTTATCCCAATTCTTTAAAGGGATGTGCTGGTTAGTGGAATAGTCTTTTCGCCTGCCATCAATTCGAAGAATAATGTACACAAGCGATGTGCCGTCGGCGCGCTTTTCTGCCCGCGGTCTTAGGGAGAACGTGATTTTCTGCATCGTCCACAATTTAAATTATGGCCGTCCACACATCGTCCACAAAAAGATGAGAAAAGGCGGCCAGGTTAATAAAAACGTGAACCACAGACTAAAAAAGAGAAACCCAGTGTTTTCCGGATGGAGGAGAGATACATGTATACACCGAGGTGAAAGACGGTAAACTCCATACGGTGGTAGCGGATAGTGGGGTAGGGATGAATAATGAAACTATCGAGACCGTTTTGAATCCCGAAAAGTGGTTTAGCACCAAGGGCACTCATGATGAATTAGGCACTGGCTTTGGCATTAGTTCCTCCTTAAATTACCTGCGCGACAATCATGGCGAATTGCGCATCGAAAGCGAACCAGGCAAAGGTTCTCGTTTTATTATCGTATTGCCGCAATTGGCCGAAATGGCCTAGGTGTTTTCTTCCAGGATAGCGTTTTTCCAGAAACCCAAAAGCAAATTGATTACAAAGCCTACCTGAGCTAAAAGCCAGATGAGAAGGGCAATTGCGTTTATTAGAGCTTATAAATTAAGGCATGTGTGGAAGGATCCCATTTATTGCGATTCATGAGCATTAAATACATGGGAATAAGGAAACAGGCCAGTACATGAAAAATGCTGAGGCCATTGATAAGTTTCCTTTTCCGCATAAGCCAATACAGTCCACCGCTAAGAATCAAGTAAACAGAATGAAGGATAATAATCTCCTTTTGACTGATCACATAATACGTGTCATGCAAATTGATGGTCCATCCATCGTCTTCTAAATTGCTTAAACTGAAGAGGGGGAAGAGGATAGCGAAGATCCAGAGGAGGAGGAAAGGGTGGATAGTCTGCTTAATCTGCTTAATCATCAAGTATGGTTATAATCAAGAGAATTGTAAACCAGAAATAATGGATTATAGCCTAGATATTTTCTGGATAAAAGACTAAAGTTTAACCAATTTATTCAATCTTCCAGAATTAGAGATTTTGGCGACAGAAATTTTTGAAAACCAAAAATCGGGATTAAGTAGCTTTAAGGAGATTAAGGAGACGGCTAATGGGGAAACTAAGTAGTAATTAATTAAGACTAAAAGAGCTTTTAGAATAATTCAGTAAGGTCCCCTTCAGTTAGTTTATCCTGAGGTAGCTTTTTAGTTAATCAGCCCTCTAAAATGTGGTTTTATTTCTTCTGCGAATTGGTCTCTATCTATTCGTGCTCCGCTACATATTTCAAAAAAAAACTCATCAGGATCTACTTCAAAGTTTTTGTTTTCTAAGTCAATTAAGGAATCTAAAGTAAAGTGCTCTATATCGGCTCCAAAAAAGTTACCCTCTCCATGCCAATGTTGATTTATTGACACCCATTCGTAAGCTATAATTAAATCAGCGTTTTCAGTCATTCTGCCATTCTTCAGCCGATGGTAGTAAAGCTCAAGAATTAAGAATTCCACTTTTCTGTTCAGATACATCCAAGCATTCTCCCTGTCTATTCCTTTATATTTGATTTGAGGGTGTAAGTGCAGGGGCGGTGGAGCGATGTATGTGCTAAAGAAACTCTTTCCTAATGTCATGCAATGTAATTCCTCTCTAATAACTTGATACAGATATAAAATCAAATCTTTAAGTTCAATTTTATCCGGGTCGACTAGGAAAGGGTAGGAAGGAATTTCAACTGTGTCATCAAACTTCTCAGCACCTTTTAAATCCAAACTTCTGCCAAGAATTTTGTTAGAAAAATGCCTACTTAAGCCTTGTATATACTCTGTCAAATAGTTATTCGTCTCGAATAGATAAGAGTTTGCATCGGCAAGCCGTCTTTGTTTATCTATCCATTTGGATTTGATATATATAGCTGTTATAACTAGAGCCAATCCAGAAAGCATCAAGATCCGTTCTTTTTCTGTCATTACATTTATTTAAGTACCTTTTAATATAAAGTGTAATTAAACCCTAGTCTGAAATTAAAGGAATAACCTCAGGTTAATACATTTAATTACTCATAGCCTTCTTCCAATTCTTTTTTAAAATTGGTCTGGAAAAACAGGTTTCACCATCTGATGATTCTCCGGAAAAATGGCAGTATTTTTCAGGATAATTTTCATCGCCAAATCGCTCCCAGGATTTAAAAGACTTATCTGAAAAAGGCATTTTCACATTAAAAGGTATACTCATTCCAGTCCTAATACAATAGCCCATTTTAGCGGCCTGGTTAGATGAGGATTTTTTAGGACTAGTCTTTCTAGAGGCTAATTCGTCCACTTTGGTGATAGAGTTTTTGTACTTATCAGCACTAAAGACTCTACCCTTTTCAAATTGAGGTTCAATATCAATAATAAGACGGGCATTTTTAACCACACTCCAGAAGTACTTTACTGCTTCTTGATCGAATGAAGTGGATCCTGTTATTGACGAACTTAAACTACTAATAATTCCCTTTGCCGTACCGTATACTCCAAACTCTATGTTATTGTGCTGAGAATATTCATACAAATTCATGGAGGAAAGAATAATCTCAGAGTCGTTCATATAGACTTTAGCATGAAGATCGCCCTCGTGCTTTAACTCTAAATTGGGGAGAGTTCTTAGAAACTCCAAATCCTCCTCATTTATACTTTTAAAAAGGTCATCATTGTTTTTACCGAAAACAATTGTTAGTCTTGTTTTGGGCCTGTTCTTTAAGTCAGCTAACCGTCTTTTAATAGGTGGTGAAAATTTGATATAGGGACTTATAAGGAAAAGGTTGTCTTGAGCATTATCTATGATGGACTCAATTTTTGAATTTAAATGTGACGAGGTTAAGAACTCAGGCATGATTTTTAAGTTTTGTTAATACAAGATATTAATGCATAATCGATCAACGACTATTAATTTTAAGGTTTTTTCCTGTTAATTCTAGTTCTGTATTTAGTTGGAACCTTCAAGATGCTTTGATGGGTTTTTAAGTCAATCTATCCCAATAATGAGCAACAAGGAATAAAGGAAGATGCCTAACTTCAGCATAAGGTTTCTATTTATTCTCAGGCCAGTCCTTTCTAAATAATAGTCAAGTACCAGAGTAGAACCTGGGATAATGGTTGGGTTCTGATTCTGCTATCGAGGGATTTTGATGTATTGACCTTGTTCTTCTTAATGAAAGTACTCCTTTCTGAGGTTTTTGATATCGGCGTAATGCATTCATGTAAATGCGGCAAAAAACGAAAAAATATCGAGCTTGCTGCTGGGTGAGGTTTTTAGGCTTAATAGCTTCGATTTTCTGTATTTCTTCAACTGCGCAACTTGGACGATCGAGTTCAAAGGGAAATTTTGAATAGGATAGTCATTTATAATTTTTCGCTTTCGAGCTTCAATTATTACTGCGTTGAGGTTTTTTACGAGTAAACAAAGAATTAAAATCTTTTCTTTCCCTCAAAATGTAAAGGAGCTCAAACAGCTACAATCTACGAGAGAATAATGCGGGAAAATCTGCACCGGATCTGCACGATAAAGTTGCATCTGCATAAAAAAAACCTGCAAACTAGACGTTTGCAGGTTTTCGCATTTCCTTGCAGGATGCTGGGTGGTGCCACCAGGAATCGAACCGGGGACACAAGGATTTTCAGTCCTTTGCTCTACCAACTGAGCTATGGCACCATGCTTTCGGGAATTTGAAGATTTCTCTTTCCCTTAGCGGGGCGCAAATGTAAAACTTTTTACATTCGTGCAAAACATTTTTTGAGCGCATTGAAAAATAATTTGGCCGCCGGAGCCCTGCATATCGTGATTGATGCTGGTAATACCCGCATCAAAGTGGCTCAATACCAGAATCAAACTTGCGAGGATCTCCACTACTTTGAGGAGCAAAAAGAATTTGAAATTTTTTTAAAAAAGTTTCCGAAAGAGGCTCCTTGCATCTTTTCCAATACCGGTTCCTGGGATTTAGAAGTGGTTCGGCAGCATTTTGACTATTGCTTAAGCCTGAATCCCGAAAGTCCTTTGCCTTATATTATCTTATATAGTAGTCCTAAGACCTTGGGTAATGATCGACGGGCCTTGGCTGCTGCTGCCCATCGATTTTTTCCGGGAGAAGCTTGCCTGGTTCTAGACTTGGGTACCTGCCTTACCGCCGACTTTATCGACGCACAGGGAAATTACCACGGTGGAGCGATCAGTCCGGGATTAAAAATGCGATTTAAATCTCTTAAACATTTTACCGCCAATTTGCCCAAAGTAGATTGGTCGGGTATTCAATATCCGAATTTAGTAGGGGATAGTACCGAAAATTCCATCCTTAGCGGCGTAGTACGAGGTTACGCCGCAGAAATTTCTGCGAGCATCACACAATATGAAGAAGAATTTGGCGCTATTCGAACAGTAATTACGGGAGGAGACCATTCCTTGTTGCTCCCGTGGTTGAAAAATGACATATTTGCACCTTCAAATTTTTTGCTGAACGGCCTTGATTACATCCTTGAGTACAACCTCCGTCAGAAATAGAGCTTTATACCTTAGCTTATTGCTATGTATGGCTGGCATTAGCTATGCGCAAACCAATTCGGTTTCGCCTTATTCCCGCTTTGGTTTCGGGGATTTGTACCATGGCTTAAATGCACGCTATACGGGTATGGGAGGCGCTTCTCTGGCTAGCCCCGATTTCCTGAATATCAACTTTGGAAGTCCCGCCTCATACACTAATTTAAAATTAACCACCTTCGATGTAGGCTTCGAAGCGACCCGCATCAATCAAATGCAAGAATCGCCAGCGGTTAATATCGATAATTCCCGTTCCGGAATGCGTAACCTCTCGGTAGGGGTACCTATTATGGATTGGTGGGGTTCTGCTGTGTCTATCCAGCCTTATAGCTTTAAAGGCTATCAGATTAATAGTAGTCGTATACTTCCTTCCGATTCCAATGTAACTATCACCGATCAGTTTAATGGTCAGGGTGGACTCAACTCCGTAATTTGGGGTAATAGCTTTGAAGTGGCTAAAGGCTTAAGCTTGGGAGTGAATATGCATTATGTATTTGGTTCCCTCCGCGAAAACAACATTGTAAACTTCGACGACTATACCTTCCTGGATACTCGCAGTGATCGTGAAAGCCAGATTAGTGGAGTATTCTTTAATTATGGAGCCCAGTATCAATATTTAATGCCTAAGGATCGATTCCTTTCGGCAGCCCTGCGTTTCCAGAATGCCACCAGCATTAATTCTACCGACCTTAGTTTCGATTATACCATTGATGGCAATACCGCCCGCGATACTCTAGTTGGAGGGAGCTCCAATGAGGGTAGTTATACTTTACCTTCTGAGCTTGGCTTTGGCTTAAGCTATGGAAAGATGAATCTGGAAAATCGTCAGGTTTCCTGGGCGGTGAATGCTGATTTTGAAAGCTATAATGGTTCCGAGTTTAAATCTTCCATCGGTGGAAACCCCTTGGTAAATGGATATCGTTTGGAATTAGGTGGCTTTATGACCCCTCAAATGACCTTCAAATCATTGGAACGCGGAACAGGTTTTTTCAATAACACTGAATATCGCATAGGCGGATTCTATGAGAAAACCCCCTTAAATATCTCAGGACAAGATATTTACAATTACGGCATTACTTTTGGATTAGGATTACCGATCCGCCAAAGAAACATGGCACCCGGAGAGCAAAAAGTAAGCACCATCAATTTAGGAGTGGTAGCCGGTCAACGCGGCAGCCTCGCAAACAATTTGATCCGCGAACAGTATATAAGCTTCTACCTATCTGTCACGTTTAATGATAAGTGGTTCATAGATTATAAATACCGATAACAAAAACAACCCAAATGAAAGCAACCCTGTACACCCTGGCATTCCTAATCGGATTGGGTGGATTGCTCAAGGCCCAGGACTACGGAGAAGACAGCCTCCGTTGTAGAGAAAACCTTTATATCTATTACGAACTGGCCCAAAAAAGACAGTTCCTCGAAGCCTACGATTCCTGGCAAATCGTTTACGATATCTGCCCAGGTTCTAGCAAGAACAATTTCATCTATGGCCCTTATATCGCTAAGGCTAAGATTGACCAGGCTATCGAGAATAAGGATACTGCTGCTGAACGTAAGTTTAAAAATCTCATGATCGAAGTTTACGATCGTCGAAATGAGTTTTTCCCAGGCAATGAAGCAGATGTTGCTACGCGTAAAGCTTTGGATTTCTTCAAATACAATGAAGAGAAAAACAAGGAAGCGCATGACCTCTTTAAATATGCCTTAGAAATTGGTGGAGCAGAACAACCCGCTGCTTTCTACAACTATTACTTCATTACCGCAGCGCGTTTATTTAATGAAAAGATTTTCGAAGTAGAAGATGTTTTCCGCGATTACAACCTTGTAAACGAGGGTATTGAGGTGAATAACAACGCCTTAAACGTTGTAATTGAAGAACTGATTCGCAAACGCGATTCTGACAACGTTGCTTTGGATACCAAAGAGTTGAAAGAGTTGGAAAAGGCAGAGCGTGAATTGGAGCGCTATACTGTAGTTGAGTCTAATATCGAGAAGATTCTTGGTCCTATCGCTACCTGTGATAAGTTGAACTTGATCTACAATGCTGAAACCTTTGCGGCTAATAAAAGCGATACCCTTTGGTTGAAGCGTGCCGCTAAAATGTTGCAGAAAGAGCGTAAGAATGAAGAGGGTGAGTATGAAGATTGTACCGACAACCCTATCTTCTTTGGTATCTCTGAAGAGCTTTACAAATTACAGCCTTCTGCACCTTCAGCTCGTGCGATGTTCATCATGTCCTATCGCGGTGGAGACTATTCAAAAGCAACTCAGTACATCAAAGAAGCTATTAACTTCGAGTTAGACCCTATCAAGCGTTCAGCGGATTATTTGAAATTAGCTTCCATCTACATCAAGCGCGGTAGCTTGGCTCAAGCTAAATCAGCTTGTATTAATGCGGCTAATTTGGATAAGAAGAACGGAGACCCCTATGTAATGTTAGCAACCATTTACGCTGCTGCTGACGGATCTTGCGGAAGCAATGTGTTCGAAAAGAAAGCGGTTTACTGGGCTGCTATCGACAAACTAAACTATGCTAAGTCTATTGATGCATCGGTTACTAATAAAGCGAACCGTTTGATCAATGCTTACAAACAACAACTTCCAGATAAGTCGGCCAGCTTCCAGTTAGGTCACGTGGGAGGTGAAAAATATTCTATTGGTTGTTGGATCAATGAAACCATTACCGTTAACTGGTAATGCGATTCAAGCTTCATAATCTTAAGAGCATCGCTACCTTAGTGGCGATGCTTTTTTTATGGACTGCCTGTGAAAACGAGGTAAAGGAGGTACAAGCCCTAGCTCGCGATGAACGTATTCCTATGGAAGTACAGCGTGATTTTGTACTTCGCTATTCCGATAGTAGTTATTACCGGATGGAATTAATGGCGCCATTGGCGGAAAGCTATCCTCAATTGGATATTCCACAGCGTGAGTTTCGTGAAGGAATAAATGTGCGATTTTTGGATGCCCTCGGACAGGAAACTAGCAGACTACGTGCCGAATACGCCCTACAGCTCATCGATAAAGATCTATGGGAAGCCCGAGGGGATGTAGTGGTGGTAAATGAAAAGGGTGAGCAGCTGAACACCGAAAAACTCTTTTGGGATGCCCGCACCGAAAAGATTTACAGCGATGAATTTGTGAAGATCACCACCAAAGATCAAATTATCATGGGGGAGGGTTTTCAAGCGGACCAGAACTTTAGTAGCTACGAATTGGATCGGGTAACCGGCCAGCTAAATATTGAGGACGATGCTTCTTAGAATGTTAAAATTTGTTGAGTTTGTTTGGGTTGGGATGGGCTTTTTATGCGCCTACCAATTGTATATGACCTGGAATATGGACGGCAATTCGCGCTATATTTTTGGTGGAGGCCTCCTAGTATCTATCTTTATGTTCTTCTTCCGTCGTTATACCCGTCAGCGTTACGAGCGAATACAGGAAGAAAAACAGGCCAAACAAGACTAAACATTGGAAGTCGCACTGATCATCATTAGCACCATTCTCGCTTCTGCCTTTTTTTCGGGAGTAGAGATTGCTTTCATTTCTTCCAATCGCTTCCACATTGAGTTGGAGCAACAAAAGGGAACTTTCATTTACCGAATTATTGGTTATCTGGTAAAAAATCCTTCTCGATTTATTGCCGCCATGCTGGTGGGAAATAACATCGCTTTGGTTATTTATGGCTTGTTCATGCCATTGGTATTGGATCCCTATTTACCCTTGGAGAATGCCTATCTCTTGCTTTTGGTGCAAACAATCCTGAGTACGATATTCATTCTCATTTTTGCCGAATTCCTACCCAAGGCCATATTTAGTACCAATGCCACTAGCTTATTGGAGTTCTTTGCCTTGCCCAGCGGTTTCTTCTATATAGTATTTGCCCCCATTGTTTGGTTAATGATGGGCATCAGCAATTTCGTGATGAAATACATTCTCGGAACCGAGGAGGAGGAAGGACAGAAAGCCTTTAATAAGGTAGATCTCGAAAACTATATCAGTGAACGTACCGAGGCCAGTGATGAGCAAGAAGACGTGGATCATGAAATCCAGATATTCCGAAATGCCCTAGACTTTAGTGAGCGTAAAGCCCGCGAATTTATGGTGCCACGGACCGAGATTGTGGCCATGGATGTGGAGGAGCCCATCGGTAAACTCAGTGAGGTATTTATTGATAGCAATCTTTCTAAGATTCTTATTCATCAAGGGAATGTGGATAATATCATTGGCTATGTTCATTCCTTTGAGCTCTTTAAAAAACCTGAGGATATTCGTTCTATTCTTCGCCCGGTGAGCTTCTTACCAGAAAGTATGCCGGCCCATGAAACCTTAAACCTGCTAATGCGAGAGCGTCGTAGTATTGCGGTGGTTTTGGATGAGTTTGGGGGTACATCCGGATTGGTGACCATTGAAGATGTGGTGGAAGAAATTTTTGGAGAGATTGATGATGAGCATGATGTGGAAGAGCTGCTGGAGCAAAAAGTAAAGGAAGGCGAATACCTTTTTTCTGCTCGCCAGGAGATCGACTATCTTAATGATAAATACAATCTTAAACTTCCGGAAGATGAAGCCTACAATAGCTTGGGAGGTTTAATCATTAATCACTTGGAGTCGATTCCTGAGAAGGGCGAAGAACTCCGTATAGATGGCTTCCACTTGAAAATGGAAGAGGTGAGTCATAGTAAGATTGAAATCGTTCGCTTACGTCAAACTGAAGACGACTAAAGACCTAAGAGCTCCTCGAACCTTTTAAAGGTATTTCCCTTATATTTCTCTAAACAAAGGGAAATGAGGAATTTACTATTCAGTTGTACACTATTATTTTTCGGGTCGCTTTCGGCTCAAAGCCTTTCCAGCCCTGAAGTTTTAAATATCCTGAAGGGGCAATACAATCCAGGCCAATATTCTGCTAGTACGGCAATTAAGGCCAGTGATCAAATTGCTTGTGAGCTCCTCAATCGGGTTTCTGCCGATAGCTTATCCCTTAATTTACAAATCTTAAGCAGCTTTGCCACTCGACATGCCTGGTCAGACACCACCAGTGCTAACTATGGAATTGGGGCTACTCGTCGTTGGATTTACAGTGAGTTTCAGAAATACAGTAGGCTAAATGAAAATCGATTACGTCCCGCTTATTTCACTTTTGATGTTCTGAATAATACTTGTGGTGACCTTCATGGTACCCGAAATGTATTGGGCGTGTTGCCTGGCGCCGATACCACAGATTCCTCTATAATTCTGATAATGGCGCACATGGATTCGCGTTGTGAAGCTCGTTGTGATAGTAATTGTTTTGCACCAGGAGCGGATGATAATGGTTCGGGAACTGTTCTGGTAATGGAGCTGGCTCGGGTGCTCAGTCGCTATACTTTCGATCATACTTTGGTCTTTATGCTAACCAATGGGGAGGAGCAAGGTCTTTTGGGAGCTAGGGCATTTTCGGATTACTGTGTGAGTCAAAATATCGCGGTGAAAGCGGTGCTCAATAATGATATTGTAGGGGGGACGATCTGTGGTCAAACCGCTTCTCCTCCGGGATGCTCACCAGCGGGTGATATTGATTCGATTAGAATCCGAATGTACGCAAACCCTTTATCAGACCGTAATACCTATCAGGGTTACGCGCGCAGCGTAAAGATGAATTTTGATGAAAAGCTTCAACCAAACTTCCAAATTAAGCCTGAAATAGAATTGGTAAACCTCGAAGACCGAAGTGGTAGAGGAGGAGATCATATTGCCTTTAGAGAAAACGGATTTTTGAACCTTCGCTTTAGCTCCGCCCATGAGCATGGCAATGGAAACCCCTTAGGGACTCCCAATTATAAAGATCATCAGCATACGGGTTTGGATGAGATTGGGGTAGATCTCGATAGCAATGGAACTATCGATAGCTTTTATGTCGACTTCCATTATTTGCAGAGAAACGTGATCATAAACGGAGCTTCAGCCGCCATGATTGCCGCAGCACCGGAAACCCCCAATTTTACTCTACACAATGAAAGCACCGGACTGCGCATCGAAGTCTTGGATTCAGATTTGGCTTTTGAATATCGGGTAGGAGTTAAAAATTCAGCTGGCGCCGTTTATGATTCCGTATATCGCTTTCAGGGACGAAATTTTGTAATACCGTCTTTACAGGCGAATCAACTATATCTAATCGGATTAGCGGCTTTGGATAGTAATGGAATTATGAGCCCCTTTAGTCAGGATGAGCGCGAAGTAGCGCCGATATCCACTGCGGCTGGTCAATTAGATCCCATGCCTTATCAGTTTAACTGTATGCAGGTTTCCTTGCAGGAATGGTCCCAATATCCGGAAGGCAATGGTTTGGAAGTACTGCCTCCACGTCCGAATCCCTCCAAAGGTGAAAGTCAATTATGGTTCTGGGTAAAGGATAGCCAATGGGAAGGCCCAGCTCAATTAAAGGTTTATGATTATCAGGGGCGTAAAGTACATCAAGAGCCCATTATCTTGGAGTACGGGGCCAATAGTATTCGCTATCAGCATTCGGCCAAAAATGGCATGTTCTACTATTTCCTGGAGCAAGAAGGCCGAAGATCCATTAGTCAGCGCCTATTGGTTGAACGATCCTAATTAAAGGCTTTTCTGATGCGCATCTACTGCAGCTCATATTGAGTAAAACCTATAACTGAGCTTTACCGATATAGGAACTTATTACTGAGTAGGAGAAATGCGGTAATTATAGGCTCCATAGGTACTAGGAAAACACTAAAAAATGAAGGGTATCAGTGAGGTAGAAGGTAGGATAGCAGCTCTAGCTGGTCTTGCCTAGTAGTACAACAGAGGATGGTGATGGAGTAAATTGATTTTCTCCAGTAACTGAGCTATTTATGATTTAGAGAATAGGTGTTCTTCAAGATTCTCGTATAGTTTCTGGTACTTATCAAGATTTCTTTGCCGAAGCTTTTTAAGGTTTTGCAGTTTCCATTGAACCGAAGGAAATTGTTCAAAATCATAGATCTGCCAATCAGGTCTTAGTTTTTTTACACTAAGTAGAAATTGTTTATCAGCTTCATTTAGGCATTGATTTACTGTGCGGATAAGCACCTCCCTTGTAGTTTCATAATCTTTGTAAGTGAAAGGAATCATGGCCATTCCGTCAAATTGATTTTCAAAAGCTTGTTGTTGATCGCTGAGATTTGGATTTAACAATTCGTGGATAGGTCGATTACTACTTAAGAGAGCCAGAAGAAAACCTTTTTTTATATCATCAGTGAATCCCTCATTCTCCAACAAAAGCTTTACATCAAACAAATCTCTTGGATGTTGCCTGTCAAGAGCTGCGCACAATTTTCCACCATAAAGTTGACCCATTGAAACCACCGGAATATCACAAAATGCATCAAACTTTTCTTGGGCTATATCGCACAATATGAGTTTTTGGGGAGGGGCGTAAATACCCCGGTTGGTTTGATTCACTTCTATTTTTATCTGAGCGTGATGGTCTGAAATCTGAAGTTTGGAGATTTCCCGCTGATGCTGAACAAAGGATGCAGGTAGCGCTCTTTCGATATTAGCCTTTAAGCGGGCTAGCGCTTCAAATATATTTTGTAGAGATGTGTTTCTATCTTCAATTGGAATGTACGTAAGGTCGATATCTACAGAAAGACGAGGCATTTCCCTTACAAAAAGGTTGATAGCCGTACCACCATGTAAGGCAAAGCAAGATTCTTTGGCTATCTCCGGGAGTACTTTAAGCAAGAGTTCTACTTGTAACTCATAAATTGCTTTGGTCATGCATTTCAAGCGTTTTAGGTACGGTTATTTGATATTTGGCTATATAAACACCCTCAGGTACGACGCTGCGTTTTCCTTTTCCCAAATTTATTTTTTCTACATCCAGAAATTCAAACCACCTATGCCGCGCTTTTTCAGCCATATAAAGGAACAGGCGTTTCACCTTTATAGAAGTACAGTTCTCTAAAAGCTCCTGCACCAAATTTGGGCGTAGGTTGTTCATAGACTCCATTAGCTCATAGCATTCCACTAAATCCTGTTTATCAGGGCTAAGGTATAGACACTCCAGCAGGGCCCTTGCCGGACCAGATATATTGATGGTAAATTCTTTTGCTTCAAAAGGAATGAATCCTGCCGTGCTGTTTAAAAATTTGCTGGAAACATAATTTACTTTTAGCCCCCAATGGTTCTTGCTAAACCAGGCCGGTAGTTTCTCATCTTTGTTCCCAAATAGGATTGCCTTTGAATGAGCCAGCTCCAGATAGTGCGATTTGCCCTGCATGGCCAAGGCTGTTTTAGCTCCTAAGTGTATACTCAACCCCAGTTGAGTTTGTAGGGTATAGATGGCTCCTTCCAGGTTTACTTTATCTCCGGTGCGTATCATAGCCCCGGAACCTATAGCCTCCAACCATTGGCTATGCCTGTATTTACGCTGTAGATCAAAGCTATAGCCTTTATCTAAAAGCCAGGATGCCAGCAAAACTGTTCCCTTCGGTTGGAGTTGAAGCAGTTGGTTTATTTTACTTGGATTAGTCGTACTCATGGTACGAATTTAACGATTATTATAAACCAAATTTCACTTTTGGTTTATTTTGAGTTGAAAATTCGTACTTAAGATACGGTTTTAAGAGTTAAAATAAACTGTATTACTTAAAAAATGAGAAGTATGCTCGCAAGGGACTTATAAAAATTGATAGCTTAGAAATGTTCTACCAATAGGCATGATGGCCAATTCCTTTGAGTTTTACATTCGATACGTAGAGCATTCTCTGTAAGAAGGTTGATGCCAAGTATAGTCTTTATTTGCCAGATTTACAGCGAATAACATCTGCACTTACAAGTGGTCCAGTGCTTAATACTGGTTTTGGTACATTAACAAATACTTGAATTAATCCGGTTTAAAAATTGGTTTTCGAACCAAGAGATCGGCAGAATGGCTCCCTTTCTTATGAATACAATGCTGGCATCAGGAGGCTGTCCCTAGACGATTCTTCCGCTAGGTGAAAGGGATAATTATACAGAAACTTTGGAACAAGCCAATGTAAAACAAGATATATCTGCCTTTGCCTTATTCATAGCGGAGCCGGTACAGAAATAGATAGGGTAAACTAATCCGGCTAATACTCAAAGGCCTCTCTGATGCGCATCTACCGCAGCTCTTACACTACCATGCTCTTTGAGTAAGGCTTCTGCCTGAGGGGCTAGCAATCCGGTATCCGCCATTACCATGCGGGTACCGCGATCTACCAGTTTGTTATTGCTGAGTTGCATATCCACCATTTTATTGCCGCGCACCCTACCTAATTTCACCATCACAGCGGTAGAAATCATATTGAGGACTAGCTTTTGAGCGGTACCAGCTTTCATACGGGTGGAGCCAGTAATAAATTCTGGTCCAACTACTACTTCAATGGGGAAGTCAGCTTGATCGGCCAGCGGAGAGTTTTCATTGCAAACTACACAAACAGTACTGATCCCTTCGGCCCGAGCCTGCTTTAAAGCCCCTATCACATAAGGAGTGGTGCCACTGGCGGCTATACCTAAAACAATATCATTATAATTGGGCTCAAAGGCTTGTAGATCTTTCCAGGCGCCCAGTTCATCATCTTCCGCGAATTCAACCGCTTTGCGAATGGCCGTATCGCCCCCGGCAATTAAACCGATAACCCAATTAGGATCGGCTCCAAAAGTAGGAGGGAGCTCAGAAGCATCAACAATACCTAAGCGACCACTGGTGCCAGCGCCGAGGTAAAATAACCGTCCGCCTTTTTGCATTTGAGCGACGATATGATCCACGGCTTTCTCAATATTGGGAATAACCCGAGAAATCGCGATGGGAACACTACGATCCTCGGTATTTATACTTTCAAGAATTTCGCCGGTAGACATTTTATCGATGTTTTCGTACCGACTATCGGATTCTGTGGTCCTTAAGCTCACGTTTTTTCCTAATTTAAAGCCCTGATCTGCTTTTTCATGCGCAAGGTACAATGCATTTTGGGCTTCTTGCTCTTTTCTACCACAATTTGGGGACAAGGTTTTATTCGCGATCTAATAATCCCAGAAGTATTGTGGCGGGGAAATTGGAATTTTTACGACTTACAATACGGACGTAATGAGGGGGAACTACAACTTTGGATTGGTCATGATATTATTGGGTACAACCGTAAGGTGTACCAGTATTATCCGGCCCAGAATAGTTATGGCTTTTTAAAAACAGCAGCTGGCGGCCCATCAGGTCCAGCTATCCAACAGTATCAGCTTAATAAAATATGTATTTGGGATGGAGCAGGAGGAGGCTACAGTTCCAGGCCTTATTGGAAATTTTGGGATCTGAACTCTGGAATAGAAAGGGAATTTTACCCCAATCATCGAGCGGCAAGTTTCACGAGCTTCCGTAATGATTCCGTATTCATTCTATATGCCAAGCCAAATTTCAATCTTCCGGACTTCAGCTATAATCGAACTGAAAACGATACCAATACTCAGTATTATCTCTGTTATTTAAATCCGCAAAAGCAGCAGGCGGAGATTCTCGATTCATTGCGGGTTCCCTTCTATCTGGATAATGCTGATCTACATTTCGATTCGAGATCAAATAATTGGATTGTTCTCTTTGAAGATTGGTATATCAGCTTTAAAAAAGGAGGCTCAGAGCCCGATACCATCTTTCAGGACCCCAGACTTAGCCTTGACCATTTTATTCAGTTTTCAGCAGTTGGACCCGAAGAATATCGAAAGAGGTTTTACCAAGATGGTATCACCTGGATCTTTTTCAACCCCGATTCAAATAAGGTGGTTTCGGCATTCTTCAGTCCAACGGATACGCTTTATTATGATTATTCCGAAATTCTCGAGTATGCCGACTTTGATCATTATGGGGAATTAGGGGATTCTAGGGAATCCAAGTACACCGGCAGTTTAGCAAGCTTGGGTTTAAGGAATAGAGCCACAGGCATTAGAGATATTATGATCTCTCGTGACGATTATTGGTTATTCTTTCGTTTCGAAGATTCAAAAATTACCCACTTCCAAAAAATTGCCCGTGCCAAACTACCGAATGCTTTTTTTCGAGCAGTACTAAGTACTTCAAAAGGAGGTTTTTACATTGGGGCTAATCGCCTTACGAAAGGCTTAGATGGAAAGGATAGCTTGATTTTAATATACCTGGACCCACAAGGAAGAACCTCCGTACTGCAGCCTGGCGAAGCCTTTAATCTTCATTATGATTCGCAAAACAATCAATTAAAAATATTCTACCCTAAGCCAGAAGCAAAATTGAAGTATCGGATAATTGATGCTTCAGGGCGGGCCATGCAAGAAGGAGATTTTACCGTTTATGAAGGTCTGAGTCTAGGGCCATGGCAAGCTGCAGTGTATTACTTGCAGTTATGGGAAGAAGACGGCAATTACATCGGACAACAATCCTTTTTGAAATCCAATTAGGCTTTTTCCAGCAAAGCCATATAAAATCCATCGCTCCATTCAGATGGATTAACCCGCTCCTGGCGGATAAGACTAAATTCAGGATGCCTTTCTAAAAAACGTTCTACCTGAGCTTCATTTTCAGAACGCAAAATGCTGCAAGTAGCGTAAACCATTTTACCGCCGCTTTTCAGCATTTTGGAATAGTCCTCCAGAATATCACCTTGAATCTTTCGAACCCGATCTAAATGTTCGGGCTTCAATTTCCATTTGGTATCCGGATTACGTTTCACCACCCCGGTTCCAGAGCAGGGAACATCTAAAAGAAGGCGGTCGGCAGAATCCTGCAAACGCTTTATGCTTTTGGCATTTTCAATAGGACGGGTTTCAATATTATGAACACCATTCCTGCGAGCACGTTTTTGCAATTCCTTCAGCTTCCAGGCTTCTACGTCCATGGCAATAATCTGCCCTTTGTTTTCCATCAAGGCGGCCAGATGTAAAGCTTTACCACCAGCGCCGGCACAAGCATCAATCACCCGCATGCCAGGCTCCACCTCTAAATATGGGGCAATCATTTGACTGCCACCATCCTGGACTTCAAAAAAACCGGATTGGAAACTGGGCAAACGAAAGGTGTTTTTCCGCTTTTCCAAAATGATCCCAACTTCATTAGCTTCCAATGGGCGGGCTGGACAAGCTTCTTCCTCCAATTGTTTTAGGAGGCTATTGCGGTCAATTCTCAGGCTATTGGTACGAAGGAATACTTCAGCCGGAATATTGGAAGCTTTAGCAATAGCCGGCCAGGCATCTCCTAATTCTTCGGATGCCACTTCAGCGAGCCAATCGGGCCAGCTTTCGCGGATATTAAGATCTGCTTCCAGCTCTTTAAAACGCTCATCAACATTGAGTCCTCGTACGGTATCAAAGGCAGGCCAATCGGGTAAGTCATTACCTTGCCATTGCCACCAAATTCCAAAAAGTCGATATAAATCCTTACGCTTTAAACTGGGTTCTTTGCCATTAAGCTCCCAAAGCAAGCGCCACCAGCGTACCATTTCATAGGTACTTTCAGCAATAAAACCACGATCGCGCGCACCCCATTTAGGATTGCGCTTAAGGATACGTTCAATTACTTTATCGGCATAGTAGCCTTTGCCAAAAGCCGTTTCGAGGGCTTCAATTACGGCCGCTACCAGATTCTTATGTAAGCGTGGACTTTGACTCAATTAAATGGCCGGATACTGGGCGGGATTAAATTCGTGCATCATGCTGTAAACCTTGTCGAATACATCTTCGGCACTAGGCTTGCTAAAATAGTCACCATCACTACCGTAGGCAGGGCGGTGGGCTTTGGCGCTTAAGCACTGAGGTTTAGAATCCAATAGGCGGTAAGCTTCCTGCACATCTACAATCTGTTGTAAGATAAAGGCAGAAGCACCACCGGGAACGTCCTCGTCCACTACTAATAGGCGATTGGTTTTGGCCACGCTTTCGCGGATGCTATGATGGATATCGAAAGGTAAGAGTGATTGGGGATCAATAACTTCTACTTCGATTCCGAATTCAGCTAATTGCTCCGCTGCTTCCATTACAATACGCAGGGTAGAACCATAGGATACGATGGTGAGATCTTTTCCTTCGCGAATGGTTTCCGGAATTCCCAGAGGAGTGCGAATCTCAGCCAGGTTATCCGGCATTTGTTCTTTCAAACGATAGCCATTCAAACACTCTACAATCAGCGCAGGATCATCACTGTCTAACATGGTATTGTAGAAACCTGCGGCTTGAGTCATATTGCGGGGTACCAATACATGTACACCACGTACGGCATTAATAATAGCACCCATGGGAGAACCGGAGTGCCAAATACCTTCAAGACGGTGTCCACGAGTACGCACAATTACCGGAGCTTTTTGACGGCCCTTAGAACGGTAATGTACAGTAGCTAAATCATCACTCATCACCTGTAAGGCATAGAGCAAATAATCGAGATATTGAATTTCGGCAATAGGGCGGAGACCACGCATGGCCATACCAATACCCTGACCTAAAATCGTAGCTTCTCGAATACCGGTATCATAAACGCGGTTTTCACCATGCTTGTCTTGCAAGCCTTCCAAACCTTGGTTTACATCCCCAATTTTACCGCTGTCTTCTCCGAAGATCATTACCTCCGGACGCTCAGCTAAAATGCGATCGAAATTATCACGAAGGATAATCCGGGCATCCACATTAGGGCTTTCTTCAGAATATTGTGGGGCAACGCCTTCCACTTTCATAGGAGAAAGGGCCGACTCACTGTAAAGGTGGCTGCTATAGCGATCGTGATTGGCTTGGTTTTGTTCTTTCAACCAAGCTTTGATACGCTCTTTTAAGCCACTTTGATCCTGACGTAAGTAACGTAAGCTCTTGCGTAAAGCGGCAATACCGTCTCTGCGCAAAGGCTCAGCGCTGGCCGCTAATTCCTGATCCATGGCCTTAATGGCTTCGGCTTCAGGGGCAGCTGCAATTGCTTCAGCCAGGAGGGAACGTACCGTAGCAATTTCTTCTTTAATAGGGGCGATATACTCTTTCCAGGCAGCAGCCTTGGCGTCGCGAGCGGCTTTTTTCGCTTCTTTTTCCAATGCGTCTAATTGCTCTTCATCGGCCAAACCAGCGGCTACGATAAACTCACGCATCTTTTTAATACAATCGAAATCCCGCTCCCAGGCTAAGCGTTGCTCGTTCTTATAACGCTCGTGCGATCCAGAAGTAGAGTGACCTTGGGGTTGCGTAACCTCGGTAACGTGGATCATTACCGGGATATGCTTCTTGCGGGCAATCTTTTCGGCTTTCTCGTAAGTTTCGATTAAGCTGGGATAGTCATGCGCTTTAACCCTTAAAATCTCATAACCAGATTCCTCACCATCGCGTTGGAAACCTTTGAGGATCTCAGAGATATTCTCTTTGGTAGTCTGATATTTGGAGTGTACAGAAATACCGTAATCATCATCCCAAATGGAAATTACCATAGGGATTTGAAGTACGCCAGCTGCATTAATGGCTTCGAAGAAAGGACCTTCAGATGTAGAGGCATTGCCAATGGTTCCCCAGGCAATTTCATCGCCATTATGCGAAAACTGTTTAAAGTCTTTTAAGCCTTTATTCTGGCGGTAATGCTTACTGGCTTCGGCCAAACCTACTAAGCGCGGCATTTGACCGGCGGTAGGGGAAATATCCGCTGAACTGTTCTTTTGAGCAGCAATACTTTTCCAGTTACCATCGGCATCTAAACTCTGGGTAGCAAAGTGACCATTCATTTGCCTTCCGGCAGATGCGGGCTCATGATCATGATTGGTATCCGCATACAAGCTGGCGAAAAACTCCTGAGTACTTAAGGCACCAATGGCCATCATAAAGGTTTGGTCACGGTAATATCCCGATCGGAAATCCCCGTCTTTAAAAACCTTAGCCCAGGCGATTTGAGGTAATTCTTTTCCGTCGCCAAAAATTCCAAATTTGGCTTTTCCGGTAAGTACTTCCCTACGACCAATTAAACTGGCCTCGCGGCTTTCTACCGCCAAACGATAGTCGGCTAAAGTTTGGGCTTTGAAAGTTTCTTCGGGAGAGCTTTGTTTTTGCTCGCTTTGCACGCTGGTTTCACTCATGCTCATCTTGCTTTTTAAGAGGCTGCAAAGGTAAGGAAAAAGGGGGCTTTTTTGTGGAATGGGCTAATTGCTTGAGACTTTGAATTTAGCCTGCCAGAACTAAGGGTTTTGCTTTAAGCTTTTGCCAATGCGAGTCCAATCACGGGAATAATAGAGGTAGAGGGCTTTTCCTTTAATATTTGATTCGGGTAGAAAACCCCAATAGCGCGAATCCAAGCTATTGTCACGATTGTCACTCATCATGAAATAATAGTTCTCTTTGAACTTATAAGTGCTTTGATACTGACCATTAAGGGAGAGTGAATCTGAGTGAAACTGTATATCAGAATGAGAGTTTTCTCTTCGGATTAAATCACCATACAATAGGAGGGAGCTTGAGTCCAGTTGTATTTGGCTTCCTTTTTTAGGAATCCATAAGGGACCTAGATTGTGAGTGGTCCATTTTTTCCTTTCGAAAGGAGGGTAGAGGCCCATATGGCCAATGAATATATCTCTTGAAATTGTAGGTTGCAGGGAATCTAGAATGATATTGGTGCAAATTGCTTGAACCTCATTATCAGTTAAGTTCAGGACCAAATTACTAGGCCTATTCCTGGTAGTAACTATTTGTTTTTTTAAGCTATCTGGAATTTCGGAGCGGTAAATATTTGGGACCAAATAGTATTTCCTAAGAACTAAGGCCGTGTCCCTAGCGATTCCGTTGACTTTACTACTGTTATTATGGATTAATAGGCTATCTCCTGGACCAGCAATACAGCGAGATAGGTACAATTGCCCGTTAGTAGGATGAGTAAAAACAACTATGTCTAAAACCTTTACGGCCTGGCAATATTCATAAGCCAAATGATCACCTACTTTAAGGCTGGGCTCCATAGATGGTGTTGGTATAGAGGCAAAGTTTATTTGTCTTCTTAAAAGATCTGCCGGGCCACTAACAGCATAAGGAATCAATAGAGAAATGGATAGGTAAACCCCTAAATAAACCAAGGAGTGATCCCATTTCGCAATGATAGTGATGGTTTCCCTTTTTGCGGTGCGATAGGCATGGATTGCGATCGGTATCCTAAAAAGTACAACTAAGAAGAATACCCCAACAAAGGCAAAAAAGCTCTTACTAATACTATCAACTAAGTAAAATAAGCCTAAAATGAATATCCAAATAAAGGCAAACTGCTTGTACTTATGTAGGTAGAGATGACCTAGACTTGGAAAGAGAATACTGTAAAGAGCGGCGATCCATGGTTTTTTAACTTTCTCCTTCACTAGTACTCAGATCTTCAGGTTCGGGTTCAGCTTTGCTTTTGCGCTGGCGATTATACCAGAATGAGCTCAGCAATAATACAGCTCCTACAGCCATCAAAACAATGGTTTTCGAGAGGCTGTTCAAAGAACTCAAATCCCAAAGAATCAATTTCAGCAAGATCAAACCAAAAAATACCATGGCTGTGATGCGTAAATGTTTCTTGTTTTTAGACATCCCTTGAGCTATTAGGAAGAAGCTGTACAATGCCCACAATATGCTTAGCAGTAATTGATTGTAGCCATCGAAATGGGCAAGTTTGAAAATATGTAATAATTCAGCTGAGAGCATCCAAAGCACGGTAATGTGAATGAAGATTTCCAAAGGATTTACCTTGCGATAGGCCGAATAACTTTTCTGACTGCTACGCCAGCTGAAATAAAGCAATAGGCCTAAGGCTAAGAAGGCGGGATAACGCAAAAGCATTTGACTTAAGCTGGCTTTTTGATGTAGGTCCTCTAAGGCCGTGCTGTAATGATCGGCAATTTCGGCTAGGAAGTAAATACCAGCAATTAAGAAAGCGGGAATTGCCAGCCAATTCAGGTATTTAAGGGCATTGGCCATTAGCTTAGAATGCAATCGCCATTGATTAACAATCTGTAAAATCAGCAAAAACAGAATACCAAAAAGGAATTCCCAGGCCCAGCCTAAATAATCGTAATTCGAATTATAGCGTTCATAGGAATAATTGGTCATCTCAATTTCATATTCGCTTAAGAGATAGAGCTTATTCCAATAAAAATGAATTTCCTGGCGAAAGATGAACCAAGTGCTAAAGAGGCTGATTACCGCAATGATGCGATCAAAACCGACAGTTGTATCTTCAGTTTTAACCTGTGTTCCCCGGCTGCGGTTTTGCATCCATAAAATGGCATAGCCAAAGCTTACCGTAATGAGGCTATATAAGAAGGGTAGATTGAAAAAGCTGGTTCTATTACTTTTTATTTCCCGACTAATTTGAAAGTAATCTTCATTCCAATCACTCATCAAACTGAAAAAACCGAGTATAAAAAGGGGATAGGCAAAGTATTGAAAGCTCTTGAGCTCCTTTTCCAAGGTCAACCAAAAGAAGATTAGCGCTTCCAGAGACCAAATCAGAGTGATGGTATTCCCATCAAATTGAGCAGGAATAGCCAGGCTAAAGAATAAAATAGCCAGGGCCATTTGCACCCAATACAAGTTGCGATTTTCGGGCGCCCAGCGGTAAACGGCATAACATAATAAACCATTAAAAAAGGCCAGACTAAAACTGAAGAGACCTAAATACTGATCCATTTGGCCAGCCTCCTGCAAGAGATAATAGCTTAAACCATAGTAGATTAGATTATTACTGAATAAGGCAGGAAGGTCCAGTTCCTTAAGTGGAAGTTTCTTAATTAGATGATAGCCCAATCGGGCTGCAACGAAAATCAAAAAGAAGAGCGCTAGGAAGAAGTGAGCACTGTTCTGACTACTATTTTCATAATCCATACCTGCCCACACCCCGAAAATGAGCCATGTGAATACAAAGGCTGAATAATAGAGCGATTGCCAGTTTCTTCGGATGGATATAAAAAGGATGCCCAGATTAATTATCGCCATATAGGCAAAAAGCACCTCGTAATTCCCAGACTCGGTGCTTACTAAAAAAGGAATGGCATAGGCTCCTACTAAGCCAAAATGGGCAATTACCGAGCGATTTAAATGAAGTGCTGCTAATACAGCTCCAAGGGTAACCACAAACATTAAGATTGAGGTTAAGCCTAGGCTATAAAAGGCATAGAATGAATAAGCAGCATAAGAAATGAAGTATAAAATAGCCAAGGAACCACCCAAAAGCACCGAGCTAAAATTGAGGTAGTTTTTCTTGAGCTTTAAGCTGATGCCCAATAAAACAAATCCCGTTACATAGCCCAAAATAATGCGGGTGGCAGGATTAATCATCTCATGATCAATGGCGTATTTGGCACCCACTATTACTCCAATTACTGTGAGTAAGATTCCGATTTTGTTTATGAGGTTTTCGCCAATGAATTTTTCTAAATCCCAAGTCAGGCTGCGGTTTTTAGATTTTGGAGGGACTTTAAATTGACCGGCATCCCTAGCCTTTTCGGGTTTAACAGGAGCTTTGCTATTTGGTTCCTTAGAGGAAATTGCCTCAACCGGCTTTTGGTCTTCTTTCACCGCCTCTGTCCATCGTTTATCGAGGGCAGCAGCCTCTGTATCTTCACTTCTTAAATTGGCAATTTCGGATTGAAGCAAACGAATTTCTCGATTGTTCCTTTCATGTTGGATTTGAAGGTTTAAGAGCCTTTCTTCCAGTGATTTAATTTTATCCGAATCGATACTCATATACTTAGGGAGAGGGTTTAATCAGCGAAAGCTAAGCAATTCCCTTAATTCGAAAAGGGATTAGCAAAGGCGGGGTTCTTAATAAATACACTATCAGTTAAGGTATGGAGGAAGGCTATGAGCGCTTTTTTCTCCGGATCACTTAAGTGCACACCACCTTTATGGGCATGTTGCAGTTTGGAATCTACATTGTAGGGTCTTGCTAAACCTTCACTATAAAAGTCAATGACTTCTTCTAAAGTCTTAAAACGGCCATCATGCATATAGGGAGCAGTAAGAGCTACATTGCGAAGAGAGGGAATTTTAAACCAGCCATTCCGATCCTGACCGCGAAATTCGATTTGACCTTTATCGACATAATCCATCGGCCTTCGAGCCGAATCCAGACCATTATTACTAAAATCACCGCTAGTACCCAAGGCATGAGCATCGGTAATATGACACTGCATGCAGTCGCCCTTATCCTGCAAATTAGCTAAGGTATAGCCTTGATACTCCAGAGCAGTAAAATGATCTTCACCTCGCAATACCCGATCGTATTTTGAATCTTGAGAGAAGAGGATGGATTGAAAATCAGCTAAGGCTTGGCAAATTAAACTGCTGTCGATTTCCTTCCCAGGATAGGCCTTCTCGAATAGAGCAGGGTAAAATTCCGATTGGCGGATTCTGTTTTCGGCTTCCGGCCAGTTAAGGTTCATTTCCAAGCTGTGGCGTACCGGAAAAAAGGCTTGCTCTTGCAAACTGCTTGCTCTACCATCCCAAAAGAAGCTTTGTTGCCAAACCAGATTAAAAAGGCCAGGGGTATTGCGATTCAATTCCCTGCCTGAAACACCACGGCTAAAACGCTTATTGCCGTCAGCAAAGGCATATTCTTGTTGATGGCAATGGGCGCATGAAATTTTTCCATTGGCACTAAGAATGGGATCGTAAAACAGGTACCGGCCTAATTCAACCTGTGCTGTGCTAGGTGTTTTAAAGTCGGCCGGTAAGGGAGGGAAAAAAAACAATTGAGGTATGGGCCAGTTTTCGCTGGGTGACCGATCTGCCTTAAAGGCAAAAAGAGCAAGCAGCAAAAGGCCAAGAACAATTCTCAGACTTTTAATCAAGGCTGCAGCATTATACGGAACTCTTCTTTCTTGATATTGCTCTTCACTCTTAAGATATAGACCCCGGCTTTTTGTCCGGAAATATCAATATCAAATTTAGTGGGGCTTTTAGACCAGCTTTGCACCACTTTACCTGAGAGATCTAGCAATTCAATGGATTCAATATATTGCACCTGGCCGGTTTTACGCGCATTAAGCTTAATTGGGCCCACGGTGGGATTAGGACTGGCGGTCATAAATTCTCCTTGGTCTACCTCATTTATGGTGTGAATGCCAGTTATATGCACATTGAAATTATCGAGTAACCAGCCATCTTGCTGAGTATCCACCGAGTCACTAAGAATTCGGTATCGCACTTCAATTGTATCGGTACTAAACTGTGAAAGCCAGCTCATATCTAGGCAAAGCCAAACATTATGCATGTCTCGAGTACCGGTAAAGGCCAGCTCACCATTGGGCAGTGTTGCTACATTGGAGTTATCAAAACCAAAGAAATTATAGACATAAGGATTGTTAAAGGCACTTTCCCAAGCGGAGGTATCGGTATAGCGAAATTCTAGGATTCCCCCGTCAATACTGTCTTCGAAATCAAGTGCTTGCATCCATTCTATGGCCAGAATTCCTACCGGTGCCCAAATGGGAACTTTGAAATAAAAGGTAGAGCTATCATTAATAGGATAGGAGTTGAGCGTGTCCGTAACAATAGCATTGGGCTGTGTGGCGGCCTGCTGAAAAAAGTTTTTAGAAGGGGCGCCAATCTGCCAACTACTATTGCTGTCAATTATGGCAAAGACTGAATTATAGACAGAGGTATCAGCACCATGGAAATATTGACGATAGTATTGAGCAGAAAGACCAGGACCTAAAAGTAGGATCAGGGCAAAAAAGTAGATTTTCTTCATTAGGGACAGATTTGCCCTAATTTACATCTTTTTAGGCTCGAGAAGCCTTTAATTCTTAGGAGGGTATCGATAATGACCAATAATTTTAAACTGGAATAAGCAATCGGCTAAAACCTGACCAGAGCCAATATTGTGCACAATCATTGGAATGCCATCCGCCGAAAGGCGATCTACAACCAAGCCGATATGAAGAATACCACTACCTAAATCCCAACAAACAATATCTCCGGCTTTATAATCTTTTGGCGACTTTGAGAGACTCAAAGTCTGTCCCTTGCGACTGAAGAACTTCATCAAATTGGGAACCCGTCTATGATCGATATTAGAGTCCGGGCCTTTCAATTGCCAATTCTGAGGATAGAGCTTAAAATTGGCTTTCATATCCTCATGTACTAATTGTTGGAGATCTACGCCCAATTTCCGATAGGCACGAATAACCACATCAGTACAAACCCCTCGATCGGCTGGTACATCGCCATTGGGATAGGGGATTCAAAAATAGGATGGATCGTAAATCACATCGTCTTTGGTGAGTTCCAAAGCCGCTTTAGACAATTGCTGGGCCCAATTGCTTTGGGCTTGAGCGAGCGGGCTGAAAAGGACTAGGAGAATTAAAAATCGGTTTAGCATTTAGCTAAAACGAGAAATTCAAAATCCCATTGTCTTGAATTAAGCCTCCAAGATTTGACGCTTATCGTGGTAAGGATGTCCGTAAATTTTTAACTCTTCTTCACTAAAACTGTGCAAGCGTAAAAGGTGTAATACCGGGCAGTAGGCAGCTAGGGCCGTAATCATAATAATGCCGGAAAAAATACTGATACTTAATCCTAAAGGATCACCCGAGGCCCCATTAAAGAGCCAAAGGCCTAAGACCAAGATTAGGAAGGAGAAAGGAAAACGGATACGACGGTCAGTGCGACCGATATTGCGATGACTTTTCATTTGTTTGGACTTAGAGCCCCCTCCAAATCCTCCACTAAAGTACAAATTTTAGCCTTAAAAATTACGATTCTAAAGCCTTGTTTATGAAAGCTAAATTTTAGGTGATTAATGGAAATTATGCGATCTAGGTTATGATGCTGGCAAGCTTCTTTTTCAAATAGTCTTCTTCCAATTTATTACTACAATGTTCTATTGCAATTTTCAACATTTTAGTAGCCTTATCAGCATGGTTTTCCATCAAATGCAATTCGGCCCAGGTGGCATAATAGAGATAGCTACGCTGCTCCAAGTCTTTGATTTCTATGGCTTCCAATTCGGCTTTCGCCTGATGGGCTTCTTGGATTTGCAGATAGATAATAGCCTTTGAAAGTGGGATGGAGGCCGAAGGTAGGTATTGATACATCTCTTGATAATAGTTCAAGATTTGCGGCCAATTGGTGCTTTCAAAATTAGCGGCTCGGATGTGCTCAGAGGCAATGAGGGCTCCAAAATGATAGGCGGAGCGATCCTTAAAATCATAGAGACTGCGATACAATGCATCATGCCCTAGGTCTATGAGAGGAGCGTACCATTTTTGGCGATCCTGTTGTTTAAGATCCAAAACCTCATCATCGCTTACTTTGGCATCTAAACGAGCGGCATTATAGCAGAGTAAAGCGAACAAGGCATAGAGACTTCCACTACGGAATGTTTTTCTGCTAAGCAGTAATTTGCAAAGACGCAAGGCTTCCCCACAAAGCTCCTTATCCACCAGGCTGTCAGGTTTATTAGAATGGAAGCCTTCATTAAAAATGAGATAGATGATTTGCATCACCGCTTGCATGCGAGATTCCATCTCATCAGGCTCAGGAAAATGCATGGCGATGCCTTCATCTTGAATTTTCTTCCGTGCCCTTTGTAAACGTTTCTTGATGCTGTCTTCCTTTTGCATCAGGGCACTGGCAATTTCTTTACCGGAGAAACCCGAGATCGCTTTTAGGGCAAAGGCAATTTGCTCGCTGCTGGAAAGGGCGGGATGGCAGGCCACGAAGATCATTCGCAATTGAGCATCATCAATCTCCGGATCGAGAAATTGCTCATTGATTTCGAGGGCCGAAGAGGCATGTGGAAAGGCCGCTTCTCGTTTCTGTCGTGCTTGAATTTGTCGCAATAAATCAAGCACCCGATTTTTTGCGGCTTGGGTAAGCCAGGCTTCAGGCTTTTCCGGTTGTTTCTCCCGCCATTGCAGGGAGGCTTTTAAGAAGGTATCCTGAATGGCATCTTCAATTAAATCGAGATGCTCTAAGCCAAAAATGCGGGCTAAAATAGCGACCATCTTTCCGTACTGATGACGGAAAAGATGGTCTACTATCGGTTCTGACTTATTGTTGCTGGTCAAAATTTACCACTTCGCGAATTTCCACTACACCATTTAAATCGAAGTCCGGGTAATCCTGGGCGACTTCAATAGCGGCTTCATAATTTTCAACGGCAATCTTATAATATCCACCAATTAATTCTTTGCTTTCTACAAAAGGGCCATCGCTCACAATACGTTGGGCTCCGGTCACTCTTTTGCCATGCGCATAAAGGGCATCACCACCACGGAGAATACCTTGTTTGTCCATTTTATCGCCCCAGGCAAACCATTTGCCCATGCGAGTTTGCAGTTCTTCTGGCGATAAGCCTAGTTCTTCGTAATCAGCACCTACGAAGAGTAACATAAATTCTTTCATTGTAAAAAATTGTTAGTGATGAGGGTTTCTAAATGTACTAATAATGTAAAGGGATATGCCGCAATTATTGCGGAGAATGCAGTCCTACGCGATTGCCTTCGGTATCGATAAACAGGGCGATATAGCCACTTTCACCGATAGCAGTTTTGGGGAGAATGATTTGACCTCCGGCAGATTCTACCCGAGCCAAATAAGGAGAGAGATCTTCTCCACCATTGAGATAAACGGTGGTGCCTTTGGTAGAAGGCTCAATACCTTCGCCATGGAAAATGGAACCACCCACAGCGCCTTCCATCCAATCTGAAGGGAAAATGGCCATTTTACTTTCCCCCATGTCCATATTGTGCATGGGGCCATCCATTAGGCTTTCGTAAAATTTCTGAGCACGGTTTAAATCCAATACCGGGATTTCGAACCAATTGATTGCATGCTTCATTTTAAGAGCTTTTAATTAAACATTTGCCCTTAAGACGAAGCTGTTTTTGGAGAAGGGGACAAATCCCCCGAAAAAAATTAACCGTATTGAACAGAGGTCATGGTTAAAGCACCTCCTACCGGCTCATCATTAAAGATGCGGAGGTTCTCCTTCTTATCTCTTAATCCTAAGCTATAGAGTAGGGGAATATAATGTTCGGTACTGGGGATGGCTAAATCAAATGCCTGACCTTGTTTACGGAAATCGATTAAAGAACGATCATCACATTGCTCCAAGAAATTGCGCATTTTGGATTGCGCTTCTAGGGCCCAGTCGAAACCAAAATTATCATTCAGTCGACGCCAATCCGTTAAACGTAGATTGTGCACCATATTACCGGAACCAATAAACAGAACTCCTTTACGACGTAATACAGACAATGCTCTGGCTAAATCATAGTGATATTGTGGTCCCTTGCTATAATCGATACTCAATTGTAAAACCGGAATATTGGCATTAGGGTAGAGGTGTTTAATTACCGACCAGGCACCATGATCTAAACCCCATTCATGGTCCAATAGGATTTCAGGTTCTTTAATGAGGTCTTTGAGTTCCTGGGCTAATTTAGGATCGCCAGGTGCTGGGTAATCGACTTCAAATAATGCTCGTGGAAAGCCTCCAAAATCGTGAATGGTTTTGGGCTGTGGCATGGCGGTAATGCGCGTGCCCTGTGTTTCCCAATGGGCAGAGATGCAGATTACCGCTCGGGGGGTAGGAAGTTGCAAGGCCGTTTTACGAAAGCCTTCCACAAATTCATTTTCTTCGATGGCGTTCATGGGATTACCATGACCGAGAAATAAAACTGGCAGTGCTTCTTGCTCCGGCAAACTGCGACTATGTTGATACAGTTCCTGTAAACTCATAAAGCTTGGACTTAAGGCCCCGAGGGCAGCTAAACGTAAAAATTTTTTGCGATCCATTGCATTGGCTAAATTAATGTTTAAACATTGAATAGGCAAATAAAAAACCACTGTTATAGCACAGTGGTTTTCTTTTTAAGGCTTTTACTGCTTAATTAGGCGATTCTCTAAAAGCACACCTTTAAGGCTACGTACTTTAATAAAATACACGCCTTTGGGTAAATCGGTGATATCGATACGAGCTTCCATTGCATTAATTTCTTCTTGCTTAAGCAGGGTACCGGCGGTATTCCAGATTTCCAAGCTGCTTAATTCTTCAGATGCTTCGATAGAAAAATCATGATCCACTACGGTAGGGTAAATGCTCCAATTAATTTCCTGAACTTCTTTCTCCGATAGTAAAACAGCACCTGTATTTCCAACCACAATAGATTTATTAAGGCTATTGTCGAAGGCAACGCTTTTAATTACCAAGTCCAAATTGGATTTCAATTCCAGTAAGGCCCAACCATAGAAGTAATTAGAGCCAGAAACAAAACGGATCCCCATGAAGAACTCGGGATTACCTGCAATGTCTTTATTGCTAGAAGAGGCAATGCGCACATGGTTTGCAGTCCATTTTTTACCACTATGTACCTCTTTTCCGATAAAAAGGCTTTCAGTATAACTTGGATTGGCAATTTGATCCACCACAAACTGCAATTTAGGACCGCTAACGCTCAAAACATAGTTTGAAGCACCAGTGCCGGATATCGCAAAAGTGATATCATCATTCATGTCCCCATCCAGGTCAAAGGAAAGAGTACCATCACTCAAGGTCATGGTATGATCGGGGTTGAAGTTGTTGTACACAATGGTGGCCTGTGCAGAAGTGGCCCAAAGCATTAATGCACTCGCTAGAATACTTATTCTTTTCATGTTTATGGGATAAGGGATTTCAAGCGAGCAAAATACTGTATTAAAAGTTCTAAGCTTGAATTTTAATACTTGGTTTTTAACAATTTAATTCACTAATCTAAACGGAAGCTTACGGGGATAATCATGCGGCTATTAACGGCTTTACCTTCTATTTGACCGACTTTCCACAGAGGCATTTTAACTAAAGCTTTCAGGACAGCTTCTTCTGCAGCCGTGTATCCAGTGCCATTCCGAACTATTTCAGGACTAGTAACCTTTCCCTCTTTGCTAATAACTATCTGCACATATACCTTGCCTTCTATCTTTTCCTTGACCATTATTTGGGGGTATTCCACCTCTTTTCTCAGAAAAGCCATCAGACTATCTATTCCCCCTGGAAATTCGGGTTGTACTTCAACTTGATGGTAGTCGTAGCTTTGCCAGGAGTCGGGATTTGCTAAAGAGTCTCCTTCTCCGGATTCCTTGAGAGGAAGATTAATATCACCTAATGTTACCAGGCCCGAACTAATTTCAATTGGCAAGCTATCCGCATTTTCAATTTGGTGATGAGTATCTAAGTGACAATCTGTTTTTACTTCGGCTGAATTAGGCTTTAGGCTATCGGCATTAATTTGCACTTCTATCGGGATGGAATCTGATGCCATTTTCAGTGTTCTGGGGCTGTAATAGCTGCTATTCCTATCAGGGTCATTAGGCTCATCACAGGAAGCGAGGTATAAACTCGCTAAGGCCAAAAAATAAAAGGCTTTATTGCGGTGTTGAGGTTTTTGGCTCAGGGCCTGAATGGTCACCATGATATCATCGTAGCTAAAATCTACTTCGGAGCGCTTCATCCTTCCGCATACTTGCTCCCCACGATGTTCTAATAAATAGGATAGAATTTCGACTCGGCTGCTAGCACTAAAGTCTATCACATTCTTAGCACAACTTTCACAAAATCGGGAGTGGACTCCAATTTTCATTTTATTCCAATCTGCCGGACAGGCTTCTTTGATTTCGGCTTTGAGCATTTTTACTATTTAAATTCTGTGATATCTTTTTTATCCAGGGAACCGATGGGAAATCCATACAAAGCCTGAAGCTTAATCAATTGGCGATAAGGAAATCGACTTTGATAGGAGCTGTAATTTTCCTGATCGGCTTTTACTTGGCTTACTAATTGATCATAATAATCCCAACGGCCCTTGGCTAAATTGAAGCTATCTATTTCATTTTCGTAGACTTGATAATAACCAGCTTCAAAAGGCACTATTCCTAAGTAAAAATTTCGTTGGGTGGCCACCCAAGTAGGACAGCAAATATGCATGGTGTCTCTATCCCTTATAATGTCAAAGTTTACATCATTGTAAACGATGGTGGCCGCAATACGAATCGATTGAATGGAATCAATATAATAACCCGATCGATATTTTTTAGTCAAGTCGCAAGGTCCTAAATCGGTAGCTCTGGAAGATTCCCGAATCTGATATTCAGAGCAAAGACGCTTGAAGCTTAAAATCCCCTGATCATCTTTTAACTGAAATTGAATGGAGACGGTTTGGGAGTAATGCTGTTAAAATAATTGATCAGTAGATACAAGCTAAATAAATTTTTACCCGCATGGCATCAGTGAAGAATCTTTAATAGCTAAATTTTAGCTGTTAAAGATTAATTAATAGGTAGTTGAGTGTAAATTAACTCGAGGGTAATGATTTGTCAAGTGTTAAATTTTCTTTTGTTGAGTGAGCTGTATTATGTTATTTCTATATTTGGGTGCTTCGATAATTAAGGCCTGATAATTTGAGTCGCGAATCTCGAAAAGCGTTATGAGTAGAGGGTAATTTATATATTATAACCATGATTAATAAAACTAAATCATTACTTGTCGTAATGTCTTTTGGTTTGTTTTTAAATTCTTGTACAGATAAACCTGATCAATTAGAAGATCCTGTCTCAAAAATGATGAGTTTGAATTATAATGAACAGGAGATACCGTGTGAATATGTGTTAGAACAGGCCCCAGAACCATTGATTAATATGATTAATAGTTCTGATCCTGTTGAGGAAAAACTCAATATTTATCTTTACCTAATTGCTAAATCTGTGTCTAAGTACTCTTGTACTGTGGATTTTCAGACAGTTTTTAATACTATTAAATTTAATCGTTATGCAGGAGGTGCAGATGGTCCTGCGGAAGATGAAGCCATGATTAGTGAGCTGATAGATTATGATGGTAATTTTGAGGCGATATTGATGGATGAGTTTTCAGATGCTGGTCTAGATTGGGGAACAGCTGAATCTGATTTCAAATGGGAAGGTTATGACTATTCCCCCTCAATTTGGTTAGAAAATAAGGTCTATGCAGATTGGGAACAACCAGAGCTAATTGGTGTAGGTACAGATTTAGAGTATTCTAAAGAGTTTGTAGGTGATTTTGTTCCGGCATTTTATAATGAATGTGAAGAACAAAATGAACCAACTGAAATGGTTCTAGGAAAAGTAGACCTAGAAAATCCTATGGACACTAATGCGACAGTGGAGTCCATATGCATAACAAACCCTATCTTAATTGTTCAATTAAGTTGGGATAGTAATATTGCTACAAAATCACTGAGTGACGCCCTAGATACAAATTGGTTAGGGAAAAATAAGGATACGCTAATACCACTTACTTCACCTCCTGGATGTACAAATGGTATAGTTTATGACATGCTTAGATTTAACCCTGGTTGTCAAAGATTTGAGAGAGGGAAATACTCTGAAGCAAGAATTGCAATTTGGGATATCCCTGTTGGACATGGTAATCCAACCTTATACCAAAGTGTATATAGGTCTCGCAAAGAAAATTTAAAAACATACCATAAAAATGAGAGTTGTAAATCATTTGCAATGAGTTCTGGAATAAGTCAACCAACGTTAAAGGAAGTCCAGATTGGTGATGACTTGGGAACTTTAGAAAGGAACGTTTATATAATATCATTTGAATACGATTGGTACGCTTCGTGGAGGGGATGGAGTTTTCCTGTAGATCAGGGAATCTACCCAAAATTGGGCATGAAGAGAAAAGGCTCACATGAACATTACCAGATTGCTGTAATTAAGCCTTCAGATTGGTGTGAAGATCGAGTTAAATATTTTCAATCCCCACATCATGCACTTCATATTTGGTCACATAATTAAAAATCAAAAGTGATTATCAAAACTCTTAAGAAAGCGCCAGTGATTTTACTGGTGCTTTTAAATTTCCAAAAAGCTAATTGTCAGATAATTAAGCCCAGTATTAGCATAGGCTTAACTAATTACAGCTATTTTGCTGAAAATACCCTAGGATCAACGATTAATAATACTTTTTTTAAGTCCATCGTTACTGCTCCTACTATAGGACTTAGGTTAGAGGTTCCTAAGTATTATTTTGGACTTGAGAGTAATTATTATCAAGCTAGTGTTAGTACTGTTAGTACATTATGGGATAAGCTATATGGTAAGCTCTATTTTGACGCTGGTGTATATGGGGTTTATAAAAACTTCAGGCTTTCAATATTTTACAATCACATAAATTTTAGAAATTATATTGATTTTGGATTAAGTGGTGAAATGGATTTAGCCTACGAGCACAGTGTTGGTTGCGGTTTTTCGTACACGAAAAATAATTATGAGCTAGGCTTACGAATTGAACGAGTATGGGAAATTATAGATTATGATAGATTTCCATTATCTCCAAGACTTGAAATTGTTACGCTGCGTTTGATGCGTAACTTCTCCCTTTTAAAAAACAAGGAAGAAAAAACTAAGGCCTTTGCTAAAGAAGTCGATGACTTTTTCAATCTTCAATTTGGTTTGTTTTTCACAGGTAATGGACTTCATGGAAGGGTGCCCTCTATGCCTTTATTAAAGGTCGCTCCAAGTTTAGGTGTTGAGTTTGTTTATCGAAATTTTGGAATTTATCTGAGAAGAAGTGTTTGGATGAATTTAGATGTATTCTATCCTGAAGCAGGGAAATATACTTCTATAAATAATCAAATAGGCTTGTCTTATGATTTTCAGTTGTTTGGAGATGAGCAATTTACTTTGGGAGTGCACCATGTATGGAATTATACAAGGGGCCAGCAGTACTTAAGTATTAGTCAAGGAGCGGAGTATTCAGAGGATCTATTGTCTTATATTCCACAGAATCAAGGACTAGGGTTCTTAATTGGATATGAACTAAATCGCAATCTTGACTTATTATTAAGCTCGGACTTTTATTATAAAGCCTATCCTGAATTAGGCACTGGTATAAATAGGGAAAGTATCCGAATTGGCCTTATGTATAATTTAAGGTAAAATTGAATTAACTCCGCTATACAATAATATTGAGCAATCAATAAAACTGTTCAATTACATCAGCTTTTATGGGTACATGGAATTCAGTTTCAATAGGGGTGAAATTGGATTCGCTATTATTCCAAATTGAATGGTATTGCCCGTAGAGTTTGTAATTACCCTCTGGAAGGGAATCAAATGCTAAATTCCAACGAGGAGATTCCAATTTGGGAATAGGGATTAATTGATTTTTACCAATATCGTAGATGGAATCTATGGATAAGTATTCCTTTCCATTAATATAGGTGGATTGAAAATCAAATGTATAAGCTTTACGAATTGAGTCGTAATAAAAGCGATTGGCAATAATTGATTTAGGTTCTGTGTAACAAATGCTTATGTTTTTACTGATTTCCTGAGTAATGCCGTATTGCCAGATAAGTGCTTCCCTTTTTAGGTAGGCTTGATCAGTGCTTGATAAACTGGCAGGGAGAAGGCTGTCAATGAAAAATTTCTTTTCAAATGCATGACATTTATTTTGGAAGTCCAGCCAATCTTGAGGATTAATGGTATCTAAAGCTCTAAAATCATCTACATGTTTGCGAATAGCACTTATGAATTCATTGTATTTGAATTTGCGATATTTTTGAGGTGATCCAGATTCAATTTCTTTCATGATTATATAGAGATAGGAGCTTTTATAGGCTACTATTTCCTCGATGAGTTTTTCCATTCGGTTTAACTGCTCCTCTTGAGCTTGATCTTCAGGATTTGTGCAAGCACCACTAATTAGGCATACTAAAATAAGTGCAATTACTTTTCGGACCATTTGTAATCTATAGGATATTTAAAGGCCTTATTTGAATTTCTTGAAATCATAATCATCTCGGCCTTAAGTTGATATTCGCCTGGTTTCAAATTCCCTAGGGGCATTTTCCATATAACTGAATCACTCTGTGGGTATAGATTAGCATTCAACCTTTGGCCATTATAGATTATGCTATCCAAGATTAAATAAGCATGAGCAGCAATTGCCGGCAATCCATTGAATAGAAGTTCTGTTTCTAGGTTATCAGGGCTTTTTAAACAATCAATTTCTAATTCAATTGGATGATAAGTGAAAATGGCGGAGTCGGATAACATATAATAGCGCTGAAAAATATCAATTAAGATCACCAGAATTTGACTTTTCACCTTCTGCCATTCCTCAGCGGTTTGAATATCAGAGGCTAGAATTTGTTTTTCGACGATATCTTAATTGATTTTGTTGGCTTGTGAACCTAGGTATTTGATGGCCGCTTTGTAATCTTCAAATCGATCACCTGGAGAATTCCATTTAATCGTGTCAAATTCGTAAAACCAGGACTCTAGTTTCTGAACGCTTGGATACCATCTTTTTGATTTCTGAGGGCTTTCCACCACATTAGCTTTAATCGAAGCTAGCTCAATTAATAGCTGCTCTCGTAAGCTTTGCACAATAGAATTATTTAGGCTTTCTTCAAAAGGGTCGGGACAGGGGCTACAGCTTGTTAATCCGAGTAATAGTGTGAAAGCTATAAAGCGAGAATAAGGAATTATTAGCTGTGTTTTCAATCCCATCATTTTTGAATAATAAACTTCTTCTCATCGTATTCACCTGCCTGATTATAGCTGCGCAGTACATAAACCCCATTGGCGGCATCTTCCAGGTTTAGTCGTAAATCGTCTCCATCGTATTGAAAGTCGCGTAATTTTTGCCCATTCTGATTAAAGACCTGAATAGTATGCAGTTCATTTACTTCAAACTTAACTCGAATCTCACCTCTTGAAGGATTGGGGAATAGATCATTAATTAGATCACCGCGTGAACTTTGAATGGTATAACTGCCTTGATCCTGTGCTAAAAGAATAGGGTAGAAGTTCATTTTGATGGATTGGGCATTGGCAATCTGAATAATCTCTTCCAGGCTATGACTGCTTAATGCGCCAGTATGGGAAGGAGCATCGCCAATAAGGATCACCATTCGCTTGCGTTGAGACTGAAAGAATCCTTCATTTATAGCGCGATAGACTCCATCATAGACTGACTCCGCCGTAGAAGTATTACCAGTTAAGCTAATCTGATTTACAAAATCTTTGATGTCGCGCACAGAATTGCCAAAGTCTTGATAGCGGTACCAATCCGGATTATCATGCTTATCCATATAAGTGGCCATTGCTAAACGCACACCCTTGTAACGACTTAATTGATTCAGAATATAATTGAGTCCCTTTTTTACATTTTCCACATCATTCTTCATACTGGCTGTAACATCCATAATGATCATCAGATCCAATTGATCCGATCCATTTTCGCGAATGATATCCTTGAGGCTGCGGGCTATTTTACTGGCATCTACCAGTATTTTGAGATCTCCACCTGTTTGTTGAGAAAGGGATTCAAATTGGGTGACAGCCTCTGGAACTACCAAGCTGCTGCTTTGCGCCAGAGGTAAGTCAATTTGTAGGGCCATGCCTCTACTCATGAATGAATAAATAGTATCGCCCTTTTGAGGAGCCGTAATTTCAGTTCTTTGACTTTTTTCAAAGCGCAATTGCTGAATTAGACTTTGTAGGGAATCCAAGTCTCGAAGTAATTTGGATTTTTCTTTTTCAATCGCTTGATAATCATCTAAAACGATGTAATCATTGCTATCAAGGTTTTCTTGACAGGAAATTACAATCAAAGAAATGAGCGCGAGGATAAAGAACCTTTTCATGGAAGCGTTTAGATTGGTTTAACTAGAAATCATAACGCACTAATTTTCAAATCCGTATCCTATGATTAACTCTGAAGACTAATTAGCGACTTGCTTCTTTGCTTTTAGATCCTTTACAACCCAATACAATCCTTTCAAATTGGAAGCCGCTTGTGGAATTAAGAACTGTATTATAAGATGCTCACTAAATGCGAGTATTCCCCAAATCACCATAAAGTAGTAGTAAGTAGGCCAGAATTCAATAAAGAAGAGACTGGCAAACCAAATGCCTTGAATATATCCCCCAATTTTCCAAGAGTACAAATGAAAGTTGGGAAGGCGCTTAAAGCGGATGAGAGGCAGAATATGACAGAGGGCAAAAAGACCAAAGAAAGGATAGAGAGCAACAATATGATCTTGTATCAGATCGGCTTTGAAATAAAAGACCCCGGCAAAACTCAGAAGATAGGTTCCCATGTCGGCCATGGAATCCAGACGAGCCCCTACTTCTGTGGCTTGATTAAATCTTCGGGCAATCCAACCGTCGAGGATATCGGTAATTAGATTGATGCAGATCAGCATCGCAAAAACTTCTTCCAAATCCACCCATAAGGCATAGAAGATAATTGGAAACATAATTAAGCGGTAGAGCGATAGGACATTGGGAATGGTCCAGGTGAAATTTTTAATCATTGCTTAGAATTCTTTTTTGAGGCCGATTTGCCAGATTAGAAAGGAGAGACTTAAGTGCAGGGCTAAACCCAGGCTAAATAGGAGGGCTATTTGAGGCCATTCCAAATGGATAAAGAGACTATAGAAAACAAGGGTGCCAATTAAAGAATCACTCTTGTCGATTAATACTTGCAGCTTGGGGAAGCTTTGAGAACGCTGACCAGAAGCAATGCCCATTTTGCGTTTGAAATAGGAATTGGGTAATTCTGCGAGAGCGTAGCTAAGTCCTAAACCTGCCCCTAAGAGAGCGGCTTGATTAAGAGGAATAGCTCCCGACCCATAAGCGGCCGGGAGACTAAACATTGAAGCAAACAGGCTCAGGAAAATTATACCTCGCCAGGTTTTATGGGCACCGAAATGCGCATTGGAGAGGGGTATTTCTAATGCTTTGAACCAACCATATCGAACAATCATCATATGGCTAAGATTGGCCAGAATTAGGGGAATGAAATAGTGTTGGATATGGAAGCTTAAATTCATGACAAGCGACGGATTTCACGTTCCACCACCGCTAGCATTTCAAAGGAGCTTTTAAAGACTCTTTCAATAAAGGGGTAGTTTACCAGAGTACTACCGCTGAGGTAGAAGTTGACTCTTTGCAGCAGAAAAGATTTAGCTACCAGGGCCATATCTTCCAGATAATCCTTACGGCTGTAATCCTTAGCATTAAATTCTTGGGCTAAGGCATAGTGCCAGTCCAATAATACCAGTAGTCGATTGGCTTTAAAACCCGCTTCCAAACTAAAGGCCAGAAATTCGAATATGTCTCTTTGGGCTAATCCCTGTTGGGCTAATTCCCAGTCGTAAATACAGGCCTGATCATTGTTTCGGATAGCGATATTACGCGGATTGAAATCATTGTGGATTAAGGTTTTTCGACCTTTACCCTGGCTTCCACCTTCTTCAAACTCCTTCAGAAAGCCTAGCATTTTTTGGAAATAGGGATCCAGGTTTAGATGTTGATAATCTTTGCGATTTACATCGATGAAGGCCTTAAATAAAGAGCGGGCTTCCATGAAATCCTCTGCATCTTGAAGTTCTAAATTCGAAAGGTCCTTATCCGCAAATGCCTTATGTACCTCGTGAATACTGCGAATTACTTGATGCTGTAGCTCGAGGGTCCAGGCTTCTGGATGGTTTTCGGCATTAAAAATCTGCAGCTGATCAGGGTTTAGGCGTTCTAAGGCTAGGAGGTAAATTTCCTGTTCTTCATTTTCTACTGCGCCATAGAACTTGGGCATTATGCTTAAGCCCGCTTTTTGTAAAGCTTGATAAACTCGTAATTCCTTTAAATGGCTGTTGGCATATTCCAGTTTTGCTTGATGCGCCTGTAATTCATCGGCCAGCTTGGCATCGATATTTGAAGCCATAAAGTGCAAGCCTTGATTGAGCTCCGAACCCAATGCCTTACTCTTTAAAATGAGTTCTAGCTTTTTTCCGGATTCCAGATAGAGGTCTGCAGGGAACAAACCAATCAATTTCTTGGTGGCCTTGCGGCTGAGTTCAGTAAGGATTCCATTTTCCTCAAAAGGATTTGGCAGCCATTCTATGGTTTGTACCGGATGATGAAGAGAGAATTGAGTATTGAAGAAGTCGGGGTTTAAATCGGCTTTAAGCAGCCAGTTTTTAGGTTTGTTTCTACCCAGGCTCTGATGGGCTCTTACAAACTGTCCGCTCACAATCGCAGCCAGGGTAGATAGTTCCAGAGAAAGAGCAAAGCCGGCGATAAGCTGAGCAAAACGACGGGCGCTACCAGGGCCCTTGCATGACATGAGCTCTAAAGTTTGACTGGCAATGGGAAGATGGGTTCCTCCACCAACGGTACCTACCACCAGATTTGGAAGACTGAGGCTTACATACAAACCTTCGTCGGTGGGCTCTAACTGCAGGATACCAATACTGGATTCGTGAATACAGGCTAAATCTTGACCGGTGGAAGCGAATATGCCGGCTATGGCATTGGCGATATTGATATTATAGCCAATCATCCCATCAAAGCGACTAATGGCCATTGAGTGATTAAAGGCTCGGAACATATCTTCGGCGGTGGTGCGTAGCGTGCGACTTAAAGCTTCATGGGTGATTAAAGCTTCAGCGATCACGTGAATGCCGCGACCATTTTGCATAGAGTAGAAGGAGACTTTCTTGTCGGATGCACCATTGCCATCAATCACAAAATTGAGAATCTCAAAGCCGGTCTCTTCCGGAAATTGCTTGTCGATATAAAGGCAGGCCTGCCAGGTACAAGCGGTGGTCATGTTTTGTCCGGCCGCATCATGAGTAGAGTAAATAAATTTCAGGTGCACGATTTTACCAACCACTACACTTTTAATCTCTAATAATTCGGCATGATTGGATTGCTCTTGAGCGATACCCCGGATTACTTCAAAATGGCGTTTTATCCATTGATCAAAGGCCAGAGCCTCATGCATACTCTGGAAAGTAAACATTGGGGTGCGCAGCATTTTTTGGTGAAGGATATGCGATCGAAAACCACCGGATTCGCTTAAGGCCTTGGCTCCGCGATTCATGCTGGCAACCAAGGCGCCCTCGGTAGTAGCCAGGGCCGTGTGCACCCATTCGGCTTGATCTTGGTTTTGGAAGAGGAGCGGACCTACCAGGCCCAAAGGAATTTCGGTAGTGCCTACGAAGTTTTCAATATTGTTTTGGATTTGCTCCAGGTGTAAGCCCTGTGAATCGTAGTTGAGGTTAATGCCTTTAACTAAGGTGTCGAGATAGGAGCGACGGAGCTGCAGGGCTTCGGGATGATTTTTTCCCTGACCGGGAATATGTGGGTAATGAGCTTGAGCATTCATGGGCTGGGGGCTTAAAACTTTGTCTTTCATTTTTGATTTCTTTTGAGATAAAGCGAGAGGAAGACAAACAGGATCAGCAGGATTTTCCATCCGTAGCGTATCAAATGTTTGCTGAGAAATAAGGGACTCATGACTCTCGATTTTTCGTTATGCCGTGGCTAAAGTCCAGCACTTCCTTGCAGGGGGCTTTCAAAAGCTGAAAAGAGCCTATCGGAATTATTCATTTTTCGAATGAGGCCTGATGGGATAAGACTTTGCCGGGCTCAGAAAAATCAATGAATTGTAGGATGCCATCCCGCAAAAGCGGCTAAATGCTCAATTTTGGTATTTTGGCGACTCTAAAAAAACCGACATGTCATACTTCCCGCAAAGGGCATTTTTTAGGGCTATTGAAGCCGAGTTACCTGAGAAGACCAGCTTAATACAATGGACCGCAGATCATTTAGACCTAAGCTATGCTAGTGCTCAACGGCGGGTTAGTGGTGAAAAGGAGCTGAGTGCAGGAGAATTGGTACAGCTTACCATGCTGATGCCTGTGGCTGCACAGAGAGTTTTGGAAGCCTATCCATTGCGCGATTCTTCCTTAATTACCGATAATACTTTCAATAGCAAGGAAGACTTTGTGCAATATTTGCGGAATATTCGCAGCCTTTTTCAGAATGCTTTAAAGTCGGGTGATGCGCTCTTACAATATGTGGCCTACGATATCCCCATCTTTTTATTTCTGGCCAATAGCCGGATGCTCGAATACAAGTTTGCCTTCTGGTCGAATCGTTTGCGGGATGGCTTGGAGGAATTGCCACCGGAGGCCTATGTGTTGAGCAGGGATATTTACTCCATTTACCAGCAAATGGATTCCGAAGAATTATGGAATCCTAAAGCCCGGCATATTCAATTAAGACAATTGGAGCTCAATCTGGAATCAGGTTTATTGAATGAAGGGCAGTATGCCGAATTGAAAGGCTTTATTAATCGTATTCAGGAACAACAATACCAATGGGCCAAGGCAGAACAAAAAGAAGGGGGAGGCGCCTATCGTTTGTATAGCTATGAGGATATTACGATTACCAATGGCGCTTTATTGAGTTTTGGCAATGTGCAGCAAATGATGGGGGCCTATGCGCATGTAAAGTTCTTTAGCAGTAGAGCTACCACCCATATTGAAGGTTTTAAACAAGATTGGAATGCCCATATTCGAGCCGCACAAATGGTTACCCACGGACCACCCGGCTTATTAAAGCAATGGCAGGAGCAGACTAGCGATTAAAGTAGCTTCTCTAATGCATATCCGTACAGCTGAATTTCGCTGTGGTCGATAATCTGCAAATGCAGCCAACCCAATTGACCGGTTAATTGATTTTCGATGGCGATATAGAGCTTTTTGCGATTGGGAACAATGAAGTTCTCGTAGCGGAAATGGCTATTAAAGTTTCGATCAAAGCCAGAACTGTAGCTGCTGAGACTTAAGGAGCGATTATCCCAACCTACATTTGGATCAGAGTCAGCATCAATAATGGCATCCCCAAATTGATAAGTAATGGCCTGCTGAACGATATTGAATTTTAAGGCAGAATCCTGATGATTGGTCGGGCACACATAATTGCTGCCCCGATTGTAAATGAAAGAGCTATCTGGCCCTTTACATTGATATACGGTATCAAAAAGAATAGGGCCTGTTTGAAAGGCGTAGAGGCCAAAGAAAGATTCAATACTAAGGCCTTTAGATTGCAGTTCGCCAGGAACTTCCAATTTAGTTACCCTTAAAAGCAAGTCTACAATGCTGTCTTTATCCAAGTTTAAGGAATCGACTCTTTCATTGTGCTCTCCTTGGGAATTCGAACTAAAAATGCGGCGAGGAGGATCAAATAATTGACCTTCCACCGCCGCATTGTAATATCCAAATCGGAATTCTGTACTATCAGGATTGTATCCTAAATCTTCTTCTTTTTTTCTACAGGCACTAAGTAGTAGGACTGTTATCAAGATGAAGCTAAGGGCTGCATAGTTTTTCATAGGGCTTAAAAGGCCCAATTTACAGCAAATCCTGTTTAGGACTTAAGTAGCTTAATGCTCTGTGTTAAGCCTTGTGCGTTTTCAACTAAAAGGAAATAGACTCCCTGGCTGAGGCTGTTCAGCTCTATTTGTTGCTTAGAAGAACTTAACTGACCTTTTAAAATAGCTTGGCCTTGACTGTTCAATATTTGATACTTAAGCTCAGTACTATTTTCCCAGTCGAGTTTAACAATGTTTTGAACAGGATTAGGATAAACCTTTAAATTAAGAGAAGTATTCGGCTTTTCGAGGGACAGGATAGGCCCAGTTTGACAGCGGAAGTTTTGATTAGACCAGAATGTGGCTAAAGATTGTTGCTCAAATTTAAGCTTGCTAACGGCCGCCCAGGGGTTCATATCCATAAAATCACGAGCATAATTAATCATCATATCAAAACAGAGACTGTCGCCGCTTTCCAGCTTTACCATTTCATGATTCAGTAATTGACGTTTATCGGTGGTTTCTAAAGGGGAGCAATACCAATTGTGAGAATCCTCAAAGGCCCAATTGGTTACGGGATTAGAAGAAACGGGTTCGTAGCCGTCGCCATTGGCAGGATCATAAAGCCCGGAAGGATTTTCAATGTGCAGGGCTTTTCCATTTTGCCAGCGGTTGTTGAGGTAATTCAACCAATGCTGTTGAATTTGCGGATCGGTGGTTTCAATCGGACCCATGAAATTCCCGATATTATTGTAATACATCGCTCCGGCTACGCTGCCCTGGAGCATGCTGAAACCCACTGCGGGAGGATTAAAGCCGAAGCCAAATATGCCTTCATCCAGGGAATCGGCATTATAGGTATACGAAAGGGCCAGGCTGGAATCGGAACCACAGATATCATCGAAAGAAAATCCGAGATCACTATCATACCATTGTCCGGCATAAAGTGAGTCAATATCTCGATTGGAGCGATTAATGATTTTATAGTTCAAGAAAACTGCATTTTCGGCTAATACAAGAGCCGTAGGATCGAAGCCATAGAGTTCTAAATGCACTTCCACTCCTAAAGAACTTAAATCACTGCGGGGATTATAGCGCGCTTCATCATTAAAGATGCAATACAAGCTTTGATCACCGCGGATAATGGGGTATTCACCGCTTAGGGGTTCGTACACTTTGTTTCCATTCAAATCGGCAAAAGGCGCCAGAAGCCAGGCTTCACCATTGGAGGTATCGCCATGGGCAGGCCATTCAAGGATTTCAGTAAGTGGACTGTAGCCGGGGTCTTGAGAATGTTGAATATGATGATCAATCATGCTTTTGGACATTTTCCAAACCTTGCCATAGGTGTTTTGATAATCTACACTGCTATAATCGTTTGCAATGGGACCGAAGCGAAAGTCGGTTTGGCTGTAATCCGGATCATTGTACAGCTGGTATTCTTGAACTGCGGTGCGAAGCGTATCATTTGTGAAACCCGCTAACCAAAGGTGACCAGCGAAAAGCACTGCTTTGCCTTGCGCATTTTTAATTTTGAAATCGCCCCAATAGTTATCATCTTGAAAGAGGCCGCCATTAGGACTTAAGCCACATTCGATATTATTGAGGTCGAAAGTGGCACTGCTTTGCGCGTACATCCCCAAAGCAATAAAGGAGCTACAGAGAGTTAAGTAAAATTTATGCATAGTATTCATTTTTCAGTCTATTAGACTGATGCTTATACTATGGTTGCTTGGAATGCGGTAGAATGGCAAGCTTTGACAAAAATAAAGCCATGGTAACTGCTGCTGCCATGGCTTAGATTTATTTGTATTTCTATTGGCTTAAGTTCCGGGCTCCGTAAAGCGAGCCACAGTATTCTCTATCGCTTCCAAGCTTTGTAAATAGGCAAACATCGCTTTAAGATCTCTTTCTTCCAGGCCGCCATACATAGTCCAGGGCATAATGGTTTGGAAATCGCCTTTTGTTACATCGTGAGGAACATAAGCACTATCGCCATATAGTTTAAATCGCTCCACAAATTGGGCTTCAGTCCAATTGCCCAGGCCAGTTTCCGGATGCGGTGTAATATTGGAAGAGCGAACAATGGAGCCATCTGCTAATTTGAACTCCATGCCACCGGCAAAGTCTTTTCCGACGAATTGACCTTTCTCCTGTCGAGTATGACAATCGTAACAAGCCGCTGCATTCATTAAATATTCGCCATAGGCCAATTTATCCTCAGGATTAGGGCGCTGGCTAAAAGCCGATTTTTGTGGGATGGTATTTATAATAAAGTTCATAGGGAAATCAGCTTCGGATTGAGCGTGTTCTGCTTCAATGGAAGGCAAGGTACGGAGGTAGGCAATTACGGCTTCTACATCTCTTTGATCCAACTTTCCATAATGCGAATAGGGCATAATAGGGAAGAGGGCTTCTCCATCTTTGGAAACACCGGTACTGATGGCGCGCATGATTTCACCATCGGTCCAATCCTTAAGATTATAAGGGGTGATGTTTTTGGATAGGAAGACTCCTGGGAAACCCAGATCATGATTAAAAACCTCGCCACCTTTTCCTAAGGTACCAGGTACCAAAGGGCCAGAAAATTTAGACCAGTCGCGCTCCGAATGGCAATCCATGCAAACCATTAGGTGGTTGGCGAGATAATCGCCCCTTTCGATCATTGCTGCATCAGCATTAATGGTGATCGCTTGTGCTTCACCTACATCGGGGAGGGCCAGTTTAAGATAGGCTAGGGTGGAACCACCTAATAAAATGAGCAGGCCAATTAAGATGAGGAGTAGTTTGCCGATTTTTTTCATGGTGTTTGGGTCTTTTTAGTCAGAATAGAATGAAGTGCAATTAACTTAACTCATTCTTATAGAGACTATTTAAGGCCTCAAGGTAAGTGATTAAGGCAAATCTTAAAAGAGGGGAAAATCCTCAATTAAAGAAGAACAAATACATCCAAACCATAGCCATGATGAAGCAAGGGTTCTTGGTAGACCGCAGATTTTAAGGCGCTAAAATCCACATCAGGCTTGAATTCTGAGGCTGCGGGTACACCACTATGCCAATTCGTTTCGGGCTCCGAACTTCTTTCCATATAGCCCATTGCTAGCTCATGTCCAGCTTCTAGATGACTAATAATTAGTTGGTGATTCTTAGATTTATAAATGCGAACGGAACTAATAAAAAGGCCGGCACTGTTTGGGTAATATTCCTTATTCCCATAAATGGCGTAGGTGCTATCGCCAAAAATGTAAAGGGGATATTGCGATTTCCCGATTAAGAGTTGGTCCTGTCCGCTTTGCGCATTAAAACCGAGCGAAACCATTTCGCAGCTTTTATAGAAATCACAAAAAGAAAGGTATTCCGTTTCAAAAAGCTCCATTTCTGGATATAGTTTTTGCGCACGTTTATAGGATGCGTAATAGCTTTTTAATAAGGTATCACTATAGTCCTTGCCAAAACTGTAGCTGAGGCTGCCTAGAGTGTCACTTTCTAGTAAACTTTGCTGTGAATTGTAAATGCGAATGCGGCTAATGAGTATGAACATTTCATCGCTCGGTTCAGAGGGTATTGAATCTGGTATTTCAAGATCCAGCATACGACTTCCTTCCCCAATAGATGTTCTTAGTATTTGAAAATCAACACTTACGATATTCCCATTATGAATTCCAACTGGGAAAATTTTATACTGTTCGGTGTTGAGGCAAGCGCTACTAAGTAAAGGGCTTAACAGCAGGATGAATAGAATCAGGCTTGTCTTTGGCAGATGGGCGGAGCTAGCTTTCAGATGGTTCAATTTTAAATTAATCCTTTAAAGCTAATTAAATACTTCAATTCAAGTGCTCTCGAAATTCCTTAGGGCTGATTTCAACCATGCGTTTAAACAGTCGACTAAAAGACTGGCTATGCTCAAAACCCAGATCATAAGCAATTTCGCTAATGCTTAATTCGGGTTGTGCTAGCTTTTCTTTAGACTTATCAATCAAATAGCTTTGGATATGTTGCTGGGCATTTTGACCACTGTGTAGCTTCAAAAACTGACTGAGATAGGAGGGCGACATGTTTAGGGATTCGGCTAAATCATGGACACTGGGTAGGCCCTTTCGATGCGCTGTATCGCTTTCAAAATAGTCCTGCAGCCATTTTTTAACCTGGCTAAGCAGGCTATGGTGACTAACTTTTCGAGTTATGAATTGCCTTTGATAGAAGCGTTCGGCATAATTGAGCAGAACTTCAATTTGTGCTAAAATGATATTCTGACTAAAGGCATCGATGGGATGATGGTATTCGGCTTCAATATTCTTCATTAATTGAATCATGGCCGACTCTTCTTTTTCAGAAAGATGCAGCGCTTCATTCACCCGATAGCTGAAGAATTCATACTGCTTGATTGTATCGGCTAAAGCGCTTTTCAGAAGAAAGTCGGGATGGAATAATAGGAGCCAGCCATAAGGTTTGCTACCTTCTTCATAATGGGCTTTTACGCTGATTACCTGTCCTGGAGCGACAAAAGACATCAAGCCATCATCAAAATCATAAGCTTGATGGCCATAGCGCATTTTACCTTGTACTCCGTGTTTTAATGCGATGGTATAGTAAGGAGAGCGCAGGCTGATTTCATCCCTATCGTATTGATAATTAACATCACTGTAATTCACCAGGCTAATAAGCGGGTGCTCCGGTGAAGGGAGCCCCGCCAATTTATGGTATTCGCTTATTGACATAATTAAGTGCATGGCTTCCAAAGGTATTTTAAATAAGAGTGCCGCCGGAAGCTTCAATGCGTTGAGCTGTAAGCCAATGGGATGCCTCACTACAAAGGAAAGCGACAACCGAGCCAATATCTTCGGCTTCGCCAACTCTACCCAAAGCGGTGATATTGGCAATATGCTGGCGTTTTTGCTCATCATCGCGATTAGAGCCTCCACCAAAATCGGTGGCTATGGCACCTGGCGCTACCACATTGGCACGAATGCCACGTGGCCCCAATTCTTTGGCCAGGTAGCGAGTAAATACTTCAATAGCGCCTTTCATAGATGCATAGGCGGAAGATCCAGGAAAGCTAAATCGAGCCAGGCCAGAGGAAATGTTTACGATACTGCCACCGTCCTTAATAATTGGCAAAGCCTTTTGGGTGAGGAAATAAACCCCTTTGAAATGGATATTCATCATTTCATCAAAATCGGCCTCGCTGGTCTCTACAAAAGGCTTGTAGATTCCCGTCCCTGCATTGTTTACCCAGGCATCCAATTGATTGCGATCAAAATGATTTTTAAGGATGGAGCTTAATTGATCTATAAAGTTATCAAAGCTGCTGAGGTCCCGACTGTCTAATTGAATAGCATGAGCCTGCACGCCCAAGGCTTCTATTTCGGATTTTACTTGATCGGCCGCAGCCTTATTCTGATGATAACTGAAAATTACATCTTGTTGATTTGCCGCTAAATTGAGGGCCATATCCCGACCTAAACCCCGACTACCGCCACTTACGAAAGCTATTTTTCTCTTTTGCATTTTATGAAATTTTGGATTTCAAAATTGCAAAGTTGGGGGGAGGGGCTTTAAACTGAATCGCGGCATTTTGTAACCGAATTAGCGGATATAGATTTCTTCTACAAATTTGTTTCTTTTCGGATTGGAGCGGGCATATTTTACCCTAATGGAAATCTTATGCAGGATAAAATTAGGAGGTCCATAACTCAGATACTGACCTATGAATTTTTGACCCTCCACTTCGAATTGATAAGTCACTCTGGTGCGCCAAGAATTCTTCATATAAGGCACTTTTTTAGCGCGAATAACTTCTGCCCTTGTGATTTTGGTTTCGAGGCCAATAAACTGCAAATCATCCGTAAAGAAAAGGTAGGACAAATAGCCTGCAATTGTAAAGCCCACGGCTAATAGGCTTAACCATTTTAAAAAGGATTCGCGTTCGGCTTTTCTTTTGGCAAAAAAGCCCTTTCGCCAGGTCTGCATTTTCTCCTCTTGTTTATAGGAAGTGCCTTGCATGAAATTTATTCAGGTTTTACAAAATGGGGTTTTGGAGGGGAGTTAAATAGTTAAATTCCCCAACCATTAATCGAAAATATGAGATTATACCTCTACCTCTCACTGCTTTGCCTATTTGCTAGCTCGGAAATTAAGGCTCTACCATCCGATTTAAGCATTAATCATTCAGGAATAGTGCAAGGTGATTCGATAAAAGAATATCGAGCTAGCTATATCTATTTGAATGGACTCAAGTTAGATTCCACTCAGATTGATTCCTTACAAGCACTTATTATTCAATCCTATCAAGAAGGCCGTCCTTTTCAGGAATTAGTCGAAGCTTATAATATGGATTCGAGGGGTGGTGACTTAGGATGGTTTCGTGCTAAAATCTTCGTTAAAGCCTTTGTTGAGGCAGTCGATGAACATCAAAAAGGTGAAATATTCACTGTGGATATCCCTGCCTATCATTGGTATTATGTGGTCCTAAAAACCCACGACAGTCGCTGGGTAGAGGAGTAGTCTAAATTGAGGCATGCTTGTCAACGTTTCTTATCTGGTTTCAATTTCAATAAAGGTTTTGCCATTCCAGTAGAAGAGAATTTCTTCTCGGGCTATCCATTCTTGAAAATCAATTCGGGCAGCGAATATTCCATAGGCAATGGCATTATCCGACTCAGGATTCAAATTATAGTTTTGACTAAAGTCTTGTATCGAATCGGGGCAATTCGCTTTGAGATGCTTTGAATAATCCATTCTTGAAAGCAGTCCATAGTCTGAACTGGGAATTAAACCTTTTTCAGTATGGTCAAAAACCACTAAGCTGTCTTGGAAATTAAGCCAGCGCGAGCCTGAATGTCTGGAATATACAAGCAGGCATTGACCTTCATCCGTGCTAAACTTTCGTAATTGTATAGTACTAAAGCCACTTGGACCGCTTGGGTAAAAGTGAGTTACATGGATATAGTCTGCAGTGGCGTAGTATTCTAGCCTCTCGCTTTCCAGACTATCGGCATCTGGTAAATTGTAATAGCCCCACTGTAGTAGAGAGTCTTTCGCTATCGAATCAAATCCCCAAAAGTATTCGGTTCCTAAGGCCTTGAATAATTCTTGGATGCTTTGACTGTGCAAAGGAGAGAAAAGACAAAGGAAATAGCATAAAAAGAGGGTTCGGAAGGAGGAGTTCATCGTTAGTGATTCATCAGAAATATTGCAACTGAAAATGCCAAGCAAGAAAGCAAAGTAAGACCTACCGTTGGATCTTCTTTTATTTGAGCAAGGTCTTTCCAAATAAGCCAGGCATTTTCTTTTTCCGTTTTGATCATTTGAGTTCGAGCCCAGCGATCGCTTAAACGAAAGGCCGGCCTGCGCCAAACACTGAAGAGTTCCAATGGTAAAAGGCCAACAATAACTAAATTTCGGATAAAGCATTGGAAGCTAGTCGCATTCTCACCTGTTTTTCGATCAATTAACTGAAGGCCCAGTTTTCGCTTAGCCCAGCTTTTTCCTGCCACAATATCCTTATTGAGATAGATCAGAAAAAAGAGGGCTGCTATAATTGAAGGTAGTATCCTTTTGGGAACTAGTTCCAGATATTCCATGTATAACGCGATTCCAGCGGGTAATATCAAGAAGTTAGATATCGTCATATGATCAAACCACATGGCTTTGAGTATAAGCCTTCGTGAAATGCTGCTCTTATCTAGGCTGCTTTGTTCAGTTTCCATGGTCATCTGGCAAAGAGCCTAAATTTAAACTTTGTCTTAGGATATCCCGACTATATGCAAGCCTTTGCTTTCGAAAGCGCAATTGAAAGCGTACCAGAAAAACCAGGATTGGAAAGGCAATAAATCGAAGATCGAGATAAGTTAATCCTATCCCTAAGCCATAAACAAAAGCAAAATGAATAAAGGCGATAGCTCGGATAGGTCTTTGATCAATGGGTATTTCTCGGTTCTTGTGATCCCGGTAGGAAAGCCGAAAGAAGAATGCTTCCAATGCTAAGGCACCTAAAATTAGCTCCAATTCATAGGCGATTAACAGTTTTGAAATTTTAAAGTCGCTATGCTTGGGTCTGGACTCCGGAGCCAAATCAGCACACTGCTGTAAACGAAGATCCAAAAAGCCTTGGACTTTTGGATTCAGTCTTTGATTCTTCAGGAATATTAAGTGGTAGTACTTCTTTAGCTTAGGGTCTGAAAAGATCAACAGGGCCTGTAAATGCTCAGTTTTTAGTCGCGCATCAGGATTTTCTTTTTTCAAATCAGCCCATAGCTTTTGCATGATTTTTTGAGCAGACCAATGGGGCTTGAGGCTAAAGTCTGTATAGAGTGACTTCATTCGGAAGGCCTCCTAAATCAGGTCTTTACTAAAGTGATACTGCCATCCTTTACATTGAAAACCATCTGTTGCACCGTAATATTCATTTGCACGGCGGGGTCTTGTAGTATTTTCAGACAGTCCTCAGCATCGCTGGGTTTTGAGCTTTTCAGCAATTCTAAGGCACGATCGTATCGGCTACACGAAGTAGCTTGTAATTGACCCCCTTCTTGTTTGGTGTTCTCCAACAATTTATAATCATTCGTAACCACAATATGATTCTCCTCTGCATCGCGGCTGGCAAAGCGTTTCGGACTTCGTTCAATAACCTGCATTTCTCCTTTTTGAGTGCCCGCTATAAGCAGTAAACAGTCACTAGCGATTGTAGTTTGCTCTAGTAATTCCTTGGCTTGAAGGTAGCTTTCTGCCTGACTAAGTACATCTCGTAAGAAAAAGGAAATGGGGCGAGCAAACTCGGGGGAATCATTGCTTAATACGGCATTGAGGCTAATTGAAAAAGCGCCAGGCTTTAAGCCGGATAAGACTCCAATAAAGCCGGGCCAGCCTACCGATTTAAATAGGGTTTTTGCTCCTTTTTGAAAGTTGAATATGCAGCTGTGCTTGCTTAATAAATTCGCTTCAGTATGCCAATCCAAATTGCGGGCATGTAAAGTTCCCATAGGACTCTCAAGCGCGAAGGCCGTGCAGCCAAAGTAAAATTTAAGCACATCATAATAGAGATTGGCCATCAGCACTTCATCCGCGCTGAAACTGGTGAGAGAGGCTATGAACTCTATTTCTTCAAAATACTCAGTATTAATCCAATTCTCTTTAAGTGAGCTCAGTCCTTGAAGAAGACTTTCTTCCCCACTAAAGTCTTCCAAATAGCAAGCGATTAAATCCTGAACGGCCTGGCGATGATTTTCTAAAAAAGCCCAGCGATGCTTTGGTGCAAGATCGAGGTTGATGATATGTTCAGGGATAGGCATACTAAGGTTTTACAGGGAATTTAGACTAATCGGTGGATCTTGCATCTAGTTTAATCCGGTTTCAGAGGACTAATGTAGAATATGCCAATAAATAATTCAGGAGATCCCTTAAAACTCCTCCTCAATCAAATCATTATTAATCACTGCCCCGGCAATGCTGCCACTGGCTACGGCATAGGATACCGCTCTAAATGGACTGGCACTATCGCCGCAAGCATAGATATGAGGCTGAGTAGTTCTTTGCATAAAGTCGACTTCCAATAAGCCTTGCTCATTTAGCAGGCAAGCTAAGGAGGCGGGGAGGGGGCAATGTTGCTCAAAGCTGGGTTTGCTGTAAATGGCTTCTATGCTTTGTGTGGTCCCGTCTCTAAAGAGGATTCGCTTTAACTGACCTTGCTCTTCATCAAAGGCCGCGATCTCTTTTTCGATCACTGGAATTTGATGTTTCTTTAAAAGCGCCAATTGATCAGGCTTTAAGCCGGAAGGGCCATTGCTATAAATGCTGAGATCTGCAGTCCAATTGGAGATAAGTTGAGCATAATGCATGGCCGCATCGCCCGCTGCGAAAATGCCGGTTTTAGCCTCTTTTACCTCATAGCCATGGCAATAGGGGCAGTGAATAATGCTTTTACCCCAACAATTGGCAAATCCTGGGATCTCGGGCATCAGATCTTTAACACCAGTGGCAAAGAGTAATTTCTTAGCTCGGAAAATATTGCCCGTAGCGCATTCAATTTCGAAGTGATTCTCTTGCTTGGATGCCTTCACAGCTAGGTCTTCTTTAAATTGAACCGTAGGATAGGCTAGTACCTGAGCTTTGGCTTTTTCCGCAATCACAGCGGGTTCTTCACCATCATGGGTGACGAAATTATGGGAATGTGGAGTATAGCGATTGCAAGGCTTGCCTCTATCGATAATCAAGACCTTTCGCAAGGCTCTACCCAAGGCCAGGCCCGCAGATAAACCGGCATAACTTCCACCAATTATAATGACTTCAAAGGATTGCTTTGCTTCCATATTTCTAATTGAGCTATTATGGTGACGAAAGTGCAAATTAAAATTCAATAAATGCAACAATGTTGCAATTAAGTTTCCTCAAAATGAATTGAATGCACAAGGTTTCCTAGCACAAAAAAAGCCCCAGGTAGAACCCAGGGCTTTAAAGTAATAGCTGAGATTTCGATTTATACAGTTTAGCGCTTGAGTTCAAAAGCGTATTTCAAACCCAGATTTACTTGGTAGAAGATGGGCTTGTTTCCGTATTCCAATTCACCTGCATAGCCCACTCCAGCTCCCAGGCCCACGGCAAAATGTCCGGCAAAAAACCAATCGTAATTAAGGGTGATAGCAGCACCGGTAGCATTGTGGTATTCCTTTTCTAAAAAAGTACGCGGACTAAAGCTAATTACTGAATAGCCTCCTACGGATCCATAGTTGAGCCCTAGGTACAATTGATCCACCAAATAGAAGTCCAATCCTAAACCATAGGAAACACCATAATTATAACCCAAGGCTCCCCAAGCGGCCCAGGTTCCCGTTTTAAACAGGGGCATGGTTCTTTTAATTTGAGCCCCAAAGCGCGCAAAGCTGGGTCCGTAGCCCGCACCAAATTGCCAATGTGATTGTTTGTTGAATTTGCCATCACCCATATGGGGAATACCATCGTGATTGCCGGCCTTGAGCATAAAAGAAAGACTGCTCATCCCCAAAAGGAGGATCAGAATTTTAATTGATTTCATTTTGATAGTTTTCGTTGCAATCAAAGCTAGCTAAATGAATTAATGGCCAAAGCCTGAACTTAAGGGATGGCTATTTTTGAATACCAAAGCCCGATTTTTAGTTTTGTAAAGGGAAGAAATACAGGTATTTAGATAAGGATTCTTTGTTCTGTCTTATTCTGATGTAAAGACTTTGTATAGATTTTCATTTGGATAGGGTTCCTGTTTAAGGTCGACTTTAAGGCTTCATATCAATCGCTATATTCCCTTTTTTATGGCCTAGATCCACATATTCATGTGCTGCAACAATTTGGTTGAGGGGATAAACTTTGGAGAGATAAGGTTTAATTTTTCCTTCTTTGGCTAATCGGCATAATGCATCCAAATGTTCTTGTTTAGGCTTGGTGATGCCGGCCACTGAAACAAATTGGCCTTCCTTTTTTAGGATCTTCTTGGCCTTGGTTTTGGAGCTTTTACCCACCGCATCTAATACAATATCATATTGGGTACCGAGCATAGAGTAGTCCTGACTTTTGTAATCGATAAGTTCATCCGCTCCCAAGCTTTGTACCATCTCAAAATTAGTAGAACTGCACACGGCTGTTACGATAGCTCCTTTGGCTTTGGCAATCTGCAGGGCAATGCTTCCCACACTGCCGGAAGCCCCATAAATCAGCACTTTTTGTCCTTTCTGAATGGCAGCTTTTTGCAGGAGATATAAGGCTGTCATTCCGCCTACCGGTAAGGCTGCTGCCTCATTAAAGTCTAGGCTTTTGGGCTTCAGTCCAAGCACCCCTTTGCTGCGATTTTCAGGAATACTAAGGTATTCGGCATAGGAACCGGTTTCCAAGCCGGTAGGGGTGCCCAGCACTTCATCTCCAGGAGCAAATTTGCGCACTTCCTTACCAACGGCTTCTACCACACCGGCAAATTCATGACCAAGAACTTTCTTCTTCGGAGTAAAAAGACCATAAACCAAGCGCACGATAAGCCAGGCGATTCCCGGGAAATTGGAACTCCGCAAACGCGTATCTCCAGAAGTAACGGTGGTGGCATATACTCGCACCAGTACTTCATTGTCTTTGGGTATAGGCTTTGGACGATCCTCAATTTTCAGCACTTCAGGAGGACCATATTGGTGATAGCTTACAACTTTCATTTTTAGGATTTTTTAGTTTTTGAGTGAATTTACAAAGCGGCGAAAGCTCTCAATGAAGAGATCTTGTTCTTCGATATAGCCTTCATGGGCGCTGTTTTCGAGGATCACCATATACTTATCGGTGAAATCCGGACCACCAATACTATGAAAAGCATCAAAGCCCATTTCGATGGTGTTTACCCCGTCATGGCGACCCCATATCACTAAACTGGGGATTTTGATTTTAGCCATATCTGGACTCAAGTTGAGCTCCAAAATATTGAAGCGCGGTACCAAATACTGACCATTGAAAAAGACTGCTAAGGATAAATAAGAATTAAGGCTGCCCCGCAATCCTACCTCGGGTCCCTGTACTTTTTGATTGGGATCTTTGCGATAGGCATTGGTATTGGATAAGTAAGCATCGTATTTAAAGTAATTCTCCTTCACCGTCATATTGGGTTTAGAGGCACACCAATCCCGGGCTTCGGTCCAGTAAGCTTTATCGACATTTTGGTCAATCTGCTTTTGGGCATAGGCCTCCACAAACTCCACCGATTTGGGTAGTCCTTCCACCAGATTATGGCCACTATCCATGCAGATAAAACCATCCACTTTTTCCTGATAATTTTTGGTACTGAGATAGGCACTGCCCAAAGCACCGCCCCAGCTAATACCGTAAAATACTATGCGAGGATTGTGATATCGCAAGCGAATGGTTTCCACCACCAGGTCTAAGTCATCTACAAATTGTTCTACCGTAAATGTGCTGGCTTCAGGGTTTCCCATCGATAAACCAGAGCCTCTTTGATCCCAGTAAGCAAAAGCAAAGTCCTTTTCCAACTCTTTGGAAACGGGCATAAAGGAGGGTAGGGAGGCATTCCCACCTGGTCCGCCATGCAGAAAAAGAATAAAGGTGCCCGACTCAATATTGCCCTTTACAAAGACCGGCATTTCTGCACCGGCATTGCTTATAAAGAAATGTTCGCCCTCGTAATACCCCGATTTTTTGCAAGAGATAATAAGAAGTAAAGCGAATAGTGCGAAGTATTTTATAGCGGTTCTCATGCTTGCTTGATTTTATAAGTGATGCCCATTTTTAGCGCGATATGGGGTAAATAGCTATGATTAAAATGAGACTGTAAATAAACTTCTGGTCCCAGATAAAGGCTCCAGGGTAAATGCTGATTTCGGCTTCCCTGCCAACCAAAGAGGAGGGAGGCGGTAGGCATAAAATGGGAATGGCCCCAATTAGTCGCGATTTCTACTCCGCCATTTTCCGCTCTTTGATAGATGGGCCCAGCCGCCCAGGAATGCATATAGCCCAGACCTAAATTGAGGTCGGCGAATAGTAAGCCTCTTCCCATGCGCGCGCCAATGCTCGATTTAAAGAAGGCTGCGCTATGGTTCCAACGATGCCAATAAGCGCCAAGGTCGGCATCCCAATGAATGATGGCCCAACTGTTTTGGGCGAGCTGATAATTGAGCCCCAGGCTAATTCCCGGATGTAGGACTAATTCCCCGAAGTACTCAAGCTTTAGGGCTAGCTTTTGATCCTGGGATGCATTCTTCGGGCTCGGTATTTCGGCTTGGGCCGCCAAGGCTAAGGAGACCAGAAGCAAAATAATACTACTGAAGACTTTGTTTTTCATGTTGATTGATTTGCGTCGGCAAAGGACCGAAGCTCCAATCAAGCGGGCGTTCGTGATTTCATAGAGGCGGTTCGGAATCATGATTCTGAACGCCTAAATGTGATGAAAAGGTAGACTAGCCTTTTAAATATTCAGAAGGCGTAAGACCGGTAATTTGTTTGAAATAGGTATTGAATACCGATTTAGAATTAAAGCCGCAATCGTAGGCCAATCCTACAATAGAGATATGGGCATAACTTGGATCCTTGGCGATAAGCTTAAATTCTTCAATACGATAGAGATTGATGAAATTATTGAAGTTCTTGCCTAGGCCTTCATTGAGTACCAAGGATAATTGATTGGGCGAAAGTTCAAGTTGGTCTGCCAATCGGCGTAAGCTCAAGCTTGCATCTAAATAGGGCTTTTCCAGATTCATATAATCCAGGAGCTGCCTTTTGTAGCTGGCAATTTGCGCTTGGCTTAGCAATACCTTTTTAGGACTGTTTGTGCTTTCCGCTTCCTCGATACGTCCATCCGATTTAAAAATCTGCTCAAAGAGTCGGCTGCGAGGATCTTGGGCCAGCAGCTGAAAGGCGGGGATCTCGCGATAGAAGTTTAAATAGTACTTGCCGGCGCGAATGTCCTTTTCCAATTCTTCGAAAGCCCAATCAAAATTGCCCAGATAGGCATGAATAATAAGCCTGGGATTTTCTTCAGAAGCTAAATGCAAATTCTGGTTTTCCTGATTTAGTTTTTGCAGGTACTCTTCAGCTAAAGCCTTATTGCCTGAAGTGGCATATACGATTCCAATTCCCGCGGAATACTCCACTTCTTGATCAGGGCTCATGGGGAAATGCTGAAAATGCGCAATGGCATCTTCATACCGTCCCAAACGACTAAGAATGATTCCTTTTAAATAATAGGAATTGCTGTGATCGGGAATGGACTTTAAGACCTTATCGGCTTCGATTAAAGCTTCCTCATAACGTCCCATTCTCTGCAGGGCAGAGGCCAAATAATAGCGATGCGAAGGAATGAGGGGATCCAGTTCAAAGGCCTTTTGCAGGCGATCCAAAGCTCGATCATAATGACCGGAAACCACATCCATAACCGATCCGCCCAAAAGGGCATTCACATAATTAGGGCGATGTTTTAAAGCCACCTTGAGGTAGGAAACGGCGGTGTTGACATCCTTCTCAAAGAAATAATGCACCATACCAATCGCATAATTGGCTTCGGGGTCATTGGCGTCTAGCTCCAAAGCGCGTAGGGCGGCATCTTTGGACAGACTAAAAGCCTCCGTTCCCGGAATAGCCTTTACCAGTCCGAGGTAACCATAATAGATAGCTTTGGAGGCATGGTAAAAAGGACATTCCGCATCAATTTCGATGGCTCTCTCAATCTCTTGTAGGGCCAAAAGAATGTCGGCCTTTTGAAATTTAGCAAAACTGTGCTTGCTTTTCAAATACCAGGAATAGGCACTGGCCTGTGTAGTCCGATTCCTTGGCCTTTCTTCAATTTCGAAGTGGCCGATATGTTCCCGCAGTTTTTCAGCAATCAGGAGGCTAATTTCATCCTGCACCGCAAAAATATTCTCCATACTACGGTCCCAGGTTTCGGACCAAAAATGAAAATCTTCGGCGGCATCAATCAATTGAGCGGTGATTCGCAGGGCATTGCCCGAAAGTCGAACGCTGCCTTCAAGAATGCTTGAAACCCCCAACTGTTTGGCAATTTCCGGTATGGATAAGGTTTTGCCTTTGAATTGAAAAGCGGAAGTGCGAGAGGTGACTTTCAGTCCGTCGATTTTGGCCAAAGCATTGATAATCTCCTCACTAATACCATCGCTAAAGTGTTCATTTTCGGAACTATTGCTCATGTTCACGAAAGGAAGAACGGCAATGGTGGTTTTAGAAGACGAGGATGAATTAGAGTTCAATTGCTAAGCCTTGAGGATCTTGAAATAGGGCTATGAAATTAATGTTAAAAAGTTAATAGGTTAAAAACTGAAGAAGTTAAAACTCCCGAAATACGATCATGATAAGTAGATAGTATGGATAGTCGTTAAAAATCAGACATTATTTGTTCGTTTGTGAAAAGTTTTGTCACGATTTTTTTGAATAAAAAATCATTTCCTGCAGTTTTTTCGTGTAACAGATCAACAATATTATCCAGTTCTTGAGTGGTGTTTAAAATAATATATGATATGTCATCTAAATTAAATTTCAGATAACAATCTGATATAATTTCATTTAGATTGTCTTTGTTGGTATCATAGTCACTGATATTCACGAGCAAGGGGTAGTTTTTTATTTCTTTACTTTTTGGTACATAGCGCCATTCTCTTTCATCGTAAAACTTGTATCTTTTTTCGATCAACTTGTCGTTAATTATAAGTTCACCTTGATAATTTTTGGCGTGCAAAGCAATTTGAATTAATTCATTTAGTTCAAAACTTTTATATTCACTTCTTGAACGATCTAAATCATTAAAGTAATCTAAACTTTTACGTAGGCCAGTGCCTGCAAAGGAGTTGTAGTCAATATATATTACAGGATTCAAACCATTACTGGAGGCCCAATTTTTGTGTAAACCTATCCCATAATCTCCGTAGTAACCAAGCTTTTCTCCTTTCTTGTAGTAAAAGTTCTTTTTGTAATCCGTTATAGGTATATCGCAAAAACTTACCATAGGGATGCCAAACGAGTAATTTTGACCACCTCTAGTATTTACCTTTTCACGACAATAGGATATCCTAAATCCTTGTGTGGAAATTATTGACCTTAGTTTGTTAAACGTATTTGTATAATGAATTATAGAGTTGGTGCTAATGGCCATTATTAGTGAAAATTTATGGTGTTAATAATAGTAGATGCAAAGCATATATTGGATTAAATTATGTCATTTGGTCTTAAAAGACTAGCTGATTATATTTTCGTGTCGCTGAAAAGTACTCAATTAATTAAGCTCCTTTTAGTCTTAAGTGAAACAAATTAAAGTATTTGACTCTACGGGTTGGTATCTAACAGCTATGATTCAATCTTTTAAAAATTGTTTTACCGAATATCCTTCCTCGCTGGTGCGGATAATTGCTAACTAGTAAAGGAGCCAATATTTGTAATAGCCAAAGAATTCTCGAAACAAAGCATAGAAGTCGCGCCACTCGAAATAATTAGGGCTTACCGCTGATATCCGGGTAAAACCTAGTTTCCTAAAGCTCAGTTTGCAGCGACTAATGTGAAAGTACTGACTCACCAAAACTACCGAAGTAGAATCCGAATAGCTGTTTTTAAAATTCTGGGCACTTAACCAGGTATTGTTTCCCTGATCGTCGATCACTATATCCGATGCCAATACTTGATGAGCCAATAAATATTCTGCCATTTTTTGAGCTTCATAGTGTCCTTCTTTGCCCAAACCTCCACTCACAAAAATTTTAGCAACCAGCGAATCATTGTAGAGTTCCAAGGCCTTATGCATTCGGGCTTCCAGTCGCTCAGAAAGACTTCCATCGGGATTTACCCTATTGCCAAAAACCACCGCATAATCGCTTTGCGTAGGCTGGGAGAGGAGACCATCACTAATAATGAATAGTTCGTGAATGAGAAACCAAGCGATCAAAAGCAGAAGAATAATTTTCAGTTTTTTCATGTCTTAGTATTGTATCCTTAGCCCGCAGTAAGGAGCTCTTCGGATTAAAAAAAAAATACCCTTGAAGGATTCATTATTCAGTTTTGAGCGCCTTCAGCTAAATGAGCATTCCTCCAATATTCATAAAGGGCTGCTTCAAATTTTCGAGGCTTAGCCAATCCAATTTTCTTCTGTGCTTTTTCTCCTTCAGTATTGTAGAGGTACAACCTATTGGAGTAAAATAAGCTTGATTGAGTATAGGAATAAGGTCTAAGCTTATAGCTTTTAATCTTGTTCAGAGGAATTTTTTGGTTCCTGATGATTAAATGAGTGGCAGTGATTCTTAGCTTATATTTAAAATCCAAGTCAGGTAACTGAGGCTGATAGATCACGTTTCGGTCAACAGGGGTGATAGCGAGGCGCTTTAAAACTCTATCTGCTGAAAACTTTAAAATCACCCCATTCCAAACCGCTCTTTGGTAGAGTTCCTTTTGATTGTCTACCTGCACAATGTATTTGGAAAACCAATGTTCAGTAGCAAAAATCCCATAAATAAAAGCGCATCCGAAGCTGAAAAGGAAAAGCAGCAGAATGGAGAGATCACCAGAGAGCAAGTCATAGTGATCAAAAATATAAATCAGGGCAAATGGCAATCCAAAGAGCAACAGGAAAGTTGGGGGTAAATAAATCCAAGTTCTATTGATAGCATGGGCTACGGAGGGGCTGGAGGAGTAAAATTTCACAAGAGTAAAGAAATAAATAATGTTGATATTTAAAAACTTTGTTTCAGGATATAGCCGGAATGTTTCTGAGGGTCACTGATTTTTAATACTAATTCTGTAGTGTTAAAGGAGTAACAATTAGTAAAGATTTGATCTTAATTCTAATTTAGTGCTGCCGTTAAAAAGGTATTGTCGCTTTGATAATTGATGTTGAGTTTTTGATATTCTGTCTGATTGCTAAGATTTTAGCTAGACTCAGTAAGGCTGCTGAAAGTGATATCTTTAGTTAAAATCCTATCCTAAATTGAATAAGGGTCTACTGATAATCATCCTATTAATCCAATATTTTCAAGCTTGGACTCAAAAGTCTTATGCAGCTTTTGACTTTGGCCTTGAATCAGATAGGAATAGATTTAATATTTGTTTAGTTGGTGATACGGTATTAAAAAGCGCATTGTCATTTTATAGTTCTTCTACCGGCGGGGGCATATATAAACAGTTATCCTTTGGTTCAAGTGGTGAAATTCTAAATGCACCTGAACCCTATAGCTCGGTGCCTCTATATGCTAACGAGCTTACATTTTTTAGAGAGAAAGGATACTTGTTGTATTCAGATACTTTACCATCAGGACAATCGGCTTATCCTCTTCATCGAGTTTTAGATTTTGTGAAATATGGAGAGGCTGAAGCTTCCTGGAGGATAAAGGGTAATTTAAGAGCGATTGGCTATCCTAAAAGTCAAATTGCCAAGTACTCGCAATCCATTTGGTTCTATAATTTACAGGAGAACACACTAGCTCAAATAGCGATTGCTTCTGGTGATACTCTAAATGAACTTACAGAGGATTTATTTTTTAATCAATTTCCTAAAAACATTAAAGATAATTTAGAGAGGTTCACCTTAAATTTAATTAATGTGAATTCAGATACTTCTTTGTTTTCAATATTAATAAGTGATAGTTCTGGTTTTAAATCTGAACCTGATTATATCATTGGTGAAATAGATGTTAATAATCTGAAAGTTCTCAATTATCACCGGGTTGGAAATAGATCTAGTGTTTTATTCGTAGATGGCTTTAAAGGCTATATGACCCACGATTATCAAGTGAAAAATAACCTTTCACAACGGAGTATAGTTCAAATGTCTATCAATGGAGACACTTTGATGAAATATCCTATTATTCAGCGTCGGGTATCTCCAGATACTACCATTAGTTCAGGGGCCAGAACTTGGTTTACTATATTGAAAAGAGGTGATTTAAGTTATTATATCGAATCTTATCAAGATACATTTTGGAATAGGACCTCTAGTAGAAATCACTTAAGAGTAATTGGTTATGATCAGAATGAGATTGTTTTTGACTTAAGCTTAAAAGATTCCCTAGGAGGCTATTATGATTTGAAGTTTGATGATGCCGAATTAAGTCCGGAAGGAAATTTGGTGCTCTCAGTTGGGAATCGTATTGAGGGGTCACAGGGAAGGCTTCTTTTCTTCAAGAAGACGGGTGAAAATTACTTCTTTAATGAATTAAATAACGCCACTAATTATGGTTTAAAAATGTATCCAAATATTAGTGGTCAGTTTGTTGGATTTTATTGCGATTCACCGATTCGATTAATACAGATCGCCACAATTTCTGGACAGGAATACCTTGAATTTTCACCTATTTCAGAAAGCTTTACAGCAGATATTAGCAGCTTAAAGTCAGGCTTGTATATTGTTCGTATTAAGACTGAGAATGATCAATACATTCGAAAGCTAATAAAAGCCGATTAACATTTTATTGTTATTGAGAGCTTGAGTTAAGAAGTGCTCCTTTCAATACCTAGTTCAGCACTGCAATATTCTCGCTGCCTTAACAAGCCTATACTAAAGAAAAAACCCTAGCCAGAATAAACTAACTAGGGTCTGATATTTTGCGGTGCCCAGAACAGGACTCGAACCTGCACGGCCAAGGGCCACTGCCGCCTGAAGACAGCATGTCTACCAATTCCACCACCTGGGCAAATCCCGAAATTTTCGGGAGGGCAAAAATCGTAATTTTTTTAAAATGCGAAAGCTTTTCCTCTAGGCTTTTTCGGTCTTGAACTCTACCGTGGGCTTTTTAAGGAATTGGATTACCAAATAGCTAAAGATCAGGGAAGAACCCAAGCCTTCGATAAAAACTATTCCCGCTGCCATAACCGGGCTCATAAAGGGAACCGGACTTTCTACCTCTTGAATTTCCTGCATAAAGGCCGGGTCAATTTGATCGAGGTAAATAGCCAGAAAAACGCTGAATAAGGCGACCCCAATAAAAGCGGTACGTAGCGATATTCGGTATAAATCGAAAAATGTGCCGTAGTGCTCGTCTTCCAATTTGCTGCGATAGCTTAAAATTCCTCTGCCGATTAAGAGGATTAATATCAAGGCATTAAATACCCTTAAATAATACTCATGGGCTAAGCCTAAAGCTCGCATAGCCAAGAAAAACACCGTGAGGAAAGCCGCTAAGAACAATCCATTCTTTCTCGAAATACTTAATCCATACCGCAAATAATCGCTCATCATTCAGTTTTTTAGGGTGAGTTTGAAATAATCTTCCAAAGCAATTTCGGCATCCAGCCTTTCTGCTTGGTCCTGATAGAGCTGCTTTAAAGTATCTCGGCCGCAACAAAGGTAAATCGATTCCTGCTTGATCAAAGAACTGTAAACCTTGGCTGCAATCTCAAAATGAATTTCGGCATTCGATAATCTATGCAACTCGGAATCAGGATATTCACTAAAAACAACTCGTAAACTATCACATTGTTCAAAGTCAGATCCCGGCTCGGCTAATACAAAATATTGATCCCCTGCCGGATAGCGTATCAAAGCAAAATTTAAATTCCCTTGATCCCTTTCAGAGCCCAATCGTTTCAACCGAAGGATTTCCATGGGCTTTTTACTCAGATTGTCGATATGGTAATAATAGGAGCGAATATTATTGAAATACAGTCGGGAGTCACTGCTGGTAGCAAAAGACAATTCTTGGTAGTTCACCACCTTGGCTTTAGGAGCAAAGAAGAAGGCCGCTCCAAAGGCCAGCACCACAAAGACCAAGAGCCATTTTACCGGGGGCATTAAAGCCTGCCATTTTTCCCAAATCTTTTGCATTTTTTCTAAACAAGCCGGGCCTTTAATAGTTTTATATCGGAATTGAACTATGGCAAATAAAGCAATTGTAATTGGTAGTGGTATCGCTGGCCTGGCTACCGCGGCGCGCTTGGCATCCAAGGGTTATCAGGTGCAGGTTTTTGAAGCCTCAGCCCAGCCAGGAGGGAAGTTGGGCCTAATTGGCGACGAGCGCTACCGCTTTGATAGCGGACCTTCTTTATTTACCCTTCCTCAGTTAATCGATCAATTAATTCACGATTGTGGTAGGGAGCCGCGCGATTATTTCAACTATTATCAGAAAGATACTGCCTGCCACTATTTTTGGCCGGATGGCACCTTTATTAAGGCCTATGCGGATAAGGAGGCTTTCGCCGAAGAAGTTCAAAGCAGATTGCAGGTGCCCGCTCAAAAGCTTCTGAGCTATTTAAAGCGTTCGGCCTTTATCTACCGCTATACCGAAAAGGTATTCCTCCGGCGCAGTTTACATCGCTTTAAATCCTATTTGCATCGGGATACCCTAGCCTCCATTATTCGTATGCCCCGACTGGGTTTGGGAGGTAGCTTACATCGCTATAACCATAAAATGCTGCAGCATCCTAAATTGGTGCAGCTCTTCGATCGCTTTGCTACCTATAATGGCAGTGATCCCTTTCAAACGCCAGGGGTGATGAGTAGCATTCCGCATTTGGAGCATAATATCGGTACCTTTTATCCTAAAGGTGGGATGCATCAAATAGCGCGGTCCATTTATCAATTGGCCCTCGATTTAGGGGTGGAATTTCACTTCAATACTAAAGTAGAGCGCATACTTAGCAAAAATGCTAAAGCCTATGCTGTTCAAGTGGGAAATGAAATTCATGAGGCGGATGTCATCATCAGCAATATGGATGTGGTGCCCACCTATCGGTACTTGATGCCCCAAGAAAAAGCCCCCGAGAAAACCTTGCAGCAGGAGCGAAGTTCCTCCGCCTTAATCTTTTATTGGGGTATCAAAAAGGAATTTCCCCAATTGGATTTGCACAATATCTTTTTCAGTGCCGACTATGAGCAGGAGTTCAAGGCTATTTTTCAAGAGCAGACCATTGGCGATGATCCCACTATTTATCTAAATATCTCTTCTAAAGAAGGGGAGGGCGATGCTCCGGAAGGCTGCGAGAATTGGTTTATCCTTATAAATGCGCCTGGCAATACGGGGCAAGATTGGGATGCCTTAATTCCCAAAGTTCGTCGGCAGGTTTTAGATAAGCTCAGTGCCAGCCTCAATGTAGATATTGAGTCCTTAATCGAATATGAAGATTATCTGGATCCCCGTCGAATTGAAAGTCGCACTTCCAGTTATCAGGGTTCCCTCTATGGTGCCGGATCTAACGATACTTTCTCGGCTTTTCTACGCCACCCCAATTTTAGTCGCTATTTGCAAGGCCTTTATTTTTGTGGTGGATCGGTGCATCCCGGTGGTGGTATTCCGCTTTGCTTGATGGGAGCCGAAATCACCGCCAATCTAATTGAAGAAGATTATGCAAACTAGCTTTCAGCTATTAAGCCGTAAATACGGATTGGGACTATTGGCCTTTGTGCACTTCTTCGGTATTTGGGTTATCAGCTATGGCGATCGTGATTTTTTTGCCGGCTTTACCCCTCTAAACTTAATCTTAGCGGCTCTGCTCTTTTTTGGGGCCAGCAGCAAGCAGGAACTGCCCAAGCTAGGAATCTATGCCATGCTCTGCATTGGGATTGGCTATGGAGTAGAAGTATTGGGCACCCAAACAGGTATTCCATTTGGTAATTATGCCTATCTGCATAATTTGGGACCTAAACTGATTGCGGTGCCCTTATTAATTGGGGTAAACTGGTTTCTTTTGGCCTATAGTTCTGCTTTATGGGCAAAGCGCTGGAGTTCATCTAAATTAGTCAGAATATTAATCGGTGCGGCCTTAATGGTGGGCCTTGACTTCTTTATTGAACCCCTTTGTACCGAATTAGGGTTTTGGCAATGGGAAGGAAATAAGATTCCACCACAGAACTATTTAGCTTGGTTTGGGGTTGCTATGCTAATGCAAGCTTTGTTTATCCGTCTCAAGCTTGAAGCGGATCAGGCCTTAGCTCGCTGGTATTTAGTTTTGATAGCCCTATTTTTCATGATGCTCAATATCTTAATATGACCTGGTACTGGATTGCTTTAATCGTATTTGCCACCTTTTGGTTTATGGAATTTGTGGCTTGGTTTGCCCATAAATACGTGATGCATGGATTTTTATGGAAACTCCATGAGGATCATCACGTTAAGGAGCCTGGTTTCTTTGAACGCAATGATACCTTCTTTCTCATTTTTGCCATTCCATCCTGGCTGTGCATTATGCTGGGGATGATGGCCGGCTCCTGGATTGCGCCTTCAATTGGAGCAGGGATCGCCGTATATGGCTTGGCCTATTTTCTTGTGCATGAGGTTTTTATTCACCGCCGCTTTAAATGGTTCAAAAACAGCGATAACCTCTATTTGGCAGCCATTTTACGAGCCCATAAAATGCATCATAAGCATCTGGGAAAAGAAGAAGGGGAAAGCTTTGGTATGCTAATCATTCATCCCAAATACCTGCGCGCCGAGCGGGAAGCACGTAAGCGAAAAAGAGCCAAAAGCAGCGGAATGGCCCAGACCAGTCTTAGCTAACACGCACGGAATAAGGCGCTTCTTCGATCTGTACATTCACATGCTCCTGCATGGAGGTAGATAAGGAAAGGCCTTTAAAATCGGCTTTCACCGGATAGCGCTTATGATTGCGATCTACCAACACCACGGTTTTCATGGCTTTAATCGGATAATCAAGGAAATAGCGTACACCGTAAATAAGGGTACCGCCAGATTTTAAAACATCATCCACCAAAACGATATTGCGATCATTGAGATCCATGGCAGGCTCCATTTGATACTCGGTATCCAGAGGATGATCCTTATCGAAGCTCAGTTTACTAATGCGGATTTCGATATCGGCAATCTCTTGCAAATGCTCATATAGCTTTTGAGCTAAATAAAAACCGCGGTCGGCAATGCCCGCCAATACGACTTCCTTTTCATTGTGGAACTCTTCGTAGATCTGCCAGGCTATGCGTTGGATACGATCTTCAACTTGCTTGTGGTTTAAAACCTCGGTACTGCCGCCCATGGAAATGATTTTGAGCAAAGATACATCAAGCTTCCAGCTCTAGGAAAAATTCACGGCCCGCTCTGGGCTTAATTGAATTATAGCAGATTTCCAGATGATGAATCTTGAATTGACTTTGAAACAAATTAAGGTATTCGGCCTTGGAGCCCCCAAAGGGCGGGCCTTCCGTGCTTAATGGGAAATTGAAAAGCAAGCCAAATAATTTTCCGCCCTCTTTTAATAGAGATTTCATTTTTAAAGCATAGTCCGGACGTAATTGCGGATCCAGAGCACAGAAAAAGGTTTGTTCCATGATTAAATCGTAGTGCCCGATATGTTCGAAGAAATTGCCTTCAATCCATTTCACTTGGTCTGAATGAGGAATCCGTTCCATTGCTTCCTGCAAGGCAGTACTACTAAGGTCGATAACAGTTATGTCAGTAAATCCCTGTTCCAGCATCCAATCTACTTCCCAGGCCCTACCAGCTCCGGGAATAAAGATCGAAGCATCGCGGTTTTGCTTTTCCAAATAACTAATAAGTGGAGTAGAAGCACTGCCCATATCCCAAGGGCTTTGATGATTTACATAGCATTGCTCCCAATAAGCCTGATCTAATTTCATAGCAATTATTCAATCCGCAAACCTAAGTCGGCAGACCCCAAAATGTTCTCAAAATTCCAAATTAATTAGCTGCCGATCCTGCAGGAAAATGCGCAAATCTGACGTGAATAGAGATTCTGATTTTTAGTGAAAATGAATAGAAATGATGTCATTTTACGTGAAAATGCGTCAAATCTGCATGAAAAATGAACTTTTTACTTTAAAACAACTTGTTTTTAGTGAATAGCAATTTTCGCATGATGCTTGTACCATTATGTGTACTTGCTAAAAAGCAATCCACATTTACTAATCAAAAACATCTAATGAAAGTATTAGTTATAGGCGCGGGCAATATGGGCCTCGCCTACGCAGAATCTATTGCCAAATCCGAACACCTAAAAAAAGGAGATCTGCTGATTTCCGACAATGCCCCTGAGAAAACCCAGGAGCTGCGTAAAAAAAGTCACTTTGAAGTTTATGATGATATCGCCGACTGTGCCCCCTTGGCGGATATCATTTTTATAGCGGTAAAACCCTATCATATTGATGAGCTTTTCACTAAACTGAAAAAACACATGGTGGAGGATCAAATCGTGATTTCCATTATGGCGGGGGTTACCATCAAAACCATCCAAGACCATTTGAATATTAAAAAAGTAGTGCGGGCGATGCCCAATTTACCGGCCCAAGTAGGGAAGGGCTTAACCTCCTTTACCGCCTCGGATGAAGTTTCCCGCCTGGAGCTTTCTACCGTAGAGAGCTTACTCGATACTACTGGTCGTTCCGTGCGTCTCGACAGTGAAAATGATATTGATGCTTCTACTGGTATTTCCGGTTCTGGACCGGCCTATGTATTCTATTTTATGCAGAGTATGCTGGAAGCTGCTTTAGACATGGGTTTTAGTGATTACGATTCTAAGGTATTGGTTAGCACCACCTTCGAAGGAGCGATTGAGCTATTTAAACGCAATAAGCTGACCCCAGAGAAATGGATGGACAAGGTAGCCTCCGAAGGAGGAACCACTCGAGCCGCCCTCGATTCCATGGAGGACAATAATGTGAAAGATTTGATTAAAGAAGCGGCTTATGCTGCCTTTAATCGTGCCGTTGAACTGGGTAAAGAATCATAAAAATGGGTGAATCAAGAGATCATTCCCACGTAAAACGCGTGGTAGTTAAAGTGGGTACCAATGTGATGACCAATAAGGACAATCGCATTGTAAGCCCTATTCTACGAGGTTTGGTGGATCAGATCGCAGAACTTTATGAACGCGATATAATGACCATTTTGGTGAGCTCCGGTTCGGTAATCGCCGGGATGGAAGTAATGGACAGTACTATTGATGATCCCACTATCCGCCGACAGGTTTTTTCGGCTATTGGTCAGCCGCGAATGATGCGTCACTACTACAGTATTTTCCACGAATACGGTATGCGTTGCGCTCAGGTATTGGCTACCAAGCGGGATTTTAGCCCCGGTAAGCACCGCGAAAACATGATCAACTGTTATGAAGGCCTGCTTTCTCAGGGCGTAATTCCCATTGCCAATGAAGATGATGCGGTAAGCCTGAGCATGAGCATGTTTAGCGATAATGATGAGTTGGCCAGTTTAGTGGCAGAGCTCTTAAATGCGGATATGCTTATTCTTTTAACCGATACCGATGGATTATATACCGGTCATCCGGATGATGAGGATAGTCGCTTGATTCGCAATGTAACTACCGATCAAAATGTGGAGCAATACATCCAGGAAACCAATAAAGGAGAAGCCGAAGGTCGTGGCGGGATGGAAAGCAAATTAGGTGTAGCCAAAGAAACCGCGAAAAAGGACATTCCCACCTTTATTGCCAATGGTAAACGCGCTGGCGTGATCGTAGACCTCGTGGATGGTAAGGAAATAGGAACTCGAATTATTGACTAGAAAAGAACAACAAAATGGAATTACTCGATACAAATTTGAAGAATCAGGTATTAGCCAGTATGATGCGCATCATTGATGAAGATCGCAAAATCATACTCGCGGCAAATCAAAAGGATTTAGATGCCTTTGATCGTGATGATCAGGCCTTGTACGATCGATTGGTTTTAGATGATCAAAAGATAGAAGGCATGATTCAAGCTCTGGAGCAAGTGAAAGGGCAAGAAGATCCGGTGGGATTGGTGAAGGAAGAGCGCGAGATTGAAAATGGATTGCGCATCCTCAATAAAACTGCTCCCTTTGGTACTATTATGATCATTTATGAGAGTCGCCCGGATGTAACCATCGAAGCGGCCGTGCTGGCCTTTAAAGCCAATAACCGCATTCTCTTAAAAGGGGGTAAGGAGGCCTTGCACAGCAATTTAGCTTTGGTGGATTGCTGGCATAAAGCTTTGGCTGAAAACAATTTAGATAAAGATTGGATTCAGTTTTTACAGATGAATCGCCAAGAAATCCAGGACTTCTTGCGTAAACCCGATCAACAATTGGATTTAATTGTTCCCCGAGGGGGAGAGCGCTTAATACAATTTGTGAAGGAACATGCCACCTGCGCTGTATTGGTTAGCGGACGCGGAAATAACTTTGCCTATTTGGCACAAGATGCCGATCCTGAGAAAAGCATTCGCGTTTTACTAAATGCCAAGACCCACAAGATTTCGGCTTGCAATGCTTTGGATAAAATCTTGATTCATAGAGAACACCCACATTTACCTGCGCTGGTAGCTAAACTGCAAAGTGAATTGCAGAAGGCCGGAGTAGAAATTTGGGCCGATGATAGCAGCAAGAAGCTATTGCCTGAAGCCAAACTAGTGGAAGATCAAGCCATTTGGTATGAAGAGTTTTTAGCCCTAAAAGCCGTGATTGCCCTGGTGGATGATGATGCCGAGGCTATTCATAAGATTAATCGGTATTCGGGTGGCCACTCTGCGACCATTCTTACCGAAGATGGACAGCTTGCTCAAAAATTTATGGAGCAGGTAGATGGCGCTGCTGTATACCACAATGCCTCCACGCGCTTTACCGATGGGGGAGCGATGGGCGTAGGCGCCGAATTAGCGATAAGTACCGATAAACTGCATCACCGCGGACCCTTAGGCTTAAAGCAATTGGTGACCAATAAATACTATGTATATGGCGATGGCCAGGTGCGGGTATAAACCCTGATTTACGAAAGCGAAACATAAAAAAAGGCACCATTGCGGTGCCTTTTTTTATTAGTTCAATTGCATGGGGACTTCCATTAATAGTAGTCGGCCTTTTTCGAGACTTTCAATTTCAATCTCATTAATTTCCCAGAGGCCCAGGCCATCGCGGTATTCTAATTCTTGACCATTAATCTTGAATTTACCATCAACTACCATGGCATAAACACCATTGCTCTGTGGAGCGCGGAGCTTGTGATTTAGCTTTTTCCCAGCTTCAAAATCACCCATATCAAACCAGGCATTCTGGTGAATCCAAACACCATCATCCTCAGGATTGGGAGACAGGATCTGCATAAACTGATTTTTCATTTTACTGGTGTCCAGAGTAATCTGATCGTAGCGTGGTTCTACATTGCGTTTATCTGGAAAAACCCAAATCTGGAAAAGCTTTACGGCTTTGTCTTTATTCGCATTGTATTCACTGTGGTAAATCCCGGTACCAGCGCTCATTACCTGCACATCACCGTGTTTAATTACTTCCTTATGGCCCATGGAATCTTTATGTTCCAAATCGCCTTCAAAGGGTATGGTGATGATTTCCATGTTTTCATGGGGATGCGTTCCGAATCCTGCTCCAGCGGCGATATAATCGTCATTAATAACCCTTAAGACGCCAAAATGCATGCGCTCCGGATTGTAATAATTAGCGAAACTGAAGGTATGATTAGTGTCTAGCCAGCCATGATTAGCATGACCGCGGGAATCGGCTTTAATTAAAAGTGAGTTTTTCATGGGGTATGTCTTTGGATTGGGTAAATGATTAAAGCCCAGATTCGGGTCTATTAAGTTAGTAGATTTTTCACTGATTTGGTCTTCTGTTTTCAAGCGAATCATCGACAAAGAGGCAAGACCTAAAACACTGGATTTTAAAAATTTACTTCGTTTCATATTATTTCAATGTTACAACATCGAAAGTACAAAGAATTTCTTTTTCTTGCAAATCAATATGAAGATGATGAATAAAGCCTTGCTGCTCATTTCCCTGTTTAGTCTTTCGGCTTTAAGCCTGAATGGCCAAAATGAAGATTTCAGTCTTTTTCAATGTCCCGATTCTAGTAATAATTTTCGTGCACTATCAGTGCTAAACGACAGTAGTATCTGGCTGGCCAGTGATCAGTCCCAGGTATGGTATTTTAATTTGCCTAATCATTGGGAGAACCGCAGTCCCAAAGGCTATGAAGGAGTGCTATGGCGTGATATCGAAGCAATCGACGACTCCACGGCTATCATTCTCAGTGCGGGTTCACCAGCTTTGATATTGCGAACCGAAAATGCGGGGCAGAGCTGGCAAGAATGCTTTAGAGACGACAGTCCCAGTATTTTTTTTGATGCCTTTGATTTTTGGGATGCCCAAAGAGGTTTAGCTTTCGCGGATGCGCAAGAATCTCATATCACTATTATCGAAACTAAGGATGGCGGTAAAAGCTGGCAAAAATGGGATACTATCCCCGAATTAAAAGTAAGTCCAAAGCAAGGCGGTTTTGCCGCTTCCGGTACCTGCCTACATTGTTTTGGTCAAGATTCATGGGCCATTGTTTTGGGTGGAAGCCAAGCTCGAATTTTAGGCAAGCATAAGGGGCAATCGCTTAAAGCTTTCTTAGCCATGAATGATGGAGGAGCATCTAAGGGAGCATTTAGTATTGATGCGAAAAACGCTGATACCCTCTTAATTGGCGGCGGAGATTATCGCGCTGATTCTTTATCCAAGCAAAGCTTGCTTTGGTCTATAGATACCGGAAAAAGCTGGGAGCCTGTTCCATTTCCTAAACCTTTAAGTCAACGCTACTGGTCTTGCGTAAAATGGCAAGGATCGCATATTGTGCTATGCTCACGCTTTGGAATGGCCTATTCCTTTGATAATGGTAAGAACTGGCTGTATAGCTCCGAAGGTTTTTATACTTGCCAGGGGCCATGGTTAAGCGGTCCTAAGGGACGTATCGCCCGCTTTAATTTCGCTTATAAATAAAGTAGGCGCCGGCATTTAAGTTCAAAGTAGAATTAAGCTGTAGGCTTTGTCCGTTCATAAGGTCGGTCCAATTGCCAGCGCTTAATCCCGCATCCACATTATAGCTCACTGCATTATTGCGGCAGTTAACCAGCACCAGCAATTCTTCGCCATCCTTTGTCTTGGTAAAAGCCAATACATCCTGGGAGCTGTAATCCGTAATCGTCTGCACCTTGGCTGCGGCTTCAGAGGCATAAATCTGCATGAACTGCTGGTACTGCTTTTTCACCTCAGGATTAGCACTCCAGTCGATAGGATCATTACTGAAAAAGGCTAGAGTACGGTTGCGACCTACTTCCTGACTGCTGTAAATGAGTGGCACCCCGCCTAAATAAGTGGTGGCGACCATGGCTGCTACCGCACTCTGCTGACTGCCAAAGAGCTGCACAGGGGTGGCGTCCCAAGCAGATTCATCATGATTGGTGCTAAAGCGTAAAATCCCTTGATTGCCTACAATGACATTGTACTCGTTTTGATGCAGAGTACTGAGTTCGCTAGCCGCATGGCCATCGGCAAATACCTCCTTTAATTTGGCATAAGCGGCCCAGCTAAAGCGCAGATCAAATCCGGCAATGAGATGATTAAAGCGATCACCCTCGGCCAGCATTAGAAGCTTAGTGCGATGATAAGCCTCTAAGGAGTCAATGGCTCTTTGCCAAAATTCGAAAGGAACTCCATTGGCATAATCGCAGCGGAAACCATCAATATTAGCCTCCCGAATCCAGTATTTCAAGCTTTCAATTTGCGCCAATTGCATGAAATCGACTTCAAAATTGAGGTCGGCCACATCTTGCCAATTGGTGCCCGGAGGAATTACAATATTACCATTGCCATCCTGGGTATACCAATCCGGATGCTCCGTGATCCAGGGATGATCCCAGGAAGTATGATTGGCTACATAATCGAGAATTACCGACATCCCTCTTTGATGGGCGGCATCTACCAATTCGCGCAGATCTTCTAAACTGCCATATTCACTGGCTACTCCCGTATAATCGCGTACACAATAGGGTGAGTTGATGCTGTTAACTTGCCCAACCGGATAAATCGGCATGAGCCATAGCACATTAACCCCCATTTTTTGAATGCTATCCAATTGCGCGGTAACGCCATCTAAATCGCCATCCGCCGAAAAGGCACGAATATTTACCTCATATAAAACCAGATCATTTACATCGGTGGGCATGCCATTGAATGGCTGACCGTAAAAACCATCATCTACGGGTTCTGGATCGGGAAGAGTGACATTAGACTTAATAGGATCTTCATCCTTTGAACAGGCAATGAAGCTGAGGCATGCAGCCAGACTTAGATATTTAAATACTTTCAATTCCTTGATATTTGGGCAAATACCAAAAATAGAAAGAGGCGCTCAAAGCGCCTCTATACTTAGTGTATTTTTTACAATATTATGCTTTCGCGGGTAGGATTTTACTGCGTACTTCACCAAAGCCAATACGCTGGGTTCCGTTGTCGCAGAAAGCTTTCATGATAACCGTATCACCATCCAAAAGGTATTTACGTTCGCTGCCATCGCTCAATTTTAAAGGCTTATCACCCTTCCAGCTTAATTCGAGCATAGAGCCATAATTTTTAGGCTCAGGTCCAGAAATGGTTCCACTAGCCATTAAATCCCCGGCATTAATATTACAGCCGTTTACCGTATGATGGGCTAATTGCTGCACCATGGTCCAATACAAGTACTTATGATTACTCTCCGAAATCAGGTTTTCTTCACCACCTTCCGGCTGCAAGTATACTTCCAATTGGATATCGTAAGAAGTATTGGGAGCACATTCTAAATAGGGCAGAGGCTTGGGCTCTTCTTGCTTAGGACGGGCCGTACGATAAGGCTCCAAAGCATCAAAAGTTACCACCCAGGGAGAGATAGAAGATCCGAAGTTCTTTCCTAAGAATGGTCCTAAAGGCACGTATTCCCAACGCTGTAAATCACGTGCACTCCAGTCATTAAAGATCACCATTCCAAAAAGATAATCTTCAGCTTCACCGGTGCTGATGCGGTCTCCTAAAGGCTTACCATCGGTAGTGATAAAGCCCATCTCCAATTCGAAGTCCATTGCTTTAGATGGCCCAAATACCGGTGCTTCGGCTCCGGGAGGTAACATCTGACCCATGGGGCGATGAATATTTTCTCCGGATACAATAATGGAAGAGCTACGACCATGATATCCTACCGGTAAATGCAACCAGTTGGGCATCAAGGCATTTTCTTTACCACGGAACATAATCCCCACATTGGTGGCATGCTCACGACTGGAATAGAAATCGGTATAATCCTGAATGAATACCGGCATCAACATTTGCAATTCCTCTACCGGGAAGAGCACCACCTCACGCTGATCTGCATTGGATTGCAATTGATCGTTGTTTACATCAAAGATTTCCGCAAGTCGATTGCGAACCTGGCGGATGGTAGGTTTTCCCAGAGTGATAAAGTCGTTGAGCGTATCTTGCAAGAACACATCCTCTGGAAGAATGATGCCTTCAAAATAGCCTAGTTGATGAAGGGCGGCTAAATCAATAGCTGTATTCCCAATACGACTGCCGATCGATACATGATCATCATTCGCTAAAAAAACGCCGAAGGGAAGGTTTTGTATAGGAAAGTCGCTGCCTGTTGGAACTTCAATCCAAGACTTACGCGACGGGTCGTTTGCTGTGAGCATATTTGGATTAATTTTGGGCAATATTACTAAGATTCATCACCGCAGAAAAATTAGCGTCAAAACTTAAGGTATGTATAAGGATTCTCTAATCTTCGATCTCATCCAACAAGAACGTGAACGTCAAACGGAAGGCATCGAATTAATTGCTTCAGAAAACTTTGTTAGTGACCAGGTAATGCAGGCCATGGGCTCGGTTCTAACCAATAAATACGCCGAGGGTTTTCCAGGAAAGCGCTACTATGGAGGCTGTGAAGTAGTAGATGAAGTAGAGACCATTGCCATTGAAAGAGCTAAACAATTATTTGGTGCTGAATATGCCAATGTGCAACCGCATTCCGGTTCTCAGGCCAATGCTGCGGTATTTTTAGCCTGCCTCAAGCCTGGTGATAAAATCATGGGCTTCGATCTTTCACATGGTGGTCACCTTACCCATGGTTCGCCCGTTAACTTTAGTGGTAAAACCTACCAAACTTGTTTTTACGGGGTTGAGAAGGAAACCGGTCGCTTGAACTACGATAACATTGCTGAAATCGCAACCAAGGAACAACCCAAATTAATTATTGCGGGATATAGTGCCTACAGTCGTGATTTGGATTTTGCCCGTTTCCGGGAAATCGCCGATAGCGTTGGCGCCTTGCTTTTAGCGGATATCTCACATCCGGCCGGCTTAATTGCCAAAGGTTTATTAAGTGATCCTATTCCTCATTGTCATATTGTAACTACCACCACCCATAAAACCCTGCGTGGTCCTCGTGGTGGAATGATCTTAATGGGTAAAGATTTCGAAAACCCATGGGGCGAAAAAACGCCTAAAGGTCAGGTGAAGATGATGAGTCAAATTTTGAATGCTGCGGTTTTCCCCGGTACTCAAGGTGGTCCTTTGGAGCATGTGATTGCTGCTAAAGCGGTAGCCTTCGGTGAAGCCTTGGAGGATGAATTTATGCATTACACCTTACAAGTTCAGAAGAACGCTAAGACCCTGGCTGCTGCTCTTGTAGCGCGAGATTACCAGATTATTTCTGGAGGCACCGACAATCACAGTATGTTGATTGACCTTCGTAATAAATACATCAGCGGTAAGCAGGCCGAAAATGCGCTTGTGCAAGCCGATATCACCGTGAATAAGAACATGGTGCCCTTTGATGATAAATCTCCCTTTGTAACCAGCGGTATTCGCTTAGGAACGCCTGCAATCACCACCCGTGGACTGAAAGAAGCGGATATGGAGAAAGTAGCGGAGCTTATCGACCGCGTGATCAGCAATTTTGAAGACGAGGCAAATCTAGAAGCCGTTGCTCAGGAGGTGAATGAAATGATGGAGGGATATCCCTTGTTTAATTGGTAGCTGGTAGTTAGTAGCTAGTCGTTGGTCGTTGGTCGTTGGTAAGCTGGATCGAATTGCAAATTCGATCTATAGAATTTAGACGATAGACTTTAGACGGTAGAGTGGATGGTGGACAAGGAAGAGTGTATTGGCCGCTGGGGTAGATGGTAGCTAGCAGTTGGTCGTTTGTGAAATACGATTGAAAACCAAATTATTCCACTTCCAAATTTTCTCTGTGTACCTCTTTACCTCTCTGTCTCTGTGTTGAAGCAAAGTGAATTTGCAATTCGATCCATAATTTACTCCACACTAAGAATGAAGATCGCCGGACGTTTTTCCAATTCCGGTAAATTGTTCTTCCACCATGAGATAGGTTGGGTGCGGATATACTCCTCTAAAGTGGTGACTTCTCTTGCCACACAGAGTCGGGTATCGGGATGACAAATGCTAATTAAATCCTTCATGAGCTTATCATTTCGATAAGGAGTCTCCATGAAAATTTGGCTTTGCCCGGTTTTACGACTCAGGTTTTCTAAATTCTTAATTTGCTTTTTACGCTCCTGATTATCAATAGGTAAATAGCCGTTAAAGGCAAAGCTTTGGCCATTCATGCCACTGGCCATCATCGCCATGAAAATAGAGGAGGGCCCCACTAAGGGAACTACTCGAATGCCTTCATTATGAGCAAGGCTAATGATTTCTGCGCCCGGATCTGCAATTCCCGGTGCCCCAGCTTCAGAGATCAATCCAATATGCTCTCCATTGCGTGCTGCTTCCAGGTAGGAAGGATAATCAGCCGGATCTGAAAACTTATTGGTGGTATAAAGTACGAGGTCGGGTTGATGCTTGGAGGGAAGCACCCGCTTAATAAAGGCGCGCGCCGATTTTTCATTTTCTACAATGAAATGATCGCAGAGGTCTATTACTTTCTTAACCGATAAAGGCAGCACTTCCAGGGGCTCAATTTCACCCATTAAGGAAGGAATTAAATAGAGCTTTCCCTTGGGATTATTAGATTCTTCCATCCTTCAATTTTTCTACGATCGTATCTGTAGCAGCATCCAATAATCGATAGACCTGTTCAAAGCCTTCATCCCCTCCGTAATAGGGATCGGGAACATCTTGATTAGAACCGGCTTTTATTTCGTTTAAAATGAGGTCCACTTTGGCGCGGTCAGCCTCATTTCGAGCCATATTTAAAACATTATTTAAGTTAGAGTGATCCATTACATAGATACGGTCAAAGTAATCAAAATCAACAGTTTTGAATTGCCGACCTACTAAGCTGGATAGATTAATTCCATGTTTACGGCCGGTCATTATCGTGCGGATATCCGGGGCTTCTCCTACATGGTAAGCCGCGGTGCCAGCCGAGTCTACTTCCACTTCATCAGGATTAACTTTCGAACGCAATAAACCTTCAGCCAAGGGAGAGCGACAAATGTTTCCCAGGCAAACCATCAGTACTTTCTTCACGAAAAAAATCTTTGGTTAAAGGTACGTTTTATAGCAGGCATCCTCCAAGACTTGCCTCTATTTTGGCAGACTAACTTTAAAGGTTGTGCCTTTGCCCACTATACTGTGAACGGTAATTTCACCCCCCAAGCTTTCTATCTGACTGCGAATTAAATAGAGTCCGATTCCTGAGCTATCGGGATGATTATGGAAACTGCGTTTAAACTTAAAGAGTTGATTGCCATATTTTTCCAAATCGATTCCCAAACCATTATCGGAAACAAAAAGATGTTTGTTGTGATCACTCTCTTCCACCCAAACTTTTACCCAGGGATCCTTCTCCGGATCATGATAACGCAGTGCATTACTCACTAAGTTGAAGAGCACACTTTCCAAATAGGCTGGATAAAACTTTAAACAAAAGCCTTCGGGAATATCAAATTGCAATTCGGCATTAATCTCCATGGTGGGGCGAGAAAGGATTTGCCGAACTCGCTCGCAATAGGTGAGAACCTCCAATTCCTCGGTAGGTAGCTCTGAGGCTGATTCTACCTCTAAAATGCTGGATAGTTCATCTAAAGCTTGCATCAAACCTTCTGCACTTACTTCGAGATAGCGGTATAATTCGTCCCTAAGTAATTGATCCTGGGTTACGTTGAGCTCGTGAATCAATTGCTGAATATTGGATCCATGGGAGCGGAAATTGTGTGATACTATATGAGCAAAGCTTTGTAGTCGCTCATTTTGCTCAGAGATCAGCTGCAAATTGCGTTGGAAATCCAATTCCTCCTGCTTCCTTTCGGTAATATCCGATTCAATGGAAATGTAATTTATCAAGCGGCCTCCCTCATCGTAAATTGGGGTTACGATGCTTTCTACCCAATATTCACTGCCATCCTTTTTATAATTGATGTTCTCCAATCGGAATGGCTTACCCGTATTGAGAAAGTCGTTGAGGCGACCATGATCCGTTTTTAATGAAGCCGGTCCATGTAACAGATCTTCCATTCGGCGACCTTTCGCTTCTTCCAGGCTGTAGCCGCTCATGCGTTTAAAGCTCTGATTGAGCCATTCTACTTCATGTTTGGCATTTACAATCAGTACGCCATTGGAGGTTCTATTGGCCACCAGAGAAAGCTTTCTTAGCTGACTTTCAATCTCATGTTCCTTTCGGATATCACGAATATTGATGAAGGCTTTTAATTTTCCTTCTCGATCCTGAAAACGACCATTAGCTTCAAGCCATAACCATTCACCGTCTTTAGATTTTAATCGGAATACAGCCCGGCCGGCATTTTCGGATTTACGGTAAGCTTTGATAAAAGTGAGGCGAGTTTTAACCAAGTCCTTGGGATGGATATAGTCGGTTAGAGCCTGCCCCATAAGTTCGGCCGGACGATACTGCGCTAATTGAAGGATATTAGGGGAGATGTACTCTATAAAGCCGTCTTTGTTTAGGGTAACAAAAATATCTGAGGCCTTTTCAATGTACTGTCTAAAGCGAGACTCGGCTTCCACCAGCGCTTTATTACTTTCTTCAATGGGACCTAAATCCAAAAAGTGGAACCAGGCAATAGGACGCTTGGCTTCATCCTGAGTGGTGAAAGCCGAGACCACCACTTTGGTAGTGCCTAGATCTTTGCGAAGCAATAGCGTTTGATAGGTCTTAATTGGTTGCAAGGAGCGGAGTTCCCGTAATTTTTGCTGATGTAATTCAAGCTCTGATTCAGGAATGAGGTCAATTAGACTCTTGGCCAGGAATTCTGATTTCTTGAAGCCCAGCATATTTAATAAGGCCTGATTACAATCTTGCCAACGAGTATTTTGCAATTCGAGCATAGCAACTCCAATTAAGGAGCCTTCAAATAATTGCCTGAATTTTTGTTTTTCTTTTTGGAGTTCCTGCTCATATTGATATCGCTCACTAAAATCGTGCATGGCCCCAATAATGCGGAGCACATTACCCATCAGGTCTCGTTCGATATAGCCACGGTCGAGAATATAAGCCCAGTCACCATTCTTCTTTTGAAAGCGATAACGACATTCCCAGGTTTCTGAGCGCTGCTCAAAGGCTTCATCCAGACTATTTTGGATATTCTGATGATCTTCTTTGGGGATATGACTGAGCCACTTATCGGGATTATCCAGTTCATGGCTATCCCAGCCGTACATCTCACTGAGGTTTTCGCCCCATTCAATCTTCCCCACTTTATAATGCCAATCCCAAATTACATCTTTAGTAGCACGGCTGGCCCAACGGAAGCGATGGTTGCTATCTATCAAATCGCGTTGCGCTCTTTCCTGTTCATCTATATCCTGAACCACCGTTACAATGCTCTCAATACCAGGGGTATCAAAATGATTAATCATGGTAGCCTTTACCCAACGGTAGCGACCACTGCGATGGTGTAATCGGTATTTAACTTCTTGCTGAGCCATGTGTTGATAGTGGATGGCGTTTAGCGCGTTTTCCTTGCGAAGACGGTCTTTCGGATGGGCCAGATCCAAGCAACACATGCCAACAATTTCTTCAGGTTGGTAACCTGATATTTTTTCAACCTCTCCACTCAGAAAGGTGATAGTATTTTCATGATTAGTTAAGGAATAGGCACCCAGGCTGCGCTCCAGTAATAACTGATTGGTAATCTCAGTTTGATGCAATCGTTCATGCAAGTGCTGTAATTCAGTAGCAGAATCCAATTCCAATAAGCGGAACTTCTGATTCTTCCATTGCAAAATGCGATGCTGTAAATTCAGTTTTCGATTCAGCTTTTCACCATCCAAACTCAGTTGACCAATTCCCAGGCTTTCATTTTCGGGAATGGCTGAAAAGGGAAATTCTTGCTCATTTTGAAGCCATTGAAATTGATCAATATTCAATAAGCCCAGCGGTAACTGCTTTAAAGAGGGCAGCCAATGCTCCGCTTTCTGATTGGCGTAGAGTAAAATACCTTGACCGGAGAAAACCAGTATGCCACTGCTACTTTGGTCTAAGACCTGCGCTAAGAGTGAATTTTCCCGATGTTGAATTTGAAAAAGCAGAGCTTCGCGATAAGCAGCCTTTTTAGGTTCTGCTGAATCACTATGTCCATTTAAGGGGAAGTCATATACAGAATAAGCCCAATCTTTAAGAGCGGAGGGAAGCTTAGCTAAATCGGAGTGTAAAACCCAGAGTTGATCTTCGCCGGATTCCAGGCTGGCGGCTAAAACTCGCTTGGCAGCTTCTTCAGGCAGAATAAACTGCGCTCCATCACTTTGTTCAATATCTAATCCGGCTAGGAAATGCACTTAAATGGAATTGGGCCGACTGCTGGAATCTATTCGATTGAGAAGTTCAGCCGTATTAAGTGGTTTATTGAGGAAGCAAGAAACACCGGGAATGTTTTGGGAACGGTCCCAATCATCGGGACTGATAGAGGAGGTCAGAATGGCCACTCTGGCATGCACATTCTCTAGTTTGTGTCTCGCTTCTTCTAAAAATTCCCAGCCATCCATGATGGGCATATTTAAGTCCAGAAAAATAAGATCTGGAGTATCGTTTTCTTCCGCTTCTTTTAAAGCTTTTAAAGCTTCCTGTCCATTTTGGAACTCTGAAAATTTCTCACATAAACCCTCATTGCTCATTTTCTTGCGAATAAGCACTCGGGCAATGGGATCATCATCTACAATCCAATAATGGTTTATGGTCATGCTTTGAAAAAATTCACTTCTAAATTAGTCAAAAAGTGAATGTGGTACCAAAATAAAAAGCCCCTGTACGGGGCTTTTATTATTTCAAGGTCAATTTCTTCCGAAGGTCTTCCACATAAGTGCGGAAACGTTTATCCGTTTCGGTAAGATTATTTACAGTCCGGCAGGCGTGAAGCACCGTTGCGTGGTCTTTGTTTCCACATTGGGCACCAATACTGGCCAGTGAGTTTTTGGTTAGTTGTTTAGAGAAGTACATAGCTAATTGACGGGCCTGTACAATTTCTCTTTTACGAGTCTTAGATTTTAAGAGCTCGATTGGCATATCAAAATAATCGCAAACTACCTTTTGGATGTAATCGATGCTGATTTCGCGAGTGGTGTTCTTCACGAATTTATCGATCATCTGTTTCGCTAATTCTACAGTAATGCGCTTCTTATTTAAAGAAGACTGTGCGAGTAAGGAGATTAAAGCTCCTTCTAATTCACGCACATTCGAATTAATAGAATAGGCGAGGTATTCGATTACATCGGCGGGCATTTCCACCCCGTCATTGTACAATTTCTGATTTAGAATAGCGATTCGCGTTTCTAAATCGGGTACTTGAAGGTCGGCACTTAATCCCCATTTAAAACGAGATAATAAGCGTTGTTCCATTCCTTGCAGATCAACGGGTGCGCGATCTGAGGTAAGGATTACTTGTTTACTATTTTGATGCAGGTGATTGAAAATTTCAAAGAAGGCGTCTTGAGTCTTCTCTTTTCCGGCAAATGAATGCACATCATCAACAATCAGAATATCGATCATCTGATAGAAGTGCAAAAAGTCGTTTTTGTTGTTGGTTCGAATTGCTTCTACGAATTGTTGCTGGAATTTCTCAGCACTAACGTAGAGCACGGTTTTTTCCGGATAACGATCTTTGATTTCAATCCCAATGGCATGCGCCAAATGGGTTTTTCCCAATCCATTACCGCCATAAAGCAAAAGAGGGTTAAAGGAGGTACCACCAGGTTTCTTAGCCACGGCATAACCGGCAGAGCGGGCTAAGCGATTACAGTCTCCTTCAACAAAATTGTCGAAAGTATAGTTTGGATTAAGCTGCGATTCTACGTGAACCTTACGCAGGCCAGGAATGATAAATGGGTTCTTAACACCGTTTTCACCGATTTCCATAGGCATATTCACCTTTGGATTTTTTAAAGAACCACGGTTACTGGATGGAATTTTCACGGTATAAGGCTTGCTATTACCGTAGGTGTTTTCCATCACAATGCTGTAAACCAGTTTGGCATCATCGCCAAGCTCTCGCGTGATCGCGCTTTTCAGGAGTTTGATATAGTTTTCCTCGAGCCATTCATAGAAAAACTTACTAGGCACCTGAATACTCAAGACATTATCTTTGAGCTTTAAGGGCTTGATCGGCAAAAACCAGGTTTTGTAACTCTGAGGGGAAATATTGTCTTTGATATAAGACAGACAATTATCCCAAACTGTCTTTGCAGTCAGCTCCATGCGTTGTAGTTAAATTGCTTTGCGTTTAGTTTCTTTTCAGGGTAAAATGTATGACGGGCTGCCGAGATCATCCCTCCCCCTTAACAGGGACAAAAATGTGTAGAAAAAAGTGATAAAAAAAATCA